>NZ_NSDG01000099.1:1357-121212 GCF_002289345.1 Pseudoalteromonas sp. HM-SA03 | reverse complement strand
GTAAATTTTCCTATTTTAGTTAATGGAAAATTCTACTTATAAACTGTTTCATTTTTTGGGGGAGTTACAAAAGGGCTAGATCTGTGTCCAGCCCTTTTTCAACAGTCTGATGTGGGGTGAAAATAAAGTATCATCGCGAAGTAGGCTAATTTTCGGAGTAATTAGCGCTTCTCAAAAGGTAAGTATCATCATATTTAGTAGAAACTCCAATAAAAGCATTATGAAAATAGTTTCATCATATACCACAACACATAAGAAACTTTGGCAGCGTTACTACTATTAAAATTCCTACCTATCGATTATGCTTAACCAGCATTCAAGAACAGATTCAGACTCCGCATCACTGAGCTCTTGTTCTAGCAATGCTTCTGTTTCTTGTAAATGCTCATTACACAGGGCAAAGTCAACGTAACTGTCCAATCTCCCATATCCAGCTACCATTGACAGAGAAGTATACCCTGAACCTACTGGCAGTTCGCACCCCATTACACACTTGTATGGCTTTTTTGATTTAATGACATTGGAACACCCACGATGCCAGTCAGAGTCTTGCACATGTGAAGCGTACATAACACGCGAGCCATCCTTGTAAAAAAGTAATGATAACTTTTCGTTTTGAACTGTCATATTTAACTCCCTTAAGATCTTACTATTTTTCTATGCTGAAGACTCTACAATAAAGACAAAACCTGTACCCTTTAATGCTTTTAGCTCCTGCTCATTAGGCTCCCCAAACAAAATCTTGGCGAGCACATTGCCACCTGTACTAATGTTCTTATATTTATTACCAACTTCTACACCACTGTCGATGGCCTCTATCAAAGAATATGGGTTTTCTATGATATTTTGTACATTACTCTTTGCCAGAGGATGAACACATTCAAGATTAAGACTTCTGAGGGAAGCAAGAACATTCTCATAATCGCGGTGAGAAAAGTTAACTATCTTCTGTTTTTTGGGTCCAACATAGCATAGGCCTTGACTGGCCTCTTGATTAGAGAATATGTTCAACTTCATTTCACTGTCTAAGTAAGCAAGCTGAATAGAGACTTTGAAAACAGGAGGCAAAATAGCCCTTTGCCCAACACGACTGTAGTCAGCTGTGAAGCTTTGTTGTAATCCAAGGGCATTTACTTCTCTCATTTTTGCTGTGCGATAAAACACATCGTTATTAAGCAGCTTTTTCAAGTGAGTCTTCGGGTATGTCATAAATGACTTTATATCCCACCTTATGGAGTAAAAATCACTGTCCACATAAATAACTGGTGTATTAGATTTAGTATCTGAAGACCAATTGTCATAGCTAACTTTACTCAGTGTGCCTTTCAACAAACCTATGTTTTTAATTCCTGTGCGCATCAAGTCGCAAGAGGGAGTAATTACTAACCAAACATTATCGCTTTCCGTTTCTAACTGTAAAAAGTCATTTTCATCACTTTTGGCACTTGCTAGCTTATAGATATCTCCTAACTCAATAGAGTCTTTATCATTAAGTTTGCACCTTTCCGAACCCATGAATATACTTTTAAAAACTAACTCTTGTAACGGTGCCTTTTGTAAACCTTGTATTGTAGGGGTTAGGCTGAAGTCAATCTGATTCAACTCTTGCGCAGAGTTCACTATATCAGCTTGAGATTCGAAGTTATGTAAAAGCACCGAGTCAAATAAGTCCATAAAATAGGAAGAACTTGACTGCCCCTCCTCATCGAGTAATAAATTATGAACCATATTATGATCAAGTAGATCTAGCTTCTTCAGGCTAGATACGGTCTCACTGACAGCATTAGTAGCATGCCTCTCCCAAGCATTCAAAAACCTTAAAACTTTAATCGAATCCTTGTAATGCTCTAATAGTTTTTTTATACAAAATATAAGTTTATTTTTATCTTCTAAATCTACTTTTTTGTATATACGAAACCCCGATTCAATTAACCCACACTCATCTCGAAATCGCCTTCCATGTTCGAGAAGTCTATTACTTCTTGAAATTAGTACTATAATCGGGGGGTTATCAATCCTTTTTCTCACTATATCCTTCAAAATATTGATCGAGTACTTAAGGTTATCTTCTGTTTGGTCCAAATGAAGAAATAAATCGATAAAGATTATATCGGCCTCTTCGACAGCTAAGTTAAAATCCCTCCCAGCAGTGGTAACCTCAAAGCCACTTTCTTCCAAAATATCTTTTAGCGTTTGAACATATCTTGAGTCTGCTAACTTTGTACTCTCATATGCATTAAACAGTTCTGAGAGCTCTGTTGGGAATTTTGTTCTAAGAGACCATAATATTTTGACAAACTCATCATCAGCATCATCAGCTGAAAAACTATCAATATCAAAGCCTTTTTTTCCCTCTGAAATTGCAAGTACCAATTCATTATTTAGAGGAATGTCATCTAACAAATTGTTCCACTCATGAGATAAGTTTGTCAGGTCATTTAATACCGGAACATTATCGTTAGCGTCATCAACAATACAGGCCTTTGTAATTCCATTTTGTTTTATCAAATCTGCGAGCACTTTACTTATCTCCCTCTAGCTCTAATACAAATGTATTCAAACGCCCATCTTCATTTTTACAATCCGTGTCTAAATACAGAACTGCATTATTATATTCTGCGCACTCAGATGCCACATATAGACCCAAACCTCTTCGCTTTGACTTTTCTTTAAGAGAAAAGAATGGTTGAAATATTCGATTATAATTTTCTGGCGAAATGCCCCTTCCATTATCAGAGAAACGTATAGATAGAGGTGACTCTTTGATCTCTATTGTAATACACGGTATATATGTCGAAGATTTCTCTGTATTTTTTCTTGTCAGCATCCAGTATTTTGCATTAGATATGAGATTTTCTAGGATTTGTACTAACATTCCTTTCACCGCTTGTGTCTTTATCTCTTGCACAGGCTTCACAACATTGACTAGAATCCCTTCACGTTCAAATAGACTTTGGTGGCCTTCAACAACTCCATCCACCAAAGAAATTATGCCCACAGTTTCTTTTCTCTGCCTACCGGGAATACTTATTTCATCAAGCACCTTCAAACGCTTAAGCAGCGTTTTCATTTGTGCCTTAAGAGATGCTAGCTTCCTTTCTATCTCTTCTGGATCTTTGTCTTTGGATAATACATTTAAGTTAATAAGTGCATTTTCAGATGCTCTAGCCAACTCATGTGCAACAACTTCAACCATCAAACCAATCCCTGCCATCTCTGTCATTTGACGAGTTTCTTGTTCTACTTCTGTAATTCGATCTCTGTATTTTTTAACTATGTCTGAATATGAAAATAAAGCTTGTTCAATATCTTCTGATGCAGCAATCACAGCTTCATCTTTATTTCTTTTTAAAACTCTCAGCGAGCCTTTAGTCCTCTTTACTAAAGTGTCTAATTCAGTTTCAGCACTTTTTATTTTTACTTTTTGATTCTTGTACTGCTTGTCAACTTCTCTCATAGAAGAGAAAAGATATTCCTGTATCAACATTTGGAGGATGTTAATCAACGCAAAGCTACTCTGGTTTTCTCTAAGTCCTTCTCTATTGGTCTGATCGAGTAAGTAAGGGTTTTTTGTCCTGCTGACTTTACAGCGCCCTATGAATTGTGATTTGTTAAGAGTATATCCTGACCTCGCCATGGCTTTACGATCTAATTTAAGCCAATCATCACCTTCATCCCCATAGGGAAAAACTCGAAAACCATCTCTAAATAGCATTAGACTGGACCATTTTCGCTGCGCCTTTTTGACTTGCTCACGATCTCCTATAGATTCGAGCCCTCCTATCCTTTGTCTATTAAACCAATAAGCTTCAAATTTAAAGGGACCCACATCAACTAGCGCAGATTCGTGTATGTCCTCCGATGTACCAACTAGTCCGAGCAAATCTTCTTTTGCTACTACACCACTTCGATACTCTACAGGGTGATCATAGCCTAAGTTATTCATCGTTATTTGATATGAACAGATAGGCTTATCATCTAAAATATCATAATCAACTTTTAAACTCGCGTGAGCAGACTGTAGTAACTCTTGTGGCATCCTTGGAATAGATTCCCTTTCTCCATTCCAATAAATTACTATACGCGGCCTTTTAGATTGGTTTTCAAAAGGATCTGTTAACCTAGCAAAGTCGTAGTTCACCAGATCTTTAAGTCGTTTATGAGTCCAATCTTCTGACAATCCACTGATAATTAATTTTGTTCCAGAAGCAACAATCCCTTCATTACAATCACTAAAAACAACATTCACATCAACGTCTGAGATCAACTTTTCCGGATCATCAAACGAATCCCAATCGACTTGTAATATATTGGCGGCTTTATCATGTTTTGATTTTGTAACAACTTTTAGTTTAGAGCCCAACCTCATAGCGGACAGACGTCCAATACCTTTCTCACCAAGGTATGGTGATGAAGTGCCATCTTTAATAGCTTTGTCGACACCCTTCTTTCTCGAACTTGTGCCGATCACAAGGAAGTTGTCCTGAAGTTCTTGGCTTGTCATGCCTGACCCTTCATCACTCACCACAATATTATTAAGCCCATATATCATTTTGATTGCTTCTATCATCTCAACTTTATTTGATGATTGCTCAACAATTGACTTAGCGTGCTTAAGAGTGGAAGGATCAGCATCTTGGTTTAGCTGCTCATATACCAAGCCCTTCACCTTTCCCAAGTTAATAGGCTTCTTACTCGATAACTTGTCTATAATACTGAGGAAGGAGTTCTTCCTTAGTATTATATTAAAGTGAATGGTAGCTCCTGTTTTGGAACCAGCATCTAGAGCATTCTTAATAAGCTCATAGAATGCAATAATGTCTGAACTAATTAATTCCGAGCCAAGCTCCAAAACAGTTCTTGCAGATATTCTAAACACTCATAAATCCTTAATTATTTATGGCAGATGTTACAAGCTCCATTACCCTCATCTGCAAAATACAATTCATCCATATCCAGTTCTAAACCTACATGTAGTGGATTCACCGGTTTGTTCTTTTTCTCGCGCATCTTCCTAGCTTCGTAGTCAGATTTGATTTGTGCTATTCGCTGTGGTTTTTCTAGATCTTCTAAAGACTCTCCCTGGCTCCATAAAAATGGAGACTGGTTCTCTATCGCTTTTTTTTCATATGCTTTTGCTTCTTCAAATGCTTCGGGGTGTCGCTCCTTTAGATTCACCCACTCTATTTTTTGCTGGAAAAAGCAAAAAGTACAACCACTTCTAGAGCGCCACTCATAGTATTTTGGAATTCCCAATCCTGAAGATTCGAGTAAATCAAAAACCGCAGCTTTATTGTAGTTATCCGTTCTAAACGGCATTTCAATCTTTAAATTTGGGTGATGTGATGTATAACCTTCTCGGTGCTCTTCATCTGCTCTTATTGCAACATAACTGTATACAACATCACCTTTACTTAACATTGTATTCACCCAGCGCTTAAATGGAAGTAATTTTAGTTGTTTTGTACACCACCTTGTTTGAGCAGAAGGTAAAAAGTTGCCGTATTCTTCCAACCAAAAGTCAAAACCTCTTTCTGCATTAAGCCGCTTGATCCGTTTACCTAAGAACCCTTCTAGTTTACCTAGATACGCATATACCTCAGGCAGCTCTTTTCCGGTATCAGTAAAAAAGTATTCAATATCTAATTCTGGATAATAAAGATTCATATAAATAGCCAGTGCAGCGCTATCTTTTCCGCCGGATAAACCTAGTACATGTCTGCTAGCCATGATTATCTCCTGCCTTTAACGCTTCAAGCGCTTGAGCTAATACAGCGAGTTGTGCATCTTTGCTTAACTCAGAGCCAGATAATGTTTTAACAAATTCATCAGATAACTCTCTGCATTTGGGCGCTTCTTCAGCAAATACATCGAAACGTGTCACAAAGTCTCGATCTGAAGAAGAACCGTAAACGATTGCTAACGCTTCACGTGACGAATCCCTTTTATTTACAGAGGCGATCACCTCAAGCTCTCTAAACTCTCTCGACATAACTGCAAGTTTGTTTTTAGCTTCTTGCACATCATAGTCATTCCAGTCGTCAGAAGACTTCGCGATTAACTGGCCATAAATTTCCAGAATAGCTTTGTTTGAACCATCGTTTTCTACTAAACGGTTAATAAATGCGTTAACTAACGGTTTTCCAGTATCTTTTACATTAAGTGCTCTAGTCCGTAACTTATCAAACTCATTGTGCTTGATATTTAATTGACCGCACAATAAATCCAATAACTCTGCCATTAGCTTATGATGCATAGTGGTTAGCTCAGAGAGCGAGTCTCGCAGAGCTTCTACTAATTCATCTACAGTGGAAGTTTTGAATATCCCTTGCAATTCATGAAATAAGACTTTATGTGGATCAGAAGCTTGCAAGATACAATCTCTGAACCTCATTGTTTTTAGAGATAGCTTCCTTGTTTTTTTTACCCAACCTGGTAAACCATACACTATGCGCACAAGCCCTTTTGCAACACTCAAAGCATCATTCAAGGGGTGTGCACCTATAAATTCTTGTATCACATCAGTAATTGCATTGAGTAACTCTAAGCGTTCTTCTGTAAGCTCAATACCCTTAAGCTCGAATTTACTGATATTCTGCAAACTTACATCAATATCTAAATCCGTTGGGTCTGGTAAGTAATAACCCTCTTTATACAAAGCCAACTTATCTTTATTCGATAAAATAAGTGCCCAAAGAAGAATTGGCATTAAGCCCGATTTAATACCATATGGAGGAGCAGCCCATAACTTATAAATATCATCACACGAGACGGAGTTGCTTTTGTTCGTTACCATTTCAATTGCAGCATTCCATGCTGGAAGTAGGTTTCTGTCATCTGCATTAGGTTCGCTAAGGCACCAAAACTCAGAGCTCGGCTCTCTTTTATGTATACCAGTAGCAAGTAAACAGGTCAGATATAAACCTTTTTCTGCAGGAAAGCCGTCAATGCTAAGGCTCTCTTGCTGTTCACTTGAAAGCATCCTATACATAAGGTCTTTACGAGCTTTTACGCTACTTGTGGACAAATTATCTCTGTTAACTAGCTCACTATGTATTCTTGGCGTATTGGAATAGAGCGTATCAGCAAAAGTCGATGCTAATTTAGACAGGTTACCTTCACCATTTTTAATAGCTTTCCCTTCGTGCACCCATGTCGTATTTTCTGTCGCATGAGACAATTCCGTTTCGAGCGAGTTTCGGACTGCTGATAACCTGGACTCTACCTCTTTTCTAGCTACTGGGTCTCCAGCTAACTCAGGTCGCTTATTGACTTCACCCAATGCTATAACTTCTCTAGAAAGTTCCAGAATCTCTTTTCTTCTATCAGGTACACCCAATGCAAATATAAACTCTTTTGACTCTTTCAGTTCTGAAACTTTGCAGGATAATTTTGCCAAGCTTTTATTATCCGAGTCTATCAAGAAAATGAACTGTCCAAACTCCCCAGAAGAAGGTTTGTAATTCTTTATATATTGAATAAGGCTGTTCGAGTCACAAATAGCCATACCCATCCAACGTGATGTTCCAGTCTGGTATAGATGCCTTTTCGCGATGATCGGATAAAAACGAGCCATCTCCGAGGCCTTTTTCGCCTCCAGTGATGGTGCATTCTTTATCTCTTGAGTAATAGCAGCCTCAATATCAAAATCGCTGCCCTCAAAAATGGACCAAGCACTGTTAAACTTCCTGTAAACAATCACCTTCCAAGATGAAAGCTCGCTTAAAGCTGAATCAATCTTACTGGGCTTAACATCAGGATAAATGGTGTACAAAAGAGTATTATCAGCAGCCAATCCAGACCCATTCTTAAACAAGTCAATGATTGCAATACTTTTTAGTAAAGAGGCATGAAAATGCTCACCTTTTGCTTCTACACGTTCCAATGCTTCTACGGCAATACTCCATCTATGGCTATCCAAAGATGATATGATCGCTGGCTCGACGTTTGCTTTCAAATAGTCCCAGTAATGCTCAGGTGTATAACTATGTTGAGATGTTGCTTCTGTTACCCTCAAGAATTCTTGGAAGCCATAGGGCTCCAAAGAGCCTAAAAAACCGAAAATACTTCTTTCGTTTTGTCCAAACTGTCTTTTTGATACAGGGCCTAATAACAAGGTTGTTATTGGGTGAAGAGGCCAGCATGATGAAAGAGCTTCAGCTAAGCTATCACTGACAGCGGGTCTTCTTTTGTTCAGTTCTTTACATACTAATTCACTTAATAAGCCTTCAGGCTGTATCTCTACTGGTGCATGTATTGCGTTGCCAATAAGCTTAACGACTTCATCGGCAGACGTCACAAAGGGCAAATCGACGAAACGCCCCTGAACTTTTGCCCAATCATTTTGCGTCTTCTCAGCCAGCTTTTGTGTTCTTGCATATTGCTTGAAAGCTTGGTGCAAGATCCCAATTAAAACACAATTCCCTGTCACACGAGATGACAGCTCGGCAAGCTCTTGAAAAAAGAAAATATCATCGCCTGCAGATTCAGACGACTCTAAAAACTTACCCATTTCATCTATAACGATTAAAACACCATCATATTTTGATGAGTCTGATAAGTCAGATAAATTTTGTAAAAGCTCTCTAGATGAAGAAGATTGAACACCTGTTATTTTATTAAGTGTTTCTGACAGCACTTTTGATGCAGAAGCATTTGTCCCAACAATAGGTAAAACAAGCCAGCCTTTATCCGTTACAGGAAATGCATTATCAAACTCTTTGATATCTTGAGTTTCAAGTCTATTACATGCATCAACCCTTTGCTTTTCACAACTACCAATTGCAGAAGCCAACGCCAATGATAAAATTGATTTACCTGTTCCAAAAGGGCCTGTCCACGTAAAGGCTCTTTGATTACTGTGAGTTATTTGGGTGGCCATGCTCTCTAACAGTTTTTTGGCTGTCTCATGACAAACATAACCCGAAATCGCATCTGAGCTGTCAAGGTCACTATTTATTAAAACCGATCGCTGATAATACGGCGATATCTTAACTACATCACTAAGTTTATCAGTCATACGCTTTCCTCAACATTTCTCCCATCAGTGCCTCAAAGTCAAAATCAGTTTTTGATAACTGCTTGATTCCCGCTGTATCCGTCCATTTTATTCGGCCACTTGTTAATTGTTCTAATTCAAGTAACCTCTCTATAACGGAGTCTTCATCTAGTTTAAACACCTTTCCTGGAGAAGAATCTCCATACACAACCTCATCTAATGAAATTGTATTAGAAATCTCTTTAGAACGCCCCCAATATTCTAGAAGTGCATAAGTAAATGCAGCTTTATTGAGTGAAGGCTTCGCGCCTCGATTAAATGAGTAGTGTCCAGGCTTGTCATTGCTCAACAAGTTCAGTTCCGAAAATATAGGGTCTGCGGCATCTTCATGTTTGTTGCCAGCTCTTGATACATAACCTCGTAAATTAGTGTCTATGTCTTTGCTTAATGACGTGAGTGAGACAACTTTTGATTCTTTTTCACACATAGACACGAGTTGTTCTTGTAACTCTTGTTTTGAAAAGGTGGGCGTATTAATACGGTTAAACACCCAGTAGAGCGTTGTAGCTTTTGATTCGCGTTGAGCCAGCTTCCAGTGAACTAACCAAGTTGTAGTAGGGTGTTCAGAATACGGATCTAACCCTTGCAAGCCAAAAATTTTACTTCCAAAATCAGAAACTGATACATAGCCATTTGATTTTTCTTGAATTACTTCACAGCAATGCGCCCAATGCCTCATTGAGGCAAGCATGTTTTTTCCTACACCTAACTCGGCAATTAATCTTGCATCTGAGAAACTTTTCTTTAAGATATCTCCGTTATTGTCCGCAATATCAACAACTTTCTTTAGCCACATTTGGCGGAGAGGGAAAGTTTCATGTCCACTAAATGCAAGAGTAGGTCTTTTATTATTTGTTGGTAAATTCATCATCATCCTATTGCTGGACAAATTCTCCAGATAAAAATTATTCTACTGGATATGATAGCCAGATAAAAGAAATACGCCTGGAAAAATACTCCAGTAACGGAAATATAGTCTATTTTCTCTAAAAACTGTATATATAAACAGTAAACTACTAATCGGCTATTTCTCTAGTTCTTTTAATAAACGATGCTTCCACTTTTCTAGCTGCTCCTCAGAAAATTGATTATTCCCGCTGCGGGGATGAGCAACTTCAGAATTCATAAGGGTATATTTGTTGAAGAATGATTTGTCAGGCCAATGAATGGATTTCTTGACAACCATCAGGAGTATCTTCTCTATACAATCTTTATGGCTAACTCCTGCTTTGATTTCAAAAACTTTCGTCGATAGAGAGTCTCTGTCAGAGGTATCTATTTCTAATGCATATCTTACGCGCCCATCATCTATGATTAATTTAGCTAACATGTAATGCCGTGGAGTTCCATCATTAAGTGCATGAAGCGTACATCTATTAACCTTAGGTAATGGTGCGATTTTCATTCCCTCAAAGTGAATTGATGGATAATCTGAGACGCGTTTGATTATCTCAATAAATAACAGAAATCGATCTCTTTGCTCCTGTGTTGGATTGTCTCCATCATCTAATTGATCTATGTCCCCTGGTGTTCCTGTACCACCAGTCACATCTTCACCAAGGCTAGTATCGGTAGACTCTGCATCTCCATCACTTACTACCAAACTCTTTTTTCCTGTGCGCCCCTTGCTTTCACCGCTGTACCCTAATCTCGCTTCGATAGGGTGACTATAGCCAAGTCCTTCAAGCGGCAATTGAATCAAATCATGTTGCTTATCTTCATCAGACTCTTCTTCAAGGTCTACTTCAATGCCATCATTTTTTCTAAGACGTTTTCCACCAGGACCTCGCTCATTGGTTACTGGCCTCTTTATGCTAGGATGGAAAAACTGAACTTTATTAGAAACGGAGTTAGGTAACTTTGGAATGGATGCAATTTCCCATACAAGCAGCTCATTGGACTCTCGATCGTATGGTCCAATAACATCAATTGAGACCCCACCTATTTCATAAGGTGGTTCAAAATTAAATTGCCAGCGAGAATACCCTGGAGTAACTTTGCTCTCACGGTTGAGACATTGCCAAATAGATTCATAGGACTTTTTTATACCAGGGTTTAGCAGTAGCCAAGAGAACAGATTTCGATAGCCCCCCTGAGCTATCAACTTTGCAGATATCCCTGTTTTTGGCATCGTACTGATCCTGGTTTCACCCGACTCTTCGTCTTCCTCTACATTGAAAAGCATCTCTAGACCATTAGGAACACACGCGGCACTTGCCAATTTATTCGTATGGAAAAACAACTTTCTCGCCAACTCAAATTTAGGTAGCCATACTATCCAACCATCACTCTCAAAAACAAAACATTTCTGATTGGCAACTTCTGGGACATGACAATACTTTTTGGGCATTCGGCCACATAACCCTAATGGTCTCTCCAACCAAGATTCAACGGGTGGAAGGGTGATAGGACGACTAAATGTCATGGTTTCGTAAGGCTTGTCATCTCGCTGGACAAACTTACGCCCTATACCTAGTAAACATAAAGCCTCAATGCCAAGAGAAATATCTTTATCACTGCCATCTTCTAGTCTAATTGTACTACCTATTTTCCACTGGCTACCATGAATGTTGGGGCGATAAAGGTTACCGATTGCCAACAATTTTGCCTTCTGAGGAATTTGCTTAAAAATTATTTGCATGTCTCTTTACTTCTATCCATGATAAAAACTGCTCGGTGAGTTCTGGTAATTTTTTTCTATCGAGGCCACATGCTCTTTCCAGCTCCCAGCGGGAACCATAAGTACCAGTTTGCCTAGATGAAACCAAGCGCTCCATAACCCGCCTGATCTGGTATTCAGGAATAGTCTCGGTGTATCTTTCAAAAAAGCATCTGCACAAATTGAGCTTATCAATGTGATTTTCGACTGACGCTCTATGTGGCAGCTTCAGCAAAAACCAATTCCGACTCATCCTCGGTATTCCAGAAATGCTCTGCGCTTTATTTTTAATTTTAAGCAGCCTACGTACTAACTTACGGTCACGATCTCGCCAATCGGTACAGCTGTGGTTTTCTTTAGGGAGGTGATACTTCTTATTTATTTCAGTTAGCCACTCTCTATCATATCGAAATAGCCAAGCATAAAGGCCTCCATATCCATTATTACGATGGAACTTGATACCGTTCTTGCTTTTACTAAGTACATTAACCCAAATTGACCGGTTTCTTTTTCGTTCATCTAAAGGGCAAAACTTAACTTGATTTACAGCATGGATTTTTTCAGCAGGTTCTTGATTTACAGCATCGATGATCTCTGTTATCGAGTCTGTAGGACTGAATGCGACCCACGCAAGTATATGTTCAAGGTAGCTAAACGACTTTCTATGCTTTCTGAAAAGCGATTTTAGCCAATGTAAACTCCTATTGGCGTCTATGAGTCCGTAATTTTTTAAATAGTCAGTTGAAAAATGACGAGTAAAACGATTCACCAATAATTCATGGTTGATATATTCACCTTTGCGCGCATTTACTGTTTGAGCCAAATCATGATAAAAGTGACTCCATTGCATATAATTTGGAGATGGAATATCGCCTAGTTGCAGTAGCTGTTTAATAAAATAGATAACTAATCCATGCGCAGGTAATACAGATACTTTCTTAATTTGATTTGCGCATATATCCGGAGTTGCAGGTGTAAACTCATGTCGATGCTGAGATCGAAAAGGTACTTTCGAATCCAATAGCTTACAATTATGATTCAAGCAGATTTCAACACCTCTTACTTGCCAAAGCCTAGGCCAATAGAACTCACCTAACGTCTCTTTCATATCCTTCAAACAAATAGGACAAATGCGAAACCATCTAGGTGGTTTGATTCTACCAGCACTAATCCCTGACCTTACATGAAGACTTTCGCCATGGTTCTCTTTCATAGTTTCAATTAAAAGCGACTTCCTATCACTTGGAATGAACGGTATAAATAATGGTAACAAAGTATGTTTGTATATTAGTTCCTCGATTCCCAACTTCTTTAAACTGGAGCTATTAGAAACCAAATCAATTAAATGTGAGGGTAAATCTGGTACAGCGGTTACCTTATCATCAGAAAAGTACATTCTTAAAAAGACTTTCTGATCCGCGATACCAAGGTGTACTCTGCATCGTGCCAACAAGCTGTATAGCAACTCATCAGGATACGGATTAGGGCAGTAACCAACCATCCTATTAACTTTCCTTGGCATATAGGGCTTTCAAATCGAAGACAAGTCCTCGCTTTTTCAACCCTTCATAAACTTTGTCATCTTCAACCTCAGCATAGATCCGTCTTACATCACCTGACGGTAAGTTTATCCACTCCGAACGCTTTATCTTATTTGGCTTACTCTCTAAATTTGGCTTTCTCACCTGATATTCTGTGACTTTATGCACCAAGGCGGTTATTGGTAGATCTGGGTACTCAGCCACCACACGGTCAACCATTGGAATCGCTATATCCAATGGTATTTCCATCTGTTCCATGAGCGCCAAAAGCTTTTTAACTTTGTCTGAACCTCTAACAGGTTCAGGTTTTTGCTCAATTTCCTCTTCCAAAGAAGCAACCATACTAAGCATGTTTGCTTCTATTTCTGGCATCATCAAGTCGTCATACTTTTCAATGAGATCAGCACGGCCACTCCTCAAGGCAGCAAGCATTGGATGAACAGGCTTTAGCTCGTCTTTGTAAACACGCTGTAGTAACAGTGGTGTGATTCGTTCTGCTCCTGTAACTATGGCGCGAACTTGAGCAAGTGCGAATAACTTTATGACTATATCCATAACTCCTTGAGTCAAGTCATACATTGTTTCCTCAAGCTCTTCAGTAATAGGCTCTGCTTTTTGCAGCCACTGATATTGCCATAACTTTTCAAGTAATATATTCCACTGAGTATCTTTGGGTAACCTGTCCCATAAGAGACTACCAAAGCCAGATATACGACGAGCATTCCTGAAAGTCCTACTAAAAAATTTGCTCGCTCGATGAGTGCCAACTTGAATAACTGGAACCCCAATAATGTTCACCAAAGAAACGAAAAAATTATGCATTTTCTCAGCACCGCCAGAGCGTGCTTCATTTAAGTTTTGCACCTCATCAATGATCAAAAGTCCCAAAGCATGGATATTGGCAACCTGTGCCATGTGACCCATTAAACGCGTAGGCCCCAACTTCTTTTTTCCATGAGTAACGCTATAGCGAGTCCCAAGTTTCTTATCAACGGCACTAAAAAAACTCAAGCACAACTCAACCAAATCTCCATCAGCAGGACAGTCTAGGCGCAAGTAGGTTAGCTGCGTAATATTGTATTCAGGATGGTGAATAGCCTGTCGATACATTTTTAGCACCCTTTTTAGGGCTTCAGTCTTGCCACATCCAGAGCACCCAAATAGAGAGAGACTCGTTGCAGTTGAATCTACGTCACCAAAAGCATATGCCTCAATATCTTCTTGTATTACTCTTTGAAAGCCGTTCTGTAAGTGAGAATAATAACTACCGTCAGCAGGGTTTCGACCTAAGTAGCCCTGTCGAAGCATTAGCGAAATTTTTATCTCCAGTTCCAGATGATGGTTTAGTGGTTGGAAAAAAGACCTCAATATACGGGCTATTGCATGGACTCGAGTACGGCCGTCTAGCTGTATTTCTGAAGTATCAAAGTGCGGCTTACCGCGTAGCTTAGATATGACTTCTTTAACTGAATACAATGGAGGCAAACACGACACTAATGGGTTGTTTTTGTACTCATCTAAACCTGGATCATCATAAACTGCTTCCGGTATTCCATTAAAGCTACTTTGGCTCATCGTCATCCTCGAACAAAAGGTTGCTCATATCTGGAAATGCATAGTCTTCTTCACTTTCTCCGTTGAACGGAATGACTTTACCCTGAGACTTATCAACTTTAGTTGAACCAAGCTTGAATGCTGTTCTTTGTCTTTCTTGCGCTTTTTCGGCCTGTTTATTGTTTCTAATTTGCATTCCAAGGTCCTTCTGACTTAACCCTTGTTTATCAGGCTTTGCTAACTCCGCTTTAGCAGAGATCGACTCAACCTTTTCAAGTAGTTCTCCCTTAGTAAAAGCAGAGCCCAACTTTGCGTCAGCATCAGCTTTGCGCTCCTCACGAGTGATAGCCCAAACGTCCCAAAAAGTCATTCCCCGAAAACGCCGACTGCGCTCAGTTAACTCACACACCCAGTAATCTTTAAGGCTATTATTTGGTCTTAGATAAATTCGTTCAGCATTCCGTGGATCGTAGGAAACCAAAACTTTTTCAGGCCTTGCTCCATCCATTCTATGGAACCAACCAAGCTTAAGAGCTTCACTACAAGTATAGAAACAACCGAATAAGCAAAATCCTACGTCTGACAGGGTCGCCACATCGTGTGGCATGAGGTTTACTCTAACAAGATCTTTAGGCGCGGTTCTGAGCTTACCTGTTAGGTTGGCTATACCCCAGTTCCAAAGATGAATTGGAACAGCAGGAATGTGTGTTGGCATAGATTCGCATCTATCATATTTGCTCAATGTTTGGTGATTGTTATGCCACAGTACAGAGTATATGATCATCTCTGTAAACTTACTCAATGTCATAGTAGCGTCTTGGCGATAATCATGCCCCCCTCGCTTTTTGCTCAACTCAGGCTCCACTACACCCGCCACATAGGGTTTAAACTGATCTTGTACAGTACGAAAATATCGTTCAACAATCCCCTTTGCGTCTCCTCTTCTGGCTGGGGCATTTGCTATTTCCACTGCAAATGCCTCACAAAGAGCATGAGCTTTGGTGCCATTCAACTCACCCTTATCAGCCAAAATTACATCTGGTAAGCCTTGAACAGCCCAATCTGATTCGTTGATTTCAACATCGAACTGGCGGCAATACTCAACTTTGTTTTCAATCGTATTAGCTAACGCCATCATAGCGCTGACCCAAGAAGGCCCCTCAAAGCCAACATAAAGACCCGTAATCATACGACTGAAAACATCCTTAACAACATACACGACTGGGCGGCCAACAATTTTGCTCCTATCATGCTCAGCCAGCAGATAAATATCACCAATTGTCGCGTCGATCTGATAGCGGTAACCTGGCCCCAACGTGTCGGCTGTTGAAGTGCCCATAATTGGCCTTTTATCTTTAGCAAACTCGGTTGGGTGTGTTTGTTTTTTAAGAACAGTTACATCATCGTATTCTCTTTTATAAAAATATCGAAACTGCTCAACTGTAGGCACATCAAAAGGGGTAAGGTTTGGGTTAGTAGCTTTAATTAAGTTCAAAGCACTTGCGTGAGCATCAGTAACTGACTTGTATTTTTGATTGAGTAACTTAGCCTCTATGACTTGGCGAAAAATTCGCTCGTAATCGGGGGTGATATTGCTTCCTATACCAGACCGAGTTGAACGCGGCCGACCAAGCTTTTTGTTATTTGGATTGCGTTTCTTACCCGCTCCTCCTGATTTGTTATAATCTGGAAGAAGCGCGTTTTTACACATTCCCCTTTGCCAATACCGTCGGATTAAACGGTTGGCTGTTTGATGAGTGATGCCACTGCGCTCCATGATCCTTCGAACAGCTTTACCTCTTTGTGCTGAATAAAACAGTTCAGGATTATCGATTTCATCTTTAATAGCATTCCATGCGTTCTCTCTTTTCTCCCAATGTACACTCCCTTCATCGACCTCCCTCAGTGTCGACTCAACACATGGATCATCAATTCTTATTAAATCACGGCTAATGAGTTGCGATTCTATGTCTTCGATTGTAATTGATTGAGGCCAAGCCTTGTTATCATCTATATCAATCCAAAACACCGTATCCTTAGCACACCAAAGCAGCCGTAAACGTCTATCCTCTAGCTGAAAGACTTGATTAACCGGGAACATGTATAACCTCCTCTTTACCTTCATCATGGTTGTTCAAAGTCAGCATTGAAGCTTTGACTTTTCGATAGTGAAGGCGTAAGTCGAAAAGAAAATAATGTCGGGCTAAGAGGTTTCTTAGCCAGTAGAGCGACTCTCCAGGTTCACTGTCATAAGCGACATCTAGGCTTTGCGCAACTTCGGTCATAAGTGCATTAGGTTTTTTAGAAAAGGCATAAACAAATAGGTCGAAGTAATTTTGAAGTACCTCAGGGTCCAACTCTTCAGATTGAGCAGGGTATAGCCATTGAATGTTAATAAACACTATTTTAGAAATGTCTAACTCAGTGATAATAGCCCATGGAATTTCTTTCTCTTCCCAATACTTTTGCTCGAGCGCTAAGCGCTCTATGGTGCCTGGCTTTTTTAAATCTGAACTATATTTGGCTTGAAAGGCCATCTGTGGCTTATCTGGGTCGTCAAAATCAACTAAGAAGTCGGAAGTTAAAACCTGATGCACGCCCTTGAATTTGCGATGTGATATACCATTGCAGCTAGCGATACGCACAGTGTCGTCAACACGCAAAGGAAACTGCTCACGTATATCATAAACCTGAGGAAGCCAATCTAAAGTCAGAAACACTGCTAACTCTAAATCAGATAGAAGGTGATGAATACGCTTTGATTTGTAACCAAATATGCGATGAGAACGGCCAAGTGAGGACACTTCCCATGTGTAGATGAAGGGTTTGTAATTACAACCTAGACCTTGACCGCGCCCTTCTTTAATCCTCTTATTAATCTGAGACTGGGTGAGGCCTTTAAAATTTCCTGGCATGATAAAGCGATATCAACTGATGGTATTTTGAGCATAGTCCATACCGCTATATGATGAAAGTATATTTTCAATGATGAAACTTTATTTTACGTGATGAAACTCTATTTTAATCCCACATCTGAGGCGCTTGCGCGCCTTTTCTTATTCTACCGTTACACTCTTTGCCAGATTTCTCGGTTGGTCAACATCGGTGCCTTTGATCACGGCTACATAGTATGAAAGTAGCTGTAGTGGGATGGTGTAAACCACTGGGGCGATGATGTTTTCTATGTGGTTGACGTTCATTACTCGCATGGTGTCGTCTGAGGCAAAGTTTGAGTCTTTGTCCGCGAATACATAGATGATACCGCCGCGTGCGCGTACTTCTTCAACGTTTGATTTGAGCTTTTCAAGCAGCTCGTTGTTTGGTGCAACGACGATGATAGGCATGTCTGCGTCGATAAGCGCGAGCGGGCCGTGTTTTAGCTCGCCTGCCGCATAAGCTTCGGCGTGGATGTAGGAGATCTCTTTAAGCTTAAGTGCGCCTTCCATTGCGATTGGGTATTGTGAACCACGGCCTAGGAACAATGAGTGATGTTTGTCGGCAAATTCTTCTGCAAGTAGCTCAATACCATCCGCCATCGTTAAGGTTTCTTCAAGCTTGGTTGGCAGGGTTTTGATAGCGTTGACGATTGCACTTTGGTCACGGCCTTTTTCCTGCGCGATTGACGCAGTTAGCATCAATAAGCCGACTAATTGAGTCGTAAAGGCTTTAGTTGATGCCACCCCAATTTCAGCGCCTGCTTTGGTCATAAAGGCAAGATCTGACTCACGTACAAGTGATGAGCCTGGTACGTTACAGATGGTCATCGATGCCATATAGCCTTGCTCTTTGGCAAGACGCAGTGCCGCAAGCGTGTCTGCAGTTTCGCCTGATTGTGAAATGGTTACCAGTAGGCTGTTTTCATGCACGAATGAGTCGCGGTAGCGAAACTCTGAGGCAATTTCAACGTTACAGCTTACGCCTGCAAATTGCTCTAGCCAGTAGCGCGCCACCATGCCTGAGTGGTAAGACGTACCACATGCGATGATCTGAACGTGTTTTACATCTTTAAAGATTTCATTAGCTTTGTCGCCAAATGCGTCGATACTGACGCGATCGTTGTCTAAACGGCCTTCAAGTGTATTACGTACGGCCATTGGCTGCTCGTAGATTTCTTTTAGCATGTAGTGGCGATATTCACCTTTGCCCGACGCATCCTGAGTAATGTTAGACTCAACCACTTCGCGCTCTACAGGATTGCCGTTAATGTCGAAGATTTCTACCGTTTCGCGAGTAATGCGTGCTACATCGCCTTCTTCTAGGAAGATAAAGCTGCGGGTTACAGGTAATAGCGCAAGCTGATCAGAGGCAATAAAGTTTTCACCAAGGCCAAGACCGATCACCAGTGGGCTGCCAGAGCGTGCCACAATGATTTCATCTTGATTGGCTTTATCAAATAATACCGTACCGTATGCACCTTCGAGCTGTTTTACCGCTGCTTGCACGGCAGCGAGTAATGTAGTGTGTTGCTGTCTGAGTTGATGGATCAGGTGCACCATCACTTCGGTGTCGGTGTCAGATAAAAACTCGTAGCCGTCTTCTTTTAATGCCGCGCGCAAACCTTCGTGGTTTTCAATAATACCGTTGTGTACCAGCGCAATTGCGCTGTTAGAAATATGCGGGTGCGCGTTAGCTTCTGTTACGCCGCCGTGTGTTGCCCAGCGCGTGTGCGCGATACCGGTAGTACCTTTTACTTCGGCATTTTCAAGGGCTGACTCTAGGTTCACCACTTTACCTACGGCTTTCACGCTGTTGAGTGCACCGCCTTCGCAAAGTGCGACACCCGCAGAGTCATAACCACGGTATTCAAGGCGTTTTAGACCTTCGATAAGAATTTTGTTTACTGGACGCTCAGCAACAGCGCCTACGATTCCACACATAATCTCTCCATTATTTGCACGTTGTGTGTAGTTCAGCACAGATAAGTTGTATACCACGCGCTTCGATCGCTTGGCGGAGGTCATCGGCCAAGTTGTTGTCGGTGATCAAAGTGGTGATCTGTGCCCAAGGTATTTCTAAATTTGGAATTTTACGGCCAATTTTGTCGGATTCGACCATCACAATCACTTCACGGGCTGACTTTGCCATCACACGGCTAAGCCCAATTAATTCGTTGAATGTGGTTGTGCCGCGCTCTACATCAATGCCATCGGCACCAATAAAAAGCTGATCAAAGTCATAGGATTGCAGTACTTGCTCTGCTACTTGCCCTTGAAAGGATTCTGAGTGCGGATCCCACGTTCCGCCGGTCATCAATAAAGTTGGCTCATTTTCAAGCGATAACAATCGATTAGCGATATTCATCGCATTGGTCATCACGACTAAACCACGCTTTTGTGCAAGCTCAGGAATTAGGGTTTCAGTGGTTCTGCCGCTATCGATAATGATGCGATTGTGATCTTTAATCAGCTCGGCGGCCGCTTTGGCAATGGCCGTTTTACGTACCGAGTCTTGCTCGTCTTTACCTGATGCGGTGATCTCCTTAGGAAGAGCTATCGCACCGCCATAGCGGCGTAGTAACAGGCCGCTTTTTTCTAGTGCTGTTAAATCCTTACGAATCGTAACTTCTGACGTTTCAAACTCAGCGGCGAGTGATTCTACGCTTACTTCACCGTATTCATTCACCCATGAAAGAATGGTATGTCTGCGCTGTTGAGTGTTTCGTTTAGTCATTAAATAAGTTTCGTTTCGAAATTTAAGGCGATTATAGTCGAAACTTCAAAACCTAAACAAGTTAAATTTTGCACTGAACAAATTTTAACTGGAAATATTATGAACATCAGGATACATTTCCGAATTGAGGTACTTAAAAGGATAATTAAATGAACAAAAACTTAATAACATCAATGCTTTGTTGTTCACTATTACTAGCAGGATGCGGCGGTTCAGGCGGTGACACTACACCAGTCAATCAGGATAGCGGCAAAAATGGAAATAATGGCAACACGGATTCAAATAACGGCAACACAGATTCAAATAACGATAATACAGATTCTGGAACGGATACCACGACTAAGCCAGTCGCTAAAATTCAGGCAAGTGCCTTTGGGGAGACTGGCAACGTCATTCAGCTTAGCACTACGGGAAGTGCGATCCCTGAAAATGCTGAAATAACATGGCAGTGGCAAGCCAAACCCCAAGGCAGTAACGCTCAGTTTTCTAACCCCAACGCTAAGCAAACGTACTTTACCGCTGACGTTGCAGGTATTTACATTCTAGGGCTAACAATCAAGTCAGGTAGTAACGAATCGACAACACAGTTTGAGATCCGTATAAAAGAAAAAACTACACCAAGTGTGAACACACCTCCTGTCGCCGACTTCACACTCACAAAACAGGAAATTGCCATCAACGAGCATCTACAGTTAGATGCGAGCAACAGCTCAGACTCAGACGGCGATAATCTCAGTTATAAATGGCAAGTTACTGCACCTGCTAATGTTGATGAATACACATTGGTAAGCCCTAACAATAACCTTGCCTCTTTCGCCTCTAAATTTGCGGGTGAATACACCATTACTTTAACCGTTTATGATGGTAAATCGTCACATAGCAAATCAGAAAAAGTCATCGTTATAGATAACCAACCAGCTCTTAAAGCGGTTATTTCAGCGCCTTCAGAGGTTACATTAAGCTCAATGACTTTTGTTGAGCTGAAAAGCGATGGTAGTCAGTATCAAGGCGCTGTAACACCGCTTTGGAGTTTTGACAGCAAACCGAGCGGCAGCCAAGCCGCAATGGCAACACCAAATGGATTTCTCACCTCGCTTCAATTAGATAAGGCAGGGCAATATAAAATCCGCTTTAGCCTTAAAGACAAACAGGGCCGTTTAAGTGAAGCAACCCATACCTTAACGGCCAAATTAGGCGAAGCAAACAAACCACTTGTATTCGTCGACGCGCCGGAGTCAACCAAAATCAATGAAGCCATCGAGCTTAGTGCCAAGCGAAGTAGAGATACAAGCGGAAGAACACTCTCCTTTAGTTGGACATTTAAGCCATTTGAAGCCGGTTTGACCTATTCCGTTACGAATGAAGATACCGACACGGTGATTTTTACGCCTCACGGAGAGGGGACTTACCGTTATTTTGTGGAGGTAAGTAACGGTGAGCTAAGCCAAACTGCCAGTGGCGTGATAAAGAGCCACCCTGAAAATTATGGACCTACAGCGTCTATGAGCCCACAAATATCTACAGCTGCGGAAGGGGAAACCAAAGTTTTTGTGGTATCCGCAGAAGATAAAGACGGCGATCCGCTCACTTATCGCTGGTCGCTTGAAACGAAGCCTGAGAATAGCACGGCAGTGGTCAATAATGCTGATAATCGCGCATCTATTACCTTCGATGAAGCTGGCAACTATGTGCTGAAATGCATCGTGTCTGATGGCAAGGTTGAACTAGTAGTCGCGGCATTCATCAAAGTAAGTGCTGTTCAAAATAGCGCTCCAGTAATTACGGCGCTGGACTATCAAGGTGTACTGAAAACAGATGCAGCGCTTTGGATAACTCCAACGGTTATAGATAGCGACAGCAATGCAGGCAATTTGACCTATTTTTGGAAGGTGGTTGCTCCGTCTGGTGAAGTGATTGACAGTACCGCAGCTCATGACTCGAACCTACAATTCACTCCTGTAGCATCAGGCGACTATCAGGTAAGTTTAAGTGTTGTTGATGAAAAGTCCGCTTCCGTTGCAACTAAAACGATAACACTCTCAGTAGAATAAGGTCTCTCTACTCGATAACTTGTAAGGCTTAAGCACTCACCAATGGGCGCTTAAGCCTTTTTGTTTAAACGGATATGTCGGATGGAGTTAAGTGACGGATCTCCATATTGCTGATATGCGTTCCCGAAGAGTCCTCTGGACCAATTTCATCATAGGCGGACTCAACTCTGAGGTAGGCTTGAGTTGCGCCGAGTTCCGCCAGCTTTGTCTCGGCCTCTCGCAGCGAGTTAAACGGCGTTAGTTTACCTTCGGCATGCATTAAGATATGCAAGTTCCCATCAACATCCTGACCACCAGCTAAGTAGTGATTTGAATCCGCGTAGCTAAGCACGATGGCATGAAGTTCTTTATTAGCAATTTTCTCTTTGAGTGTGGCAGCAAGCATAATGCTCTCCTCGTTTAACCGATTAATAATTAAACGGCACATGTGCGTGTTTGGTTCACCTTGGTTGTCGTGAATGTTTTGTCGCAAACCTATCGTGATAAATCACGACCTACCATCCATCACGTAGGTCGAGGTGTACCTCGATAGATTTAATCGAAGGACTTATCTTTAAAACTCATCTCTCAATTGCAAGGAACGCACATGAGCTGGAATAACCTGAGAAAAGGCAGGATATCAATCCCGTACGCAGAATACTTCATTACGTTTAACTGCCATAAACGCACGCCCTATTTTACGGATTATCGGCTGGCACGATTGTTTTGCCAATCTATCTCACATAATGAAAAAAGTTTAAGTGCAGCTGGCAAACATGGGTGTTATACCAGTTGTATTAAGTAAATGATCTATCTTGAAGCGGGGAAATAGCTTTAGTAGCAAGGCAAAAATTTTGCTATTTAGTTGTTCTAAATGAGAAATTTTTAACGAAGCTAATATGCTATTTCACCCTTCAAATTGATTAGAGAATTAATTCAATTGGTATTAATGCCAGATCACTTTCATGGCTTACTGACGCTTGGAAATGCACAACTTGGTAAGGTTGTTGGAGAATTAAAAGGCAGAATAGCTTACCTGCTAAACACAGAATTTGGCAAAGCGCGTATTACTATCATCAGCTCAGATCCACAGAAGATAGGCATACCATTGCCCAGCATATTGCTGTAAACCCACTAAGAACCAAGCTAGTAAGCCGCATTGGTGATTACCTTTATTGGAACTCACACTTTCTGTGATTGGCTGGTTAAAGGCGCTCTTCCCAACTCAGTTAACACACTTCTATACACCGACAAGTTACCTTCCGCCATCACCTCAATGGCAAATTCACTGCACATTTTAGCGCGGCCTTTACGGCCCATTTGTTCTCGTAAAATCGGGTCCTGCAATAAACGATTAAGATCTTGGATAAACTGAACTTGATTACCAACCGGAGCGAGTAACCCGGTTTCATTGTGCGCAACCGCTTCGGGAATGCCACCGGCAGCAAAGCCCACAACAGGCACGCCAGATGCGCTACTTTGTAATAACGCTACGCCTAACCCTTCCATCGATGCTGGATGTGCAACAATATCAACCGCCGGTAAAATACGCGCTACGTCTTGTCGAAATCCCACCAGCTGGACAATTTTTTGCAGCCCCAGTTCATCTATACGCGCTTGATACTGTTGCAGCTTTGGCCCTCGGCCAAACAGTAATACACGTAAATTAGGATGCTCAGCAATGAGTTGTTTGGCTGCACGCATGATCACATCTTGCCCTTTGCGCTCTATCAGCTGCGCAAAATTAGCCACAACCAAGGCATTTTGTGGTAGTTCAAACTCATCAAGCAGCCATTGCCGCTCCGCACTATTTGGTGCAAAGCGCTCGGTATCGACGGCACTGTGGACTAACTTTACTTGCTCAGAGGCAACACCTTGTGAGAGTAATACTTGGCGGATCCCCTCTGAGATAGCGATAACTTTATCGTAGGCTGGGTATTTTAATTTTGACCACCAGCGTGGCTCGGTATTGTCGACTCGTCTCGATAAAATAACAGGAACATTAAGCGACTTCGCGGCAAGTAACCCCCAAGTATCAACCCCTCGACGGCTGTGAATATGAACACAATCAGGCCGATGATGGGCAATAGTCTTTCGTAAACGCAACCATTGCATGACATCGAGATCGCCTGCCATTTTCACAGGCTCCACAACAACTTGCTTATCAACGGCTGCAATCATTTCACTATTAGGCGGGCAAACCAGTACGTTCTCAATGCCCTTTTGCTGTAACGCTTGGGTTAAATACACCACTTGTTGTGCGCCGCCATATAAGTGACGACCCGCTTCAATATGCAGAACTTTCATAGCACTTCTCCCAGTGCGCTTGACACTCTTTGTGGCGTGAGCCCCACCATACAATCAAAACGAGCCTCACAGGTTGGCCGGCGTTTGCATGGTGAGCAAGCAAGTTTATCGCTCAACACGCGACCATTTGGATTGAAGGTGTTTTCATACGGTAAGGTTGAACCAAACAATGCAATAACCGGGGTATGATGCGCCATCGCCATGTGAGTCAGTCCAGTATCAACGCCAATCACACCTTTTGCCCCCCGAATGATCTCGCTGCACTCAAGCAATGTCGTTTTCCCAGTTAGATTAATGATCCCTGGCATCTGTTTTTCTAAGCGCTCGCTATGAGCGATATCACTTGGTCCACCCAATATAATAATATGCGCACAAATAGACTGATTTACTTGTTTATACAACTCACGCCAATGCCCATCTACCCAGTGTTTCTGTGCTCTCGTTGTAAACGGGCAAAACACCACATAAGGTTGGCCTTGAGTATGCTCCAATAGCAGTGCTTCTGTATGTTGTTGTGTCTCATTCGAGGCAATGAGCGAGTATTGAAACGCCGCTTCTGGCGCACCAAAAAATTTCGCTGCAGCTCTGTATTCCGAGCTGATATCAGCAGACCAAGGCGAGGTCACTACCTTATTCATAAGCCACTGACTGCCCTCGCGACTATTGATCCCAACCTTATATTGAGCGCCACTTAGCCAAGCTAGCACGCCACTTTTAAGGAGTCCTTGGGCGTCGAGCACTAAGTCAAATTGTCGACTAGCCAACTGCTTTTTAAAGCTATTAACTAGCTTAAGTAGCGCTATGATCCCTTGTGCTTTTCGCACTTTTTGCCATTCATTACGAGGCCATAGGATCACCTCATCTAGCAATGGATTTTGTTGTAGCAAGGTCGCGCCAGCAGGCTCTGCTAACCAACTCAGTTTTGCTTCTGGGTAACGTGCCTTTAGTGCAGAAATAAGGCCTGACGCCATCACGATGTCACCAATAGCACTGAGTCGGACAATAAGGATATTGCTGTATTGCATTGTTATCTGATCACCATTGGATGTAATCGGGTACTATGAACTGGCCGTTGCGCTTGCTTTAACTGATATAAAACTTGCAATGTGGTTTTGTGTAGTGCGCCATTATGCTTTGCGATTGCAGCTTGCCCAGCCTGTATTTGTTGTGTTGTTGCAGCACTATTTTGCCAAAAGCCGATGACTTCTCTGGCTATTTGCTGTGGCTCGTTACCCTCAACAAGTGCACCAGCTTGACTCAGCGGCGCACATATATCTTCACAATTTCGTCGACTACTTCCCATTACGACGGCAGCCCCTTGGACAATGGCTTCGGCAGGGTTGTGACCACCGAGCTTAACTAACGAGCCACCGATAAAGGCAACATGGGCATCACGATAAAACGCAAATAGTTTGCCCATCGTATCGAGCAGATACACTTGCGTATTTGCCGTTAGTGTTGGCGCGAGCGAGTAACGCTGACAGCTCAGCCCACTTGCTTGCAGCAGCTGCCATACTTCATCAAATCTTTCAGGATGACGTGGTGCGATAATTAGTTGAGCTGCTGGATTTTGCTGTAACAACTGTTTGTGCGCTGCGACCACCGCTATTTCTTCGGTGTCATGCGTGCTCCCCGCAATCCATGTCAACTGAGAGGGCTTTTGCGTTGGGTCGACGTGTTTAACTTCTAGCCAATCGTACTTAATATTACCGCACATCATCAGTTTTTCAGATGGTACACCCAACTCGCGAAAAGCTTGATAACTGAGCGCACTTTGCGGCAGGATTTTATGCACCTTTGACACCATAAAGGTAAAAAGACCTAACATGTTGGCATAACGATTTTTTGATCTGTCGGTCATGCGGGCATTTACCAGCATCACTCGACTGCCTTGGTTGCGCGACTGGCGGATAAGGTTCGGCCACCACTCCATCTCAACCGACATGGTCAATACTGGATTAAAATGCGTCAAGAACGCACCAACTGTCAATTGAAAGTCCAGTGGCAAATAGGTGTGAGTGACTTGCTCCCCCCAGTTGTGCTCAATATAGTTGGAACCCGCAACGGTGGTACAAGTAAAAACAATGGGTAAATGAGGATGCTGTTTACGCAGCTCAGGAATAAGTTTAGCAATGGCGGCGCATTCACCGACGGAGACACCGTGTAAATGAATACAGGCGGGTAAACGCTTACAATCGTAGACACCTAAGCGCTGTAAAAAGTGCTTTTTATAACCCGGTTTACGTAGCCATTTTTTTAATAAGATCAGCGCAATCAAAGGTAAACACAACAACAGGATACTGTTATAAACACCAATCCAAAGTGAATTAGCTGATCTTCTACGAAGACGAGAGGTTGTTTTAACCTTAGCCATAGCTACACCTTGTTATTCAAACCTGAATTAACCCCAGTGTAACTATGGTTTTTGACACTAAATTGACAGCGAGTTATACCAACTTGCTTTATTAAGTGGTCTATTTTAAAAATTGCTATCAGCTACTCGTAACGCAGCGCTGATGAGGGGCGCCGGCTTGCAACCTTGTAGGTAACGAGCACCACGGTAAGCCAAGTAAGCAAGATCACAAGTAGGCCTGCGACTCCATAAATCCATATAGATTGATTTATCCGCTCATTAAAGCGATTAAGCCACTCACCAACTAGCCAATACGTCAGCGGGACTGCAAGTACCATACTCAATGCAGATAACCACAAATACTCTTTAGCAACCAAGCTAATTAACCCAATACGTGAAGCGCCTAACACTTTGCGGATAGCTAATTCCTTTTCTTTACGCAAGGTAGTAAATGACGCTAACCCAAATATTCCGAGTAAGGTCAGAAATATAGCTAAAGGACTAAAGATAGATAGCATGGTAAGCGTATAGAGTTCATTCTTGTGGGCCGCCAAGAACTCATCATTGAGAGACTGAACTTCTATATCACGACGATTGAGATGTACAGCAAGGACTTGTTCAATTGCAGTGATCACGTTATCTGGATCAATGCCTTCAGCGATCTTTAATACCACATTTGCAGTTTCACCATCAGCATAGCCAAGCATCAATGAAGTAGGTTGTACTGCATTATTCACGGAACCAATTCTGATATCCTCAACTACGCCCACGACCTTGGCTGTCAACTTTCGCCTTGGTACGGTAACGGTGACGCCGATTACCTCATCAAGCTTCTCATATCCCGCTAAATGAGCCATTTTCTTGGTTATCAGGATCGCAACATGCGCCTCTCCATTTTGCTGTTCACGATACCAATCTCCAGTGTAATCGCGACTAAAGCCTCGCCCAGTAATCAACTTTAACCCGAGTACATCAATCACGTCATAACCCGTATTGATTACTGCTAACATGCCGTCATAGGCTTCGCCATTTGGCCAAGTGTAATGCATCCCACCGTTAATGGCGGTTGCATAATTGGTATCGCTCAATGTCCAACCAGCCACACCTGAGATCTGGCCTAACTCATCAAGCAATGCGTTTCCTTGTTGCTGATAAATAAGCTCTGAGGGCAATTCTCGAATGATAATTCGCTGTGCTTTTTCGTAACCTACATCCAGCTGTTTTACCAGCATCATTTGTTGATAGAGCATACCGATCGCTGCTATCAGCCCTACGCCAATCGCACCTTGTAAGCATAAGGTTATTTTGCGGATCCTTGCTGATGAACGTCCTCGACTAAAATCGCCACTTAACACTTTTTTCGCGCCAAATGACGAGATAAATAAAGCTGGATATAGCCCAGAAAATAAACCAACCACTGTCAATGTAATTACAAGACCGAGCATAAATAGAGAGTTGTATACCAATGTCAGGGGCTGCGCGATTAACTGATTAAAGTGCGGCAATGCCAACTCAACGATTACAACCCCTAAAAACCCTGAAAACAGCACAATCAGTAACGATTCTGACAGGAATTGTGTGACGAGTTGCGACTTACTGGCACCTAGCGCTTTACGTATGCCGACTTCTTTAGCGCGCTTTGCAGCACTGGCAATATTGAAGTTAATAAAATTAACGCTGGCTATGATCACAAGTAAAGTACTCAGCACAACGCTCACTTGCAGTGCCAAATAAGACCCACCTTGTTTCATCTCTACGGTGCCATTGGTGTGAAAATGCAACTGGGTCAATGGAATAAACTGAAACTGGATATCTTTGAAGTTCGGGTTTTTAGCTCTTTTTTGCATCTCGCGCGTCATCTCTTGCGCTAACGCGTTGAAGTCAGCTTCTGGCTGCAACTTTAAATACACATGACTACTAAAAGGACCGCGCTGTAATTTGGGTAAGTACATCAGCACATCAAAATCAAAGTGTGTATTTGCTTCCAAATCCGCAAAAACAGCAGCCACTTCATAGCTTCCCCCATCGTATTCAAGTTGCCTGCCGATAACATCTGTATCGCCAAACAAGCGCTTTGATTCTGTCTGGCTAAGGGCGATAAGATTGGGCTGAGAAAGAGCCTGAGTTAAGTCTCCATGTAATACAGAGATATTCACAAACTCAGCCAAATTTGGCGTCGCAACATACGCCTTTTTGAACTTAAAGCGCTGATCTTTAACCTTCACGATATCCGCCATTGGTTCGCCACTATATTGTAACGATTCAATCCGACTAATAATCAACAGGTCCTTTATTTGACTGTGCTTTTGCATCAGCTGCGGCATTCTAGGGTCAATCGCACCGCGCACGCCCACACCGACAGAACGCAAATCTAAATGCACTCGGTAAACATGATTTGCATCAGGCTGATGTTTATCAACAATCAACTGACTTTGGGCAAATAAAGCCACGATAATTGCAGCAGCAATTCCAATGCTGAAACCGATGACATTGAGCAGTGTGTGTAGCTTTTGTTTTTTACTTACCCGAATTGCCGTACTCAAATATGAAGTGAGCATAGAAGATCCTTTTTAGTTATTTTTTATAAAGATATCCAGTACAAAGTCACTTGATTTTTCCACTCGCGATTGTGACTCACTTTTAAAAATGACTGCTTGTAGCAGTATATTCACACCATTCAAAAGCAGAAATGGTTGTGCCGATATTGGCGATGAAAACACTAAAGAATAAATGATGAAAGCGGCCTAAATTAGGCCGCAATTTCTTGAGTGATTACCAATTTAATTTACTCATATCGCAAGATCAGCGACGGACGCGTACTCGCGGCTTTAAAGGCAAGGGTCGCCACAGTCAACCAAGTGATACCGGCAACCACCAAGGCTGCTGCGCCATAAACCCACATTGTTTGCTCAATGCGGTCATTAAAGTTTGCAAGCCAATCACCAATGAGCCAATAAGTTACCGGATAAGCAATGGCGATACTGACTCCCACCAAAATCAGGAACTCTTTTGCTAAGATATTCACAATGCTTAGCCGTGATGCCCCCAATACTTTGCGTACAGCTACTTCTTTTTGACGGCGAACCGTTGCAAAAGATGCCAATCCAAAAGTGCCCAAACAGGTTAAGAATACAGCTAGTGCAGTGAAGATAAGTACCACCTTTGAGATACGCTCATCACCACTAAGTACCGCCCTATAACTGTCTGACAGTAGGTTGATCTCTGGTTCATACACGTTTGCGGTTTTTGCCAACACACTAATCACATCTTGTCTAATCTGTGCTAAATACTGCGGGTTAATCGTTAAGATCACTTCAGATGTTGGATTAAAATAAGTAAACCCTAATAAAAACATAATATTAGAACTCGCTTCTTGTGCATTCCCCACTTTGACGTCAGCGACGACACCAACCACTCGCATCTCTACGTTACGGCCAGTATCTTTGATAGTTTTGCCAATAATATCTGCAACATTACTGTATCCAGCTTGCTTGGCGACCGACTCAGTAATAATAGTGCCTATTGTGGTTACGCCGTTAACTCGATTTGACCAATCACCGGCAAACTCTCGGCTAAAGTCTCGACCTGCAAGTAGCGTTAACCCCAACCCTTTGACTACCTCGTAGCTTGTGCCAATAACTGGCGTTAAGGATTGCGACTGTTCACCATTTGGCCACGTTGGTACTAGGGTGTTATTAATCGAGCGAGTCAGCTGCGTATCTATCACACTGATATGTTCAACGCCCTCAATCGCCGCGAACTGTTTAACTAATGACGTTGGCGCTTTTGTAAAAGCCGCTTTAACGGGCACTTCTGAGACCACCAAACGCTGTGCGGTTTCGTAACCAAGCGGTAAATTTTGCAAATGTGCCAACTGGTACTGTAGCGTTATCGAAGCAATAATTAACCCAACCGCAAGTGCTGCTTGTACAGTTAAAAGACTTTTGCGCACCCAAATCGCGGTACTCCCACGCTGTAAATCTCCGCTTAATACGCGTTTCGCACTAAAAGATGAGATAAAAAATGCAGGATAGAGACCCGCCAACAAACCCACAATGGTGGCAACCGCGACCACTACGACACTAAACATAGATGCATAATCAATACTTAATTCACGGCCAACTAGATTATTGAAACTTGGCAATAGTAGCTCGACCAAAACACAGGCTATTGTCATTGCAAGCAATGACACGAGGACAGACTCAGATAAAAACTGTGCAACTAATTGCGACTTGCTGGCACCAAGCGCCTTGCGTACACCCACTTCTTTTGCACGTTTGGTCGACTGTGCAACCGTCATATTAATAAAGTTAAAGCCAGCGATAAGGATCAGCAGCACGCTTAAACCAACACAGATCATCACCACTTGTTTCGCACCACCCACTTTCATTTCAAACGGCGACTTTGCAGTAAAGTGAAGCTCCGTTAAGGGGTGTAATTGCAGCGATAAGCGGCCTTTAAAGTCACCGAAATAGTATTTCTCCGTCAGTGTTTTTTCCAAGGCAGTAACGTCTGTTTGCGGTGCCAATCGTAAATAAACATAGCTAGAAGTTATATCCGTATTGACTGGATCATGCTCTACAGACACTAGGTTTTTAAAGCCAAAATGCGTGTTTTCAGGTAAATCTGTAAATACTGCACCTACCGTATATTGGCCGTTTTTATGCTGTAGAGTCTCGCCAACCACGTTTGTGCGACCAAAAATACGCTGAGCTTCTGAACTACTCAATGCAATGCTATTTGGTACACTCATGGCGCGACTTAGGCTACCTGCCACCGTTTCCATATCGATAAAATTCTCGATATTTGCAGTTGCGCCATAAAGGTCATTCAGTTTAAACCCTTGATTTTTTACTGTCACATCTACTTCAGCTTCGCGAGTAAACTCCACCATCGTCAGCGCAAAAACCGCTTCAACTTGGCTATATTCAAGTGCTCGAGTGCCATTGATGTAATTAAAAATAGGAACGACCCCAAGCCCTAATTGCGAATAGTCTTGTGCAATTCGATACACACGCTCAGCATGAGGTTGCTGGCTATCGTAAGATAGTTCATTTTTTGCAAACAGTGCGACCAAAATTGCCGCGGCTAAGCCCACACTAAGCCCAAGTACATTTAAAATAAAATGCTGTTTTTGCTGCTTAAAAGCACGCAATGCCGTTATTAGATAATTCACTATCATCGTTATGCCACCTCTGCTTTTTGTGGTTGCACCACTGTGTTGGCTTTGTCTAACATCACTTGGCCATCGAGAAGGCGTACAAGTCTATCCGCGTATGACCCTTCTTTTTCTGAGTGCGTTACCATAATCACGGTTGTGCCTTCGCGGTTTAGCTCGCGTAACATCGCCATGACTTCTTCGCCGTTTTTGGAGTCCAAGTTACCCGTTGGCTCATCCGCTAAGATAAGTTTAGGGTTAATAACCAGCGCTCTTGCAACCGCCACACGCTGCTGCTGACCGCCAGAAAGTTGCTGCGGTAGGTGGTCCGCGCGGTGGTCAATGGCAACGCGTTTTAAAATCTGCTCTACACGCTGCTTACGTTCACTTTTTGAGATATTTTGGTATTGCAGCGGTAGCTCGACATTTTCAAAAACCGTCAGCTCATCAATCAGGTTAAAACTTTGAAACACAAAACCAATAGACGCTTTACGTAGCTGTGAGAGCTGTTTTTCGCTATAGCCCGCAATGTCCGTGCCCGCAAACTCAAACTGCCCAGATGACGGTGAATCCAACATCCCTAAGATGGATAATAAAGTAGACTTACCACACCCAGACGGGCCCATGATGGCGACAAACTCGCCTTCATTGACGGTGAGGTTAATATCGTTTAGCGCAGTAGTTTCAACGTCTTGAGTACGAAATACACGGTTTAGGTTAGTTAGTTTTATCATTGTTATATCCTTAGAAATTGAGTTGTTGCGCTTTGTCGAAGTTGCTATAGCTTGAGGTGATCACTTGCTCACCTTGTGATAAACCATCTAACACTTCGTAATAATCTTGATTCTTTTTACCTAAGCGAATATCACGACGCTCGGCGGTTTTGCCATCACTTGCCAACACGTATACCCAGTTACCACCAGAGCTAGTAAAGAAGGCACCGCGTTTTAGCAATAAGGCATTTTCTTTGTTACCGCCAAGCATCAGTTCTACATCTATGCTTTGGCCGCGTTTAATGTCGCTTTGGCCGCTTGGTAATGCCACTTCTACCTGAAATTGTGATTGCGTTACACGGCTATCAATTTTGCTCACCTTGGCACTGACTAAGCCACTGTCTAACATCACATTCACTGCCATATCCGGTTGTACTTGATTTAAATAAAACTCATCAAGGCGGACAACCAACTTGTATTCGTTCGGAATGTCAATTTGGCCTAACCGTGCCCCTTTGCTCTTTGATTCACCGATTTCAACATCCAGCTCACTCAAGTAACCCGATACCGGCGCTTTGATCAGTAGGTTTTCGAGATTTTGACGGGCAAATTGCAAGTTCTTCTGTAACATCTCAGCACTGTCTTCTAGCTGTTCTACTTGCACTTTACGAATTGAATTTTCCTGCGCTTGGCGCTCTAACGTCAGCTCCTTTCGGGCCTTGTAATACTGTAAATCGTCTTCAATTTCAGACAATCTGTCGGTTGCCAGCACGCCTTTTTCAACAAGTGGCTTGGATTGCTTATAACGACGTTCCAAATGGCTAATTTGTAAGTTAATTTCCAGCAAGTCACGGCGTAAATTAAGGCGACTGGTTTCCATCGTCATTTGGGTGTTTCTTAGGAAGTTAAGCTGCTCTGTTACTTGTGCTTCACGACTCATCACGTCTAGCTGTAAACTGGTATTGCTCAATCTCACTAATGGCTGACCCGCCTCAACAAACTCACCCTGCTCCACCAAGCGCTCTTCCACTTGACCACCTGCGATGGTATCTAAGTAAATCGTGGTTTTTGGTACGACTTGACCACGTAAGCTTAGTGCGTCCACAAACGCCCCCTTGCTTACGGTACTCACCGTGAGACTACTCAGCGCGAGATTTTGACTACGACCTGAAGAGGCAGTGTTATTGAATGCCAGTGCCACTGCTGCAATGCTCAGCAGTACACCACCTGCCACCGCTTTTTTAAGATGTTTTTGCAATCCTGAACGCTCTATTTTCTTATCCATAATCACGCCTCTTGTTGTTAGTCGGTTAAATCGTTTTATCGAATATGTATGACTAATATCAAGCACCGTGCCAACCTTAATTTTATTAGCAATTACAAAATGTTAGGCGTTCACCATTATATTATAAGAATAATAAGTGTCCGGAAATAGAACACATCAAAAATAACAAAGTGTCCATAAATGAACACTTTTCGTAGACGAGTTCTAAGCGATTGCGGTAGGCTAAAAGAAAAATAAAGCGATCAGGATATGAAGCAGGAAGGCACCATATTAATTGTCGACGACAACAGCGATATATTAATTGCAGCAAAGCTTTTGCTAAAAAAGCATTACCAAACCATCATCACCACAGATAACCCCTTTGATATAGAAGCGCAGATTGCTTCGCAGCAAATAGATGTGATCTTGCTCGACATGAACTTTAGCCAAGATGCCATCAGTGGCAAAGAGGGCTTTTATTGGTTAAAGAAAATTGTCGAGCAAGACCCAAGCATCGTGGTGTTGTTAATGACCGCCTATGGTGACATTCAACTTGCCGTCGATGCGATAAAAGCAGGCGCCGCCGATTTTATCGCTAAGCCTTGGCAAAACGACCAACTACTCGGTGCGGTTGCCGCCGCATTTGCGCATGCCAAAGACAAACAGCAGGTTGGTAAGCTCACTCGTCAGACGCAAGGGTTAAATCAGGCACTCAATCAATCCAGTGGTAGCCATCAATTTGCTTTTTTAGGTCAAAGCCCGGCCATGCAAAAGGTATTTAGTACCATAGAACGCGCGGCACTCACCGATGCCAACATTTTGATCACCGGCGAAAGTGGCACGGGCAAAGAGCTTGCCGCCCACGCCATTCATCAGGCGAGTATGCGTCGCGACAATACCTTTATCAGCCTAGACATGGGTGCTATCTCCGAAAGTTTGTTTGAAAGCGAATTGTTTGGTCATAAAAAAGGGGCGTTTACCGATGCGAAAAGCGATAAGGTCGGTCGCTTTGAACTCGCACACGAGGGGAGCTTGTTTTTGGACGAATTGGGCAACCTGCCAATGAGCCAACAAACAACGCTACTTGCAGCGCTACAAAATCGACAAGTCACTCCTATAGGGGGTAATAAGCCTATTTCAGTGGACATACGTCTTATCTGCGCCACCAACGACAATCTGAAACAAGCGGTTGATGAAGGTCGTTTTAGGCAAGATTTATTATATCGAATCAATACTATAGAGATCCGTCTGCCACCGCTTCGCGAGCGTGCCGTTGATATTCCACTGCTCGTAAACTACTACCTAGAACACTTTTGCCACAAGTATAAAAGGCAGCTTGAGGTAAATAGCAGCGACATGCAATGTCTACAAACCTACCCGTGGCCCGGTAATGTCAGGGAGCTCGCACATGCTATCGAACGTGCGGTGATCTTAAGCGAAAGCGAGTTTTTGGATATCAGTACCGTGATTGGCACTAACCCCACTGCTGCGCAAACCGGTAAGGAGGATACCTCGGACACCAATACACTCACTTTTGAAGGCACTTTCAACCTTGAAGAGATTGAACAACGTACGGTGCGTGCAGCGCTCAAGCATTATCAAGGCAATGTCTCAAACGCTGCAAAGGCACTCGGATTAACCCGAGGAGCAATGTATCGTCGCTTAGAAAAGTACGATTTGTAGGAAGTAAAGAAATGACCCGCCTCGCTCACCACCCCACCCTTGTTTTTTTCTTTACTATCATTGGTCTAGTCATTTCTAGTGGGCTCTCGTTATATTTGTATATACAAGGTGGATTTTCGGCAACTTGGCTGTTGATCACCCTTATTACCATCGCGTTTATTTCAACCTTGTACTTTCAATTTAACAAGCAAAACAAGCACATGGGCTTTGTACTTAAGTCTTTAGCCAATGGCGACAGCTCCTTGGGATTAAGCCAACATCACCCCATGCGGCAGCACTTAGAAGAGATCAAAACGCGGATCCAAAGCGCGCGGTTGAGCGCCGAGCAGCAGGCTCACTTTTTACAAACCTTGCTAGTGCATATCGACTTAGCGGTTTTGGTGTTCGACAGCGAGGGGAAGGTTATTGAATCAAACCCAGCGGTAACCCGGCTACTCGGTAAACCCATTAATCACAGTCAAGACTTAGACCATCTTGCGCCACTGGTTAATGAATGCGATAAGAGCTTGAAAACGATAGCAAATTGGCAATATGGCGAGCAACAAGATAACTTGTCTATACAAATAACCTCAGCGCAAATCCAAGGGCAAATTCGTAAAATTGTCACCTTACAATCCATTCGTGATGCTTTACAAAACAAAGAGCAGCAAGCCTATAAACGCCTCACCAAAGTGCTTACGCACGAGGTGGCTAACTCTATTACACCTCTGTCATCCATTGCACAAACCTGCGAGGGACTCTTGCCCGACACATTGAGTTTTGACGATGAAGAAGATAAACAAGACCTAGCCTTAGCGCTACAAACGCTGGCAAAACGCACTGAATATTTAAGCGCATTTATCGCCCGCTTTCGAAAAGTCAGCAACTTACCAAGCCCAGTGCTGCAACCTGCCCAACTTGCGCCGCTGGTAGAGGGCATTTATCAGTTACATCAACAAAGCTGTCATCAAGCGAACATAGACTTACAGCTTGATATTAGCCACTCTCAACTGGTGATGTTAGATACAGCTCAGATTGAGCAAGTGCTTATTAACTTAACCAAAAATGCCATTGAAGCGGTACAGCAGCGCAATGACGAAGACCTGCGAAACGCGCGTCAAGTGGTATTAAAGACCGGAGCAAATAACGCAGGTCAGCACTATATAGAAATAAGCGACAATGGGCCCGGCATCGCAGAACATGTCATTGATATGATTTTCGTGCCGTTTTTTACTACTAAACAACAAGGCTCGGGGATCGGTTTAAGCCTCTCGCGACAAATTATGATTAATCATGGCGGCGACTTAATTTACCTTCAGCGCGAGCAAGGTGCCTGCTTCAGATGTGTATTTGGTTAACTAACCTGAGCTTCGGTTAACTAGCTTGAGCTTTGCTTAAGAGCTTACCTTTGGTTCAAGGCAAATAATACGACAAGCCACATTGCTCCTTGAGGATTTGTGAACTTATAAAAAATCGGTAAACTAACCGTATCTAATTTAGGGAAAAGTTCGTGCTCACCGTATACAAACCTATTCTTACTATTACTGGAGTTGGCTGGACTGCCGTCATCATATTTTTAACCGCAATCGACTTACTGCACGATTGGGTTGAGATAGAAAGTGAGCGGCTGAATAACCCTATCTGGTGGGCTTTGCAGGAATGGGGGCTTTGGTATATTTACACACCAATACTCTTCTTGTGGTTAAATAAACTCGACCAACAGAATAAGGTATGTTGGCGCAACTACCTCGTTTGCTGCTCGGTTTTATTCGTGCTGAGCATGTCTATACAAGCCGGATTCGACTACTTCGTTTACTGCGATGACCTTCCCTATACCCTGTATTATTTTGCGCCATTACACCCGCTGGTGATCTACGTCTGCTTTATGGTTTGGCACAAGTTTATCCGTATTGAAAGCACTGAAGAAAACAATAGCACCGCGATAAATCAACGTTTGCTTGTGGATTTAGGCAGCGATAAGTCATTTGTACAGATCAAAGACATAGTGCATATAGTGGCTGCTAAAAACTATGTTGAAATTCACACCGAGTCGCACCAATACCTCAAGCGAGCAACCCTATCTCAGTTTGAAGCCATGCTGCCAACCGATATATTTGTGCGCACCCACCGCTCTTATTTGGTTAACTTGACCTATGTTGAACGTATCATCACCAAAGCATCTGGCAATGCCATCATCAAGTTATCAACGGGCGCGCAAATTAGCTTGAGTAAAGGTTACAAGAAAGCACTAAAGTCACGCTTCGATACACTTTCTCAGGCCGCATAACACCAGCGGGCAACGTGAACCCGCTTACGGTTTCCCGTCGATCCGTCCCATAGAACCACCTTACGTACCTAATAATTTGTTTTATATGCTTTTTTATTTTTAATAGCGCAATGGAGAGCTTTTTATTCAAAGAGGAACAATGACACGATTTCATCCCTCCACGGCGGTCTATTACGCTTTAATGAGCGTCATAAGTAGCGGCGTTTACGCCAATATGGATAACGCTAAACCGAGTGTTTATGCTGGAAGTTCACTGCAACAGTTTGCAGCACAAGATGCACTTGCAGCCATCGAGCGCTTACCGTCATTCACACTCATAGAACAAAGTGGTGAGCGCGGCCTCGGAGGCAGTTCTGCCAATATTTTATTAAATGGCATGGAGATCCGCGTAAAGTCTGGATCGGTCTCGGAGTATTTAAAACAACTTCCCGTTGACCAAATCGTTGCGCTAGAAGTGTACCTAAGTCACCACCCATTCCCTTCACTTAAGCAATATAATCAAGTTGTTAACATCATTCGTGATGAAAAAACCAATGCCTATAATTGGCAACTTGGTAGCACACTCAACGCCAGCTCCTCGACTGCCATCACGGCAATGGCGGGATTTGTATTACCTAAAGGGCAATGGACACACAGCGGTCATATTCAAGTTCAAGATGAGCCGTATAAAAGCACCAGCCAAGGTCAGCTGTTCGCGTCTAGTAATACTCTTGAAGAAAAGAGCGAAGAAACATTTAAAGAGCAAAATGAGCGAATAACGCTCTCACTTACCAGCCACAAAACCATACAGGATGGTGCCCTAACGCTCAATGTTCAGGCTGTAAAAGACAACTTGCAATCGCAATACGAATGGCTGTACCGCACACCAACTTCACCCAGCGATGTTGAATCTGCGTTTTCGCAAGAGCGCGATAAAACAAACACTAGCGAAATGTCTATCGATAGGCATTGGCAAGGTCAGCGCTGGAGCACACAACTTACAGGCTACTACTCAAAACAAAAGAATGAGTTGCACATGTTTGATGGTCTCTCTGCGCAACTTTCAACACCGAGCTTCACACAGTATAAGCGTACTGACGAGCGAGTAATTCGCCTGATGGTAAACGACGCTGTCTCGGAGTTCGGTCTTGAGGCCCGTATCAATCGCGTAAATGCCAACACACTATTGCCCGAGGAGCAGTTACACAGCAAGATAAAAGAGCTAAGTTTTGAGCCCTTTGCTGCTTTTACTTGGTCGCTTTCACCCAAATGGCGGTTATACAGCAAACTGGCAGCCGAGCAGGCAACACTTTCGACCAATAGTAGTGAGAGTGAAGATATTCAGCATCTCATCGCCAAGCCGTTGGTGCGATTAAATTATGACGCGACAAAAAGCACTCAGTTTACAACCACCTTAAAGCATGAAGTGGAACAGCTCGATTTTTCACTTTTTTTACCAGAGCTCAACGCAGGATTTGGCCGCTTACAGTTTGGCAACCTGGAAATAAAGCCAATGCAGTACACTGAACTTGCGCTGCAAATTGATATTGAAGAAGGTGAAAGATGGCGTTTTAACGTTAAACCTTTTTATCAGTGGCAAAAAGATGTGCATGAATATCAGCAAGATAATCGAGGTGAAAGCATAGTTGCAAATGCCGGGGATGCCGCGCTTTGGGGGCTAGATGGTGCAGTTAATCTAGACTTATCAAGCTGGATCAACAACAGTCAGCTCAATCTTGATTATAGTTATCGAGACGCATCATACCGTGACGCGCTCACAGGAAAACGTGCGATTAACGGGACTGTTCCACATAGGGCTAGCGTGCAATTTCGACAAAGCTTTAATCGCTTTTCTTGGAGCGCAGAGATTTCCAGCGGGGATAGTTATCGCGAATATTACCCCGATGAGCAGTTTATTGAATCAGGCTCATTGCAATTGACTTTGCAAGCGCAACTTCAAGTAAGCCAGCGAGTTAAGCTCAACCTAGAAGCTTCGCCACTAACGTCTAGATACGAATATCGACGCCTGTATTACAACGCCTCACGGGCGGGCAGCGTAAGCGCCGTGGAAACGATCCGTGAGCGTGTGCCATCTGAGTTTGCGTTCACGCTCAGTGGTAGTTGGTAGGCCGATACTAATCGCGCCTACCGACTTTCATTTATTCACCCAAAGCCACCGAACAAAGTGAAATAGTCTAAGCTATTTCATACCCATGCTTCAGATTAAATAATCCGTAAGATAAGTGGTAGCAATAGCAAACAGCCTAGTCCCCAAATAAATTTATTGCTTGTCAGCGCAGTAGTACGATACCCCATCACCACACCAAGGGAACCCAACTTTGGTACCAGCCAAAACAACAATCCAGAAAATAGCAGCGTTCCTATGATCACCAACAGGCTCTCAAGCACACCACCGAATTGATAGCGGCTCAGCCAGAGCGTCAAGGCAATAATCACGCTTTGATGCCAAAGATAAATGGGAAACACCGCTTTATTGAGCCCCGTAAGCAGGGGATGAGGACGGTTAAGATAACGCGCCGCTAATGCTAATATCAACAACACTGCACACACACGCTGTAACACCAACACAAAACTCCCAGCCCAAGTAATGAAGGTAGTGCGCGTGTCTTGCTGCAACCAGTAAAAATGATATAAAAGCAAAATAATCATGGCGTTGACTGCACAAACCCACAGCAGCACTTTACCTTGCCGAGCAAGCCAAGCCCAAAACTGATTATGCTTAGCAAGCAGATAACCTGCGAGCAGAAAAACAAACCCCTGAAACTCTCTTTTGCTATCACCGTCCAATGCTAACTGAGCCCAAAGTAAGCTTGCAAAAGCCAGCACGCTTAGTAGATAAGTTGACCAGCGCAAAATGATACAATACCGGAGCATCACTTGAAGCTTAGAATTAAAGACGATATGCAGTACAGCTAGGAGCAAAGTAAAACACCATAATTCTCGCAAATACCACAAGTGATTGACATCAACATGGGGCCAAATACCGCTTCGATACTGACTGAATAAAGGGCTGTTAAAATCAATAAACTGTTTGTAAAAATCAACATACCCAAGGGTTAATCCAGCATTTTGCCGCATTTCGGCATACAGTTGTACGGGCACAACAAGCCATATGCCAAATAACAATGGGAGTAATAGCAAAGGTGTACGAAAGAGCATGGCTGTGCATGCACCTTGTTTATCTAAAATATATCTAAGCGCAACTCCCGAGATAAACCAGATAAGCAACATGCGCCATGGTGAGATCAGTAACATCAGATATTCTAGCCAAACCGAAGTATAAGCACTTTTGTAGTGAAAACCCCAGTTAGGTACATATAACATGGCGGTGTGATAAAAAATGAGTATCGTAAATGCAATAACACGCAGCCAGTCTAGCTCTACTCGCCGATTTAAATGATCCATGTTGTTTTCTTTTTAAAAGTAAACTTCCCCCTACAGTGCGCCAATACAGCGTACAAACAAACGAAATTTGCTTAAATAACAATAGCTAGGGATAAGCCGTGGAATAGTGGGATAAAATAAGTGACCGCTTTACGTCCAGTTGCTAGAGTAAAAAGAAAAACTCAAACCATGATGTTTTCACGTACCTTTATTCAGCAATACCACCCTTTGATGGCAATGGCATTAGTCGCCCTCTTTCTGGGGACTAATAACACCTTAAATGCCATTACTCTGATCATGGATGCCAAACGAGATGCACTGCGCGATTTTGCGCTGTGGGAACCTTTCGTGTGGGAATATACCAGTGCAGCTGCCAGTCTAGCCTTAATTCCTGTCATATCTTGGTATTTAAACGCATTTCCTTGGCTGTGGCATAAACCTGTTAACGTCGCTTTTAGCTTTTTTATTGCCTCACTGTTATTTTGTTTTGGCCATGTTGGCATCATGGTGTTATTACGTGAAACGATTTATTTTAGTTTGCAACTAGATTACAACTTTCATCTTTCTTGGTTTGAACTTATCTATGAATATCAAAAAGATGCTTGGAGCTTGGTGTTCTTTATTGCACTCATAAAAGCTTATCAATTTAGTGTCTCCCATATGCTTGGTGAAGCATCTCCGATAAAACAACAAAGCGATGAAGATGAAACACTCCACAAACCTATTCATCATTTATTGGTACGTAAGCTTGGTAAAGAATTTATCGTTAGAGTTGAGGAGGTTGAGTGGTTACAGTCGTCTGGAAATTACGTCAATCTACACGTAAATGGCCGCATTTATCCGCTACGTTCAACGCTTGCTGCGCTATGCCAGCGCTTAGACCCCGTTGGCTTTGTGCGTATTCATCGCTCTTTTGCTATTAATGTGTCTAAAGTGGTGAGTATTACGCCGCTCGCCAGCGGTGACAGTGAAATCGCATTGCAAAGTGGGAAAGTATTAACACTCTCGCGAACCTATAAAACACAATTTAAGCACCAACTACGCCTTGAGTAAGTGAGCAATACGCGATTATCAAGTAACCGAGTGTTATTGCGTTAACTCCATTAATCAATGCTAAATGCTGTAACGCTAAAGTTCATTTTGTATCCATTTCATCGCTCTACACTACACAGCCGCAACAGGTAAGGTGCCTATTTTTGCATTTGCACCGAATTTATATACAATCTTATGCGGTTCAGATGCCTCATTGGACTGCATAATAAAAGGATAATAAAAAAGGCTCTATGAAAAACCTCATCACACCATTACTTGCAGCAATCCTGCTGCTAAATGGCTGTAGCCAAATACAGCAACCTCAACAGAACGAACCTACGCCAGATAACTCCGTGCAAACTGGTGTTAACAAGCCAAAAGACACGGTTAAAAACAAAGCTAAGACGGTGGTTAAAACGCCATACGACCCGCTCGCAACAGATGATTTATGGCTCCGTATTAAAGATCAGCTCAGCTTTGCCGATTCCGACGATAAGCGTGTGAAACAACGGATTGATTGGTACCTCAAGCATCCAAACTATATGGATACCATCAGTGAACGAGCGGCGCCGCTACTTTATTACTTAGTAGAAGAAGTCGAAAAGCGCGATATGCCAATAGAGCTTGCATTGATGCCGCTAATTGAAAGCGACTTTAATACCCAAGCCTACTCTCACAAACATGCTTCGGGTTTGTGGCAACTCACACCGCTGATTGCAAAACATTATGATGCCAAGATCAACGCTTGGTATGACGGCCGCCAAGATATCGTAGACTCGACCCGTGTCGCATTGGACTTTTTGCAATATCTCCACAAGCGTTTTGATGGTGATTGGTATCATGCCATTGCCGCCTATAACACAGGTGAAGGTAGAGTGCTTGCAGCCATTGAACGAAATAAAAAAGCAGGTAAACCAACTGACTTTTTCCATTTGAAGCTACCGCGCCAAACCAGTCACTACGTACCAAAGCTACTTGCGGCATCACAACTGCTAAAGCATGACTTAATGAAGTTTCCTAAGATCCCTAATCGTTCGTTAATCAGCGTTATTAAACTCGAACAACAAGCTATTTTATCTGATCTTAAAGGTTGGAAAGAAGTCGAGGTATTAAATCCAGGCTATGCACGTTTTCCTGCATTACTCGGCGGCCCTGAGCATATTGTCATCCCTACAGCGCGCGTGTCAGAGTGGCAAACCATGCTCACACACTTACCAAAAATGCCCGCGGATACATGGCAACATTATACTATCCGACGTGGTGACTCTCTTAGCACCATTGCAAAGCGCTACTCGCTAACCATCGCCGAATTAAAAGCCTTTAATCAATTAAAGAGTGACCGTATTCGTGCAGGAAAAAAGCTAATTTTGCCCATTTTAGCTGACAAACAACTGGACTATCAGGTCAAACACGGCGATAGTTTATGGCGCATTGCAAAACAATTTAATGTCAGTGTCGCTAAGCTAAAGCAATGGAATCAGCTTTCGACAGATAGGCTTAAAATTGGCGATACGTTACTCGTATTTCTGTCGCCCTAGGGCGTAATATCAGTTGGATAAATATGTCAGAACATAATAATAACTCACACTCTGAAGATTTGACCGAAGAGAGACGCAGGGAGCACTTAAACCCATCTCCACATAATTCCAGACAAGCGAGAGGCGTATTTAAACTCTCTCGCTCTAAAATGAACACCATTTTAGCCTTATGTGCGATGTTTATTTCCGCAGCGTCGTTTTACGCCACTTATCTGCAAGCAAAGGCTGCTCAGGAGCAAGTTTCCGCAGCCGAAAAGCAGCTAAAAACTGAAACTTGGCCATGGCTTCAATTTAGCTATAGCAACTTTGATTTAGACTCCACTCAAGCAACGATTAGAGTCGATATTCGCAATTCAGGGACCGGACCTGCCATAATTCACTATATTAAGTACGAGTTTGATGGCGAAAATTACTTTGATGTTACCGAACTGATGGACGCTTGTTGTAACCTTAACGCCTATCAAGCAGCGCTTAGTGATGCTCAAGACGCAGAATCAAATATCAATTATCTAAAAAAGTTTGGTTGGTATGTTTCCAGTGCACCACAGAAGATATTGCTGGCAGATGGCGACACCTTCAATATTTTCACCATGCCAAAAAGCAATTTTAATCGCGGGTTATGGGATAAAATCGATGCCCACAAATCAGTTTTTAAGGCAGAGGCCTGCTACTGTTCTATACTAAAACAGTGCTATACCACGAACGAAAAAGCAGTGATCACTGAGGTACCTCGTTGTTCAACGACGCAGACAAATTCTAGCAACGAGTAATACAGCATCTATTGCAATTTGAGGGCGAGGTACTGCATTTGTACCTAGATGTGAATGCCAATCCGACGATTGGTGTTGGTTTTCATATGCAAAGTGTTGAACAATTCTGCCAATTACCGATGCGAGATAGACGCTTCAAACGTTCTGCCGCCCTACAACAAAAGCGTCTAAAAAATGTCTTATAGAGCAAAGCAAATAATTTGAGCAGTTCTTCATTCAGTTTCTTGCCAAACAAGAAACTGGCCACCAAAAAGCCACTCCTCAAGTGCGATAAATACCAGCGTTATCAACTGACTTGGTTTGAAACTTTGGTTAAAAAACTAAAGCGTTGGCTGCCTTAAAGTTCAGCTCAGAAAAAAAGACTCGATAGGGTCGTAGATCAAGCCATGCTCATTGCGGTGAGAGTGATAGAGATGAAACTTCTTTACCGTGAGTGAGAAAGGCGTAATGGGCTTTGCAACGCTCGGCTCTGGCTTACAACTTCTAAATAGCGTGATGTGTGGTGAGAGCGGATGCGGATTGTGATAGAGGTCACATTTTTCTCCAAAAGCGCGCAATGGATGGGCTAAATCAAGCAAAGCTTGTGGTTTTTGTTCGGGCTTTAAGTAAAAAATGCCATTGTGCTGCCAGTAGCCATAGTCACCAAAGGTGAGTGTAAATTTAGGCACCGATAAACTACTAGCAAAATCACAAAGCTCGGCTACTTGTGATTCTTCCACCATAGCAAGGAATGCCAGTGTAAGATGCCAATTACTTGGTTGTGTATTGGCTTTACTCGCGCTCACACTATCCACCAGCCATTGGCCAATATGCGCTCGAGTGTCGTCATCCATGCCAATACCAAAAAATAATCGCTTTTGCATCTTACACCTATATTGATAATCTAAGGTTTAACTAACCGCTTGCCTACTAAAGTTAGCATAACCCCAGCAGAGAAGCATAATAAGCCAACAAATTGCAACCAGGCGTTTTCTACACGCTCACTAAATTTAGGGCCTTGAAAACGATAATGCCTTCTACCATCGGTTACCGATTCGGTATAAGCGCTCCCTTTATAGTCTGAGAAAAATACCGTTTTTTTGTCTAAACGTTTCGCCATGGCAAGCTTAACTTGCTCCACAAATTCAATATCGCTATTCTTACTATGAGGGACAAGAAGAAAGCGCCACTTTCTATATAGCTCGATGGGTTCACCAGCTTGCAATACACCCTGAGATTCATATTCAAACAATTTTTCACTAAAAAATATCTGTTTGTAGCCACTCCAAAATAACCCGACACCGAGAGACACTAGCAAAATAGCTAATATCGCAAGTTGCTTATATTGCTTTTGTTTTGATTGTTGATGTTGCTTATACCAATATTCAATATCTGGAATTTGGCTTAATTCTTCATGTTTCCCTTGTGTTGAAAGGGTTTGCATACACTCATCTAAGGATAAATTGAGCGCCGTTAGTAACTTTCTAAATACCTCGTTAGACGGCATGGATTTGTCGTTTTCTAGTTTAGATAAATAGCTTTGCTCAACACACATTTGCTCAGCTAGCTGGGGTTGACTTAAGCCTTTCTGTGTACGGATCTGTTTTATAAAGTGTCCTAGTGTCATCACGGTCATCCTCGTTTATTGTTGTTGCGACCCGGCACATTCTTGGCAATTCCTTGATAAATACCAAGTTGAATATTTAGGAATAAGCATGAATATCATAGCATTACGAAATATTCATGGTTTGAATTGAAGTTTTGATTAAAAAGCACAATGAACAGGCTCACGTCCAGATCAATACAATGCCTTTTGGTGCAGCCGTGCACGAAACTCACTGGGCGTACACGCCTTCAACGCTTGAAAACGACGATTAAAGTTAGAAATATTATTAAAACCACATTGATCCGATATCACACTAATGGGAGAAGCGGAGCTAATTAATAGTTTACAGGCCTTAGCAATACGCAGTTGATTGATAAATTCCGTCACAGTACGCTCCGTGCGCTTTTTAAAGAAACGGTGAAAGTGATTGGTACTCATGTGCACTTGCTGTGCAAGCTCATCGGCGCTTAATTTGTCGGTGTAATTATCATAAATATAGGTAATAACCCGGTCGAACTTGTCTTTCGCGGGGTCATGGCGGGCGTCAAAGCGAAAGCCGCTACTGGCTAAATATTGATAGTTCGATGTCGTCATCCGCGCTAACATCTCGAGCAAAAGCACAAAGCGCATTAACGGCTCAGCATCCGCAATTTGTTCAAACCACTTTTTCGCTTGCCTCGCGACTTCCACAGGAAATTTGACGCCACGGCGCGCTGCATTTAGCAATTCAGACAAGCCATGTAATTCAGGATGCTGAGCCACTAAAGACTCTAACCAGTGTGCGGGTATTTGTGCAACATGGACAACATGAACGGAGTGATCCGGATTCGGTTTTGACTGCCAAGTATGTGGTAAGTCAGGGCCCAGGATAACCAAATCTAAGTCTTCGTAAGGGGCGATATGATCACCCACGTGGCATACACCGACACTGTTAAGCGTCAAACAGATTTCATATTCCGGATGATAGTGCCAATTAAAAGGGATTTCGGGCAATTTATATAGGCAATAACGCCATGAACACCCAGGAGATGGTAGTACTTTCTCGTACATCGCTCGCATAGCAATTTCCTTTTACATTAATAAACTTATTTAAAATCGGCATGTTATAAATTTTAAAACAACTGCTCGTTACACCTAGTTTCATATCATGCAAATTCAATCACTAAACAATATTAATCTATCAAAATATAACGATTACCTAGAGTGCAGTGAAGTATTTTTGTCAAATTACTCTCATTTAAGCGTGAAAAGTATCATTAGTAGATAGAAATATACCGCTTAAAAAACACTCAAGGCGATACCCTAGCTTCTGCCAACAACAAATAGGAACAATGGGCAGAACAATGAAAACAACTAAGTTGAAGCAATTTAAATTGAATAAACTTGCCGCCATCGTGACAGCAAGTACCTTATCCCCCCTTTTACTCACCGCTGCACCATCAGCATTAGCCGAAGAACAAAGCGCAAAAGAAAATGTCGAAGTAATTGAAGTAAGAGGCATTCGCCGCTCGCTTGAAGCTTCAATGAACACCAAGCGCTTTGCAGATGGCATTGTTGATGCTATCACCTCGGAAGATATTGGTAAGTTTCCCGACAAAAACATTGGTGATGCGCTACAGCGTATTTCTGGGGTCACGGTCGACCGCCAATATGGTGAAGTAAGTGGTGTTACTATCCGTGGTACCGCGCCCGAGCAATCGCGCATTTTATTAAATGGCCAATCGGTCGCCAGTACCGATTGGTATGATTTGGGTCCATCGACACGTACTTTTAACATGGAGCTGTTATCAGCAGAGCAAGTTTCGGCAGTTAACGTCTACAAAACGCCTGAAGCAAACCTTGAAGAAGGTGCGCTGGGTGGTACAGTGAATCTTGTCACGCGTAAACCACTGGACTTAGATGCACACACTTACATGGTGTCAGCAGAAATGGGCCGCTCTACCTTGTATGATGAAAATGATATAAGTGGCTCATTTTTAGGTAGCTGGAAAAGTGACGATGAAAAATTTGGTGTGCTCGCAGCATACTCGGTTGAGAACCTGACTTCAGGCCGTCACGTTATTGAGTCCATTGGTGGCTACTATGAATATTTTGCGGCGGATCAAGATACGGGACAAGCATCTACAGTGGGCGCTTGGGCAATCGGCTCACAAGCATTTAGAGCTGAGCGCGAGCGCACCAGCGCGCAACTTACCGCGCAATTTGCACCAAGCGATAACACCGAATTTGCGGTAGACTACTTTCGCTTTGAGTTTGACAATCCACATGTAAACCATAACTTCCTTACCGTAAGTGCCCGTGGTGCAGGTGCTGTTGATGTACAAAACAACGCTGCAGGCGGTACACAACGTGCACGTATTTTGCCAGCTTACGCGAACATTATATACAACCCTACTGTTCGTAACGCCGTAAACATGGAAGTCGATGCCTTAAACTTCAGTGGTAAATACGTCGGTGAAACTTTCGAGATTAGCGGTGTTATTGGTCGCTCAACATCTGATGGTGGTACACAGTTTGGTTCCTCAAGTTGGTGGATCCCGGCAACAGATGAGGGTGGAAAAATTGGCGATCCAGCCTTCCCTAACGGTCAAAATAGTACTGATGGCGGCTTTACTTACGATGCATCCGGCCCTTATCAAATTTGGTTTGATTCGCTAGACCCAACCGATGCCTCACAGCTCAAATTTGCTCAGGAATCAAACTTCCAAACTACGGTTCAAGAGCATGAGGTGAGTTATGCACAAGCCGATATCAAGTGGATGCTAGAGCATGATTACTTCAAGAACATCAAAGCGGGTGTGAAGGTTAATAAAAACGAATTTGCACGTATCGCAATACAAAGAAATCCAGCGGATGTTGTTGGTTTTGTCCCTGATGGTAATAGCTTAGCTAACTGGAGTGATGGTATTTTTACCAATCTTCATTCGCAAACGGGCGGACATATTCTTAATTCATACGCCAAGCTCGATGAAGATAAGTGGTGGGATTTTATCACTGGCAAGTATGAGGCGGGTGAATTAATCGAGCAGCAAGATTTTGGTAAAACCTACAAAGTCGAAGAAGATATGCTCGCTATCTATGTGCAAAGTGAATTCAGCGGTGAAAACTTCCGCGGTAATATCGGCTTACGTTATGTGGATACAGAACAACAGTCCAGCGGTTATGTTGATAACACGGTCTTCGATGAAACGGTTGACTACGATAACTGGCTACCGAGCATCAACTTCGCTTATGACTACAGCGACGATATTATCATCCGTGCGGCCGCCTCCAGCGTTATGTCTCGAGTTAATTATAACGACTTAAAACCAGGTCTAGCGATTGACGCCAACTTTGGTTCTGCCACCGGTGGTAACCCGAACCTTAAACCATACGAAGCAGATCAAGCAGATATTGGCGTCGAATATTACTTTACCGAAGCTTCCTTGCTCTCAGCAGCCGTTTTTGTGAAGAAAATTGACAACGTTGTCTTTTCTACTGAAGCGATTGAATATGTAGATGGATGCGGTACCGATCCTTCTAAGTATGATCAATGCCGAGTCACACGCCCACGTAGTAACGGAGACGGTGATGTAACAGGGTTAGAACTGCAGCTTCAACATAGCTTTGATAATGGCTTTGGCTTTATTACTAACTACACCTACGTGGATAGTGAAACCACCACACCGGATAATGCAAAAGAAATGGTGCCTGGTGTCTCTGAAAACTCATTCAATGGCTCGCTATTTTTCGAAAACGAGCAATTTAGTGCACGTATCGCTTATAACTGGCGTAGTGAATGGATTGGCGTCGGTGCAGCGCAAGCCGTCCGCAACGATAGCTACCAACAATGGGATGCATCTTTGGTGTGGCATGCGATGGAAAATCTGGATGTCAGCTTAGAGGGTGTAAACCTGACCAACGAGGTAATTCAATCTTACGACACCAACTACAACTTAACGCAGAATACCATTGAATTTGGTACGCGTTATTACCTTGGCGTCAGCTATAAGTTCTAACCTCGGAGCCCCAGTCGTTTGCGGCTGGGGTCGTTTGCCTATGAAAACTCATTTGCCTACAAAAACAATACATTCACTCACCATCCTTGGCGGCGGTACCGCAGGCTGGATGTGCGCAGCTTATCTTGCCAAGCATCAACCTAATTTATCAATTACCGTAATTGAGTCATCGAGTATTGGCAGAATTGGCGTTGGTGAAGGCTCAACGCCGCATTTGCAGCTTTTTATGCAAAGCCTTGGTGTGAAAGAACGCGATTGGATGCCCGCATGCCAAGCAAGCTATAAAACTGGGATCTACTTTGATAACTGGAATGGCGACAATGGCAGCTACTTCCACCCCTTCTTCTCTGAAATGGATGCAAAAACGGCGGAAGTCTACTTTGTCAACGCCAATGCCAGACGTCGTGGTAGTGAATATATAGATAAGCCAGAACATTACTTTTTAGCGGCTGTACTTGCCGACAAGCAACAAGCACCACTGCCACAGCGTCCATTACCAAAGGCGCTTGAGTACGGCTATCACTTTGATGCGCAAAAACTTGCGGATTGGCTAAGGGCATTTAGCCTAGCGCGAGGCGTAAAACATATTCACAGTACGGTGAGTAGCGTACAGCATCACGCCCAAGAAATTATTGCACTAACACTTGAGTCGGGTGCACAGGTGAAAAGCGATTTTTACGTCGATGCCTCGGGGTTTAACGCCTTGCTGATAGAGAAAACGCTCAAAGTGCCCTTTATTTCGTTTGCAGATCAGTTACTCAATGATTCAGCTGTCGCGATTGCCAGCGATAAAATAAACCCGCTACCTTCAAGCACTTCTGCTATCGCGATGCCATGCGGCTGGCGCTGGCAGATCCCGCTACAAGGTAGAACCGGACATGGTTACGTATACAGCAGCGCACATACCTCCCCCGACAAAGCAGAGGCTCAACTGCGTCAAGCCGCGCAACTTGATAAAGGACAAGCCAAACATCTCACCATGAAAGTGGGCATGATGGCACGCAGTGTTGAAGGCAATGTGTTTGCTATTGGCCTCGCGCAGAGCTTTATTGAACCACTCGAAGCCACCGCGCTGATGGTCACAGGTTATAGCATTGAATTATTGAATAGACTGCTTTCGCAACAACTTGAGGCACAAGCCATCAATCAGCAACTGTCAGATCTAGTGCTCGGTATTAAAGAGTATGTACTGGCACATTACGCCACCAGCAAACGCGCAGATTCACAGTATTGGCAAGATGCGAAAATCGCAGCACTGAGCTTAAACGAGCTCGATGAGCTGCTCACACACTGGCGTAGCGGTGGTGATTTTGATGCTTGGCTCAACCAACACAGGATGCACTCTCCCTATATTCGTCCCAGTTGGTATTGCTTACTTGGCGGCATGGATCATCGCGATAGCACCTGCCAAATGCCCTTTGATCAAGCACCACAGCATATTGAACAGGCGGCCAAGGCCTATCTTACGAAACTTAGTGATGAGCATTTTACTGCCCATACAACTGCACTGGAACAATTACAGCGAGCACAAGCGTTCCGTGCATAACCCAATTGCGGGTGATGGTGAGATTCCCCTTGATCTTTTTGTTTGTCTGCCCACAAGCGAGATCGCCACGCCATCACCCGCTCCCTAATGAAGGTGGAAATACAACATGAAAAAAAGCTACCTAGTGATTGCCTTAGTATTGGCAACCTTTTTTACGGTGTCCTTTATCACCAATATTTTAGGCGCGATTTTTCCAGCATTAATAGAAAGTTACAGCATAGGTCTAACGCTTGCGGGGTTTTTCCCGTTCGCCTTTTTTATCGCTTATGGTGTGATGTCTATTCCAGCGGGGCTGCTAGTTCAGCGTTTTGGAGAAAAAGCCGTTATGCAGCTCGCATTTACCCTTGCTGCAATTGGCGCAACGACCTTTGTGCTAATGCCAACGTTTGCCATTGCCATGGTTGCGTTGTTTATGCTCGGCTGTGCCATGGCACTACTGCAAGTGGCTATCAATCCCCTATTACGGGCTAGCGGTGGTTCAGAACACTTTGCCGTGCTTTCGGTGTTTGCGCAGTTGATGTTTGGTGCTGCCGCAACACTCGCGCCTCTGGTGTATAGTAAACTACAGTCCCAAGTCACCACCGCAGAGGGGTTTGGCGGGGCGCTGTCTGGTGTTATCCCAGCAGATAAAACCTGGCTAAGTATCTATGCGGTATTCGCTATCCTAAGCGTCGTGATGCTATTACTCTCGCAATTTACGCCATTTAGCTCGGTACCTGAGCAGAAAAAGCAGCAGTTGAGCTGGTCACAAAGTATCGGTTTTTTTAAAGATAAAACCGTATTGAAATTTTTTGCCGCCATCGCCGCTTATGTTGCACTAGAACAAGGTGTCGCGAACCTTATTTCCGTGTTTTTGCAGCAATATCATGGCCTAGACCCAGCCACCGAAGGCGCAAAAGTAGTGAGTGAATTCTGGTTATACTTAACCTTGGGATGTTTACTTGGACTGGCACTACTTAAACTCATTGATGCACAAAAGCTTTTGATTTTATTCAGCTTTGGGGCTGCTATCGCGCTCCTAAGTGCGTTATTTGGTAGCACTACCGTGGCGCTTATTGCTTTTCCAATGGTGGGATTCTTCCTCTCCATTATGTGGTCGGTCATCTTTGCTCTGGCATTAAATTCATTCAAAACCGGCCATGGCGCAATCACAGGGATTTTATGTACCGGGATCATTGGCGGTGCTTTTATGTCTCCCATCATAGGTTTTGCGGCAGAATTGAGTAATAACTTACAACTTGCTGCCCTGCTGTTACTACTGCCACTTAGCTATATTCTGAGTGTTGGTGTATGGGCTAACCCTTTGATTAAAAATAAAACTTTTGGCAATAGTCAAAAGACGCTGTCTCAACCTCTAAATGAAAATAGTTAAATTACGATGAATCACTCTTTGTTATGTATTGACTTGGGAGGCACCAAAGCGCTTGTGGCTTCGGTTGCCCACACTCAGGTCGAGCAGGTACGCCAATATGCGGTGCCTAGTCAGGCTAACTTGGACCAAGTTAATGCCTTTGTTATCCGTTTAATCGAAGAAAACCTAACAGCCGAAACAACCGGTATTGCGATTGGCGTACCAAGCACACTGGATGTGTGCAGCGGCACCGTGCTGACAACACAAAATATTCCTCATTGGCAAAATGTGCCTCTGAAGCAATTGTTAGAACAGCACTTTTCTTTGCCCGTTGTTGTCCATAATGACGCAAACTGCTTTGCATTTGGTGAATACTTATATGGTGGCTACCATGCCAACAACCTCATTGGCGTATGCCTCGGCACAGGCATTGGTGCCGGTTTTGTATTTAACGGTAATTTATATACGGGTAACCATAGTGCTGCAGGAGAGCTAGGCAACTTAAGCTATCTTGATGGAATTATTGAAGATTATGCGTCAGGACAGTTCTTTGGGCGACAAGGAATTGAAGGGAGGTGGTTGGCCGAACAAGCACGCAGTGGCGACCCATTTGCACTACAACAATTTGAGACTTTTGGCAGTCACGTTGGTCATGCACTCGCGCAAGTAGTCATGGTGCTGAATCCAGATGTCATTGTACTTGGCGGCTCCGTGACGCATTCATATGACTATTTTCACGCTGCACTTGAAGCCAAGATGCAGCAGCTGCTTGGCAATGCTTTATATCAATCCGTTCGTGTCATTCCAAGCACCTTAAATCACGCGCCACTTTTAGGGGCATACGGATTGTTTCAACACAATAAAATTAACCATGATAACAAGGAACTAGCCAATGAAGTTTAATCGGCTTATGGCCCTACTTTTTGGGATGTCGTCACCCCTTTATGCGCTCGACCAAACAACAGTAAACTGGTTAAGCCAAAATCTTGATGTGAAGTACACCTTGCTTGATAGCAAGCCAAGCACCTGCCCCAAAGCACAACAAAAGTGTTATTACTCAGAGCTGAGCTTTAGCGTAACCACTGAAAATACTAAGGCAAATAGTGACTTTGCTATCTTTTTTAGCCAGCTAATGCCGATTTTCCATGTTGAGGGCGATAACTTTGCCATCACCCATATCAATGGTGATATTCACAAAATCACGCCAGCAGCAGGGTTTAGTGGGTTTTCAAGTACCCCCACTACAGTGCGCTTTTATACCAAGGATTCTCAGGTTACGCGCTCGGAGTTTATGCCAAATTATGTTGTAACGGACGCGCAGCTTAAGCTCACCCCACAAGTGATCAAAAGCACGCAAACTCAGCGCGATAAAGACACAGGACTTGAGCTACAACCTTATTTGACGCCATTTGATACGCTCAACCAGCTGCAAACCAGCAGTAAAGATGACACGCCATGGATGGGCAGCGAATACTTATATCAACATCAAGTGAAGCCTACGCTTGATGCTGCAACTGGGCTGATACCAAAACCTAAACAACTGACTGTGCTGTCCGATAAACGACTCAATCTAGCAGCTGGAATTAATCTGCAACTTTCGGGCGTTTCAGCTGATGCTATCGCCATGGCACAACAGCGACTCAATACCCTTGGGGTAAAAAACACCAAGGACGGACTTGTAGTTAATGTCGCTGTAAAGTCAAATAAGCAATCAAGTCCACATTATCAACTGACGGTCGCCGAAAATAATATCTCAATCCAAGCCAATAACAGCGCCGCTGCATTTTATGCGCTACAAAGCCTTGCAGGACTGTTGGATATTAATGATTTGAGTATTCCCATGGTGGATATTATTGATACACCAAGGTACGACTTTCGTGGTTTACACGTCGATGTTGCCCGCAACTTCCGCTCCAAAGCCTTTATTTTGCAAACCATTGAACAGATGGCGGCGTATAAGCTAAATAAACTGCACCTTCATTTAGCGGATGATGAAGGCTGGCGCTTAGCCATCGACGGTCTTGATGAACTCACGTCTGTCGGCGCTTATCGCTGTTTTGATTTGACCGAAACTCGCTGCCTATTGCCGCAATTAGGCGCTGGGAATAATAAAAACGCGCAAGTGAATGGCTTTTACTCTGCAGAGGATTATATTGAGATCCTGCGCTATGCCAAGGCGCATCATATCGAGGTGTTACCCTCATTAGATATGCCTGGTCACTCACGCGCTGCTATCATCGCTATGGAGGCGCGATATAAAAAGCTGATGGCACAAGGCAAATCAGAGGATGCGCAGCAATATCGATTAGTAGAAGCTGCTGACAAGACGCGTTACAGCTCCATTCAACATTACAACGACAACACGCTAAATGTCTGTATTGCAAACACTTACACCTTTATCGACAAAGTATTAAGCGAAGTAAAAGTGCTGCATGACCGTGCAGATGTACCACTCAACACTTACCATATAGGTGCAGATGAAACCGCAGGTGCTTGGCTAGAGTCGCCGGCTTGTAAAAAATTGCAGGCAAGCGTGAAAGATTTTACCAACTTTAACGGTTACTTCATTGAACGGATCGCAAAGTTACTAGATAAAAAAGGAATACAGGTTGCAGGGTGGAGCGACGGTTTAGGTGATGTACGTGCTGCGAATATGCCAGCAAACGTACAGAGCAATGCTTGGGCGACATTAAGCGAAAACGGGCACGCGGTCGCGCATCGCTTCGCCAATCAGGGCTGGCAGGTTGTCTTGTCTAGCCCTGATGTGACCTACTTTGACTTTCCATATCAATCTCACCCAGAAGAGCGTGGTAATCACTGGGCAAGTCGTGCTATCGAAAGCAAAAAGATGTTTGAGTTTATGCCAGACAACCTTCCTGCGCACGCAGAGATCTGGAAAAATACCAATAACCACGCCTACGTAGCCAACGACAGCGACTCATCACTAAACAAAGGGGTTAAGTTTGCTGGGCTCCAAGGGCACTTATGGAGTGAAATGCTGCGCAGTGATGCACAAGCCGAATATATGCTTTATCCACGATTATTGGCCCTTGCAGAGCGTGCATGGCACCATGCAGAGTGGGAATTACCGTACCAAGCCGGGCGTATATACAGCCAATCTAGTGGATATTTTACTGCAAAGTTACAAACGCAGCGGGAAGCTGATTGGCAACGATTCGTGGCTATTTTGGGCTACCAAGAACTACCTAAATTAGCACAAGCCGGAATTGAATTTCGCATTCCCGTCGTCGCCGCAAAACAGCTATCTGGAGCAAAGCTCGACGCTTTTACCGCCATTCCGGGTTTTGTTATCGAAGCACAGCTTGAAAACGGCAACTGGGTGCCCTTCAATGCCTCACTTAATCAAGTACAGGCGCTTAGAGCGGTGCACCCAAGCTCCGGTCGCAAAGGACGAGCTTTGAGTGTAGAAAATAACGAATAAGATCGACATGTCATGCTAAGCCCTACTTAACCTGAGGTTGGATAAGGAATTAGCTAACTCATTGTTTTTAATACTACATTAAATTATACCCTTATCTAGCCAGACAGTTTTAGGGATAACAAGGCGAATTTACGCACCAATAGCTGGCTATTGGAAGTGAATTCAACGCAGTTAGCACTAAAACTGGCTGCTAGAAAGGCATTAATTATTCGAAGCTCAGGTTACTTAGTGCTTAGCATCTCTATCACCATAATCAGGCGCAAAATAAACATTGAGAAAATGTAATTAATAGCAAAATGTTGAAAAAGTAATAAATATGTTTTAGCTTGGTTGATGTGTTACTTTTTTGTTCATTAAAGAATAAATCAGATGACATAACTACAATATAATGAGCTCAATCAGAGCCTATAATTTAGAAGGAATACTGAAATGAAATTATCGTTAAACAAGAAGAAAATCAAAGCTCTATCAGCTGATAAGCAAACTGTTCCAGCAGTAATGACTCCACAAGTTGCAGGCGGCGCGCTTCGTTTCAGCCAAGACAGGCTAACGCATTGTGTCGCCAATACATGCGGTCGCCATACTTGCCCTGATATTTACTAATCAAGAGTAAATAATACTGTTCAGTGCCTCCTTGGAGGCACTTTAAGGTTTACTTAAATTTAACTTGTTTGTCGCTTTTCGTATAAATGCGCGACTCAGGTTCAGTCCACTCGCCATTTTTCAAGTATTGCGTCGACACCGTAAATTGACCACTCTCAAACTTACTGGTTGACTTCACCTTTGTAATACCATCTTTGTTATTAATAACCTCTTCGTATGCCACAAACTCAGTCTGGCTCAGGACTTCCATCGTTCCTTGGGTATAAAATCCAGCAGTCGTAAAATAGTAAAACACTAGGCTGTTTTTACTTTTATCCCAGAAAATTAATGACTCTCCACCGTAAACGCCATCGTTGATTGAATGTAAGGTACGAATGGCCGTGCCATTTAAAGCCCGTTCCCAGCGACTTACATCCTGCATCTTTGGCTTACCTGAAGGCACATCAAAGTCCGACTGCCAAGTACCTAGATAGGGTGTAAACACCGAAAGTTCTTCATTTAATTTTTCATTAGCCCAAGATAGCGTACTGAATACCACCAATATAGCGAGCCCGAATTTTTTCATCATTTTTATTTCCGTTGGTTGTGTCTCACTCAGTATAAATCTTCATGCGTAGGTTGCGTACTTAAGGTGAACCAGCCGTTCCCTCATTGGTAAAAAAACATTGCAAACACACACTTTAAAACAATAATCATACAATAAATTAGCACCATAACTGCAATAAGGAAAATGGGGAACGTTACCCTGTCTAGAGTAGTTGTTGCAGCACCAACAGAACATGCTTGATTATCTTATTATTGGCGCAGGCCCAGCAGGGGTCAAAGCCGCTTACTAACTAGAACAAAGTGACTTACCCTACCTCATGTTGGAGTCTGGTCAACACGCAGGGTGTTTTTTGAAATATTCCCAATTCACTGGAAACTAATTTCAATTAATAAAGTATTTATCGGTTCGACAAACCCTAAGTTCAACTTACGACACCACTGGAACTCCATTTTAACTGATGGTTACTGGCCTAACTTTTCCAGTTTTAACCAGTATTTTTCCCCAAGTACTGATAACTTAGTCAAATATCTCAACTATTATATTGACCAAAATCAGCTAAATATCGTCAGTCGAGATGCTAAAACAAAAGCATCATGATACTGCGCTAGCATCCGACCGACACTTAGGTACGCCAGAAGCAATTGGCAGCGCTATCCTGAACCGTATCAACGAGACAAGAGCGGTATGGCACAGTATTACAAGCACTGCCGAGTACCTCCCTATCATTGCAGATAACATTAGACTTTGGTACGCCAATTAAAGGCGACCCATTCAGTCAGGTTCGAGTGCATAAAGACAACGTGACCGACGCTAAACTAAGTAAATTCTTACACCACATCATTGAACTTTGAAGTAATAGAGGCTCATCATATTATTGAGGGCTCATAAACGGGCTGGACTGACGTAGAAGCGCATGTTAAGCCACTTCAACATTTCACCTGTAAGTATTACCAAATACTTACAGGTGAAAAAGGTTAGCAACTAAGCCAACCTTTTCATCCTCTAAGAGACTTTAGACTCAGAGAAGTACTTTCGTCTCAACATATCATGAATAACAAATTCCTGCTCTCGACCATAGGCTTTAAACATACGGTTGTTATGCATATGCAAAAGAGAGCCAAGTAATGATTGTATACTCAAATTAAGTGAACCTGACTTTTCTAATGTCAAAATTTCCTTCACCACTGGCTCTGCCTGCTTCTGCCACGCTTCTAACAGCGCCAACATCGCTTGTTGCGTCTCATCACATTGCGCTAGGCTCGCAATATTAAGCTTCACGAAGTCATCATCAAGTTGCGTTTGATGATCGCGATAACGATTACCAAGCTGCTTTCTCAGCGCACTACTTTCATTGAGTTCTTTACCAAACCCTGCGCGCAATGCAGAGATCAGTGATAGCTTTTGTTCCGCATCATAATTAAATAACGTCAACAGCCGGTTAGTACAAGCCAAAGCGACGCGCCAACGGACATCTTCTCCGAACTCTTCAACGAGCTGACAACTTTTCGCAATAAGCTCACTGTCAAACATGAACAAGCTTTCGATCAAAGTCATCGATTGCGGACCGCCGTAGCGCTCGACCTCTCGCTCATAGGTCATTAATTCAACTTTATGCAGCTGAGAGCTCTCTATCATAGGCGACAATAGCTGATTGAGTTTTGGCAATAACTCACCACAAAGTACCGCAGGCTCGCCTTGGAAGCGTAAGCGTAAATGCCAATCCGGATCGCTATAACGAATAAAGAACCACTTATCGAATAATGCACTATTTTCCTCAATAAGCGGCAATAACTGCTCATAAAGTAGCTGCTCAACAATGGTATTACCTGAATATATTTTTAAACTAAGCCACTCGGAGCCTGCACTGAAGCGCCGAGAGATTGGTGTGGCGGTAATATTTTCTAGTGGCTTTTCTGCAAAGTGCGTATGAGGAGTCGCATTCTCATTAAGTAAAGGAACAATGATTTCATTAGTGTAGTGGCGACCTTGTGCATCCGTTACACGCGGTGTCAGTTGAGATGCCAATACTTCGCTGAGCTCAACCGTATTGCGGCTTTTGGTTTCCATCAGCAACACTTCTACCATCGCACTTTGGCTTAAGTTCAAAGTTAAAACATTATCTCCTGCGGCAAAACTTACCCAATCATCTAACAAATACTTATCTTTGAGCTGCTGAAGCTTATTTGCGTCGATGTGTTGATTAACCAATAACGCTTCTAGTTCTTTGCGTTCAATACGCCATGTTTTCTCATGCAAAATCAGGTTATCTAGCATGATGCGCGGCACATAAGTTGCGTTTCTTAGGCTCGAAGGCAGTGAAAACTTGGGCGTTTCACTTTCTTGATGCTGCAGCATACAAAGGAATTTATAAGCGCTCAAGCTTCGAGCAGAAAAGTTATGTGCACTCGACAAACGCGGAATAATGCGTTTATTTAGTCGCTTACTCCAGAGTTTAACCTGCTGGCTTTCAACCCAAACATACAGATCACTTAGCGGGATCTGGTATTCAGGATCTAGTGAACTGTCCGCCATAAAAACGATTTCGTATTGTCGTAAATGTGGCCTCGCAATCACGTTACCTGGTCTTCCCTCGGGCATATGTACAATTTCTGCGAAGATAACCTCTTCACTGTGACTATGTTCTTGCTCTAAATGATGAATAACCGATTCTTTTAATGTCTCATCAAGGTGACAGAAGCGACCCAAAAGATTGGCTGCCGACGGTCCATAGCAGCCATTGAACTTGAACATTGGGTTCGACTTTTCGTCCTCAAACAAACTCAACATCACAGCCATTGAACGTGGCAAGTTAAGCTCTACTTTACCCTTCACTTTTTGCTTCAATTCGCTATTGGTCAGAACCACACAGCTTTTGCCTAAATTACTTGGCAGTGTCACAGCCTGCTCAATAATGTGATCCAGTTCGGTATACTCAGGAGAGCTAGATTGTCCGCTACTCGCTCGACCCAACTGTAAACCACCTACTAGCGGGGCATCATAGCCAGTTTCAGTGGAGACACTAATACCCGACTCATCATCCAACACCATATCCAAAGGTACAAATTGACCTTCAAACCGCGTGTTGAACTTATTAATAAAGTTTTCAAGTGGGTTATGCTTAGCGCTGTGATTTAAGCTCGCAATCAATTGCAGTTGCTTATTCACTCTTGCAACTTCTTGCTGTGACATTTCACAATGTAAAAAAGCGCGGTAAGTATCTGATTGGAAAAGTTTGTTTTCTTGAACTTTAACCGGTAGCTCAGAGAGGTATTTAAAAATGGCTTGGTATTGCTCAGGCTTCGCCTCACCCGCGCTATCCATCACCGCAAGGTCATGGATCGCTTGCTCCAACTTGGCGTAAACTTCTACAGGCGCAACGTTTTTCAACGCTTTTATCAACGCAATGTCGGGGCTTTCACCTGTAAGTGGTAATGGAATATCGGGAATTAATACACCTTCACTGATGAGTTCTTCAAGGTATGCACTAACTTCTGCATATTCTGCTTCACTATAGCGCAGACAAAATTGCTCAATGAGCTGAGAAAAACTTAGCTTTTGTTTAGCCAGTTCCAGCATAGTGATGAAGTACTCATCACTATCAACCGCACTCAGGCGATATTGCATGGTGTCATCAGAGAGGTAAGTTTCAATGTAACGGCACTGATCTGCTATAAAGTAATGAGATGGATTAGGTAAATAGGACAAACTATCCGATTTTGCTTCCGTTTCGGCTAAATGAGAGCGAACAGCTGACAATAGAAACATATCTAAGCGAGTTTTGCGGGAATCATGCTCTGCGTTATCACTCACAAGTCGAGTTTCTGAGCCAATTTTACCCGTATGGATCCCCGAAAAAAGACCAAAAGGTGTAGGTCGCGAAGACATTCGAATAAGGTATCGCAATAGCGCCAATGCAACTTTTTTCCCCTGCTTGGAGTTCGGTTTTTCACGCCACTGCTCCAAACGCTCTAGCAGAGATGGGCTTGCAACGTACAAAGCTTCTATCACTCCAGGTGTGGCAAGCCAGGTACTTAACATCGCATTACTATCTTGCTGATTGAACAAGGTTTCAATCGGAAGTTTTGGTGTTCGTAGAACAAAAAAGGAGTCTGTTGTTATTTTAACTGGCATAGTTACTCCTTAACTCATTAACAGACAATCGGTCCAATCAAGGTTGTCATCCAGCACACAGATAAGCGCTAAACCAACACCTGCAAAACCCATTAAAAAGCTAAAATCTTCCTGGTGCACCTTTTCCAAACCGTTATATGAATACAGGGCTTCTAGTCCACGTTCTTGGTACTGATTTAAGCCATAATCTAGCCAGGTTAAGGCGGCTTGCTGTAACTTAGGATGAGGCATAACTTGGTTGAGTAGTTGATAAATAGTTACCAGCCCAAAAAAGCCATGACAAAGCCCGGCATCGTTAATATGACCTTGCTTTGCGTCTCTATCGACGTTAAACAACGCGATTTCTAATGCTCGTTCAACATAGCTAGGTTTGTCTAGCGCATGCCCAGCTCTTGCAAACGTCAACGCAATCGTTAAGTCACCATAGCACCAACCTAACCGAGAGTGGTGTTCATCTCCTGCACATGAGCCAAAGCAAGCTTTCTTATCATCAGCATGACTTTGTTGTTCAAGCAACCAATCACAGCCCGCAACAATCAATTTTTGCGCCCGTAGCTTCACTTTTTCATCCTGAAGCGCAGGAATAAGTGCCGCGATAATCCCAGGTACACCATGAGCAAGCCCAAGGTTAAACTCATGTTGTTCGAGATTTTCTTTGTCAAATCTATACACCGATTGCTTCGGCTGAGACCAAGCAACCTGTTGATCATCTAGTTCTACCGCAACCGACTCATATCCCGTAACAAGACGATCAAATAAAGTACTTTGTTGTGTTTTTTTTGCACGACGTGAGATATAGGGAGAATATCCGGCAAGGCCTAACACCATTTCAATTTCTCCAGTCCAAGGAGAAAAGTCGAGTGCCGTGTCAAAGAAGTTATCTATCTCCTCCAGCAGCTCAGGGTCATACTCTTCGTCGTTATACTGGTTAAAATACTCGAGCACCCAAGCTTGTCCAGCTAGCCCTGAACTCAATTCAGGGGTTTGCTCTGCCAATTCATTTTGGAGCTTATCTAGCGCCAGATGAAACTTTACCTCATCGACCCAAGCATTATTAAAGTTTGCAGCCCGAAATAAAAACAATAAGTGCCCAGCTAAACCACTAAGCAAGCCGTTACTGTTAACGGCTTCAAGATTGGACTCAACCTGCTTGGCTAGCTTTTCCACTATAGACAAGATCTGTTCTTTTTTTTCTAAATCTAACACCTTTAGCATACTTATCCTTGTTTAACTTTTGATTATAATATTTGTACTCACCATAGGTAAGTTAACCTTTTGTTTAGTCAAACTCAAACTTTGATACACAGACCACCATCAAAAAACAAAGTGTTGACATTTATTCAAACTAAAACTAGCTTAACTTTTGTACACACCCGTTCAAGCGTGTAGCAAAAGGATTGAAATAAGGAACTACTATTAACCAAAATAAGTAAGGAAAAACGAATGAAATTGACACTAAACAAAAAGTGCATAAAAGCACTCTCAAATGACAGCAAATCTATTCCAGCGAATATGACACCTCAAATTGCTGGCGGTGATGTTCAGGCTAATTCTCCAGCAGGCTCTTTATTCACAGATCGCTATGGCGATTGTTGGACAGGCCGTAACCACTCTTGCCGTGAACACACCTGCCAGATCCCATAATCTGACTAAAAAGAGTAGAGAATTCTCTACTCTTTTTCGGCTTTATACCTCGTCCTTAAAGCTGTTTTCTGATTGCGTACAACGAAGAAAAGCGCTCGACACAATCTTTACTTGCTTTTCAGGAGGTCTCCGTATATCAATTTGGTTTTTCTTTAATGACAATTCCACCCCAACTCCTAATCAGTAAGTAGCAGGTCTAAATCGCTACGGATCAGTATCTGTGGATTAAATAATTTATCCGGCACTTCAATCTGTTGCACTGCGTCATAAGCAATAATAGTTTTTTGTCCTTTCTGCACTTTGTCTTGTAAAGTCATTGCTACCACTTTGACTTTGTCATCGCGGATCCCACGTTCAAAAAATGCTGTTTTAGCATGTTTACCTGAGCGCAAATAAAGTTCTGCTTTTTTGGGGAAATAATCTTTTTGACCAATTTCCAGTAGGATATGTTGATAACTTAGCTTGGTTGAATTCGCTTGCAGCTCAAGCTTAATAACATCTTCAACTTGCGCAACGCTTTTAACTTGATACTCTTCACTCCAACTCAAAGTTGCGATATCACCTAATGATGCTTCACCAAGCAGCTTTTGCATCGGGGTGATTCGAATTGGACGGCGACTTTTGGGCATAAACATCCAGTAGTTGCTTCCTTTCATCAGTACCTTTTGGCCCTTTTCAGAGTCTGATTTAAAAACCACCAACGCACGTTTTGATGACGATGAATACACATCATATTGTTTTGTATGCTTAAGAATGTCGTCATCAAAAGCTTTTACGGTGGCTGATACCTTCACCGAAGCTGGCTCATTTCTATATGCATCGACTTTTGATAACACGGTTTGTGCATCTATTTTGATAAGCTGTGCAGCATAAACACTAGATGAGGCAACCGCTAACATTGCTAAAGTTAGTAAAGTTTTGGTCAGTTTATTAAACATGGCTTAGAGCCTCCGTGATTGGCTTCGCGCTACCTTTGTATGCCGCTTTGAATGCCGCTAATACACAAACTAAAATCATTGTTAACATTACACTCAACGCAATTTCCCATGAAAACGTAATAGTAAGTGGATACCCTTGGTTACTGCCTGGAGGTGGTGGCATTTCTAACCCCAAATAAACGAGACCCCAAGCAACAAGAGCCGAGATAGCAATGCCAATTGTTGCGCCTAAAAAACCGATGATGCTGGACTCAAGAATGAAGTTCCGGATGATTTCCCCTTGGTAAGATCCCATTGCTGCTACCGTCCCGATTTCCCTAGTGCGCTCAGTCACCGTCATCGCCATTGTGTTTGAGATAGAAAAGAACACCAGTAACACCATAATTCCACCCAATAGGCCAAAGATGCGGTTATATAAATCTTTAACTGATTGATAGTAAAATGCACTTTCCCACCAAGGGACAACGGCCAAAGCTGGAACTCTTGGCTCGTATTGCGCAACCGCGCTTTGAGTATTATCCAAGTCAAATAAGTAAACAGAAAGCGAGCTAACCTTATCGGTGTAGAGTAAAGATTGGGCGTCACTCAGTTTAATGTATAGCTGGCGCTTATCTAAGTCCGGCACACCTGTTGTATAAATCCCTCGAACTTGAAAGTCTAAGGCATTTAATGCACCATCTGTGGTCGTCGACATTAGCGTCACATAATCACCAACAGCCACTTTTAAACTCCGAGCTAAGTCTTTACCTAGCACAATTTGTGACTCGACTTCAGAGTCACTAAAACTCGATAATGCCTGACCAGATAGCATGGTTAAGAACGGCCCTTTCACCATAAACTCTTCTGGCTCAACTCCTAACCCAATAAAAATAGAGCTTTTTTCACCATTTGAAACGAGTCCATTAAAGTTGATTCGAGGTAAAACACTCTTTACCCTTTCATCTTCTAATAATTGATTTTGCAGCAGTTCAGTATCTGCCAAACCGTACTGCAACGGCATATCTTCTTCTTGCTCTAGTTGTTTTTTATGGGTAATTATGAAGTTACCTTCATCTCTTGCTGCTTTCTCAGCTAAAGATTGGTAGGTAAACAGTGCAAATCCACTAGTCGTTAGAATAGCGGCCACCGCTACTGCGGCAACCAAAATTGTGAACAGTGAACGTCGTCCGTTTCTCAGTACGTTAAAAAATGCAAATACAACCCAACGCATTATCCTGCTCTCCTGTTATCTACTTGTTGTAACTGTTCTGTGATGTGCCCATCAGCAAGATTTAATACTCGATGGCAGCGCTCCGTCATCCGGTGATCATGAGTAGCAACAATAAACGTTGTGCCCATGTCATTACCTAGATCACGCATTAAGCTCATCACCGTGGCCGCTGTGGCTGTATCCAAATTTGCTGTGGGCTCATCTGCGATAACTAATTCAGGTTTCTTTACTAATGCTCGAGCTATCGCGACACGTTGTTGTTGACCACCAGAAAGCTGGTCAGGACGTTTAGATATATGATCTTGCAAACCAACTTTATGGATAATTTCAACCACCCTATCCATTCTTTGCTGCTTATTTAGATTTACCATCAACAGTGGATATTCGATGTTCTCAAACACCGACATCACAGGAATTAAGTTGTAGCGTTGAAATATGAACCCCAGTTTTTCTCTTCGAATTTGGGTCAATGCGCTTTTCTGTTTTGGGATCGGCCGATCATTAATCCAAATCTCTCCTTGATACTGCTCATCAAGTAATCCACAGATATTGAGTAGTGTTGATTTTCCACTACCCGATGGCCCGCACAGAGAAACGGTTTCGCCAGCATGAATATGCGCAGAAACTCCCTTAAGTGCATCGACAGTTACGTCACCTGTTGTGTAAGATTTTCGAATGTTTTCAAAACGAAGCATAGAAGCGTCCTCGTTGTTATTTGGTGCTAGCTAACAGGAGCTTTTGTGCCAACTCCACCATCGATTTTGCTTGCTCAGCATCATCCAACTTCTCAGCTGCAGCTGCTGCACAACGGTACGCACTAACCTGTAAAGCAGGCTCTAACTGTTTAAACTGCTCACTTTCATTGATTACTTTGTTCAGTAAGTAACTTCCATGCTCTGCGCGATTCATCATTTTTGGAACCTGAGCAAAAGTACAACCAGCAGTTACACTGACTCGTGCCTGCAATGAATAAGGTAAAGACTTAGCCTGCTTGATTGCTTTGGACAATTTCGCCATCCCCTTTTCAGCATATTGCATTTTCTGCCATGGCTTGTTGGTATAACGAGCTTGTGTTGTCTCTGTGCTACCGAGCATCGCCAGAACAACTGGATTTGGTGCTTTTTCGTTAATTTCTTTTAGTGCATTAAAAGCGAATTGATTTTGTTCTTGCGAGCCTTGTAGCCCCGCTTGGTAGGCTTCGATTACCTGCTCAGGAATAGCATTTGAGGCTTCGACGTTTAAGCTTAAGAAGCCCATTGCTGTTATTGCACTTGCTATGATTAATTGGTTTGTCATCACTATTACCCTGTGTTTTTCTGTTGATATGAACATCATAAGAAAAGAAAACTGATAGCAGTAAATGAGGTGATAACCTGCGCTTAGATGGGATAAATGGTAAATATTAAAGATAAAGTGAAGTGCAGTTTAAAAGTTGAAATAATCTAAGATCGGGTCCGCCGTTATCCATGATTCAATTCGCGGAATATATATAGATATGAGATGCTAAAGAGCACACTTTTAGCATCTGAAAGGATATTACATCTGCTTAAAAAGCGATTGATATTTTCGACTTACCGCCAATCTATCACTGCTATCTTTTAAGTCTATGTAAACATGACCAAGCTCATCTTTAGTAACACGTTGAATTCTTTCAACTTTGACGATGCAATTACGATGGATACGCCAAAACACTTCTGGATCTAACTCACTTTCCAGTGCTGTAACTGCTGTTTTTATCAAATAAGTATCTGTCGCAGTATGCACTTCAGTGTATTTATTATCAGCAATGAAATACTCAATATCTGAGGTGTTAACGACGTGAAGCTCATTATTTTTGCTAGCCTTGATCCATTTCAGGTGGCTGCTTGTTGCGGCTGCCTGAGTGGTTCCGATCAATTCTTCAAACATCTCACTGAGTTGAGCTTTTTGGTTTAAGTCGGGAGATTGTTGGAGTACTAGCTTTTGCAGACGTTCGACAGTTCGCTCTAAACGAGATTCTTCGATGGGCTTTAATAGATAATCAATCGCTTGGTTCTCAAAAGCCACCACTGCATGCGCATCATAAGCCGTTATAAAAACAACATAAGGCGGCTGTGCGTGTTCACACAGTTGCCGCGATACTTCTAACCCATCTATGCCAGGCATACTAATGTCCAAAAACACAACTTGAGGTGAAAAAGCCTCAACGAGCATTAATGCTTCTTCGCCATCCGCAGCTTGACCAACAATATCCAGATCTGGCCAGGCGGCTTCCAGCATCATTTTTAAATGTGCTCTTAAAATAGGCTCATCGTCAGCGATTACCGCTTTTATCCGTTGAGACATTAATGGGTACCTCCAAAGTTACGCGAACCTGTCCCACTTGGCTATCATCATAAACCAGCTTAGCTTGATCCCCGTAAAGCTGTTCCATTCGCTGTTGCACGTTTTTCAGGCCAACATTCGTGCCCTTTCGTTTACTGCCCCCGATATTACAATCGTTCGACACAACAATAATCACATTCTGCTCAGTGCGCCGTATTATTAGCTTCAGCATACCACCGGATTTAATCTGCTCAATACCATGTGTTACCGCATTTTCTATGATCGGTTGCAGCAACATTGGCGGAAACAAAATATCCTCTGTAACTTTATCGATGACATCGTACTCAATATGCAGACGCTCGCCTAGTCTAATTTTTTGTATGTCCAAGTAAGCCTGATTAAATCTGAGTTCATGACCAAGTGTCAGCCACTGTGTATGTGTCCGGTCGAGGCTATGCCTCAACAAAGCAGTTAATGCTGACAGCATTTTACTCGCTTGTTTCGCGTCAACCGTAATTAATGCTTGGATATTTGCTAGCGTGTTAAAGAGAAAATGCGGCTCAATCTGAGATTGAAGTAGCCTTAGCTGGGTTTCTAGTAATAGCTTATCTTTTTGTACTTGGTCTAGCTCGAACTGATAAAGAGCGCGTCTTAATTGTGCGGTTTGCTCACTGCGGTAGTAAATAAAACTAACCACAATCATGAAGAAACCACCAACAACAAACACCCCTAAGTACTGCTGTAAGTCATCAACATAACCACCTGAATTCTTTATTACATTTAATAGAATAGGTGTTACACCCCAAACTAAAAATGATAAAGCCAATGCGGCAGAATATTGTGTAGCCAACTTCATATTAGGGTAATTTGTCGCCAGCCAAATTCGTGATAATCGAATGGTAAAACCAATCCCGAGCGATATGAGCACCGAAATTATCGGATATTTAGCCCACCCTATGGCGTAAATCGCAAACCCGATGAATGTACATATCAATGCCAATCGAACATTTTTTTTCCAATTATCACCACTAATCGGTGCGCCCTCAGTTTGACTCATACTAAAATTTTAGTTCCGTAGAAAAGTACCATGTCCTGCCAAAGCTAAGCTGCTCATAGATAGCTTCATTACCACCGGCATACTGCCGAATACCACCACACAGTGGGTTATGTTTAAAGCCACTGTAGCATAGCTTCCCATCAATCAACATACTGTTATCATTAGGGTTTACAACCCAAGTCAGCGTAGGCTGCCAAGCTGTCGGTAATGTTGTTCTCAGGTGCAGCATCAGATTATTCCTGAACAAATTTTGGGTTGCAAAGTGTCCGCGCATTACCCGTAATTGATGGCTTTCTATGTTATCATCTGCAGCCGCAATCAAGTTGCGCCACTGCGTATTACTCGGTGCGCGACCATCGTACCAATACTCAGCAATTAGCGTCACCCCAAAACGCAAACTGTAATTGATCCCCATTAAGGCTTGAAGACTACCACGCTGCCACTGTGTTTGAACCGAAGGAAGAAAGCTGTCTGATTGCAGTGTACGCAGGTCAAAAACTGGCACCCTATGCCTTTGTTGCCAAAGTAATGAACCATGGATTTCCATGCTATCACCGATAACAGTAACAGCACTACCGCCAACTCTCGCGCCTAATTTCTCGTCATAGTGCGCAACGGTCTGAGCCTCAAAATTCTCAAAGTATCGATAATAGCGACCACCACAGCCAAAGCTTGCGGCCACTTTCAATCCTTTTTCCAAATAATCAGGGGTAGTTTCATTACACACTAGGCTGACACTACCGGTTTCGGTGAAATAATCTCCCACCGCCATCCAAGTGCCAGGCGGCACTGCGGTATAGACCGCAAGAGAATCGGTAGGAGAAAACATATCGAGAGGTCGAAAGCCATAACCAACATCCCAATCCAATTTTTTCTTGCCGACAGACGCAAACCAATCACCTAACGTGAAATCGTAGTAAGCCTCAGAAACGTCTATATCGAGTTCAGACATTCCAGCCATTGCCATCCAGTTTGCAGTGGCCGCAACTCTCATCCCATTAAACTCAGTACTAACATCGAGAGCAGTAAACCAGAACGTCGCGTTTTTTTCATCAAAGATTCGGCTGTTACTGGCACTAAGCTCTTGTATGTTCATGCGCCAAGTTGTATCAAACTCAACGGCTGCATTCAATGAGTAACTTAACAAGGTGAGAATGACTGATAATAAATAGTGGTTGATTCGTTTTTGCATTATGCCCTCCAGATATGAGTAGCATACGATTTGCTACTACCAATTGGAGAGCAAACGACAAAAAGATGAATGTGAAGATAAACGGTGAATTAGCGTGATAAACGGTTGAAGCACACTAAGCGGGAGCAAGCTTGTTACCGGCCTGCTCCCACCGCCTATTCAGACTCAGACGTTTCCATTTCCGCGTCCATCTTTTCTGGCTTTTTGAGCTTAATTTCCCGATCTGCCGAGGCGATGGTTTCTTTACGGTGTGCAATGATCACACGGGTAATTTTCAACCGTGATACGGCTTCATTGATATCCTCTTCCAGCCCCGTATCGAGGTGGCTAGTCGCTTCATCCATAAACAGAATCTTAGGATCTTTATACAGCGCACGCGCCAAGATGATCCGCTGCTTCTGGCCCCCAGATAAGCTCGAACCCATGTCCCCAATCAGGCTGTCATAGCCCATAGGCATTTCGCTGATATCGTCATGAATGGCTGCAAGCTGGGCACAGTGCACCACTTTCTCCATATTAATCGGAGAATCAAAAAAGGCNCCACCGTACCTGATAATAACTCATCGTCTTGCATCACCGCAGCAATCTGCTGGCGGTATTGTCTAGCGCCAATTTGGCTAAGAGATATGCCATCCACCAAGATTTCACCGCTGGATGGTTTATTTAGCCCCAGCATTAACTTAAGTAATGTCGACTTACCGCAACCAGAAGGCCCGGTGATTGCTACTGACTCACCCGCATTGATTGTTAAGTTTAGTTTTTCAATAACATTTGGTGTTGCGTCTGAATATGCGAACGACAGATTTTTTACTTCAATTTTACCTTCGATATTCAGTTTGCGATATTGATCTGGTTGCAACTCTTCTTTGTCCGTTAAAGCAATATCAGCGATACGGTCAAAGTGGAGGCCTAACATTTTAAACTCAATGAGCTTTTCTATAAGATTTGCGGTCTTATCCATAAACTGACGTTTGTAAGACATAAAAGCAAACAGCATACCGGTACTAAATCCACCAGCAATCACTAAGTGTGCCGCCAAATAAACCACAATGATATTCTCGATACCAAATAGCGCCCGGTTAATCGCGTCGTAACCAATTTTAAAATTGCCCAAGCGGATATTGTGGTTAATTGCACTAGCGTAGCGATTTTGCCACTGCCCTTCTCGCTTGACCTCTGAGCCAAATAATTTAATTGTTTGGATCCCGCGTACCGTTTCCATAAAGTTGGAATTTTCTTCCGCGCGCGCCATGATTTCTTGCTCACTGATATTACGAAATGGCTTATACATGACCATTCTGATAATCGCGTAAGTGATCACAGCCACTAACACAACCGCTGATAACATGGGGCTGTAAAAGAAAATCATCGCTAAGGTAATAATCGCCATTAAGCCATCAATAATCGCTTCAATGACGCCAGTTGTAAGAAGTTGCTTTACTTGCTGAAGAGAGCCAAAGCGAGAAACGACATCCCCCATATGGCGCTTCTCAAAATAGGCGATAGGTAAGCGCACTAAATGGTGAAATAGGTTCGCTCCCAATTGAATATTCATCTGATTACCAAAGTGTAGCAAGGTGAAGCCTCGCAGCGCATTGGTGGCAATTTCAAACAATAGGACTAAAAAGAAGCCAACCGCAAGCACGGTTAATAATGAGGTGTCCCCAGTGAGTATGACATCGTCTATGACCAGCTGAATATAATAAGGTGCTGCAAGCGTAAATACCTGTAGCAAAATGGAAAGCATAAAAATCAGCAGCAATGAACGTTTTAAGCCAGTAATACGACTCCAAAAATCGGAGAACTTCAAACTGGCCTTTTGCTCTTTCTTCTCAAACTCTTTGGTTGGCGTTAACTCAAGCACCACTCCAGTAAAGTGCTTAGAAGCTTCTTCCATCGTAAAGGTTTTTTCGCCACCTGCTGGGTCGTGGATCACGATGCGCTTTTCGTTGGCCTTTTTAAGCACCACAAAATGGTTCATGTCCCAATGTAAAATTGCCGGTGTTTGCAGCGCATCTAAATCCTCAAGTTCAATTCGCAGCGGTCTTGAGGTTAAGTGCAGCTTCTCGGCAAAGTGCATGATGTCGAGCAGCGTACAACCTTCGATTGAAATGCTAAAACGCTGTCTTAGGCGTGTTAAGTCAGTATGGTAACCATGATATCCCGCAACCATAGCAAGGCTTGCAAGACCGCACTCAGCCGCTTCTGATTGAATGATCACAGGTAAAGATTTCCGCGACCAAAACTCTAATTTATTGGCTGCGCCTTCGTGTTCCATTTCCATATCAACCCTTTTACTTCTTATAATTGGCCTTTGATGCTAAATACTGGGTCGAACAACCAACGCAATAATGAGCGATCTTCTACCACAATATCGGCATCCAGTGTCATACCTGCTCGCAATGCAGTATCTTTACCGTATGCTTTCACCACTTGCTCATCCAACGCAACCACCACGCGGTACGCTGGCTCTTGGATAATACCTGGCATATTGGTTTCCTCAGGTAAAATCACACTGTTACTGAGTTCCACAATTTTTCCTTTGTAAATGCCAAACTTTTCATAGGGAAAAGCGTGATAACGCAGTTTCGTCTCTTGCCCTTCTTTAATAAAACCAAAGGCAGAAGTTGGGATATAAACTATTGCTTGCATATCACTATGCTCGGGGATAAGGGTAAGCAAGTGTTGACCCATGGAAATATTTTTACCTAGCTTTGCCAGTAATCCTGTCACCACACCGGACTGAGTCGCACGAACTTCACCAAGTCGCTCCTGCTCGATGGATGAGATTTGGATAAGCAGGTCAGCTTGTTGTGATTGCAGCTGAGAAATTCGGTTTTGGTGTTCAATGGGCAATTTAGCCAATTGGTTTTTGACATTTTTAAGTTGCGATTCCAGCGCAATGCGCTCCGAGCGGATAGAGGACGATTGCTGCTTTAGCGAAAGCAAAGTGTCTTTCTGACGCTGTAACTCCAGCTCAGAGATGTATCCAGTGCCTTTTAGCGTTGCAATTTGCGATACTAAGTCTTGATTAAGTAGTAACCGTTCTTGGAACGTAGTTGCTTGGCTCTCAAGTTCATGTAACTTTTCTCTTACAGTGCTTTCTTGTTGCTGCAATTCCTCAATATCAAGTTGATATTGACCTCGCAATTGCTCTATTTGTTGTAATAGATTTTTTTGTTGAAACCGGTACTGGTTAAGTAAGGCTTGATTTAATTCAGTGGCTTCCGTGCTATGTTTTGCAGATGCGATTCGCAGCAAGGGTTGCCCAACAGCAACTTGTTCACCCTCTTTGACCAACACTTCAGACACCACCCCCTGTTGCATTGCGGCAACGCGCAGCAGTCCACCACTGGGTTCAATAACGCCAGACACTCTTTCCTTTCTGGTATAGCTACCACTTGATAGAAACACGATACTTAAAATCACAACCGTTAATATGAGTAATCCCAGCGTCTTAAATACGGGCGGTTGGATTAAGCTAATTGTCCCCTCTAAGCGGTGCTGTTTATGCTCTAACACCTCACGGCGAAATAAATTTTCCATAGCACTTTTCGAGTAATATTATTGTTAATATTTTTTTATTGAAAATACAATGTACCACGGGTGGTAACAGAAAGGAATGAAATAAGGCAAGTATGATTTACCTTATTTCATTCTGAGAAGTGTTATACTATCTCTATGATAATAAATATAAAATAAACTTATTACTTTTTAATTGGACGCTGCCAGCCATCTAGATTTCGCTGCTTTCCGCGCGCTACCGCTAATTGTTCATCCTTAACACTTGAGGTAATCACTGAGCCTGCGCCAATCGTTGCTGTACTACCAATTTCCACCGGTGCAACCAGCGATGAATTTGAGCCAATAAAAGCGTTATCGCCAATAATGGTTTTTGATTTATTCACACCATCGTAGTTACACGTAATGGTCCCAGCGCCAATATTCACTTTTTCCCCAATTTCAGCATCTCCAAGGTAGGTCAAGTGATTAGCTTTTGAACCTTTCCCCAAACGAGATTTCTTCATCTCGACAAAGTTACCAATATGAGAGTCTTCTTCCATGATCGCACCAGGGCGCAAACGAGCAAAAGGGCCTAAAGTACATTTATCAGCGACTGACGCATCCTCAATAAGAGTATTGGCTTTAATCACAACACCATTACCAATTTTACAATTTTTAAGTACGCAGTTTGGACCAATGACGACATCGTCACCGATCTCTACATTACCTTCAAACACCACATTTACGTCGATTAAAACGTCTTGACCTGTGGTTACCTGTCCACGCACATCAATACGAGCAGGGTCAGCTAGACTTGCACCGTTAATCATCAGGGCTTCTGCTTGCCAAGCCTGATAAGCACGCTCTAAGGCAGCAAGTTGTACACGGTTATTCGCACCTTCAACTTCCATCTTATCGTCTGGTTGTGCTGAGGTAATTTCTATTCCCTCATCGTGTGCCATTGCAACGATGTCAGTGAGATAATATTCGCCCTGTGCATTCTCGTTTGATAGCTGCCCCAACCACTTTTTCAAAAGCTTACCATTAGCAGCCATAATGCCTGTATTGATCTCGGTAATAGCAAGTTGCTCCGCAGAGGCATCTTTTTGTTCGACAATACCAACCAATTTGCCATTTTCGCGCAGCATACGGCCGTAACCTGTCGGGTTTGCTAAATCAACAGTGAGTACTGCAAGGCCGTCATCTGGCGTCACATCCAACAAACGCTGCAGCGTGCTCAGCTTTGTGAGTGGCACATCACCATAGAGGATTAAAACTTTATCATCGTCACCAATGTGCTCTTTCGCAACCGCTACCGCGTGACCTGTACCTAACTGCTCTGCTTGATGAACCCAGTTCACTTCATTATGTGATAACGCAGCTTGTAGCTGCTGCGCACCATGACCGAAAACTAAATTGGTAGAGTGTGCGCCCAATGAGACTGCATTGTCGATAACATGCTGAACCATCGGCTTTCCAGCAATAGGGTGAAGTACTTTTGGCAACTTAGAGCGCATACGAGTGCCTTTACCCGCAGCAAGAATAATTGTATTTAACGGCATGAACACAGGATCCTTTTTCTTGTGTCAAAAAACAAACATACGGTTCAATACTCTTGTCTTTAATCCGGTCACTTCATTGTGCACCGTAATACCGAAATAGCTTTTAGCAGACAACAAGCACTTACTAAGTACAAATTGCGCAATATTGTAGCGAGGATTGGTGAGAAAGGTAAGAGTGTACTTTTCTTCCACACCGAGGTTTAATCAAAAGGTACGTTAAAAGAATGCAATAGTACCTACAACACAGTCAGCTAAATCGTTTTAACACGCTAAAAGCGAGCTAAAGTGGCACGAAGCTTTCGTCTCGCGCCACTCAATGTTCAGCACCTATTTAGCTGGAATTTGGGGCGGATTCGGCGTGGTTGGGACTGGTCCGCCATCCCCTTTGGTAACAGTTACATGGCGCTCTTTCACCACTTTACCACCGTCGATGTACTGGGATTCTTTCACTGTCACTTCGCTTTCAGCTCCAACAACTTCGATATCCGTACTTTTTGGTGTTTCTGGGGTCTTGCGACCTTTGATAAAATCAAACATATGTGCTCCTTTATTTATGCAGCTTGTTGTTTTTTCTGGTTCAACTCTTCTGCCTGCCCCTGATCAAACTTGATATGGCGATCAGCGAGGTGAAAGTATTTGTCATCATGAGTTACTGCAATTACTGTTTTACCTTGCGATTTCAACCATGGCAGCAATTCTTGATAAAATAGCGCTCTAAAATGTGGGTCTTGATCTGCCGCCCATTCATCTAGCACATAAATATCTTTATCTTCGAGAATTGAGGCGATCAATGCCAAACGCTTTCTCTGTCCTTGGGAAAACTGTGTGGCAGAAAACCCTTCCTCATCCACACTTAGCTTGTGATCCAATTGAAACTGAGCCAGCAATGTATTCGCCCTTTCTCTATCTACTGGCTCACCTTTAGCATCTAACAGCTCACGATAAAGGTAGAAATCGGGCAGTACCATCGTAATTTTATCTCTATAGCTATCAAGTTGAGCTGCATGCACTTCCTGTTCATCTACTTTTATTACGCCCTTTGAAGGGGTGTAAAGGCCCAATAGCAAGTGTAAGAATGTTGACTTACCACTGCCGTTACCACCGGTAATAAAAATAATTTCTCCTTTATTAAAAGTCAGATTCAGTTTAGGCAAAGAAAAAGCGGTATCTTCTCCTTTCGCTTCATAGGCGAAAGAGACATCTTTAAAAACTAACTTATTCCAGTTGTCTGAAAGCGACGCATGCTGATCTGTAGTTAATCCACCTTGTTCACTGCCAAGCTGTAAAGATTCGATTTTTTGCATTGAGACGCGCGCCCGCGCGATGTTTTGCCATAGGTTCATCACATAACCGAATGGTGCCGCAATGTAAGTTACGATAAGGATATAACTCATTACTAATTCAGTGCGTTGTAGATAATGACTTACCGCAACTATGGCGCCCAGCGTGATGAAAATCACCACCTGACTTATATTGCGATTAATGTCCCAGGCAAAGCCATATTCACGCTCGCTGCTGCGTAATTCAGTCATCACTGGCTGTAGGCGCTTCTCAAAAAAATACTGGCGTCTCGCTTTGTTGACTGTTAATTGTTTCGCGCCATCTAAAATACCCTTATAGCCCTCAAATACATGGTCTTGATGTTCACGCATTTGGTTTGCGGCCTTGGTTATTTTTGTCATTACTATTTTTGTGATTAAAAATGACACGAAGGCAGCCAAGACGAGAATGCCAAACATGACTTCAGACAGTACAAATAGATAACCGAAACAAGCTAACAACAGAAAACTGTTATAAACGAAAGCTGGCATCTCAGCGAGCGCCCCCGAGATAGCATTCACATCATTAGTCAGAACGTTATACAGTCGCGCTCTACCAGCTTTTTCTAGTTTGTCATAATCGGTTCCCAAAATTCGACTAACTAGGTTTTGGCGCACACTGTTTACTGTGCCTGCACTGTATTGAGAGAGAAAGTAACTCGTCGTCATTGAAGCCGCTAATAGAAACGTGACTAATACCGCAAACACAACAACCTCTAGAGGCTGAAAACCGGTTTCCCCACTTTCCCCTATCATATGAAACAAAGCTATCGATGTAGCCGCAGTAAACAAACTAGCGAGCCCCGATAAGAACATGATCTTTTTGAATTTTTTAATATAGTAAAGCAACATAATAAACCTGCTATTTTGGGGCTCACAGTCACGAGCCACATGACTAACTTATAGTTCCACTGGCTCGCCCATTGAAACAACAACCCGGCGCTCGCCTTTGAATGGGTCGCGGCCGTGTGATACCAACATGTTATCCATCAGTAACACATCGCCTTTTTCCCACAAGAAAGTTACGGTCGCTTTTTTATAGGCTTCGTTAATATGCTCAATCACATCATCAGGGATCACAGAGCCGTCGCCATACATTGTGTTATAAGTTAACGCTTCTTCGCCAAATTGAGACACTAACTCTTTTCTAATCACTGGACACAAACTTGACGGGTGCCAGAATGCAGCATGGTTAAACCACACCTTTTCACCGGTATGAATGTGATCGCGAATAGCAGGGCGCACTTGGCGAGTACGGATTTGATCGGCGCTGATAATTTCCAACTCAACATCCGCTTTATGACAGTATGCTTTAACTTCTTCAATATCATCAGTGTTGAATGCTTTTTGCCAAGTTGGGCCTAAGCCATTGCCATAGTTTCGTACTAACATCCAACCATGCTCTTCAAACTTGGCTTTAATATCAGCGTCAATATAGTCATGCACTTTTCTAACATCTGCGATAGGTGTCGCACCGCGTTCCTCTGCAGGGATCATGCAGCTAAATGCAATCTTCATTGGCCATTGTTTAACGTATGACAACTCGTTGTGCTGTGCGATGCTCAATTCATTAGGAAACTCAGTTGAGGTGTAAGCGCCTTTGCCGAGATTAGTGCGAGGTGTCGCGCCTTCCATATATTTTGCGAGTGTCGGAATAAATTCATTTGCGACGTCACGGAAGTCGTCTTCATTCTGTAGATTAAAACCACGTAGTAGAATCGCACCGAATTGTTTCAGCTGTTGATCTATTTTTGCTGCATTGTCAGCAACCCACTGCGCGGCACTGTGTGTTCCGCTAGTATCTTCAATTACAAGCGGGAAATCTGGACCTTCCGGTAAAAAACGCTCCTGAAGTGCAGCTGGCATTTGACCGTTGTATTGCTCTTTGAAAATTACAGTATCTTTTAACATGGATATTTCCTTTTATATTTTAGTTTAAATGCTTATTAATCAGTATTTTAAGTTCATTTTCTTTCATAATGGCATGATGTTCTGTGTCCTCAATACCGAATGCTTCACAGTGTGATAAACGTGTTGACCATCCCTCTATAGCCGTAAAATCGCTGGCGTAAATTAGCCGAGCACTGGATGCAGAAGGAATGCAGGTATGGGCTGAAAATAATGCATGGTTATGGCTCAATATTTGCCATTGCATCTGCAAATCCATCAAGGTAAACGCTTCAGAGACAAGGTGCTGTGTCACACACAACTTATGAAGCATCGCCAGACGTTGCTCGTGATCCAAATGCTGTACATCTTCAACGGCAATGCCATCCAGCGACACCCCAAGCTCTTCGGCAAAAGCGCCTAACCGCTGTAATTCATTTTGTTCAATATTTCTATGTAGTTCAGGAATATATGAATCAATCATGGTCAGACTAAGTACTTTTTCTTGTGCCAGCCTTTGCATGGTGTGACCAATCACTCCACCCATCGACCAACCGATCAGATGATAATTCGGGTGTTCGATATCAGCCTCAAGCAAAGACAGATAATGTGTGGCCAGCTCAGTGATCGATCTGAATTGCAAGGTCGTGGATTGCAGCCCGTAAATAGGTACATTTGTTTCCAATTCAGAAACCAATTGAGCATAGCAAGTCAACTGACCACCCACAGGGTGAATAAACACAATCGGGGGTTGTTGGTCATCGCCTTCACGCAACAACACAAGTTGTTTAAGGTCACCATAACTACCCATAGCATCCACTTTTGCTGCCAGTGAACTCAGCGTTTGCTGCTGAAAAACATCTAGTGCATTGAGCTGCACATTGAACGCCTTTTTAATTGCTCGGACTAGCGCGACCGCTTGCAATGAATTGCCACCTAGATCAAAAAACGACGACCCCTTAAACAGCAGCGTATCCGTCGGTAGCCTTAATACTGCTTGCCATACCTCTGCTAACTTGCACTCCGTCTCAGTGCTTAAACTGTCCCCGGATGGCTCAACCTCGACTTGTGGTAATGCAGAAATATCCAGTTTGCCGTTGCGAGTAACTGGCCAGTGTGTCATGGCAATATATTGTTGAGGTACCATGTAGCTTGGTAATTTCGCACTTAATGTAGCGCTCAACCCAGTACTATCAAGCACTTCAGATACACCTTGTACATATGCCACAAGCATAGGAGTACCACTTGCTAAATAACTAATCATCACATGTGCCCTTACGACATCAGGCAAAGCGAAAAGATGCTGCTCTATTTCAGCCAATTCAATTCGATAGCCATTTAGTTTCACTTGAGAGTCAGCACGACCTACGTAGTGCAAAATACCGTCTGAAAAACGCACGATATCGCCTGTTTTGTATAACCGAGCATGGCATGATTGGTGGTAACCAAACGGGTTATCAATAAAGCAGCTGGCAGTTAGCTCAGGTTTACCTAAATACCCTTCTGCAACGCCTTCACCACTGATATATAACTCCCCACTCATTCCTTCTGCGACTAATCTTTGATGATCATCAAGCACATACAAACGAGTATTAGATAACGGCAAACCTAAATGTGGACAGGAGCCTGAGATTTCAGCAACCGTTGCATTGACGGTACATTCTGTTGGACCATAAACGTTCAATGCCGTCCGATCATGCAGGTGCTGCCACTTAATCAAACGCTGCCAAAGTGATTCAGAGATGGCTTCACCGCCTATAATAAGGTTTGGTAATTGCGCATCTAGGTCTTCATCCAGCCACATTTCGACTAAGCTTGGCGTACAATCCAATACCGTCACGTTATGGTCGCTAAGGTATTCGCCCAGTTGTTGTGGTTGTAACTTAAGGGTTTCTGGTATCGGTGTTAACGCCATCCCAGCTATCAGCTGCAACAACCCCTGCAACGATGCATCAAAGACATAGTTAGCATTCCATCCCCAGTTTTGTTCACCTTGGCATATTGGCCAGCGTTGCATCTCTTCCATCAATGAAACTGCATTGCGGTGCGATACCATGACACCTTTCGGTTGCCCTGTAGTACCTGAGGTGTATATCACATAGGCAAGATCCTCTGCCGAGACGATAACAGGGGTAACTTCCCCAGCGACTTGTGCGACTTCTAACATATTGACGGTAGTACTTGGGCACTGAGCGCTATCAAAGCGCGTCTGATAAGCAGGCTGTGAAATCAACAGACTGGCTTTAGCATCAGCTAGCACAAAATCAACTCGTTCTCTCGGCGCGCTTGGGTCTAGCGGCAAGTAAGCTGCGCCAGCAGTCATAATGGCTAACAAAGCAACGACCATCTCATCACTTTTGTCCATCTGCACAGCGATAACCTGTCCACGCTCAATACCATGAACTGTCTGGAGCACTTGCGCACACTTTGCTACACGCGATGCCAATGCTTGAAAGGTCCAACTTTGATCCTGCCAGTGAAGCGCGATGTTAGTTGCGTGCTTTACTACAGTATCTGACCAACATGTGACCAAACTCTCGGCAACAACAGGCTGCGTCGAGTCTAGCGGATTCAACATAGCGAGTAGTGCTGTGGTTTGAGCTTCGTTACAAAGCGTCAACGCGCTCATAGGCAAAGTCATGATATCGCGCTGCGAATTGCCTTTTACCAACGCGCGTAACAACTGCATCATCTGCTCGGATAATCGCTCAATGCTCGATGCTTTAAATAGGCTAGTGTCGTATACCCAATTAACGGTTAACTGGTGGTCAGACAGCTCAAAATGAACATCTAAATCAAACTTGGTTGTGATCTTTCCATCCATTAGCGAGGTAAACTCAACACCTGATAAAGCCTCTATCGAGTCTGCTTTATCAAACCGGAAGCTGTCTTCCCCATCCGTAGTCAACATTATCTGAAATACTGGGCTTATCGCTGCGGAGCGATTCACATTTAGCGCATCAACTACTAAATCAAAAGGCACCAAATTATGTGATTGTGCGGCAATATTAACGTCACGTATGTGAGCTAAATACTCTCCCAGAGTCGCAAAGTTGGTGTGCGCCGTTAGTGCAATGGTATTGACAAATAGTCCAATTAAATCGGCTAGCTTTTGATCATGCCTACCAGCCACCGGCGCGCCAATTACGCACTGGGATTCTCGACCATGCTGTGCAACAACAAGCGACAACGCTGCATGTGCCAACATAAATGGGGTTAGATTATGCGTGCCGATAAAATCCTTTAACGCCAACGCTTCAGCCTTTGCAAGAACCTGAGTTACAACGGCTCCAGCTTGCTGTTTAATTTTCGGCCGAGGAAAATCCAAGGTAATACCATGCTCTGCTGGTGCATCCTTAAGGCGCTCCTGCCAGTGTTCAAGCGATGCTAAGCAACTCTCACTGGTTAAGTATGTTTGCTGCCACACAGCATAATCCGTGTAATTAAGCGCATTATGCGGCAAGTTCGGCACCTTACCTTCTTGCTCTCCACGGTAGAGTTCGGCGAACTCGTTAAACAAGATGTTCATCGACCAACCATCGGTAGCAATATGATGTAAGCACAATAGTAAGGTACCCGAATTTTGCGCAGCACCATCAATGTAAGCCACGCGTATCAGCGGAGAACTGGTGAGATCAAATGATTCATTCAACTCACTTTGCACTCTCATTAACTCATCAGCATAGTGTTCTGCACTGGTATGGTAGTGAGCAATAGTAAATGCTGAAATTGGCTGAACCAGCTGTATCTCGCCTTCATCGGTTTCATGGTAAGACGTTCTTAATACTTCGTGACGCTGAAGCAGGCTTAAAAACGCGCGTTCGGCTGAATCAATGTTAAAATCACCGCGAACTGCAAACTGATAATTTAGATTATATTGCGCACTACCATTACCAAGTTGGTCGATAAGCCACATTCTGCGCTGTGCTGCCGACAAGGGATACCCCTGCTCCGAACTTGGCGCTTTGGTGACGCTAAGTAAGCTAGTGGTATGCTGATATTGCGCGACTAATTCGGTAAATTGAGCCAATATAGGCGCTTCAAATAAACATTGCACAGGCACTTCAGATTGTGCAGCGTGATGAATTTTGTGCACGACATTCATTGCCAGTAGCGAATGGCCGCCGAGTTCAAAGAAATTACTTTCCATGCCAATGTGCTCTGGCGCAAGCTGCAGAGCAACAGCCCAAATATTGGCAACTACACTCGCTAAAGCGCTAGAGGGTGGTGTCAGTTTCGTAGCCGTATTACTTTGCTCACGCACCAGGCGGGCACGATCTATTTTGCCATTTGCGGTGAGTGGCATCGCTTCTAAAAGTACAAACTGAGCCGGGAGCATATGTAAAGGCAAACACGGAGTAAGTGCCTGTTTAATCGCCTCAACACTCTGTACCTGATGACAGGTTACATAAGCAATCAAGCTTTTTTGCCCACTCTCAGTTTCGACTTGTACTGCGGCCTCTTTGACATCGGTTAGATTTGTTAGCGCTTGCTCTATTTCACCAATCTCGATACGAAATCCGCGGATCTTTACCTGATTATCGGTTCTGCCGATATAACAAACATTGCCATTTTCATCCCACTTAACCATGTCGCCGGTGCGATAAAGTCGCTCACTCGTAATTGAATCAACATGGACAAAACGCTCTGCTGTCATATCAGCTTTGTTTAAGTACCCTCTGGCAAGTCCTATTCCGCTTAAGTACAGCTCACCAACAACGCCAACAGCACTGCGTTGCTGCTCAGCATCCAAGATATAACAACCCGTACCTGAGATTGCCTTACCGATTGGATATTGGACTCTCCCTACTTCTTCAATTTCATAGTAAGTACTAAATGTCGTATTTTCAGTCGGTCCATAAATATTCAATAAACGCGTGGGCTTACCACTAGCTAATGCGCGATCGATAGTATATTTATCGAGTTTCTCTCCACCAACCATGACATTATTTAGTGAGGCAAATGCATCTGGACGAATAGCAATGATTTGATTAAATAGCGCCACAGTGATGAACGCTGTGGAAATGTTCATGCGACGAACTTCATCAGCAAAGCGGTTGGCATCAAGTAAACAAGCCTTATCCATCCCATATAATGTTGCACCGTTTGCCAATGCTCCCCAAATCTCAAATGTGGCGGCGTCAAATGCGGTATTGGAAATGAATAAGATATTTTCAGCCGAACTCAATGAGACATAATTAGGGTTGTGTATTAATCGCTCAATACCTAAGTGTTCAACCATCACCCCCTTTGGTTTACCTGTCGATCCAGAGGTGTAAATAATGTAGGCAAGATCATCGCCACTGGTGGTTAAATCAAGATTAGTACCACTGTGAGTTGCAATTTCAGCTTTAATTTGTAACGCATCAACTGCCACGACAGCAATCTCGTACAGCTCAAAAATGGGTGCTAACGCTGTCGTAGTCAGTACTTGCTTTAGCGCCGTATCTTCGATCATATATTGCAGCCTAGCCGCCGGGTAATCGGGATCTAGAGGAACGTAAACCGCGCCTGCTTTAACAATCGCGAGCATGGCAATCACGAGCTCCGTAGAACGTTCGAATGTCACGCCAATGAATGCTCCTTTACTTACACCTTGGCTTTGTAGGTATCTTGCTAATTGATTCGCTCGGGTATTTACTTCTCCATAGCTCAGGGTGTTACCGGCGACACAAATAGCTGATTTGTCTGGATCGCTACCTGCCCAATGCTCTACATAGCTATGAATAGGTAAATTATTTCCCTGATATGCAGCGAATTGCTCCCATTCTTGTATCTGGGCAAGTTCGGTATCATCCATCAGCACAAGTTGCTCTATAGGAGTATCAATATTGTCAGCAATTTGCTTGCAAATGGTCTGTAACTGGCGGGTCATTCTCGCGACGGTTTCGGCCTTAAACAGGTTAGTGTCAAATGAAAAGCTCACTTGAATGCCATCAACTGTGTCGACGATGTTTATTTGGATATCGTATTTTGCGCTTAGCTCTGCTGAGTCAAACGATTGCAACACGACCTCTCCCGCCAATGGGATCTCTGCCTTTGTGCTAATATCTAGATTATTCTGTACGAGCGCGATTTGAAACAGCGGATGATAACCATTGCTACGCTCTGGTTTTAACGCCTCAACTAAATATTCAAATGGAATATCCTGATGCTCAAGCGCAGATTCATTCACTTGTTTGGCTGCCGACAACAGCTGGGCAAATGACTGCTTTGAGTCTAGGCGTAAGCGCAACACTAAGTTGTTAATAAAGCAGCCAAACGTTTTTTCTAGTTCTTTTTGTTTTCTACCTGCCACTGGCGTGCCCACGACAATGTCATCACTACCTGCGTAGCGCCCCAGTACCACTGAAATAGCGGCATGAAACAGCACAAATAATGATGTTTGCCGTGTTGTCGCCAACGCTTTTAGCTTGCGACTTAAAGAAGCTGATAACTGGGTAACTCTAAAGTCACTTCTACCACAGGTAGATGCCGGTCGTGAAAAGTCCAATGGGATACTATGAACGCTCGGCAAATCCTGTAATTGAGTTAGCCAGTAGGTCTTTGATCCCTCCACATTATCACTACGTAGCATCTCTGATTGCCAATTAGCATAATCGGCATATTGCACTGCAACGTCGGGAAGCTGTGGCGCAATACCATGAAATAAAGCGTTATAAATATGCTTGAATTCATCAAGTAGCAATGCCATTGACCAGCCATCAGCAGCAATGTGATGGACATTGAAGAACAAAATACCCCGCTCTGGAGATTGCCTTAAAAAACCACCTCGAAGCATGAGGTCATGTTCAAGATCAAAAGGCCTATCAGCGTCCTTACGTACAAACTCAAGTGCGAGCGCCTCGCTTTCTGCAACTGATAAATGACTATAATCTTCAATAATAAAGTCAACATCGCCCACTTCACGTACCGTTTGTACCAGCTGTTCGCCTTGGTAATGTACAACGGTGCGCAATGCTTCATGACGAGCAACTATCATTTGCATTGTCTGACGAGCCATAAGCTCGTCAAACTCTCCAACTATGTGCACGCCATTTGGCATATTGTAAGTCGCCGTAGCATCTGACATCTGCTGTGATAACCAAATTCGGCGTTGTGCTGAAGAAACGGGCAGCAGCCCATTTCTGTCTACTGGCGTAATACGATAACGCTGCCGTTCACCTTCTAGCGCAGCAAACCGCTGAATATATGTAATCAGAGCTGTTTTATTTTCCTTAAGCATCGCTATGAGTTCAGGGATCAGGTTACTCTTATCGCCAGTGATATTAAGGCTCTGGCCGTCCGTAGACAGCCTGAGGCCCAAAGTAGAGCACTGCTCAATGATGTGCTCTACACTCATATCACCATCCTTTCGTCATCATCGCGCACGACGCTGCTAGACATTACTAACTTTTGTTTCTCATAGAGCTCGCACTGTTCAGCTAGTGCTTGAATAGTCGGGTTTTCCATTAGCACCTTTAATGGTATTTCAATGCTAAGTTGCTCACGGCAGGCACTCGCAACTCGGATCCCCAATAGAGAGTGACCGCCGATAGCAAAGAAGTTGTCGTCCATGCTGATAGACTCTTTGCCCAATAAGTCCTGCCAAATGGTTTGTAAACGCGCTTCCATCTCCGATCTTGGCGCGATGTAATCATCAATCACTTCTTCAAGCTCAATGCTAAGTAGTGCTTTGCGATCCTGTTTACCATTTTTCGTTAACGGGATTTCTTCAACTGCAATAATGGCGGCAGCAACCATATAAGTAGGAAGTTTTGCTTTCATCCAATCACTGAGTCTATTTTGGTTTACATCTGTACCCGCCACGTAAGCGACTAGCTGTTCATCCTTGACGAGTACTGCAGCATCAGTTACGCCCGCATCTTCCAAAATAACTGACTCAATTTCGTTTAGTTCGATACGATAACCACGTAACTTAACTTGGAAGTCACTGCGTCCTAGGTATTCAATAGTGCCATCTGCCAGCCAACGCCCTAAATCACCCGTTTTGTAGATACGACCAAAAGTAGCAGACTCGATGAAACGCTCTTCGGTTAACACATCATTGTTAAAGTAGCCACGAGCAACCCCTTCACCACCAATGTATATTTCACCTTTTGCACCAGCCGCTAACGGTGCTAGTGCGTCATTCAAAATATAAGTCTGGCAATTCGGCAATGGACGCCCAATGTTTGGTACAGAATCAGCGGTAATATCAGAGAAAGTCGCGTTAACAGTACACTCTGTAGGCCCATAGACGTTGAGCGCAAAACGTTGATGTTCAGAAGCATGTGATGCCACTTTTTGCCATAATTCAGAGCTGATAGCCTCACCACCGATTAATAAATTCGGCAATGCAATTCCCTGCTCACTGGCTTCACGAAGCACTAAATCAACTAATGCAGGGGTGGTATCGAGTACGTCGATTTTATTTTCGGTAAGGTAACTAAGTAACTTGCTTGGATCCTTTCGCAATTCATCTTTCAGTAGATTAAGCTCCACACCGAAAGCCAACTGAGTTAGAGCTTGAATAGAAGCATCGAAAATCATCGGCGCGTTCCATGCCCAGCGATACTGACCTGAAACCCCACGCTCAGACAACAGAAGTTTCATGCTGTTTGCAAGATTCACCAAGTTACCGTGTTGAACTGCCACGCCCTTTGGCTTACCAGTAGAGCCTGATGTATATAACACGTAAGCTAATTGCTCAGTTGACAAGCTGATATCGTCAACACTGATCTCACCTGTTGCCGCTAATTGAGTGTGATCGATGGTCAGAGTCTGACAATTGATGTCTTTGAATTTATCGTTGTAATGAGACTGAGCAACAACAATATGTAATCCAGTGTCAGCGATGATGTATTCGATGCGATCATTAGGTGCACCGGCATCTAGTGGAACATATGCGCCACCCGCATGCATCACCGCTAGTTGAGCAATTAGCTGTTCGATACTGCGATCGACACAAATACCGACAGGAGACTCAGTTACCACGCCTTGCGCTGTTAATTGCTGAGAAAACTCACTGACTTTCGCTGCAAGCTCACCATAACTAATGGCTTCATCTTCAACTCGTAACGCGATTGCATCTGGGTTTTGTTGTGCGAATTCAAAAATCGACTTAATCAGATTGGTTTTGTTTTCAAAGGTATGCTTATTCGCATTTTGCCAAGGTTGTAGGGTGCCTTCAGTCACGCCAGAAATTGTCGAGATTTTCTCGTCTCCATTAGCGATAGCATTTGCTAGCAATGCTTCAAATGATTGGGCAAAGTTCTCCATGGTATGTATATCGAACAGATCTGACTTATATTGCCAAGCCAGTACTAGCTTTCCTTCTTCCACCGCGGCACTTAGTGAGATATCGAAGTTGACCACGTCAACACCTGACAGGATTTCTTCCGGATCCGACATTTCTAAACCAGGGAGCTGAAACGTACCGCTATCATGGTTTTGTAGTACAAACCAAAGCTGGAACATAGGTTGATGACTGCTACTACGCTCAGGATTCAGGTCTTCAACAAGCGCGTCAAACGGCAGATGCTGATGTTCAAATGCTTCTAATAACGTAGTTCTATTGCTGGCGATAAGTTCATTGAAACTTGGATTACCTGACAGATCGGTACGTAGCACTAAATTGTTTAGGAAGAAGCCAATGAGTGGTTCAACGTTTTGATGAATACGGCCTGCGACTGGCGTACCCATAACGATATCTTCTTCGGCGCTCCACTGGCCAACCAATAAGGCATAAATCGTTTGCAGAGCCATAAACTGTGTTACGCCCTGTTGTTGGCAGTATACGTCTAGTTTTTTCGTTAGCGCGACACTCAATTCACGGCGCAATGAATTACCTAAAAAGCCTTGCTGTGCTGGGCGACTACGGTCTAATGGTAGGCTGTGTGTTGCTGGTAGGTCTTTTAACTGTTCGCGCCAGTAACCCACTTCATTTTCAAATACTTCACCTTGTAGCCATTGACGTTGCCAGTGTGCATAGTCCTTATATTGTACCTCCAACTCAACTAACGGATTCGGTTTGCCTTGACTGTACGCGGTATATACTTCCAAGAACTCTTTGACTAACACACCAAGAGACCAACCATCTGAGGCAATGTGATGCATGTTAAACAAAACATAGTGCTCAGACCCTGACGCTTTAATTAACTGAACTCGCAGCATAGTGTCGTTTTGCAGATCGAATGGCTTTAGCGCATCTTGCTCTGCCAACGAACGGATCTCGTCGTACAGGTCATCTCCTTGCAAGTGAGTGAAATCAATAATGGTCACCGCACTATCAACCTGCTCTCGGATCACCTGTTCACATTTGTCGTTCGTTTCTTTGTATACAGTACGTAAAATCTCATGGCGCTCAATCACGGCATCGATCGTAGCAATAAAAGCGGCTTGGTTAAGGCTGCCATCTAGCTTAAATGCAGCAGACATATTGTACTGTGCAGAACCTTGCTCAATACGGTCAATAATCCAAAGGCGCTGTTGAGCAAAAGATAGCGGAATAGGCCCATCAATCACCGCACGCTTGAGTTTTTGTTTTTCAACAGCACTTTTCTGTGCTGAAAATTTATTAATGAACTCAATAAGCTGCGCTTTATTTTCTCGTAAAATAGTGATCATTTCATTGCTCAACCCACCTTTTGGCGCATCGATTTGCAAATTGCCATTCTCTACGGAGAGTCGAACTCCTTGCTCAAGACATTGATTTATTATTGTTTGTGTGTTCATGGTTATTTCCTTAAAGTTTGCAGCGAAGTAGTAGCTGTCATCATTGGACTGGCCATACTTTGATTGTTAAAAATGGATGAGATTAGTTCTGCCAATTGGCTAACAGAGGGACCACTGGCAAATGTCGACACATTTAGTCCCAAGTTAAAATGCTGTTCACAAGATGAACATAAACCCTGTACTTGTAATGGATTACCTCCTAATTCGTAGAACCCTGCATCGACTTTGACTTGGTCTTTTTTTAGTAACGATGCATAAATATCATGCAAAATATCTATAATGCGTTCGCGCAGTTGCATAGCTTTGCTTTGAGTCTGTGCAAGACTGCCAAGACGCTGATTTGACGCTGATAGCTGGTTAAGTTTGATTAAGCGGAACTCTTCAAAAAGTGCGTTGACTGATATCACTTTGGCATCTGATGTTGCTTGATATTGCGCTAGGATTTCAGTCAGGTGTGTATCCACCTCTGTACCATTGATAAGCAGATCCGTTGTGTGATTAAACGTAAGCCCAGTTTGGCTGTTCATTAAATTTAAGTACCCAGGCGTCAGCTCAATCAGGTTTACTTGTTGAGATGCTAAGTAATCATTCAATTCAGTAATTGAGTATCGTGTCTTGGTGTCAACGATATGTAATTCGAAGTCAATACTCATTAGACATAGCGCCATGACAGAGCAATCGAAAGACACGGATGCATTCCAAATAAACTTATTACTGTGGCTCTGCTGTGGTTGAAGCTCATTGGTGAGCTTGCCCGATAGCATGACGAGATCGTGTTGTGTTAGTGCTATTTCGTTATCGGATCCCGGATACAGAATACAAATAGGCTGAATCGATAACTTTGCTTCTGGCTCAAGAAACCCTGTCGGTACCTTAAAAGCCAGCGCTTCTGTTGTATCCAACACTTTTATCGGGGTATCAGCTAAGAATGATCCTAAATGACGCTGCGTAACCGCGAATTCCAGGTTAAAACGCTTGATTGCTTCATCTATCGTCTGCGTATCACTATCTGGGTCTAATACGATAAAGGTGATACCACTGAATAAGCAGGCCATCTGCGTGACTAATAAAGCCAAACCATGTTCTAAACAAACCCCTACCGAATAACCTGGTTTTACGCCTTGAGCATCTAAATAAGCGCGCATGCGTCTAACTTTTGCAAACAGGGCTTGCTGAGCAACTGTTTGTCCTTCGTTTACCACTGCCGTTGACTGAGGACTGGAGGTAGCATTTGCGACCACTCGTGCAGCAAACACTCCTTGCTCAACGATTGGCACTTCAATATTTTGTGAGGACATTTGTGTCAAAGGAGTTAACGTGTCAGACCCTTCAAGGAACCATTGCAAAATAGCCTTAAAGCGCGCGGCGTATTGCGCTACCGTATCGACGTTAAACAACTCAGGGCGGTACTCCCAATCCAGTGTTAGTGTGCTTTCCTGTTCGTATACCGATAATGAAAGATCGAAGTTAACACTAGGAGTATGAGGCTCCACCAGCTCAACTTTTAAATTGTCCAACGTCATCGGGTTGAATTGTTGACTGTGGTAAACAAACCAAAGCTGAAAGATCGGGTTGTAACTTTGGTTGCGTTCGGGATTTAATCGCTCTACCAATAGCTCAAAGGGAACATCCTGATTATCAAAAGCAGACATCACGGACTGTTTGGACTCGGCCAATAAGTCTTCAAGGGGTCGACTAAGATCGATCCTATTGCGAAGTACTATTGAATTAGTGAAACATCCTATTAATCCTTCTATATCAGGATGATTTCTACCCGCTACAGGTGTGCCAATTAGGATATCGCTTTCGCCGCTTTGCTCTGCGATTAAAAGGGCGTATACAAGCTGTAGTACCATAAACGGCGTCATGTCTTTACGCTGGCAAAAAGCCTGTAACTGCGAGCGCATTTGACTATCAATAGTCAACTTGTAACTACGCCCTTTAAATGAAGGTTGTGCTGGTCGAGGATAATCCAACGGTAACCCATGCACTTGTGGATGATCAGCCAAAAAGTCAAGCCAATGCTCTAATTGCGCATCCAGTAAACCGTCCTGAATGTTTTGATGTTGCCAATGAGCATAATCTTTGTATTGAATATCCAGAGTCGGCAGTTCAGCAGCTTCATTTCTCAACACACTGCGATAAAGCACCTTAAGCTCTTCGGTTAAGATGTTGATAGACCATCCATCTGCGGCAATATGGTGCAAAGTCAGTAGTAAAAAGTGATGTTCCGGCGCAGTTTTAATAATTTTGGCGCGAATTTTTAAACCCACATCGAGTTGAAAAGGCATATTCGCTTCGGCTTCAACAAAATGTTCAACACTGGACATCACATCTTGTTTACCCGAGAGGTCTATCATTGGCACATCAAAGCTATAGTCTTCGAGCACGTATTGCTTAGCCGTATAATCATCATCAATTAACACTGTGCGTAGCACTTCATGGCGGCTAACTAGCTGCGCTAACGCATTCCGTAATGCACTAACCTGCAATGCCCCGGTAATGGAAAAGACTCCGGGCATATTGTATTGCGCCGTGCCATAACTGAGCTTATCAATCACCCACATTGACAGTTGAGAGCGCGATAAAGGGTGTCCACGTTCGATGTCCGACTTAGTCAGATTGCGAGTCGCCAGACTATATGATTGATCTTCCAACATCGCATCGACTTTGCTCGCCAACTGCCTAATCGTTGGCTGTTCAAAGATGCAAGCAAGAGGCAGATCCACTCGTAATCTTTGCCTTATCTGACCAAACATCTTCATGGCAAGTAAAGAGTGACCACCCAACTCAAAGAAATTATGCGTCACGCTGATTACATCTCGCTCAAATAGCGACCGCCAAATCGTGCTTAACAAATGCTCGGTGTCAGTTGTTGCTGCAAGAAACTCAACTTCTCGATGTACAGGTTCAGGCAGCGCTTTGCGGTCTACCTTGCCGCTAGAAGTCAATGGAAATGCATCCATTTCGGTGTAAAAGTGAGGCACCATAAAGTTAGGTAACTCAGCTGCAAGCGCAGTACGTATGGCCTCAACATCAAGTGCAGCACTAGACTCCATGATGACATACGCAGCCAGCTTTACATCACAGCCTCGCTCACCATGCGTGTTCACCACCGCCTGCTTAATACCAGTCAGTTGCGATAGCTTTTCTTCAATTTCCCCTAATTCAATACGATAACCACGGATTTTCACCTGATGATCGATACGACCTAAATACTCAATCTCACCGGTGCGGTGTAAAGTGACTAAGTCCCCTGTTCGGTAAAGTCGCTCGTTGGCTACTGCAGGTAAGTGGACAAACTGAGTAGCGGTAATATCAGGTCGACCTATATATTTAAGCGCAAGACCATCGCCCGCAATACATAGCTCACCACTCACACCAACCGGAGCTAGTTGCCCTCGAGTATCGACAACAAAATGACGGTAATTAGGAAGTGATCTTGATAACCGGCAACTTGGTATACCATCTTTATCTCTATGCACCTCTTCAACCAAGGAGTACACGGTTGCTTCCGTTGGCCCATAGCCGTTAATAACTCGTTTCGATCGCAACAGCATTTGCTCTGCAAGTGCTGGATAAAGCGGCTCACCACCAGTGACCAATGTCGCTTGAGCATTTCCTTGCCAACCAGCCTCAACTAAGGCTTGCCACATCGTTGGAGTACACTGGAATAAGTTGTACTCACATGTATTTGCAAACGCTGCGAGTTTAAGTGCATCCTTACCTATCTGATGCCCAACCAACGTGACTTTGCCACCAACAACCAAAGGGGCAAATATTTCCAAAGTCGAAATATCAAACCCTATCGTTGTTGTAGCTAAACAATGACATGCTTCTGTAAGTTCAAGGCGCGCGACCATGCCACCAATGAGATTGTCTAAACTACGTTGAGCAATTAATGCGCCTTTAGGGCGACCCGTAGACCCTGAGGTATATAAAATATAAGCACCCACAGCTTCGCGTTCTGTCAAAAAATGAAGGCTACGCTGCTTTGGCGCCTCTATATTAGCGGTCAATTGGTCAATAAGTAACGTACGTTTTGCATCAATCGGAGTCGTTTTCAATACCTGAGTATCAGTCACCAACAGCGCAGCCTGACTATCAGTAAACATAAAGGTCAGACGATCAGGCGGATAAGAAGGGTCAAGTGGCACATAGGTTACGCCTATAGATAAGCAAGCTAATAACGTTGCAACCATATTCTCATTGCGGTCGAGGCATAATCCTACACGATCACCAAATTGGAGCCCTTGTGACGTTAAAACTTCAGCTATTTGCACCGCTTTTTCGCTTAATTCGCGATAAGTCCAAGTAGATTCACCAACAACTAGCGCAATACTATTTGGGCGGTCTGTTACTTGCTGATTAAAACGTTGCACTAGGCTACTACTGTCACACGCTTCCGAGTTGCCATTTAGCGATTGATAAGCCTGAAAGTCCTGTTCATTGAAAAAGTTAAAACCTGAGATCTGCTGTTCTGGGTTGTGACGTATAGCTTCCAAAATAGCAAACAGACGTTCGAATATGACTGCCACATCGGATTCATCAAAAAATGCGCGATTTGCTTCAATCTGTAAAATCACGTCTTGATGGTCGCCATATTCACAAAGATTAAATAACAAAGGCGTGGTTTCCACACCGGGAGGGATAAACTCTGATTCGGCGTCTATCTGACCGTCTGCATATTTATAATTTAGCTTTTGATAATTGAACTGGACATCGAATAAGCGCTCAAGGTCAGGCTTCAACTGACGAGCATGCTCAACAATTTTACTTACCGGATATTTCTTAAACTTTGAGACATCTCGCATTTGCGTACGGATCTCACTCGCAAGGTCAGCCATGGTCCACTGCTGATCGATACCAAAACGCATTGGTAAAACAGAGACTATGCCGCCAATTGCTCGCATGGTGGCTTTATCACGGTTGTGAAACGGCAAAGCCAAAATAATGTCAGATGTATGATATTGAAGATTTAAATAACATGAGATAGCTGCCATAAACAGATGATGTATACGAACTCCCATGTTTTTTGCCAGTTCAGATAGGCTAGTATAATCAGCCTGTTTAATCGCATATTGGCTAAAAAAGCTATTATGCATCAAGGGTTTATTTAGCTTTTTGGGAACAAACACTCTATCTGGTAATTGGCTGCTGAACTTTTGCTGCCAGAAGTCTGCAGTTGCCACGCTAATATCCACATTGTGATTTATATAGTCGACAACATGCTCAAACTGCGTCAGCTGGATAGGCTCAACAACGCTGTTTCCATCTTTATGTGCCAAGTAATATCTAAACAACGTATCAAACCAGTTGCTGTAACCAAATCCATCGGTAATCAAGTGATGTGCTATCGGTACATACCAATACTCGTCGCTCGTTAGTTTGAGCAAGAAGGTTTGATATAAACCAGGTTTAGATAAATCAAAAGGCTGCATTAGCTGTGTTTTTACAAACTGCTTAGCTTGTTCTTTCGCATCAGAAACAGCACTAAAGTCAAGATATTCGAACTTACACGCAACTTCAGCGCGACACTGAACTGGTTGACCCAGCTGTTCTTGAAAATAGAGGTGAAAAATATCGTTTTCAGCCACTAGTTGCGCCATAGCCTGTTGAAAGGAGGCCACACAAATAGGCTCTTTAATTGTTATCACTCCACCAATGTTATAGTTTGGTGAGCTTGGATATCGTTTTTGATCCAGATAAATATCGAGTTGTGCAGATGTCAGCATCATACCCTTACCCTCTGTGAGTTTATTGTTGTTTTTCATGGCTTATTCCTTAGACTCAGCGGGGAGTAGCTTGAGCGAGTAAACGGTTTCCTGTGGCAAGAATGGCGAGAACACTCCTTGTTGCCAGTCGTCGTGTCCCGCCATCCAGTATGGCGACATTGGATTGGACGCTTGACCTACCGGCATATGAAAGAACCCACTCTGCTCTTCACTTGGTGTCACACCCATTCTCATCGAGGCTCCGAAGCTTTGCTCCTGTACTAGGGGCATATTGATATCTCCGTCAGCACCGTACTCAGGGATATTAAAAAATTTCCCAATGAGTGGCAGAGCACCAGCAACAGGATGAGAAATAGCAACTTTGTTGTAGTCACCCCATTTGGCACTCGCAATCGAGCCATGAGTGTTATTAAAGTGGTCATTCAAAAAAGTCAGAGCATCGGCATACAAAGCTTGCCAAGACTCAAAATGTGTATTTAAGAGATGATCAGGGTGCTCATTGACTAACTTCCATAGCGGCCTTTCCCACTGGTTGGTTAAGCTGAAGTAGTCAAAAACATTTAGGTCAGGGTTACTTTCATTAACTCCACTAAGAATGCCGCTAAAAACTCGGCGTGCGACCTGAGTTCTGAATGCCCTGACCAACAAATAACCGGTGGAGTCTTTAAGTGCTTTACCATTCCAGTTATTGACAATTTTTCGGTATTCGGCCAATTCAGGGTATTTGGTCATGAACTCTTCATTCATAATAGACAGCAGCAGATACTGCCAACGCTGGAGAAATATTGCGCGACTATCGAGCTGTGTACGCAACATCTGAGCTTCACTAGGCTCATACATCACTCTGAGACCGTTATGAATTTGCTGCGCTCTCGCACCAAGGGCATAGTTTTCACGGCCAATAATATCTAGTTCATCACCTGAAACGACTCGTGCATTAGCAGTAAAAATAATACCTGATTCAGGATTAACACGTTTCGGATATTTATCAGTTGTTAAGTACCCTGACCAATCATATTCTTTATTGTCATAGTCGATGGGAGCCCACACTGAATGCGTTCTCTTTGGCAGTGCCCCTAACATCGTCCAGCCAATATTCCCTTGCTCATCACCCACTACTACATTGAGATGTGTCATATGCGTGTTATTGAATAAAGGCAGCGCAGTATCAACGCTAGATGCACGCTCAACCTCTAATAACCCTAAGTTGACTGCAGATGATGAATGGGCGACCCAACGTAAAACCAGTAAATCGCCATTCTGTTCACGTTCAACGACAGGTCCGTGCGGAGTGACATCAACGACGTACTCCACAGGCTCAGCACCCTTGACGTCAATGCGCTGTGTAACATGTGTGACTAACGCTTGGCCTTTATCTGCAGGGATCCGCAGCAAATCAGACCAATCTCCCATAGAGTTAGTGAAACCCCAGGCTATATGCGTATTGCTGCCCGAAATCATCAGCGGTAGGCCAGGTAGGGAAACACCAGTTAATTTGCGGTCTTCATTCGCTTCGTGCCAAGAAAAGTCGACTCGGTACCAAATATTGGGAACATTAAGATTTAAGTGCATATCATTGGCAACTAAAGCCTTGCCGGATTTCGTATTTTCGCCCGACACAGCCCAGTTATTACTGCCAACAACCGATGGGCTATCTTGTAACGCCATTGTATATAAAGAATCAGCGTGCTCATGCAACGCCAAGATGTCTTGGTTAGTGTCAGTAGCACTTCTTAGCGAGTAAACTTCAGCACTAGGAATAGATATAGCTGCAAGATGTTGTGTATCTAATGGTTGATCCCAAGGCGTACCCAGCGGCACCAGAAAGTCAACCAGTGCCTGTGGTAGGTTTTGTCGTAACTTATTTAGATAAAGCGTATTACGGTAATCATGGCCTTGCATCTCCATAAACATGGCAAAAGAGACTAAGAATGAATCCTCCGCTTGCCAAAGGTTTGGTGATGCTTGTAACAAAGTATATTCGAATGGGGCACTGCCTAGCTTTTCAAGCCCAACATTTACGCCTTCGACATATGCATCAAGTAATGCTTTGTGCCTAACATCTAAACTATCATAAGCTTGTCGCGCAGACTTTCTGAACTGATGCAGCCTAGCTTCCTTGTCAGCACTAACAAAAGACTCGCCAAACAGCGCACTAAGTTCCCCAGCCGCTTTTCGACGCAGGTAATCCATTTGAAAAAAGCGCTCTTGAGCATGTAAGAAGCCCATTGCTCGAGATACATCCATTCTTGTCTGTGCAATAATAGATGGCACACCGCTTCTATCTCTGTCTATGACAACCTCATTTTCAACATGAGGAAGATTAACTTCACCATTTAATAAAGGCAGAGCAGAATTCAGTCGATCCCATAACCAATAACTAGCGCAACTGGTTATTACCATAGTTGATAGGCTACTAAATAATAGTGCCTTCTTTATAATCCTATGTTTTCTTTCTATGCTCATCTTCGCTTTCCAATACCTGTTCCTTGTGCACGACACACGGTGAACAAAACTAAACTAGCCAAGATAATTGAATAATCAGCACAGAAAGACAAAACACTTCCCATTATAATGTGTTACATTGGTCGGTAACAAAAAAACACATTAAATAAACACAATACAATCATGAATGGTAATAGTGTTAACAGGGCAATTTGGTTAGAAGATAAACAAATTACAGTTGGTCAATTTCAGATCGATTTCAAAAAAACACGCTTGTATGACAACAATGCCGTGAATGAAGCTGAGCGAGTAATTAAGCTCGAACCCTTAACCATGGAGCTTTTATGCTATCTGGTTAAGCGCCAAGGTGACTATGTAAGCCAAAAAGAGCTGCTTGATCATGTTTGGGATGGGCGCATCGTTTCAGACAACGCTATTCGCCGAGTGGTTAAAAAGCTCAGAGATGCGCTAGGTGACGATGTAAAGTCTCCTACCTATATAAAAACCGTGCCAAGCAAAGGCTACCTGCTTATTGCCGAAGTAAATATCGAGACGGTCACACAAGGTAACGACGCTGATCACACCGCTGGAAACATTAAAAACCCTAATAATAAAAACATTAAAAAAACTATTCAAAATCAAGCTAAGCATTTGTTTATATTACTTATAGTGTTCGCGTTTTCTTGTTATGTGGTTTACGCTTATATTTTGAAATCTACTACAAAAGAAATACAACAAGTAAAAGCAGTCACCAGTATGTCAGGTGAAGAGGATTGGGCGGATTACCACAAAGAATCGGATATGGTCGTCTACTCTCATCGTAAAGACGTGTCGGGTTTTTTTAACTTATATATTAAGTCTTTGTCAACCAACGTTACCAAAAGGCTAAGCTCAGGTGAGGCTAATTACTATTCCGCTAAATTCTCTAAAAATGGAAAGAAAATCGCTGCGCAAAAGCAAAAAGGCAATCATGTGGAACTAGTTATCTTATCGCTAAATGATGCGATGGATGTTTCTAAGGAAGAGGTGATCTATGAGTATGATACATCTCAACCAAATTTATCCTGGGCTCCAGACGATAGCGCACTGTACTTTTCCCTGAAAAAGCAATCGGATTACCCAAATACCATCTTTAAAATCGATATTAACAGTAAACGCCTAACTCAGATAACTTACCCAGACTTTAATCCTTATGGAGATTACTTTTCAGCAATTTCAGGAGATGGATCACGCCTTGGCGTTTTAAGATACTCAAATTATCAACGGACACACTTGATCATTTTAGAGTTAGCCTCAGGAAAAGTGCAGAGCAATACCGTACTTGACTTTATACCGCAAAATATCGTTTGGGATGAAAGCGGTTCAGGTCTTTATCTTTCAAATAATAATGAAATCTTCTTTTTTAACGCTCAGAAAAATGAGCTCACTCCCCGAGTGCAAACCGATTTTGGGCTATCTTCAATTTACAGTACCTGCGGAAAACATTGCTTGCTAGTAGGTAAGGAAGAAGAAAATGCACGTGATATTATTGAAGTTAAAAACCCATTTTTTAACAATGATATCAATAACTTATTTGAGTTTTCACTTACAGGAAAAGAGGGGCATCCCGATTATCTGGCAGACTCAAATAGCATTGTTTTCCGCTATGAATATGACAATATTCCACAAATCGTTACTTATTCAACATCAGGAAAAATGGAGTTTTTAACCGAGTTTGCTAAGCATCACAATATAAGCGACCTGGAGTATCACCCGAAACACCACTCCATACTCGGCATTTTAGACCGCCAACTATTTACCTTAGATATCAATAGCAAACAAATACACTATCTAACCACTCAGTTAGAAAATATTCAAAACCCGAGCTGGAGCAATGATGGACGTTCAATCTACTTCTCACGAAAAGAAGGAAACCAGTTTTGGCTTGTCCGCCAAGATGTCAACAACGGTAAATCAGAGCCACTGCTTTCTAATGTAATCAGTGCAAAAGAAGATCCCAAAGGACAGTACCTATATTATCAGCGCACTGATGGCCAATTATATCGAGCACCATTAGACACAATGAAAGAGAGTAAACCGATAGCAAAGCTAGAGTTAGCGTCTAATATTTCTTGGCACCTCACTTCTCAATACGTCTATTATTCTGTTTCAAACGGTTATAAGTATGACTTAGTTCGTACGGATTTGAATTCAGGCAAGTCTGAGCGAGCTTCTCTACTGAAATACGCATTCTACGCAAAATTTCAACTCCACCCGAGCGAACAAAAGCTATTGCTACTGCAACGAGCAACACCGAGTACAGACCTTTACAACGTCTATTTTTAACTCGATACAATAAAGTGTCCTCTGCATCACATATCGTTTTGCAGAGGACAACGAGCTAGAGCGATCATAGGTGTTAAAACGCCTTTCTCAACCTTTTACTATCTGACTTTAAAGAATCCAACTACCGAACGTAAGTATCAACTTGGCAGTCGAGTGTCATTATTACTCTTCCGTTAAATTATCTTCCGGCCAACACCTAGGGAAGTTTGGACAACTTGGAGTAATAATCTCACCATTTGGGGCACCTGTGGTGTTGGCGCCATTCGTGTAATAAGGTTGCTCAGAAGCCTTTGCTGGCGCCCATAGAATAAAAAACATGGTGCCGATAAAAAGTGATTTCATTGCTGTTGAGTTTATTTTAGAAAACATATTATATCCTTGTGTAATTTTTTAATTGATTTTTAATTATATTTTTTAATAGTGTTCATTCCGTAACATTATCACTACTGAGTACATCACCTAATTCCACTTTTTCAACATTAGAAATAGGATGTAATCAGTCTCTTCGATGAGATCGTTTTACTCTTTATTTGCGCTATGTTGTGACGTTGATGTTGGAGGAAGAACCGGCCAACACTTTGGAAAATTAGGACATGCAGGTGTGACGACAAAGTCATCCGTTACTGTCGCACTATCTTGACTGTTAGTATCTTGCTCATAAGCATTTACAGATACAGTAGTTAAAATAAGTAGAGTTGTTAGCGCTAGTTTTTTTAATGTAGAGAACATATTTATTTCCAATTTTTGAGTTTAATTTATATCGAGCTTCGAGTTGATGAATCTACTTTAAGCGTAAAAAGCCTATTTACCACCCTACCATTCATGACTACGCATTATTTCGATTAACCACATACCAAAAATAAAAATAAAACCAATAAAAACAATAACATGAAAAAAATCAATATTGCTATCTTTTATCTATTACTAAGTACTTGTTTGTTTTATTAGACTATTCATAGCGGATAGTCACAGGAGCATGAAGATGGAATAGGACCTGAATAGTTGTAATATGAGGATAAGCTAACAATGCCAACTAAATTTTAGCGTGCAAACCTCAACAATAAAACAAACCAATCACAATACTTTAACGCGAATTAACACACAATAATGGCTCCCAAGCTTACGGAAATCGGCTCGAAATGTTAAATAAGGAGGATTACCGGGTGTAATATTTGATTAATGCTTAACGTCACAGAGCTAAGCACAGACTCAAGTACTTTTGTACATTAAGGTATAATATTAAACATTTTGCAGTCTTGGCGAAGTTTCAACTTTACACACTTTAAAGCAAGACCTTAGCTCTAAAACTCATAAGAGTTACAACGTGAAAATACAACAATAAAAAGGCCACAACTAAGTGTGACCTTGACGGGATTCAACTAGGGTAAATAAAGACTATGAAACCATTTCAGCATGTGGAAAACGGGTTTCACGCTCTTTGTATTTGGCGAAAATGGGTAAACTTAGCAAGGCCGCCATAACAGAAAGAGAAAATATAGCACTGAATGTCATACCACCAACGATCACAATAGCCAAGCCACGATAAATCTCCGAACCCACGCCAGGAATAATTGCCAAAGGCAACATCCCAAAAATACTCGTCAGCGTACTCATATATATAGGCCTTGCTCGTGACTTAATCGCTAACTGAATTTTATCACCTATGGTATAGCGCAAATCCTCAAGTTCATTAAAATGACCAACAAACAGAATTGCATTATTAATAACAAGCCCAATTAGAATGATGAACCCCATCATTGAGATAACATCTAAAGGTTGATAGGTAAAAAGATTAACTGAATTGAGTGCTAACATCCCGCCAATTAATGCAATGGGTAACGATAGCATAATAGCCAAACCATTGCGGAAAGACTTAAACCACCCAGATACAAGTAAAAATAGAATTAGCATTGCAAAGCTAAACTGTTGCAGCATATCTGAAATAAGCTCGTTTAATTTACTCGCGCTACCACGATAAGACACCGAAACAGACTGTGGCATATGTTGCTCAATAATAGGCGTTACTTGAACTTTGAGCTCGTCAATAAAAGTAGATAAGGGAATGCTAGGCGGTGGCGTTACATTAATTGACAATGTACGAAAGCCATTTAGACGATATAAAGAACTTGGCCCAACATTCAATTCATAATCAACTAAGGTTCTTAACAGGGTAACTTTGTTCTCAAGTGGAAAATACAACGGTGTATCCATTACATTATTGATGGCATCCCAATCTTCCCCTTTGATATAGATTGGTAAGTTTTTTGTGCCATTAGAATATTCCCCAATGTAGACTCCGTCGGTCAGAGCGCGTAACTTCTGCGACAAATTATACTGGGACTCACCCAGCTCAAGCAGCTGATTGTCTTTTGGAGTAAAGATAATTTGTGGGTCATCATTATACAGCGGGGTGTTACTCCACGGGTTGGCATAACCCATATTGGTGTTTAGGTGCTCATACACTTCTCGCCCAATTAATTGCAAATCATCCAGCGACGTACCGGTAAAATCAATAGTAACCCGACGATTGGTAGACAAGCCAAAACCAAGTAAAGAGTTAAAATTGGCATACACATTCGCATGCGGAAAAGCCATTTCCAGTATATTTTTTACCCAGTGCTTTAATTGCTCAGCCTGCTCGGGTTCTTTGGGATATAGCACCAACTGGACCGATGAACTCCCCGAAACAAATGACAAAAATTTATCAATCAGCGGGCCTTGTTGCTGCTCCTGCTCCGCTTCAATCAGTTGATTTATGGGTATCAACAACTCGCTGGTTAACGCTTCATGATTCATACTTTGGTTGACATTAACAGACACGTTAACGCGCGTTCCTTCCACTTGCGGTAGAATGTTCAACTTAGGCGCGAGCAATATCAGCCCTGTGATAGGTATTACCACTAACAACAGGAGCATCGCATTTCGATTTCGTGAACTTACTACCATACGTGCAAGGCGTGCAGAGATTCTATCGACAAAGTCTCCCGTACTATTTACGGCTTTAATACTCGGTAAAATATAGCGTAAAAGCAGTGGTAACAGCAGTAAAGCAACAAACAAAGAAGCGCCTAGAGCCGATGAAATAGTAATGGCCAAATCGTGAAATAATTTACCCTCAGCACTTTGCATCAGAAGTATTGGAGCAAATACGATGATGCTAGATACCACTGAATTTACCAGTGCCCCCGATACCTCAACCATCGTTTTACGTATCGCATCTACAACACGCTCCCCCTGCTCTCGATATCGCACTGCCGTTTCAACCACGACGATTGCAGCATCCAAAATCATGCCCGTCGACAGAGCAATACCGGCAAGCGAGATCACATTAAATGTTCTACCCAAAACTTGCATAGCCAAAAACGTCGCCAAAATGGAAATTGGTAAACTGATGAATATCATCGCGATAACAGGGAGCTTTCTAACAAACAAAAATAGAATTAAAGTAGATAATACAATCCCAAGGATCAGGTTATTTTGCACCATACTTACTGCACTATTGATGGTTTTAGAATCATCCTTGGTCAATTCCATTTGTACACCTAGCTCAGGCAGTACTGTAGTATTGAGTTCAGTCATCACTTTTCTTAGCTGTGCCAAAGATGCCAAAGCATTTGAGCCAGTTGCAGCATTAACGCTGACATAAAAAGCTTGCTGTCGCTTCCAGTAAACCGGCGATGAATCAGTAACAAAAGCGTTTTCGATGTAGGCAACATCACCAAGTGTAACCACCTTTTGTTCATTCTTAGCGATAACTAGCCCATTGAGATCTGAGATATCGCGACGACCCTCAAAACGTACCGCAAAGTTGCGTGTACCTTGTTCAACGATACCGACACTTTGATCTAGAGAATTGCGCAAAATATTTAGCATTTGATCTATCGTCAACGTGTATTTAGTCAACTTTTCAGGGTCAAAAATAATGTCTATGCGCTGTTCAGTAGACGCCAAAGGCGAAAGGCTGCTAATTCCCGGAATCGCTAGGATTCTAGGTCTGACATATTTCTCAAATACCTCTGTGTATCTTGCTCGATCAGCCGGAACCCCTACACTATGAGGAAAAAGTACGAGGCCAGCAATGCTGCCTTTATTATCTTTTGACTTATTTTGAATGATTGGTTCTAGTGCTGTTTTAGGCCGCGTATTAAATTGATTCATCTTATCGATAACTTCAATATAAGCCTCCTGCATATCGGTACCGGGCTGAAAGGTCATATTTACCCAAGCAAATCCAGTCCCAGTATCGGTTTCATAACGCAACACTCCGGGCACTTTACTTAGCAGCTCCTCTACTGGTTCAACAATCTGACGTTCCATTTCCATGGGCGATGCGCCTGGCCAGAAGTTTCCTACAACAATTCGGTCTTCACCAATATCTGGAAGTAATTGAACAGGGAGTTTGGGTATAGCGGCAATACCCAAGATGATTATGATGAGAAAAAAACTCACTACGTAGTGAGGGTTTTTCAGTATTCTGTTATTCATAATTGAGCTACCCTTTCATCCACTTTTACTACATCACCGGGTTTCAAACCTAGCCCACCTCGAGTGACAACAACCTCTCCGGCAGATAGCGCACCACTCACGACATAATCACCATTAATACCTGCAAGTACCTTTACATTGGCTTTTTCTACTGAACTATCAGCTTTTAGCTTGTAAACAAAGCTGTCCTTTCCTCTTGGGATCAGCGCATCACCAGGGATAAGTAGACTATTTGGTATCGTAATTGTGAGTTGTATGGACAGGTTAGAGCCTAATACTAGTTTATCTTTCAGTTCAGGGTCCGGTTCAGCAAATAGCTTTACCGCGCCAGTTCCTACACTTACTTCAGGTACTACTCTAGCGACTTTGGCGGTGCCAATGCGCTTCGGTACCTGTAGCTCACTTTCGATGATCAGTTCGGCATGTTCATCAATATAATCAAGTAATTCAATGGGAAGCTGACTAGATAGCTCAATTGCTGCAAAATTATTGACTCTTGCAATTGCATCCCCTTCTTGGACAAACTCGCCTTTACGTACGAAGGTTTCTGCAACAAAGCCACTTTCTGAAGCACGAATTGTGCTTAGCGAAATATGTCTTTGAATTTCTGTCAGACTGACTTCAAGCTCAGATACCTTATTTTTGGCGCTCGCAAGCTCATAAGTAAGTTGATCTAGCTCTGATTGATTAACACTTTTAGTTTTTGATAAGGCTTCGAGTCGCTTTAACTCAACATTAAGGTGCTGTACCTGAGCCTCAGCTTGGTGAATCTCAAAGCGCTTTTTTTGCTCCGACAATGATAGAAATTGCGTATCCAATTGTGCAATCACATCGCCAGCATTTACTCGCTCTCCAAGCTTTTTAATCCTAAGAACGTGCGCACTGCTGTAACTAGATAGTACGATGGCATCTGAATCAACAACCTCTGCAACCAGCTTACTCATGATCCCTCGGCTATTTTCGACAACCGGAGCGGTAGTCACTATGCGTTGCGCTAAGCTGTGCTGAGACACAAGGAGTAGCAACAACAAACCGACTTGATGCGTAAAAATTTTCATAACTTGATCCCCGTTGATTTCACTTTTCTCTGTGTTTGTTTGGGTGAGTTTAGAGAGTAGGGAGTAAATACGAGAAGTGAAGTATTGTTACCTCACGCCACAACGTGTGACCAAGTAATTATTAGCATAATAAACATATAGTTATATAGAAAAACACAGAAAACAATGAATCGTGACTAGCAGCTTAAGCCTACAAATTTAGTACGTTAGCACTCCAAAAAAGAACGAACTAACACTGTTACAATAAGTTGGTAGCCACCTTGTGGCTCTCCTAGAGTAGGAAAGCTTAAATAATCTGAGGTTTGGATAAGAAACGAGCTAACTAATTGTTTTTAAAAATACATTAAATTATTTCCTTATCTAGCCAGAGAGTTTTAGGGATAACTAGACGAATTTACGCACCAATAGCTGGCTATTGGAAGTGAATTCAACGCAGTTAACGCAAAAACTGGCTGCTAGAAAGGCATTAATTATCCGAAGCTCAGGTTAAATAATGTATTAAGTAAACCAGACATTCTGAAACGAGGAATAGCTTGAGTAGTACAGCTTTCACCTCAAAATAGATCACTTAATTAAGTGATTGGTATAAACCCAAGTAGGCAACCTCAGTAAGAAACCTTGAGCTTTGTTTAGGTCGGCTTTATGCCTTCAAATTGATTGGGTGGTATACATCATGCATAAAAAAACCCACGCGATGCGTGGGTTTCTAATAACCAGATAGGTGGTTGCTTATTTGCGCAGCTGGCGAATAACGCGTAGTTGAGCAAGGGCTTCTTCTAGTTGTACTGCAGCTTGTTGGTAATCCAACTCACCGCTAGTACCAGAAGCCATTTGCGCTTGCGCTTCACGTTTAGCTTCTTCAGCAGCTTGCTCGTCAAGCTCTTCCGCACGAATAGCAACGTCCGCTAGAACAGTTACTGTTTGTGGTTGAACTTCAAGCGTACCGCCTGCAACGTAGATAACTTCTTCTGAGCTATCTGCTTTAACCAAACGTACCATACCAGGTTTTAGGCCAGTCAGTAGTGGTGCGTGACCTGGATGAATACCAAGCTCACCTTCACTACCTGTCACTTGGATAGTAGTCACAGCGCCAGAGAACAAGCTCTGCTCTGCGCTTACTACATCAAGGTGTACTGTCATTGCCATAACAACCTCCTAATTACATGTTTTTAGCTTTATCGATCGCTTCGTCGATTGAGCCAACCATGTAGAATGCCTGCTCAGGCATATCATCGTAATCACCGTTTAGGATGCCCTTAAAGCCAGAGATTGTGTCTTTAAGAGATACGTATTTACCGGGTGCACCTGTAAATACCTCAGCAACGAAGAACGGCTGAGATAGGAAACGCTGGATCTTACGTGCACGAGATACAACTTGCTTATCTTCGTCAGATAGCTCGTCCATACCTAGAATTGCGATGATGTCTTTCAGCTCTTTATAACGCTGAAGAACTGTCTGAACGCCACGTGCTGTGTCGTAGTGCTCTTGACCGATAACTTGTGGGTCAAGCTGACGTGAAGTTGAATCTAGAGGGTCTACCGCAGGGTAGATACCTAGAGACGCGATATCACGAGAAAGTACTACTGTCGCATCTAAGTGAGCAAACGTTGTTGCTGGAGATGGGTCAGTCAAGTCATCCGCAGGTACGTATACCGCTTGGATTGAAGTGATTGAACCTGTCTTAGTTGATGCGATACGCTCCTGTAGAACACCCATTTCTTCAGCTAGTGTAGGCTGGTAACCTACTGCTGAAGGCATACGACCTAGAAGTGCTGATACTTCAGTACCTGCTAGTGTATAACGGTAGATGTTATCTACGAAAAATAGTACGTCACGACCTTCGTCACGGAACTTCTCAGCCATTGTTAGACCAGTTAGTGCAACACGTAGACGGTTACCCGGTGGCTCGTTCATCTGACCATACACTAGTGATACTTTATCTAGTACGTTTGAGTCGTTCATCTCATGGTAGAAGTCATTACCCTCACGAGTACGCTCACCAACACCTGCGAATACTGAGTAACCGCTGTGCTCGATTGCGATGTTACGGATAAGTTCCATCATGTTTACGGTTTTACCTACACCCGCACCACCGAATAGACCAACTTTACCACCTTTAGCGAATGGACATACAAGGTCGATAACCTTGATACCAGTCTCTAGAAGCTCAACAGAGTTGCTCTGATCTTCGTATGATGGTGCTGCACGGTGAATAGACCAACGCTCTTCTTCACCGATAGGACCCGCTTCGTCAATCGCGTCACCAAGTACGTTCATGATACGACCTAGTGTTGCTGTACCAACTGGAACCTTAATTGGCTCAGCTGTACCTTGTACTGGAGTACCACGACGTAGACCGTCAGTACTACCTAGTGCGATACCACGTACCACACCGCCACCTAGCTGCTGTTGCACTTCTAGTGTCAAACCAGCTAAGTCGCCTTCTGTAACTTTTAGTGCGTCATATACGGCTGGCACGTTGTCTTGTGGAAACTCGATGTCCACAACGGCGCCGATAATTTGGACGACCTTACCTAAACTCATGTCTATTCCTCTTATTAAACTTTGCCGAAGCGTTACACGGCAGCCGAACCGCTCACAATCTCACTGATTTCTTGTGTGATTGCGGCTTGACGTGCCTTGTTGTATACCAGCTGTAGCTCATCAATCAGGCCACCTGCGTTATCAGTTGCGGCTTTCATCGCAACCATACGGGCAGCTTGCTCAGAGGCAGCATTCTCAACTACGCCTTGGTAAACCTGAGACTCAATAAAGCGCACAATAAGTGTCTCTAAAATCGCCTCTGGGCTTGGCTCATATAAGTAATCCCAAGCGTGAGCTGATACTTCTTCTTCAGCTTTTGGCAAAGGTAATAACTGATCGATAACAGGCTCTTGTTTCATTGTGTTGACAAACTTGTTGTACACAACGAATAAGCGGTCAATTTTGCCTTCTTCGTATGCATCTAGCATTACTTTTACAGGACCAATTACGTCCTGTATTGAAGGTGTATCTCCCAGCCCTGCCTTTTTGGCTTCAAGCGAACCACCAAAACGTTTAAAGAAACCAGCAGCTTTGCTACCTAGTGTTGCGAACGACGCCTCAACACCCTTTTCTTTCCACGTTTTCACGTCTTTCGCTACACGCTTAAACTCGTTTGAGTTTAAGCCACCACAAAGACCACGGTCTGTAGAGATAACGATATAACCAACTCGTTTCACATCACGCTCTTCTAGGAACGGGTGATGGAAATCAAGATTAGCCTGAGCAACACGACCGATCACTTTGCGTAAGTTTTCAGCGTATGGGCGACTAGACGCTACGCGTTCTTGTGCCTTCTTCATTTTAGAAGCGGCAACCATCTCCATTGCGCTGGTGATCTTTTGAGTATTCTTGATACTCCCGATCTTGCTTTTTATCTCTTTTCCGCTGGCCATGACTCTCTCTCCGAATCTCGGTGAGTAGTTACCTACTCACCTTAATAACACATTACCAAGTTTGCGTAGACTTGAACTTCTCAAGAAGCTCTTTAAGCTGCGCTTCGATCTCGGCGTTGTAGTTACCAGTTTCATTGATTTGAGCCATTAGCTCTGCGTACTCGCTCTTAGCAAATGCGATTAGGCTTGCTTCGAAATCAAGGATCTTGTTGATTTCGATATCTTTTAGGAAGCCTTTCTCTACTGCAAATAGCGATAATGACATATCAGCAACAGACATCGGTGCGTACTGTTTCTGCTTCATTAGCTCTGTTACACGCTCACCGTGTTCAAGCTGTGCACGTGTTGCATCATCAAGGTCAGAAGCGAACTGAGAGAACGCCGCTAGTTCACGGTACTGAGCTAGCGCTAGACGGATACCACCACCTAGTTTCTTAACAATCTTAGTTTGAGCTGCACCACCTACACGAGATACCGAGATACCAGCGTTAACCGCTGGACGGATACCTGCGTTGAACAAGTCAGTTTCTAAGAAGATCTGACCGTCAGTGATTGAGATAACGTTGGTAGGTACGAATGCAGAAACGTCACCACCTTGAGTTTCAATGATTGGCAATGCCGTCAATGAACCTGTTTTACCTTTCACTTCACCATTTGTGAACTTCTCAACGTAGTCAGCGTTTACACGAGACGCACGCTCTAGAAGACGTGAGTGAAGATAGAATACGTCACCTGGGTATGCTTCACGGCCTGGTGGACGCTTAAGTAGTAGTGAGATTTGACGGTAAGCAACAGCTTGCTTAGACAAATCATCATATACGATTAGTGCATCTTCACCGCGGTCACGGAAGTATTCACCCATAGTACAACCAGAAAACGGCGCTAGGAATTGTAGCGCTGCAGATTCTGATGCAGAAGCAACTACTACGATAGTGTTTGCAAGTGCACCGTGCTCTTCTAGTTTACGTACTACGTTAGCAATTGTTGACGCTTTTTGACCAACCGCTACGTACACACACTTAACGCCTGTGTCTTTTTGGTTGATGATAGCATCGATTGCTAGTGCTGTTTTACCAGTCTGACGGTCACCGATCACAAGCTCACGCTGACCACGACCAACTGGGATCATCGCATCGATAGACTTATAACCAGTTTGTACTGGCTCATCTACTGATTGACGCTCGATTACGCCAGGTGCGATTTTTTCAACTGGTTCAAAACCATCGTTATCAACAGCGCCTTTACCGTCAATTGGCTCACCAAGCGTGTTAACAACACGACCTAGTAGACCACGGCCTACTGGTACTTCAAGGATACGACCAGTTGATTTAACTTTTACGCCTTCTTTAAGGTCAGCGTATGGACCCATTACTACAGCACCTACTGAGTCACGCTCAAGGTTTAGTGCGATAGCATAACGGTTGCCAGGAAGCTCGATCATCTCACCCTGCATACAGTCAGCAAGACCGTGGATACGGATGATACCGTCGGTAACAGATACGATAGTACCTTCGTTACGCGCTTCACTTACAACTTCAAACTGCTCAATGCGTTGCTTGATCAGTGCAGAAATTTCTGTGGAATTAAGTTGCATGCTCTTTTTCCCAATTACGATTGTAGCGACGTCGCAAGACGATCTAACTTGCCGCGAACAGAACCGTCGATTACGGTGTCACCGGCTTTAATCACTAGGCCACTTACAATGGCTTCGTCGATGCTACAATTCAGCTTAACTTTGCGTGCGAAACGTTTCTCAAGTGCCGCGACCAATTTTGCTTGCGTATCATCTGCAAGCACTGTTGCTGAAACCACATCTACTTCGATTTCTTTGTCATAGTCTGCTTTTAATTCTGCAAACAATTCTGCAACAGCTGGGATGGCGGCTAAACGCTCATTTTCGGCCATCAGCTTGATAAGATTTTGACCTTGTTCGTTGAGTTGCTCAGCACATAACTTGATAATGATTTCAGACTGCTGTGATTCAGTAGCGATGCTACCAAGTAGCGCCTGAACCTGCTCGTCGCTGGTAACTTGACCAGCGAAGAACAGCATTTCATTCCAAGCTTCAACTGTGCCTTTTTCAACGGCAAGTTCAAAAGCCGCTTTAGCGTATGGGCGAGCGATAGTAGTCAATTCAGACATGCTCATACCCTCCTACTTAAAGCTCAGCGACAAGTTTTTCAACGATGTCACTGTGTGTGGCTTGATTGATTTCACGCTCTAAAATCTTCTCAGCGCCTGCGATAGAAAGTGCAGCGACTTGTGAACGCAGCTCTTCTTTCACACGGTTGCGCTCAGACTCAATTTCAGAGTGTCCCTGAGCAATGATTTTTTCACGCTCTTGCTGACCACGAGTAGTCTCTTCGTCAACAATTAGCGCAGCACGCTTCTTAGCTTGTTCGATGATTTCAGCCGCTTGTGCTTTCGCTTCTTTCAACTGTTCAGCACCTTGTGCACGTACGCGCTCAAGTTCTTTCTCAGCTTCATCAGATGCCGCTAAACCATCTTCGATTTTCTTCTGGCGAGCTTCAATCGCACCATTTAGTGGTGGCCATACGAACTTCATACAGAACCATACGAAGACCACAAATGCGATTAATTCACCTATTAGAGTGGCGTTTAAGTTCACGACCGCTCCTCCTTACTTGACAGTTGTTCGTTTCAGGTATTTTGCAATATTAAAGAGCGAACAACATGTACATAGCGATACCTACACCGATCATTGCAACGGCATCGATAAGACCAGCTAGGATGAACATTTTAACCTGTAGTGAAGGCGCAAGCTCAGGTTGACGAGCACATGCTTCTAGGAACTTACCACCCATGTTACCGAAGCCTAGTGCAGTACCGATAGCACCAAAACCGATTAGTAGTGCAACAGCGATAAGTTTAATAGCAACTGCGATTTCCATTTTTATCTCCAAAGTTTTAATAGTAAATTAAAGTTTAAGTTTAAATTTAAGTTGTAAAAATCTTTATTATTCAGCAGATTAGTGACTTTCTGTACTAGCCATGCTGAGGTAAACGATAGTCAGCATCATAAATACGAATGCCTGAAGTACGATTACCATAATGTGGAATACTGCCCACACGAAGTGCAGTGGTAACTGCATCAAACCAATTGCACCGATAAGGATGAAGATCATCTCACCTGCGTATAAGTTACCGAACAAACGTAGTGCTAGCGAGAACGGCTTAGCAACCAATGCGATTGTTTCAAGTAGTAAGTTAAACGGGATCAACACTGCCATCATTAGTTTGTTTTTAGAGCTAAATGGGTGCAATGTTAATTCTGCAACAAAGCCACCGATGCCTTTGATTTTAATTGAATAACCGATCATCAGAATAAACACACCTAGCGCCAGTGCAGCTGTCATGTTTAAGTCTGTTGTAGGTACAATCTTCATGTACACATCGTGTGAATCCATACCAAATGCTTGTTCACCAACAAAGCCAGCGAATGCAGGTAGGAAGTCAACTGGAACTAAGTCCATCAAGTTCATTAGGAATACCCAAACGAAGATCGTTAGGGCTAAAGGTGCAACTAACTTGCTGTTACCATGATAAGTGTCACGTACGTTGGCACCAACGAACTCAACAACCATCTCGATAAAGCACTGGAATTTCCCAGGAACACCTATAGTGGATTTTTTAGCGGCACTTCGGAAGATCCATAAAAATATCAGACCTAAACCGATTGACCATGCGAGGGTATCTACATGCCATGTCCAGAAACCACTATCCGCACATGCTTTGTTGAAGGCAAGACCGGCATCGGTCGAGCACATCTTGGCATTGGTCAAGTGGTGCTGAATATGGCTTGATAGAGTAACTTCTTCTGCAGCCATGTTTTATCCCAAAAGTTAATGATTAAAAAAAATCAGGACCAACCATTGTGTCAGCATCACGAGCATATACGCGCCAAAGAAAGGCAGCATCATTACTGAAAAATGCTTAAAAATCAGTGCAAAGAGCACAACAGTTAGCAAAAATTTTAATCCATTTCCTCGTTTTATCGAGGAATATACTTGATTTGCTTTGCTTGCACCCATAAATCGAAAGGCATAAGCAGCAAATACAAAATTAGGGAGTACCAACACAGCGCCGCCAGCTAATGCTGAAACTCCGGCTTGTACTCCCCAACCTATAAAAACGATTACTGCAGCGACTAATGCTACGATACCCTGAATCAAAACACCTTGTAATGCGGCTCGCCTGTATGGGCGGGCTAACGAATGAGTCACTTTATATTAACCTTAATGACGTTAAATTTTATCAGGGTATGAAAACTGGCGAAATTATACTTGTTTCTGCTTAATTTGCAACTTGACGAGGTGAAATGTGACGTTTTTTGGACGCCAAATAGGTCAAAATTTGTTAGGGAGGAAGGCTTAAATTAAAGCCTGAACAAGAGTGGCTATTTTTCCATCAAAGTTCTTCGTATTCTCGCTATTTCGCAGCATATTGGTGAGGAAATAGCGGCGCAAAATAAAGCACCGCATTCACGTATTGGCCAATTAGTTAAGTTTACCGTTAGTCAGCTTCATTCATTTCAGGGTTAATACGCCCCAAAATACCATCAAGCTCATCTAAACTAGCATAGGAAATAACCAGTTTACCTTTACCTTTTTGGTTGTAGTTGATCTCAACTTTTGCGCCTAAGTTTTCCTGTAATTGCTGTTCAAGTAACTTCACATCAGGATCTTTTTGCTTCGCTTCTTTTTTCTCGACAGGCTCTAAAATGGTACGAACCAGTTTTTCGGTTTCTCTTACGGTTAATCCTTTGGCCACAGCAGTTCTTGCCGCTTCAGATTGCGCTTCACCAGTTAGGGCAAGTAAACAGCGAGCATGGCCCATTTCTATGTCGCCATGTTCCAACAAGATTTTTACATCATCGTTGAGATTGTTGAGACGAAGTAAATTGGTGACCGTCGTACGCGATTTACCCACCGCATCGGCAACTTGCTGATGCGTGAGTTCAAATTCATTAAGCAAACGATCTAGAGCAATTGCTTCTTCCATTGCATTGAGGTCTTCACGCTGAATATTTTCAATAAGCGCAATAGCAACAGCCGCTTCATCCGGCACATCTTTGATTAAACAAGGAACGGTATCTTGCTTAGCCAACTGTGCCGCACGCCAGCGTCTTTCACCGGCAATAATTTCAAAGCTTTGCGTGGCAACTTTACGCACCACAATTGGCTGTAAAATCCCCTGTGAACGGATCGAACTGGCCAGTTCCTCAAGTGCCTGCTCTGACATATCTTTGCGCGGCTGATACTTACCCGGCTTTAGCCACTCAATAGGTAATCGTTGTAACTCTTGTTCAACCGCCGATTCAGCAGGCGCTTCACTGACTGTCGCAACCGCTTCTTGTTGATTAGGTACAGGTGCTGCAGTACTTGGATTAGGTTTAGCTGAGCTGAGTAGGGCATCCAACCCTCGGCCTAAACCACGTTTTTTAACCGACATGTTCTTTTTATCCTCTTAGGCAACCGCAGCTGCTTGCTTTTCTTTGCGTCTTAGCATTTCACCCGCTAGCGCTAGATAAGCTTTCGCACCGCTTGATGCTCTATCATAATACATCGCAGGCGCTCCAAAACTTGGCGCCTCCGCTAATCGCACATTACGAGGGATCACAGTCCGGTACACTTTATCGCCAAAGTGTTGTTTTAACTGCTCAGATACGTCGTTAGCTAGACGATTACGCGGGTCATACATAGTGCGTAAAATGCCTTCAATTTGCAATCCTGGATTCACCAATTTACCGAGTTGGGTAATGGTGTCCATTAAAGCTGTTAATCCCTCCAGTGCATAATATTCACACTGCATTGGAACTAAAACTGCATCCGCCGCAGCCATGGCATTTACCGTTAGCATATTTAATGAAGGTGGACAGTCGATGAATATATACTCATATTTATCTTTTATCGTCTCAAGGGCGTTGCGTAGTCTCACTTCGCGCGCAAACAACTCCATCAGTTTGACTTCTGCCGCGGTTACATCCCCATTGGCTGCGATCAAATGATACTCACCACTGGTTTCTGTGGTGATCACTTGATCCATTGGCGCTTCTTCGATCAACAGATCATAAACCGTTGCGACATCGGCGTATTTATCGACGCCACTGCCCATGGTTGCATTACCTTGGGGATCGAGATCGATCAACAGAACTTTACGTTTAGTCGCCGCCATGGACGCGGCTAAATTCACCGCAGTGGTTGTTTTACCAACACCACCTTTTTGGTTTGCTATTGCAATGACTCTTGCCACATTGTCCTCGACAATTAATCTTTAGAAAGAATGATTAAATGGCGCTCACCTTCAAGCTTGGGCACCACTAAACTAATATCTTGCGATAAACTCACGCCGTTTGGTAATTGTTCTAGCTCATCCGCAGGGTATTGACCCTTTAGTGCTAAGAATACACCTTGGTTATCGATTAAATGTGAACACCACTGGATCATATCTTGTAGTGATGCAAAAGCACGGCTGAGTACACCGTCTAATTTAACACTTGGCTGATATTCTTCAACTCGAGACTGCACAGGGGTTACATTCTCAATGCCAAGCCCATGTTTTACCTGCATTAAAAATCGAACCCTTTTACCAAGGCTATCAAGAAGAACAAAATTGATGTCCGGTCTAGCTATCGCTAAAACCATACCCGGTAAACCCGGTCCGGTGCCAACATCAATATAGTTACTGCCTGTTAAGTGTGGCGCAACAACCAAAGAATCCATGATGTGTTTTACCATCATTTCTTTTGGGTCACGAACGGAAGTGAGGTTGTAGGCTTTGTTCCATTTATCCAGCAGCTGGACATATTCGACCAACTGCTGCTTTTGTTGTTCGCTGAGCTCGATTGAGGTATCAGCGAGTAATTCATTCAATTGTTCTAGTAACACAGTGTTCCACTGCTATTACGCCGACTTACGTAATAGCCCTTGCTTTTTCAGATACACTAATAATAGCGAAATAGCAGCAGGGGTGATACCAGAAATACGTGAAGCTTGGCCAATCGTTTGTGGACGAGCATCACTCAGCTTTGCCACAACCTCATTTGACAGGCCGCTTACCTGGCCATAATCAAACTCAGCAGGCAGTAATGCCTCTTCATGACGAAGTTGCTTATTAATCTCATCTTGTTGACGCGCAATGTAACCGGCGTACTTAGTTTGGATCTCAACCTGTTCAAGGGCTGGAATATTATCAAACTCAGATCCTAATCCTTCGATTGCCATCAGGTCGTGATAATTAACCTCTGGACGGCGGATCAGATCTTCAAGACTGGCTTCGCGTACCAGTGGTTTTTTCAATAATCCATTTACCGCTTCAAGTGCAGGGTGATCTTTATGGATCCAAGTATTGCGCAGACGCTGTGCTTCTTGTTCCATAACTTCAAGCTTGTCGTTGTATGCAGCCCAGCGTTCATCGTCAACTAAACCTAATTCACGACCTTTTTCCGTTAGACGTAAATCCGCATTGTCTTCACGCAGTAACAAACGGTATTCAGCACGAGAGGTAAACATACGATAAGGTTCTTTTGTACCAAGCGTTGCTAAGTCGTCAATCAACACACCGGCATAAGCTTCATCACGGCGCGGTGTCCATGCTTCACGACCTTGAACTTGAAGGGCTGCGTTCATACCCGCAATCAAACCTTGGGCACCAGCTTCTTCATAACCGGTTGTACCGTTTATTTGACCTGCAAAGAATAAGCCATTGATAAACTTAGTTTCTAATGATTGTTTAAGGTCACGGGGATCGAAGAAGTCGTACTCAATTGCATAACCAGGACGACAAATATGCGCATTCTCAAAGCCTTTAATAGAACGCACGATCTCCAGTTGGATATCAAATGGTAAGCTGGTGGAGATACCATTTGGATACAGTTCGTATGACGTTAAGCCTTCAGGCTCTACGAAGATCTGATGTTTTTCTTTATCAGCAAAACGCACAATCTTATCTTCGATGGAAGGGCAGTAACGCGGACCAATCCCCTCAATCACGCCAGCATACATCGGCGAACGATGTAAGTTATTGCGGATCACATCATGGGTTTTTTCATTGGTATAGGTGATATAACAAGGGATCTGTTTTGGATGATCAGACACTTTGCCCATAAACGAGAAAACCGGAGTAGGGGTATCGCCTGGTTGCTCTTGCATTACTGAAAAATCAACCGTTCTTGCGTCGATACGTGGTGGGGTGCCTGTTTTTAGACGATCAACTCGAAACGGCATTTCACGTAAACGCTCAGCCAAAGCGATAGAAGGAGGATCGCCAGCACGGCCGCCTTTGAAGTTTTCTAAACCAATATGGATCTGGCCACCCAAGAAAGTACCAACCGTTAGCACCACTGAAGAAGCACTAAAGCGCAAACCCATTTGAGTTACGACACCTTTGACCTGATCGCCTTCAACAATCAGATCATCACAAGATTGTTGGAAGATCTTTAAGTTTTCTTGATGTTGCAAAATATCTTGGATCGCAGCTTTATACAATGCGCGATCTGCCTGAGCACGAGTCGCTCGTACTGCAGGGCCTTTCGATGAATTAAGCGTTCGAAATTGGATCCCTCCTTTGTCGATTGCTTTGGCCATTGCACCACCAAGCGCATCGATCTCTTTAACCAAATGACCTTTACCAATCCCACCAATAGCTGGGTTACACGACATTTGGCCTAAGGTATCCATATTGTGTGTTAACAATAAGGTATTCATACCCATACGTGCAGCTGCAAGTGCAGCTTCAGTGCCTGCGTGTCCACCACCAACAACGATGACATCAAAATGTTCATGATAAATCATTTACGGGATCCTACTTAAAACAACCGAGCAAATTTAGAAAGGATGCGTATTCTACCTAGAATTAACCAGAAGTGAAATGGTTAAACTTTGCACAACGCAAAAAAGAGATCACTTAAAATATATAAGGATCTTTTTAAAGATCTTTATTGATCTTACTACTACTGATCCTTTGATCTGTGAATAGTTTTGTATTCCTGTTTAGATCCAACTGCTTAACTAAGATCAATTGGTGTGAATTAGATCGGATCAATGGGCTTAAAACCTTTGATCAACTTGCCACTTTATTCACAGCGCTAGATCTGAATTATTTTATCCAATGGATAAGTAAGCGTAGATCAGCAGTTAGATCATAGGTTATCCACAATACGATCTAAAATAGACTGAATTTGTGAATAACTTCTGTGTATTTCAGTGTCGCGCCGTTAAGCGACACATTCAACAAACTTAGGTAACCAAGCAATAGCAGTATCTTCTGGTAGATCTGGGTGTAAAACATCGATCTTTTCTATGTCTAACAGCTGTGTTGCACCTTTTTCTTTAAGTAGATCAGCAAGATTAATAGCTGCATGATTAAAGGTGTCATAACTTGAATCACCAATTCCCACTACCGCAAAGCGTAACTGGCTTAGATCCGAGCTCGCTTTTAATGCTGATATAAAAGGTAATAAGTTTTCTGGATAGTCACCGGCCCCATAGGTTGATGTCACCACCAGCCACAGTGCTTGTTGACAAGCTTCAAGCTCGGGTTTTTCATGCAAATTCACGGTATAACCTTGAGATTCAAGCGATTCCATAAGCTGTTCAGCAACGTATTCTGCTGATCCCATTTGGCTGCCTACAATAAGATCTAAAGTTTGCATTGTTACCCTCACCTAAGTCGTATTGCGCGCCATCTTAGCGTTTAACGTGAATATGTAAAGAGGGCTTTGAAGTTATTGGATAAAAATATTTGCACAAATAGTGTGTAATTTTTAGTGTTTTTACTTATCTATATGAAATAAAGGCATAAAATAAAATATTCCTAAGTTTAACTCGGTGATTTATTTGTGGATAATCTATGGGATAGCTGAGCCTAAAAATACTTTTTTAAGCCAAGGCTCATGCTTGAAACGGTAAGAACACCGCTGTTTTTGAACAAATTTTGAGGTTGTGGATGAGGTGTTGTGGATAACGATCTAAAAGCTGGAAGTCGATCCAGACTTTTAGATCTATATAGTTAGATCCATATAATAAAAGAATCTAAAAAAACGGTCAGATCTTGGGATTAATTTAGTTTGACAGCCAAGTTGTGCGAACTGATTGTTCAAATAAGAAGTCTACAGCATGTTCTTCGAGCAGCCTTCTGGTGGCTGATTCTTGTAGTGCTATCACATGATCGCTGAGTGCATTACCCGATGAGATACGTTTGACTCCTAACTCTGCTAACGCCTGTTTATCACTAAATCCGGGCAACAGCATCACATTGACTGGAATTGAAAGCAGGGCTGTTAGGCGTTTTATCATGGTGGTGTTGGTTAAACCGGGAATAAAAAAGCCGTCGCAACCAGCTGCTTGATAGGCGAGTGCACGCTCATGCAGCGCCGCTTCAGTCCACTGTGGTTGTAAGCAAAGATCGCAACGGGCATTAATAAAAAAATGATCGAAACCGCCATGACGTAAAGCTTGTTTGGTTGCCTGCAATAACGCTTGGTGTGCTTTTATATCGCGTAAGCTGCTCTGGTCACTGGGTTTGTCTTCAATATTGATACCTGCAACGCCAAGGTCGGCCAATTGGATAATATGGTTGATGATCTGATTTTGATCCGCGCTGTAGCCTGCCTCAATATCAACACTTAATGGAATAGTGATCACCTTAAGGATGGCACTTACTGTTTGTAGTACACGGTCAAATGTAAGTTGTTCTCCATCTTTTTAACCTGAGGTTTGGATAAGAAATGAGCTAACTCATTATTTTTAAAATCATATTAAATTATTTCCTTGTCTAGCCAGAGAGTTTTGGGGATAGCTAGGCGAATTTACGCCNNCCAATAGCTGGCTATT
>NZ_NSDG01000099.1:0-1351 GCF_002289345.1 Pseudoalteromonas sp. HM-SA03 | reverse complement strand
GGAAGTGAATTCAACGCAGGTAGCGCTAAAACTGGCTGCTAGAAAGGCATTAATTATCCGAAGCTCAGGTTTCTAGCCCTGATGATTAGACATACCCCAGCTTGTTGTTGCAACGGCCTGACCACCAGCCTGTTCGATGATAAACGCTGATGATGGATCCCAGCAGTTAGCTAGAAAAAGTGGGGCTGATTGTTGGTGTAGTGCATTGAAAGTTGTAGATAGAGCCATTTTATTTCTCCTAAGTTGCAGCGCTTAGGATACGCAGTGTATGGATGTTGGACTGGCCAGATTTAGCACTTAACGTGATTTGTAAGACATAAAGCAACAAAGCTGAGCCGTGTGGTTTCTGTTGAAAAATACAGCGCGAACTACTTTGGTTTATATTTGTGTTGTTTATAGTGGGATGGTCGTGTGACCCATAATGGCGCGAATACAGCTCCTCTGGAACGTGTTGCGGGTAGTGAGAAAGCCTTTTTTGATGCTCATATCGAGCTAGTTCATAAAAAAATTATCACAGTGATCAGAGATTGCAACACCTTTTTGACACGCTCAAATCTCCATCCCTCTTTTGGCCCTGCAATTTTTTAAGGCGGATTGAGTGTCGAGGTATCATGAGCAGTGGCCTCGACGGACGACTCGTTGCCAATCCGCCTTATTATTTGAAAAATGATCGATATTAAAACTATAGTTTACATGTTTATTTATACAGTATTTAGGTATGATTGATTTTATCTTTTTTTAAAATCATAATGGCGCCAAAGTGGCGCCATTATGGGTTGGTAATGAATAAGTCAGAAGATACATCTCGAATTAGTTTACGCCTTTCTAAAGAGCTATTTGAGGAAGTTGATGTGGTGCGAAAGCAAAGAGTTGGGAATATTTCCAGAAATACTTGGATAGCTGAAGCTGTAAAAGAGAAGCTAGAGCGCGCTAAAAAGGGTTGTGAGGAGTAATTGTTAATGAGGACATTTTACGAATTTTTCGCTGGTGGCGGAATGGCTAGAGCTGGACTTGGAAGAAACTGGGAATGCCTCTTTGCAAATGACTTTAGCCAAAAAAAGGTCGATTCATATATGGCTAATTGGGGCAATGAAGATATTTTATGTGATGATGTTTCTAATATCACTATTGAGCAATTAGAAGGACAAGCGGATTTAGCTTGGGCGTCCTTTCCTTGCCAAGATCTTTCTCTAGCTGGCTCTGGTGCAGGGCTTAGTGGGAAGCGTTCGGGAACATTTTGGGCATTTTGGAAGTTAATAACATCATTAAAAAAAGAAAATAGTAAGCGTACGGCTAACTACACCTAGAGGCTAACATGCCAGGGCAGTAAACTGTCGATATCGCACTGTGG
>NZ_NSDG01000098.1:17611-23318 GCF_002289345.1 Pseudoalteromonas sp. HM-SA03 | reverse complement strand
AATGTTCGACGTTTTCTTGCCATTGGACACCTCTAGTTGAGTGGTAATGATACCACCTAAAATAGTGTCCGAGTTTATTGAACCACAACAAGGAAACCAGACTATGGCAACTGCCCGTAAACAACAAATCGCTGACACCCACCTCTAATTTGCACCTTCCTAAGATACCACCTAAGCTTTAGCTCTGCACTCAATGGATTGAGGAAACCAGACTATGGCAACTGCCCGTAAAAGACAAATTAGTTTAACCGACACCAAATATTATCACTGTATCTCCCGTTGCGTGAGGCGCGCCTTTCTGTGCGGTGAAGATAAATTTACCGGAAAATCATACGAACATCGCCGTGATTGGGTTGAAGAAAAGCTCTTGATGTTGGCTTCCATATTTTGCATTGATGTTTGTGCTTATGCCGTGATGAGTAATCATACTCACATTGTTTTATATGTTGATGACAAAAAGGCGAAACGTCTGTCGGATGAAGCAATTGTGATGCGGTGGCACAAGTTGTTTAAAGGCAATTGGATAAGCCAAAAATTTACTGAAGGTGAGCCACTCAATGAGTCGGAGCAATTGATGCTAGATGAGCTGGTTGATAAGTACAGGGGAAGACTAGCGGATATTAGTTGGTTTATGCGGGTGCTTAACGAAGACATCGCCCGCCGAGCAAATATAGAAGATAACTGTACAGGCCGATTTTGGGAAGGACGATTTAAATCCCAAGCATTACTGGATGAAGCAGCACTGGCTGCTTGTCTCGCTTACGTAGACTTGAACCCCATTAGAGCCAAAATTGCCGCAACGCCTGAAACCTCAGACTACACCAGCATCAAAAAGCGAATTGACCATGCGAAATTAGGTAAACAGCCAAAAAGCCTACTACGATTTGCTAGCAGCCCACGAAAACATATGCCAAAAGGACTGCCTTTCGAGCTCAAATCCTATATTGAGTTGGTTGAACTCACAGGCCAATGTATTCGCGCCGACAAGCGAGGCTATATTAACGAAGCACAACCCATACTCACTCGACTAAATATCGAACCGGAGAACTGGATAAAACTCACTACGCAGTTTTCTCGGGTATTTCACGGTGCCGTTGGTCGAGAACGAACAATAACCGCTTACTGCGAAACACTGCAAAAACGACGACGGACAAACCTAACAAACTGCGAGCGCTTGTTGGCTTAGCAAAACTCACATTCTCAACGCTAGAATTTCTTACTGTTGTATTTGCAGCGCGTTGTCGTGCGCGATAACCCAATTTTAGTGTAGCGATACGTTTACCCGCCAAAGATCACCCTATCTAAGAACGCTTTTTGTCCATATTCTTTAAGTCTTTTCGCACGTTTTAATCTCACTTTGCCAGCTTAGATACAAATAACGGTGGGTGTCTTCAATTATACGTTAGGTTTTTGCTATGCCACTAAACAAAGACATTTACCTACAGTGTTATCCCCATCAGAAATCTCACTAATACTAAATGAACTTGATGGCCGCGATAGACTAATAATAGAACTACTCTATGGTAGCGGACTAAGAGTTTCAGAATGCCTCAGGTTACGTATCCAAGATATTGATATTGATAGAGCTTCGCTGACCGTTAGAGACGGAAAAGGGCATAAAGATAGGCAAACCATCCTCAGCAATAGATGCTCAAAAAAGCTCACTACATATATTGAAATGGCTATTAAAATTCAACAGGATGACAACCTTCACGGGATAGGTCCATCTCTGCCAAATGCAGTAGAACGCAAGTATCCCAACGCGTTTAGGCAGCATGGGTGGATGTTTATTTTCCCTTCCAGCACTACTTGATCAATCCTTATACAGGAACACTTTGCAGGCACCATTTACATCAAAGTGTTATTCGTAAAGCGCTCGGGAATGCCGTGCGTAATATTCAAATAAATAAACGCGTCACCTGCCATACGTTTAGGCATAGCTTCGCAACCCATTTGCTTAAAGCTGGTCGTGATATAAGAAGTGTTCAAGAATTACTGGGCCATAATGACGTTAGTACCACACAAATCTATACACATGTACTTGGCCAACATTTTGCAGGTACAACTAGCCCGTTAGATACAATATAAATGTCAGAGCCCTTTCGAAACTCAGTAGCATTACGAAAATTGGGTCAACTGAAGCTAAAAAAGTTGGTTGCACATCACACTGCTGAATAGCAATGGGGCAGGAATGAGTTAACTAACCTGCCGCTATGTAAAATAAGGCTAACATTGACGACCGTCTCTTGTTTGCTCTAAGGTGAAGTCTAAACCCACTCTTTTTAACTGTAAGATCGGATACGATACTACCCTGTTTTACATGCGCGAGCGTTGTTAGGGTTACACTTCCCTAAGCTTTATCACCATTCGAAAAGGTGGGCCATTTTTGAAATTGTTTTCAAGCCAATGCCATGGCTATTACGCTTGGCATATAAGTGCTGTAGGGACTTATCTTTAATTTCGCCAACAATGACTTCTTTCACTTGATAACCCATTGCCACGGCAGCTGACGCATAAGCAACAAATTCCCATTTCTTGATATTGGTGTTATCAACAACGACCAAAGGGATACCTTCAGCTAGGGCATTAATAAACCGCGCTAAGTTTAAGTTGTGATATTCTGAAAGGCGTTGTTTTTCAAAATGATACTCGCCGTTTTCATTAAGAAAATAATCATCGGTTGAACAGATAAAATACTGTGTTTCATCGCCGGAGACGAGATCGTCGGCTAGCGTTTGCGCATAATGCGATTTTCCAGAGCCAGGTAGACCCCTCAAAATAAAAACTTGTTTCATCGAGTTTTGAACGTCACTGTTAGTATTAATAAAGCTATTTTTATCATCGAACATTCATAATGCCACAGTCCGACCGTTTTTTCATGGCTTTTACTCATTCTTTTCAGCCTAGTTTTTTGCATTTCAGTGTTTTTTTATTTGTCCATCGCAGGTAAGATACGGCTTACATGACGATAAGACACTCTGTCTTTTAATTTACAAATAAAAAATAAATCATTTGGAGTAAAGATGAGCCACACAGCGATAACGGAGCTACTAGCAGGCACCGTTGCGGTTGACAGCCAAGTAACAGTAAAGGGCTGGATCCGTACACGACGTGATTCAAAAGCAGGTATTTCATTTCTAGCCGTTCATGACGGTTCTTGTTTTGACCCTATTCAAGCCGTAGTCCCTAATTCGCTGAATAATTATGACGAAGTGACTCGTCTTACTGCTGGGTGTTCAGTAGCGGTGACTGGTGTGCTTGTACAATCACAAGGTCAAGGTCAATCTTTTGAGATCCAAGCGAACAGTGTTGAGGTATTAGGCTGGGTTGAGAATCCAGATTCATACCCAATGGCTGCAAAACGCCACAGTATCGAATACTTACGCGAACATGCGCACCTTCGCCCTCGCACTAATGTTATGGGCGCGGTTACGCGTGTACGTAACTGTCTTGCGCAAGCTATCCATCGTTTCTATCATGAGCGTGGCTACCAGTGGATCAGCACGCCTATCATTACCGCAAGTGACTGTGAAGGTGCAGGCGAAATGTTCCGTGTATCTACACTTGATATGAACAACCTACCACGCACAGACAAAGGCGATGTAGACTATTCAGAAGACTTTTTTGGTAAAGAAGCATTCTTGACCGTATCTGGTCAGCTTAACGGTGAAACATACGCGAGTGCCCTTTCAAAAATCTATACTTTTGGTCCAACATTCCGTGCTGAAAACTCAAACACTTCTCGTCACTTGGCAGAGTTTTGGATGGTTGAGCCTGAAGTGGCATTCGCCGACCTTAACGACATCGCAGCGCTTGCAGAAGACATGTTGAAGTATGTATTTAAAGCAGTACTTGATGAACGTCGTGATGATATGGAGTTTTTCGCACAGCGTATCGAAAAAGATGCCATTACTCGCCTAGAATCATTCATCGATAAAGACTTTGCTCAGGTAGATTACACAGATGCTATCGAAATTCTAAAAGCATGTGATAAAGAGTTTGAATTCCCTGTTGAGTGGGGCGTCGACTTACAATCAGAGCACGAACGTTACCTTGCTGAAGTACACTTTAACGCACCAGTAGTTATCAAAAACTACCCTCGTGATATCAAAGCATTCTACATGCGCCAAAACGAAGACGGTAAAACCGTTGCCGCTATGGACGTCGTTGCGCCTGGTATTGGTGAAATCATTGGTGGTTCACAACGTGAAGAGCGTTTAGATGTGCTAGATGCGCGTCTTGAAGAGATGGGCTTAAACAAAGAAGATTACAGCTGGTACCGCGACCTACGCAAGTATGGAACAGTGCCTCACTCAGGCTTTGGTCTTGGCTTTGAGCGCTTGGTTGCATATGTTACTGGCATGGGCAACGTACGTGACGTTATTGCCTTCCCTCGCACTAAAGGCAGTGCGACTTACTAAAGTCTTGTCGAACAGCCAAAGTTGTGTTCTCAGCAGCTTTGGCTAAACGCAAAAAGGCCTTCATCAAGAAGGCCTTTTTTGATCACGCGATGCTATTATAAAACTTCTAGTAGCTCTACGTCGAAAATTAGCGTTGAGAAAGGTGCGATTGCAGCACCCGCACCACGCTCGCCGTACGCAAGCTCATGCGGTACGTATAGACGCCATTTAGAACCTGCTGGCATCATTTGAAGTGCTTCAGTCCAACCTTTGATCACGCCATTTACTGGGAATTCAGCTGGTTGACCGCGCTCGTAAGAGCTGTCAAATGTAGTACCGTTGATTAGAGTACCGTGGTAATGAACACGTACTTTTGAATCTTCAACAGGCTTATCACCTTCGCCAGTTTCAACTACTTCATACTGAAGACCAGACTCAGTTACTGTTACTTCAGCACGCTTTGCATTTTCTTCTAGAAATGCAACACCTTCAGCTGCTAATACTTTCGCTTCTTCTTCACGACGCTGTTGGATTTCAGCATTGATCTTCTCAAATGCTGCTTGAATTTCAGGGATCTCAACGCGGAAGCTGTCACCAGCATAAGCGTCTTTCATACCTTCGAATACAGAGTTAAGGTTTAGACCTTCAAAAGGGTTTGCTTTAAGTTGCTCACCCATTTGTAAACCAATACCGTAGCTCGCTTTATCTGCGTCTGTGTTGAATTGAGACATAGTCTTTCCATATTTTTTATTAACAAGAACCTTAGATTGTATCACAGCCAAAATAGGCAAGATACCGGAGCTGCTTGATTATCAAGCAGTCGAGCTATTCGTCGGACACAAAAAAACCGCTAACTAGCGGCTTTCTCTTCGGCATATTGTTTGAGTTTTTTCATTACAAAGGTTGCAAATGGCAGCAATAATACGAGACCAATATTAAGCTCATCACTGTACTCTCCCAAGCTACCAACAAAGTAATGTCCAAATCCAACCACACCAAATAATGCAATAACCACACTGGCGATTTCTGGCCAGGATTTTTCATATTTAGTGATCAGATGACCAACAAGGCAATTGAATAAAAAAATATGCAGCAGCGTCATCGTAATATCAGGGTCTTGTTGCGAATCAATCGACAACGTTAGCGCCATGTTTAGGCCACTAAGATAAAAATAACTAAATACAATCCAAATAGAACTATGTTTTATTATTGCCATGTTACTAGCCGCAGACATACACGCCTCCAAACGAAAAAAACCGCCATTTGGAGGCGGTTTTGGGAATGAGGTGGCGGAGAGATAGGGATTT
>NZ_NSDG01000098.1:0-17602 GCF_002289345.1 Pseudoalteromonas sp. HM-SA03 | reverse complement strand
AACCCTAGATACGCTATTAACGTATGCCGGTTTTCAAGACCGGTGCTTTCAACCACTCAGCCATCTCTCCGTTGTTGGCGCGCATTTTATGGATTTATCCATCGGTTGTAAAGCACTATTTCGATTTTTGCATTCAAAAGCGCAAATAATAGCCGAATAATCAATAATATTGCTTTGGCCTTTTGGCAATGTAAGCAAAAATACAACTGGCGATAACCATTGCAATCACGATGATCCCCGAGTCAATCATACCAATAACTGCGTTTTTTGCAGGCAGCACTTTTTCAATGATAACCGGAATAGATGAAAACAACACAACGGTACTAAGCACTTTGAATGCTCTGGAAAAATCAAATCGCTTGGTGTAACTCATCCATGTTGTTAGTAATCCTAATACCAAAATAGGCGCTAATAGCCCCATCCATATCTCACTGGTATAACTCGATAATGCAACGGTTGCCGTGCATCCTATCAAGCTCCAAATAATCCAGGCGGTCCAATTTTCCCGTTCTTTTAAAAATAAATTACCCATGACACATCTTCTTTCAATTAGCTTGTTATTTTTATTATTGTTATAGAAAACAGGATTTACTGTCTTAGAGTAGCAAACATACTGGCTATAAAACAACCACATCGGTTGTGACAGTTTAAATAATGAAAAGTTCAACAAAAAGTATCAAAGAATGTGTTACCACAACATTAATCGCTGTATAAAAAAAGCGCAGCTATTGCTGCGCTCGCTTTACTTTATTTTTAACCGGAGAATTTAACTTTCAGCTTTATCAAGTTCATCCACTAATAATTTGGTTTCATCCGCCCTCGGTTTTGTAAATCTCGCTAAACCGAGATAAACGACAGGTGTGAGATAAAGCGTAAAGAAAACCGCTAAGCCTAATCCGCCAAATACGACCCAGCCGATTGCATTTCTCGACTCAGCACCAGCGCCAACAGATAAAATCAACGGTAAAGCACCAAGCAATGTAGATACTAAGGTCATCATGATAGGGCGTAAACGGATCACAGCTGCTTCTTCAACGGCTTGTCTTACTGACCGTCCTTTGTCACGTAACTGATCAGCGAACTCAACTAACAAGATGGCATTTTTAGCAATTAAACCAATCAACATCACTAAGCCGATTTGCGAATATATGTTTAGCGAGGTTCCGGTAAGATACAGCGCCAATATGGCGGAGGTGATCCCAAACGGAACTGTGATCATAACTACAACGGCACTATTCACGCTTTCAAATTGCGCAGCAAGTACGAGCAATACAATTAAGAATGCCAGCACGTAGGTAAGTAACACTTCGTTGGCCGTTTCTTCAAACGTTAACGCTTCTCCTTTAAACGCCAACGTCACGCTGTCGGGTAAACTCTGATCTGCCAGCGTTCGTAATTTTTCAACCACTTCTGCCATAGGCATGTCTTCTGGCTGTTTCATATCCAGCTCGATACTACGACGCTGCGCATGGCGTTCAAGCTCGGCAGCTACGCCCTCTTCTACAATAACGGCAAGGCTACTTAGCGGAACCAATGCACCAGAGCGGCTGCCAACATAAAGGTTAGCCAAATCACTTGGGTCTCTGATGGTATGGTTTTGAGCTTGCAGCATAATTGGTATGGATTGGTCGCCAACATTCAAATCAGCAACATCATCGCCATTAATGGCTGCCCTAAGTGTCGTTGAGATATCACTCAAACTAACGCCAAGCTCTTCTGCTCTTCTGCGGTCAATGTTTACGCGCAGCTGAGGTTGTGAGGGCTGATAAGAGATTTGCACCGGCGCTACGTCTGGCATTTCTTTTTCAACCAAAGCCGCAAATTGTTGCGCTGCTTTAAAGATCTCTAAATAGTCGTTACCAAGTAGCGCAAGCTCGATACCACCACCTTGGCCTCTTAGGTTTAAGCTATTTGCACCAAAGGCACGAGCAGGTGCACCGGGTATATTACCAAGCGGTCCTCTGATCTTATCGATAATTTCCTGTTGCGAGAAATGACGCTCATCCCAATGCTTTAATGGCACAGTGATAAATACAATATTTGGATCCCACTGACCGACAACCGTATAGATTGACTCTATTTCTCCGCTTTCCACAAAAGGTAATAAAATGTCTTCCATTTGTTTGGCTTGTCTATCCATAAAGTTAAGACCAACACCGTCAGGCCCTCTTGCGAAAATGCGAATTTTACCTCTGTCTTCAGATGGCAAAAGCTCATTATCCAATTGCGAATAGAGCGCACCAGATAAGCTCGCAATAACCACAAATACACCAAAGGTTAGCCATGCATAGTCAAGTACCCAGTGGATCGTACCGCGATACATTTCTGCGAGTTTCACACCAATACTCGAAAACAGGTGCTTTTTGCTATCTTGCTTTACTTTTAACTTAGACGTTAATGCCGGCACCAATGACAGTGCCACAAATGAAGAAATAATCACGGCACCAGCCAACACGCCACCAAACTCCCTGAACAGTCGACCCGCAGTTGACGGTAAAAAGGCAATCGGTACGAATACCGCAGCAAGTACTGCGGTTGTTGCGACTACAGCAAAGAAGACTTCTCTTGTTCCAAGTACTGCCGCGGCGCGACGACCTATTCCCTCGCCACGACGACGCTGAATATTTTCACTCACTACAATCGCATCATCGACGATAAGCCCAGTGGCCAACACCAGTGCTAGCAAGGTTAAAATATTAACAGAGAAGCCAAGTGCCCAGATCAGCGCCAAAGAACCGATAAGCGCGACCGGGATTGCAAAAGCTGGAATAAGCGTAGCACGCCACGAGCCAATAAATACCCAAAGCGTAAATACCACTAGCAATATGGTTATCACCAAAGAGCTCAAGACTTCGTCTACGGATGAGCGAATAAACTGTGCATCATCGGAGGTGACGAATAGCTCCAGATCTGGAAAGCGTACTTTTATCTTATCAACGAGCTGTAATACTTCGTCTGAGATTTCAATGGTATTGGACTGTGCTTGGCGAATGATCTCAATACCAATTACAGGCTCTCCGTCGAGCCTCACCATAGAGCGAGGATCAGCCGGCCCAAAATACACAGAGGCAATATCCCCCACCCGAGTCTCACCACGAATGATGATATCACTCACCTGCTCAGCGGTTACTGAGGTGGCATCGGCACGGACAATCAGCTGTTGATCGTCCGATTTTAAACTGCCCGCGGGTACATCAAAAGGTGCTTGTCTAAGCGCCGCAGCAACATCCGGAACGGTTAGATTAAAGCTTGTCAGTTTTAACGGATCAAGTCNCCCGCTCTCTATCGCCGTTCAGGCGCACATCGGCTACGCCTGGAATAGTTAAAAACTGCGGCGCTAAGTCTTTTTCTACTCGCTCGGTCAATCCTTCAAGTGTCAAAGAGGCACTACTTACAGTTAAAGACACCACCGCTTCTGCATCATTATCCGCTTTAATAATGGACACCCGCTCAACTTCTTCAGGTAGCTCTCTTTGTACTCGAGAAACGGATTCGCGTGTTTCGTTTGCTGCATCGTCTAGGTTAATGCCCGGACGAAATTCAACAACAATCCGTGCATTATTTTCTTCACTTTGTGCACGAATACTTTTTACACCACTGACACGCGCGACGGCCCCTTCTAACTTACTCGTGACTTCGGTATCTACGGTCTCAGGCGAGCCGCCAGGAAACGATGCGGACACCGTTAAACTTGGCCTATCTACATCGGGCAGTTCACGAACTTCAACGCCGGCAAGAGCAGCAATACCGGCAATAATAATCAATAAATTTAATACAACGATTAATACCGGACGGCGAATGGCCATCGACGGTAAATCTTGTAACTGTGGTAACTCCGGTTTAGTCACGATTTATTCCTTCGCCAGTGCATTCGTCACCGCAATTTCTTGCCCAGGACGAAGACGTTGCACCCCTTCTACAACTAATAATTCTCTTGCTGCCAAATCGCCTGATACCAGCAATTTACCGGGTAAACGCTGTTGGATTTTCACATTAATACGATTAGCTTTGCCATCTACTTCTTTCCATACATAAGGACCTGTTGCGCCCCAAAGTAATGCAGCTTCAGGAATAACGGCAAACTCCTCGCCTAATACCGTTAGCGATACTCTAAAGCTCATTCCGGGCAAAAAACGATCATTGCGGTTTTCAAAAATGGCTTTGATTTTTAGTGTGCGGGCTGTTGGGTCAATTCTAGAGTCCATTTGCGCTATCTTTGCGTCGATCCGTGTTGAATTATCATTCCAAGGTGTCAGCAGCACGCTATCGGTCGATTTAAGCATGCCATACGCCGATTCTGGTGCCGCAAATTGAACATACAACTTATCAAAGTTATCGATACTCGCAATCGCGGTTTGGGTGGTAATGCGATCTCCAACCTCGACGTCGGTAAGTCCCATTACGCCAGAAAAAGGGGCGATCACTTGGCGGTCTTCTAATTCATTCTTAGCTTGGATCAAGGCGACCTTTGCTAAGTCTCTGTCCGTTACCGCTTTATCTAATTCATTAATTGGGACGGCGCCGCGCTTTTGGCTATCAGTTAGGCGGTCGACGGTGCGCTGCGCATCTGCAAGACGAATTTTAGCTTCTTCAAGCGCCGCTTTTTGGCGGCGTGAGTCTAGCTCCAATAGCAAAGTACCCGCTTTAACCTGATCGCCCGGTTTAAAATGTACCGCAGTCACCCTATCACCAATCGCGGGATACAAAATAACCGATTGAATAGCTTCAGCATTACCTACTGCCTGAATTTGCTGGCTACTGCTTTCAAATTGAATAGGCTCTGCAATCACTTGCGAAGGTTTCGCCAAAGCGGCATTGGTTATCAGCATAGTGGCCGTAAAAACCACCAAGCGCGTTACTTTACACATATTAACCTTAATAATTTCCATTGTTCTCAGCTATATTTGAGTGTAACAGTTAATCACTCACATCAAGATAAACTATTCGATAACACACAGGATAAGTGCGATAAGATGCAGTATGCCTTGCAGCGTTTTAAAGGCAAGATAAGCCCATGTAAAGTAAGGTAAAGTTATGTAAAGATTGAGGCAGAGTTAGGCGCGATAGACTACCGCGCCAAATTATGACTATTGTGCGGCCGCACGCATCAGTCTGTCGTTAACATCGCGCCATTCGGGGGCAGTTGGTGGTGCTTCCAACAAAATCTCGGTTGCACTTGATTGGTCCAATTGATGTAACCCGTGATAAAGCCCCTGCGCATACTTGGCTTTGTCAGCACCAAGTTTGAGATCCACCAGCTCGTTGTTTGCTGAATTCTCAGAGATCATTCGCTCTATTTGTGATGAATAATACAACACACCGGTATTCGCTTCGCACTGGCCGCTTAGGCGAGCAACTAACTCTTCCGTTGACAACAGAGTAAGCGGTTTGCTTGGTTGATAATGGGCTTTTACGTTACCCGGGACGGCTACAGTGTGTACATCAGGCTCATCCACTTCAATATTGAGCACCGCTTCAAGTGCAGCTTTAGTAATAGGGCCTGCTCGCAAGATCCTCGGTGTGGCTGAAGATATATCGACAATCGTAGACTCAAGTCCTACTTCACANCCGCCGTCTAACACAGCTGCTATCGCTATCTTGCCAGACAATCCAAACAACACTTGCTCGGCGGTGGTTGGACTAATTTTTTTGTAAGGATTGGCAGAGGGCGCAGCAAGTCCGGAGTTAATGTGCTGCAATAATGCTATCAATGCAGGATGATTTGGCACACGTATACCCACGGTTGAGTGGCCGCCTGTGACTACATCGCTCACATGTGCTTGCTTTTTGGCAACGATCGTCAGTGGTCCCGGCCAAAACGCATCTGCTAAAGCGTCAAAATAGTCTGGCAATGTTTCCACCCACTCAGTGACCAAAGACTTGTCAGCGAGGTGTACGATTAGCGGGTGATCAGCTGGGCGTCCTTTTGCTGCAAAGATTTTTTTTACCGCATCGGGTTGCCTTGCATCTGCTGCTAAGCCGTAAACGGTTTCTGTTGGAACCGCAACAAGGTGACCATCACGTGCAAGTTCAGCCGCTTGCGCCACTGCGCTTGGATCGGTTGCCAATAGATGTAAGGTAGTTAAGCTTGCTTCGCCCACGTGTCTTTCTCGCTGTAAAAAATGGACGCGAATTATAACCAATTTAAAACGCAAAGAGCCAGTATTACTGGCTCCAGCATAAAAGCAAACTATTCTTAGTACAATGCATCTTTAGCGTTTTTGACGTTGCGCTTCTTTTTGCGCTAGCTTTTCTTCTTTACGCTTACGAATAGCATCCTGTGCTTCATGACCGATATGACCTTCGCCGCGTAGCTTCGCCAGTTCAATTTGCTTTTGGCGCTCAGCAAATCGTGCAACTTGCTCTTCTGTTAAGTCTTTGTGGCAGTGGTGACAAGACACCCCTTCCATATATTCTTCGAGTTGTTTCTCTGCTTCCGTGATTGGCATACGACAAGCATGGCATTGATCATAAGACCCTTTGTTTAAATCATGATCAACAGCAACACGGTTATCAAACACAAAACACTCGCCTTCCCACATGGTTTCTTCTTTTGGCACGTCTTCTAAGTATTTAAGAATACCGCCTTCCAAGTGATAAACCTCTTCGAAGCCTTGCTCTTTCATATACGCTGTCGATTTTTCACAGCGGATCCCGCCAGTACAGAACATCGCCACTTTTTTGTGTTTTTCTGGGTTTAAGTTATTTTGCGCCCACTCTGGGAATTCACGGAAAGTCTTGGTTTTAGGATCGATGGCATTTTTGAATGTACCGATCTCGATTTCATAGTCGTTACGCGTATCAACGAGTACAACGTCAGGGTCTGAAATCAGTGCGTTCCAATCTTGTGGTTTTACGTACGTACCAACCACCTCTTTAGGGTCTATACCTTGTACACCCATGGTCACGATTTCTTTCTTAAGCTTTACTTTAGTGCGGTAGAAAGGGCACGTTTCATCGAACGACTCTTTATAAACGATGTTATCAAGGCCTGGTTGTTTGTCTAACCATGCAAGTAGCGCATCAATGCCTTCACGTTTACCGGCAACGGTACCATTGATACCTTCTTCGGCAAGTAATAACGTACCGCGAACTTCATTCGCTTCCATCACATCGTGAAGTGGCTGTCTTATCTCTTGGTAGTTAGGTAAAGAGACAAACTTGTACATAGCACAAACAACGTATTGTTCTGACATTGTATTTTCCTAGATTTAAGCTTTGATTAGCTTACACATTAAGTATGACGATGTGTAAAGCACGAAAACCGAGTCGCAAACCCGGCGCTGAGGCGCGTATTTTACGGATTTTTGATTAAAATGCAAAAAACACAAATTCTATATCCGATAGCGTCTATGCTTTGGTATAATCTCGTGTTTTTAAAATTCAAGACTTGGAGAAATTGACTTGAGATTCACTGAACTTGGGATAGATACGCGCCTAGAACAACAACTGGCTCACCAAGGGATCACGGAACCGACCGAGATCCAAGCGCATGCCATCCCAACGGCTCTAGCTGGCCACGATGTTTTTGCGCAGTCTAAAACAGGCTCTGGCAAAACCCTAGCCTTCTTGCTGCCTGCCGTACAGCGTGTAATGAAACAAAAAGCGCTAAGCAAACGCGATCCTCGCGTTGTTATCGTAGCCCCAACTCGTGAACTCGCGACTCAAGTGTTCTCTGAGTGTCGTGCACTGTGTGCTGGCACTAATATTCAAGTCTGTAAGATTTTGGGTGGTGAAAACTACAATGATCAGGTAAAAGCGCTACGCCGCGACCCACATTTTGTAGTGGGTACTCCTGGTCGTATTGCCGATCACGTTGAAAATCGCTCATTATTTTTAGGTGGTCTTGAGCTGCTTATTTTTGATGAAGCAGATCGTATGTTTGACCTTGGCTTTGAAAAACAGTTAGACGTCATTAATGACTCTGCAGATCACCGCCAAAGACAAACGCTGCTATTTTCAGCTACGCTAGATCATACACAAGTTGAAGCATCATCACGTCAATTACTTAAATCGCCAAAGCGCATTATGTTAAGCAATGCCCACCAGCAGCATGAAGACATTAAGCAAGCACTCTACTTTGCCGATCATTTAGATCATAAAGAAGCGCTGCTTAAGCACTTCATCACACAAGATGACGTAGGACAGTGCATTATCTTTACCGCAACCCGTGGCGACACAGACCGATTAAGCAAACTGTTAAATGAGATGTCGATTAAAGCGGTATCGTTGTCGGGCGATATGCCGCAAAATAAGCGGTTAGACATTATGGAAAGCTTCAGCCGTGGTATCTATAAAGTACTTGTTACCACAGACGTTGCTTCTCGTGGTCTCGATTTGCTCTCTGTTACCCATGTTATGAATTTTGACTTGCCTAAGCAGGCAGAAGAATATGTCCACCGTATCGGTCGTACAGGACGTGCCGGGTTTAAAGGCACTGCGATTTCATTTGTTGGTCCTAAAGATTGGGATAGCTATGTGGCAATCAAAAACTATCTTGATGAGCCACTACGTTTTGAAGAAGTCCCCGGTCTTGTTGGTAAATTCAAAGGACTTAAGCAAAAACCGCAGCAGAGTAAAAATCGCCCTGCAGAGTCTGCGCCAAAGCAAACAAATAAACCTAAGAAAAAGCCGGTGAAAAAATCACAACCGAGAAAAGTGGTCCCGCCACCGATTGATATTGACGGTACTATGCCGATGCGTCGCAAACCAAAACCACAAACTGACGAGGAATAATCATGTTAGGTCAAATCAAAATGTTAACCATTGAAGAGCTTACCGCGGAAGGGGCTTATTTAAACGGTGGTGAGCTTGGTGACGTATTTCTTCCTCGAGCAGAGGTGCCAAAGCACACCGAAGAAGGTGACTCTGTTGAAGTATTTATCTATTTAGATAACTTGGGACACGCAACGGCAACAACCAAAAAGCCACTTGCACAAGTCGGTGAGTTTGCTCTGCTGCGCGTAAAAGAGATCAATAAGGTTGGTGCTTTTATGGATTTGGGCATTGAAAAAGACGTGTTAGCGCCTTTCAATGAACAAAAACCGAAAATGCGCGACGGCTATAGCTATTTGGTTAGGCTTTACCTAGACAACGCCAGTAAGCGTATTTGTGCGTCTAGTGCGCTGGGTAAATTTTTGAGTAAATCAAAAGCCGAGTACGAAAAATTCGAAGAAGTAGGCCTAATCGTCGCGGCAAAAACCGATCTTGGCTATAAAGTGATAGTCAATGAAAAACACTTTGGATTGGTCTTTTTCAATGATGTATTTAAGCGCATGTATATTGGTCAGCGCATGAAGGGCTTTGTAAAAGCGGTTCATGACGAAGATAAGATTGATATCGTGTTAGAAAAGCCAGGTATAGGTAAGGTTAAAGACCTTGCGGAAATCATTTATAGCAAGCTCGAAGAAAGCGGCGGCTATTTACCGCTAGGCGATAAATCAGATCCTGACGCCATCAAGCGTACTTTCTCTACCTCTAAAGCTAACTTTAAAAAAGCCATCGGTGGTTTATTCAAAGATGGCCGAATTGATATCGAAGCGAATTCTATTTCAATTCGCAAGTCTTAAACGCACATAATACTTAACCTGAGGTTTGGATAAGGAATGTTCCAACTCATTGTTTCTAAAGAACAACTTAGTTTTTTCCTTGTCTAGCCAGAGAGTTTTAGGGAAAACACCGCTTCCGCGTCCTGCTCTCGCTAAGGTACCTACATCCTGTAGGCAAGGCGAATTTACGCACCAATAGCTGGCTATTGGAAGTGAATTCAACGCAGTTAGCGCTAAAACTGGCTGCTAGCAAGGCATTAATTATCCGCAGCTCAGGTTACTTAGCAAGTCTCAACCTGAGACTTGCTTGTTACATTACACTGACTTCAAGCATATCACGCCATTTATCTACCGCTTTTAATCCCAGCTCAAACCCCAATTTATAATCAGACTTTAAGGTCTCAGGGCTTGAGCCTAAAATCATAGATTCCAGTGGTCTATTGGGCGCTATTTGAATGACGTTAACATCTTCTGGTGGTGAATTCATAAAGTTCACCGCATCGGCATAGCGACTTTGATAGTGATGATACATTTCAAACATTCGAGGAGATTGATTAACGCGCCGCATGATTGGCTTTAAGCGCTCAAGCACTGGCATTTTGCCATCGTCATGTGCCTCAATGGTTCTGATCACCCAAATCGTCTTTGCCCCTTGACTGTGTGCCCAGCGCACGGGTAAAGGATCGGCTACGCCGCCATCCATCATTCCGTGACCCGCAACTTTAACTCCTGGACGATATAAAAAAGGGATCGCACTAGAAGCCTTTAAATGGGTAAACATGTTATCGTGCCACGTATGCAAATAATGTGGCTCAAGCGAGTCTAAGTGACTTGCAACCGCATAAAAGTTACTTTCCGGCGTAAGGTGATTAGGCTCAGTTGGAAACCGTACTTTGCCGCTGTGCTCTACTTGTTGAAAATACCAATCCAAGTCAATGACATTACCACCGGTAAAAAATCGCGCGGGACGGAAAAACTGCTGCTCCGTCGTCAGAGATTCGATAGCAGTTTGCGCATATTGACTTGCGCGAGCACAATAGGCTGCGAGGTTTTGTGCACCCGCTGAGACACCCACTTTTAAATCAAAAGGCGTAAATTTTTTCTCAAGAAAAGCATCAAGCACGCCCGCTGTAAAAATGCCTTTTTGACCTCCGCCCTCAGCGATAATTGCAGAGCGTATGTTAGTTGTCATATTGTGCTCTTTTTATTATGTAAACCTGTACGCATCTTATTTTACTGTGGGCAAAAACCGTTAAATTCAAGTTTTCATACCACTTAGCAATAAAAATGCCCTGCAGAACAGAGTTGTTCAAGCAAGGCATTCATAATATCCACAGCGTGATTAATATGTGGTTAAAGTTTGCTTACAGAACTCTCTACTGGCCGTTTTAAAAAGCTGACTAATAACGCGGGCAAAATGGTGAGCGTGACGACAGTTGCCATGGCAATACCACAAAGTACTATCATGCCAACGCCTCGATAAAGCTCAGATCCTTCCCCTGGAATAAACACCAATGGCGCAAGACCACATAGGGTTGTCATCGTTGACATCACAATCGGTTTTAATCGCGTTTGTAGTGCTGAGATCACCGCCTCGTAAACACTCATCGCGGTACTCTCAAGGTTTCTGCGGCTTTGATCCACAATCAAAATAGGGTTATTAACCACGGTCCCTAACAAGATTAAAAAGCCAAGCATGGTGATCATGTCAAAAGGCTGGTGGAAAGTGCCTGTTATGCTACCAATGCCATTAATAGCAATTAGTCCAAGTAAGCCCCCTGCCATGCCAAGCGGCACTGTTGCCATGATAAATAGCGGGTAGCCCCAATGCTTGAAGATTGCGACAAGTAATAAGTAACACAGCGCTAATGCAACGATAAAATTACTGCCCAGCGCTTCTTTGGTTTTGTCTAGTTGATCGGCAGCACCACCTATACTCACATTGACACCAGGAAGCAGATCGCCTTGCCTCTGAAGTTGCGGCAATAATTCTGTTCTTACTAATGCCTGCGCTTCCTCTAGCGCAACATTTCTTGGCGGAATAATATATACAGTCACGGTTCTACGACCATCAACTCGACGCAAACTATCACTGTCTGCTTTTTCTCGTAGGTCGGCCAAAGCGCTTAGCGGGATCAGTCCAGCTTTAGTGACAACAGGTGACTGCGCTAATTGCGAAAGACTTTGCTGATTACCCGACTCAGAAAATAAAAAGACGTCTACTTTGTCATCGTCTAAAATCAACTCATCAACATAAGCGCCGTCACTCAGGGCTGCGACCGTATAGCCGAGTTCGTCAGCACTCATACCCACTTCAGCCAGCCGTTGCCACCTTGGTTGAATCTCTATTAACGGTTGGTCGAGTGTCAGAGAAGATGGCGCAGAATCCACTTGTGGATTATCAAAGACCTCCCCTGCTAACCGATACACTGCATCTGCCGCCCGGTAGAGCGCCGTTTGATCTGTACCGCTAATATCCAAAGCGACCGCTCTTGAACCGCCGTCATTACTTGAGATAATCGAGCCTCGTGAAGAAAATGCACGCATTCCTGGGTAGCTTCTAAACTTGGTCGTGATTGCCTCCATCATTTCATCGATGTATTCACGGTTGTATGGTTCACTCAATAGCCAAATGCTACCAACACCAACGGACATCGAATAATATTTTAAAGGTGGCAACGACGTTTTACCTGATACAAAATCGCTGTCATCGTTTTCCAAATGCTTATTTAAATAAGGAAGTAGTTCATCAGCAATTTTTTGCATATGGCTGAGGTTATAGCCCGGAGGCGCTATCATCATAGAGAACGCTTTTGGTTCCTCTCCCTCTGGCAAATATTCGGCTTTAGGCATAAATAACCACGCCCCACCGAGTAACAACACACTACCGAATACAATACACACTATGCGAGCACGTGGACTTGATAACATCGCCGGAATAAACGTTGGTAGTTTAGGCGTAGACAACATGCCACTGGAGATTTCCTTACAGGCAAAATTTGCATTAGCAGCAGGCACCACAAACAAGGCGACCAACATAGAAGCGATGATTGCGGCAGAAATAGCTATTGCTACATCGGAATAAAGCTGTCCGGCTTCTTGCTGAATAAATAAAATAGGTGCGAATACCAACACTGTGGTCAGGGTTGAAGCAAGCACCGCAGGCCATACCTCCTGAACTCCGGTAATAGCAGCTTGAAGTTTGTCGAGACCTCGGCGTCTGGCTTGCTCTATGTTCTCAAGTACAACAATGGTGTTATCAACCGTCATGCCAATGGCGAACGCAACGCCGGCGAGGGAAATCACATTGATCGTTCTGTCAAATAACAACAGACCCAAAAATGCCGCGATGGTACAAATTGGAACGCCCATCACACCAATAAAGGTCGAGCGTGGGCTCTTTAAAAACCAAAACATCACCAGAGTCGCAAGCACCGCACCTAGCGCTAAATTAGTCCAAACATTTTCAACGGATCCTTTAACGTAACGAACATCATCGCTCAATAGCGTCAGTTGTAGTCCATTACTTGCGAGCATGTCACGGTTGATGCGAGCCACTACCTCCATCATTTCTTCTTTAATCGCCATCACGTTAGAACCGCTTTCCCGTCTCACCGAGAGCATTAAGGCTCGCTCGCCATTGTTATAGGCTATATCGCGCACTTCATAATGATCAAGCTTTACCTGAGCGATATCTTTGAGCTTAATTGTGGTGCCCGCACGGTGACTGACTACCAGCTCTTCTAGCGCTTTAGCTGACTCAAAACGGCCAACCATACGCAGCAAATAACGACGTTTACCACTGTCTATATCGCCAGCTGAGGCATCTTGGTTGCGACTGCGTATTGCATTTCTAACGTCTACTAAGCTAATTCCACGGCTCGCCAATTGTTCTTGATCTACCAAAATTTGTACTTGATAGAGTGCACCACCACGCACACCAACCTGAGATACTCCACTGACTCTCTCCATTTCTGGGCGAATAAAGTCTTCGGCATAATCACGAAGCATATCGATATCAAGATTGAGTGGATTTCCCGGTTGTGGTTTTAGATTAAAAAACATAAAGGCATTGCTCGAAAACGCGCTGCTGTATAACACTGGCTGGTCGACGTTTTCAGGGTAGTTTGGCACTTGAGATAACGCGTTGCTCACGTTTATGAGCGCTTCGTTGACGTCGACACCAAATGGAAACTCAAGCTCTATCTCAGCCTCACCTGTATTTGCATAACTAGACATGCGCTTTAGATTCGCAAGTGAGCGAAGATACCTTTCTTGCTCAATAAGTATCTCTTTCTCGACATCTTGTGGCGTTGCTCCGGGCCAATTAGTCACCACAGTGATGGTTCTTACTTCAAGATCTGGGATCATTTGCACCGGTATTTTAAATGCGGCAACAATGCCCAATATCGAACAGATCAATACCGTGACCGCAACTAAAATGGCATGATTTACACTGGCTCTTAACATCACCCGCTCCTATAAACCCGGTACAATGTTTAATGCCTGGCCTTCTTGCAATAACTCATTGCCTTCGACCACCACTTTTTGCCCTACCTCTAAGCCGGATAGAACTTCAATATGACCATTAATTCGCTCACCAATTTTTACGTTTAACCGCTTTGCTTGACCGTCAACGGCCACAAAGACACTAAACCCACCATCGGGATGACGTAAAATCGCATCGCTAGGAATAATCACGCTTTGATCTTGTGCTCGAATTAGCGGCAGTTTCGCCGTAGCCGATGCGCCGACACGCAACTGTGCATCTTTTGGGATAGCCAATCTTAATAGAAACGAGCGACTGGTTTTGTCGACGACCGGAAGCTTTGCCAATACATGAGCTTGATGCTGCACGCTTGGCGCGCTTGCAACACTAAAATTAACGACACGGCCGAGGTTAATAAGTTGAAAGTATTCTTGTGGTACTTGCAAATCGAGCCACAGAATATCGCTACTCACTAGCTCAAACACCGTTTGTCCGCGCGTCACCCACTCACCTAAATTAACCGTGCGCCTTGCTATCACCCCCGTAAAAGGCGCTTTTAATTGATAACGGTTAACAAGTTCTCGCTGATATGCGATATTAGCTTGTGCTTCTAAAAGAGAGGCTTCTGATGCTTGTAACTTAGCCTGTCTGTCAGCAAGCTCAGTTTGCGCAAATAATTTTTGCTGCGATAGAGACTGCGCTTCTTTTACCAACCTTATCGCATTGTTGCGATCGACCTTGGCGCGCTCAAGCGCTGCTTCTACACTTTTTAGCTCAGCTTTTACTAAAGCTGCATCAAGACTAAGTAGTACAGCATTTGCTTCAACAATATCACCGGCTTCAGCTGAGATCTTAGTGATTACACCATCAGTTAAACTTGACACTTGAGCGTGTTGTGCTGCACTAATTGAGCCGGTTAAAGACAATGTCCGTTCAAGCTGTTGTTGCCTTACATCGGTGACCACAACGTTGACTGCTGCAGCATAAAGGTTAAAGGATAAAAGAGAGAGTATTAAGCAAACGCATTTCATGTAGTTTGTTCCAAAGTTAAAAACACTATTCCTTTCAGTAAACGCTAAGCAATAGCACCTACTGATCTCGACTAAGCATTGTAGCTGGCGAGTTTATGTCACTATAACGCCGACACACTAACACAAATAAAAATCATTACCATCCAAACTAGGTAAATGACCTCAAAAGTGTAGTTTGTGAAATAATGAATGAACAAAGAATATACAGGAATAACGCTTGGAATAAAGTAGGCATAAACGTTGCCATGCCTACTTTAAGGAGGGTCTATTACAGTGATTTAATTTAACAATACGAGTGAGGTTACATTACGAATACCTGGATAACTCATATAGTCATTTTTAATCCCTTCAACTCTCAGTGATTTACCAATCAAACTCGGGTTAAGCTTGGGACTGAATGCATCACGCTGAGCCGCTTCCAACTTAATATATAGCTTGCTGCCAGCAACAGTAGAGTCGCTTAATTCAAGCGCATAAATACCGTTTACAGCTGCTGTAACTTTGCCACTAACTACCACTGCCGAGCCATTATTTAACGCTAATACGTCTGCAACACTCATATCACTAGATGGCTCTGTCGTTGTACCAACAGTTTGTATTTCACTAACTTCTCGTATCCCCGGCGCACTCATATACGATGAGCGAACACCTTTGATAACTAAAGTAGAATCAAGAATGGATGGATTAAGCTGCGGACTAAATGCAGCACGCTGGTGACTTTCAAGTTTAACATTTATCGTATTAGTTGGATTTTGGCTGTCCTCAAGTACTAAAGCATAGATATCATTAAGTGCAGATTTAACACGCCCAACAAGCTCAATTTCATTGCCCTCGGCGGTTGCAAGCGCCTGCTCAACCGACAATGCCACTGGTGCAATCTGAATATCGCTTACATAACGAATACCAGCCTCACCCATATAGCTGTCTCGAGTACCAGTCACTATAACTGATTGACCAAGGATCTCAGGATTGAGTTGCGGGTTAAAGTCACTACGCTGAGCAGATTCAAGCTTTACGTTGATACTTAGCGATGCGTTGGCAGTATCTGTGAGTAATAGGCCATAGATACCGTTTACTTCGGCTGTCACTTTACCTAACACCGCAAATTTAGACCCAGCTGAAGCAGCAAGTGCCTGTGCTACAGAAATCGTGCCATCAGGAGTTGGCTCTGGATCGGGATTAGGATCTGGATTGGTTTGCCCTGAACCATAAGGCGCATTGAAAGAGTTATTTTTATAGCTATCTGTATTCCATGCATCAAAACCCGATGCAGGCGTCCCCCATGGCTGACCATTGTTTGGATCAGACATTTCTTGCGGCGCCATTGGCACAGGTGTTACTTCGCCGCTTGCATGACCGTTAGTACCATCAAAGTACTGATACGACTCAGGCGTTGCTAGCCAATTGATGATGTTGACCGAAAGTACAGCTGCATTACCTCTGTCCGTCCAGCCGGGGTAAGTCTTTTTACTACTGCCATTATCCTGACGCTTGTATTTAGGTGTAGCGTCTTCAATTGGGGAAGAATCACCAATAAATGCGGCTTTGCCTAACCCTGCTTTTGAGATAGCAACATACGGGCCTTCATTTCTACCACCAAAGTAAAGTCCATCATCTTTAGCATGACGCCACTTAGCTGGTGTATCTGAAGGTGAAAAATAAACCAAGCCCTTCGCTTTTTGTTCATCTACAATCGCAAGCGTCGCGCCTGCAGCCATCAATACAGGAGTAACTCCGAGTGTGATCCCTTCTGTTTTGCTCGCAGACTCAATACCACTTACGCCTTGCTTGTAATCCGCGGCATTAAAGCGAAAGCGGATCCCAAAATTTTCTGCAAGCCATCCCATGTCTGCTGATTTTGGATTACGCCAGTCACCGTACTCACCACCTAGATTATACTTGGCCAGATCTGAGCGGTTGTAGCCATTAAAGACTTCAGTGGCATCCCACGTATTTAGATTACGATCCGCATCATAATGATCTGCGATAAAAAATATCCCTTTTCCATCCGCTACAAACTGCAATAACGCTGCTTGCTCTGATTGAGTGAAAGGACGGTTAGTTTCTGCCAATACAAAGACATCTGCATCTTTAATCGCATCGTAGCTGATAACCGCTTCATTTTGATTGCTTTGAGAGGTACGGTCGTCAAAGAATCTTATCTTGCCATCATTGTTTAAATCAACACCGCGATATTCTTTTACGGTATATCCTTCATTAACTAATGCATCCGCAAAGTCTGAAAACGCACCATCAATAACCCAATCGGCATTTCCTTCAACGCCACCGTGTGACACATCAAATAATACTGTCTTACCATTGCTGTTTGTGGTTGGTGTTTTAACTGGAATATGGTTATTCCAGTTATACGGCTGTGCTGCAAATACAGATGTGGATATAGCTGCAGCCAAAACTACGCTGCTAAGCTTGAAGTTTACTTGTTTCATTCGTCAAATCCCGTTGAAAATTATAAAAAGAAGCAATAAAAAAGCCGCCAAAATATGGCGGCGCAGACTGTTGAAAAAGGGCTGGAC
>NZ_NSDG01000097.1 GCF_002289345.1 Pseudoalteromonas sp. HM-SA03 | reverse complement strand
CTGACAGGGTGAAATCATTGTGCTTTAGGGACTGGATAAATCTGACCAGTTAATTATTCAAAATGGTATAAACTCGCTCCTACCACAGTATAGGCACAGTGCAACATGGTAGGAGGTGGTTCACCCGCCGATGGGTTGTAATGAAGTTCCGGCTCAAAAATAATGTGGAACACCCATGTACATCAAAACCCGTTGCAGCAATGCGACGGGTTTTTTCTGTTTGGGGTATAGAAAATCTCGCGAGGTAAACTCGCTCCCACCACAGTATCAGCACAGTGCAACATGCTAAGAGGCGGTTTACCCGCCAATGGGTTGTAATGAAGTTCCGGCAAAAAACCATGTACATCAAAACCCGTTGTAGCAATGCGATGGGTTTTTTGTTGTTTGGGGTATAGAAAATCTCGCGAGGTAAACTCGCTCCTACCACCGAATACACAGCATTGTGGGAGTGCACGCATCCATGCGTTCATTTCCTGAGTTGCTAAACTGCGTTTCTGAATTTGATTATGAAAAGACGACGGTTTTATTGCCGTTAATGAAAAGCTTATGCTCGCAGGCTAATTGTAACGCGTTACAAAATACTGTTTTTTCAATGTCTCTACCGATTTTTGCCATCTCCTCGGCATTTTGAGCATGACTAACTTGCGTGACATTTTGGGCAATAATAGGCCCTTCATCTAATTCATCATTAACAAAGTGAGCAGTAGCACCAATAATTTTCACGCCACGTTCAAATGCCTGATGGTAGGGTTTTGCACCGATAAAGGCTGGCAAGAATGAGTGGTGGATATTAATAATTTTCCCGTCAAAGCGTGAGACAAATTCCGGTGTTAAGATCCGCATATACTTTGCCAAGCCAACAATATCAGGATCATATTGTGCGATTAAGTCGGCCATTGCACTGTCGTGTTCAGCTCTACTCAACCCTTCATGTGATACCAGATGAAAAGGAATACCAAAGCCTTTAACAAGGGGTTCCAACGTATCATAGTTTGCGATAACTGCTTGTACTTCAATATTGAATGCTTGTTCATAGTGTTTAAGCAACACGCCGCCTAAGCAGTGCGCTTCCTTCGTCGCAAGCAGCACCACTTTTGTTCGTTCTTGTCCGTATAGGTTTAATTTGGCGCCAGTTGGTAGTGACTGACGAAGTTGTGTCAGAAAGTTATCACTGGGTGTGCCTGTAATCTCTGTACGCATAAAGAAGCGCTGTCCTTCTTTATCTACAAATTCGTTATTACGTGTGATGTTTAGGTCGTGCTCATGACAAAGGCTCGTGATCTTCGCGATCAGTCCTATGTCATCTTTGCACTCTGTCGTTAGTATGTAGCTCATTTCCTCATTCCAATTCGTCTAAGCGAACTTTCAGAATACTGTGAATTGGCAGTGAGATAAATGCTTAACAACAAAAAACTTTGGTCAATTTTATTTGACCACGACAACTGAAATGTCACGTCTTAAAAAAGCACTAAGTGTTGAGAAAGTTCACTTCAAAATACGTGTTCAACCTTTTTAAGGTTGGTATTACTGTGATGACTAATCATTAATTCGTTCGCAACTTTTGTTGCTTTTACTACCTCAGGGATATTAGATGAGAACTTTTACATTCCGCCCCTATATATTGCTACTTTGTGGTTTCTTATCTGCGTGTAATGACTCTAGCCCAGAAAAAAACGAACAAAACGCTAAAACAAGTTATAAAGTGGTCACAACTTATACTGGGGCTGGGTCGATAGTTCCTGAGAGTCTAAATATAGAAGCGGGTTCCTCTGCCACCTTTGAGCTGCGGCCTGACGAAGGGTATTACCTTGCAGATGCTACGGGATGTCACGGTCTTTTGGACAAGGAGAAGCTTAATTATCATGTCAATAATGTGAATGACAGTTGCAGTATTGACGTTTCATTCAAGCCTTTAAAGTTATCTATAAAAACAAATTTTCCAGAAGGTGCAAGTTTGTCGCTGGATAAATCTGACTACTTTTACGGTGATAGTCTTTCTGCTCAACTGATATTGGATGCTAGTCATAAAGTAGAGAGTATAACTGGTTGTCAAGGTCAATTAGTCGGAGAGTATTATCAAGTAGCTAAACTTGTAGAAAGTTGCGAAATATCACTCAAAACCTTAACACCAAAACGAACGTTTACTGATGAAAAAAGCGGTCAGCAACTTCAAGTTAAGGTTCTAGATAATGCTGGAGTTATTGCTACAAGCAGCCAAGGAATTATCTCAAAAGATGAACCAAACTTGCCAGCGATGAGTAACGATATTGTACTGCCATTCCAGTTACTTGCGATAGATATTGCAACAACTCCGGGTGCAGATGTCTTAGTTGAACTAACTTACCCAAGTGCAGTTTCAGAGCAATCTCGTTACATTAAGAGCGATGGGGAAACGTGGTATTTTATGCCTACTGAATTCGCCCAGCTTGCTGCTGATAAGCGTAGTATTGTTTTACATCTCCAAGATGGTGGTTATGGTGATAGTGATGGAGTTGCCAATGGGATAATTAAAGATCCCGGGGGTATAGCAGAATTACAAAAAATAACAGTACAAGGCATTGCTTATGAAGGTGGTAGTATTTCACCTAACACACAAACTGTTAGCTATGGCGACTCAACGATTTTCACGCTTTCGCCTGATGAGGGCTTTGGGATAAGTGATGTTACAGGATGTAGTGGTACTCTGACGGGCAACACATACACTACCGGTATGGTTACTTCTGCTTGCCAAGTCAGCGCTAGCTTTAGTCCGCACACTTTCAACGTAGATGCTAGTGCAGGTGAGGGCGGTGGTATTTCACCCAGCACACAAACGGTAAGCTATGGCGATAGCGCCACTTTTACTCTTGTGGTAAATGAAGGCTATGAGATAAGTGGAGTAACAGGATGCAACGGCACGCTTACTGACAACACCTACACCACAGGCGTGATAACGTCTGCTTGCCAAATCAAGGCTAGCTTTAGTCAACAAACTTTTACTGTGGATGCGAGTGCTGGTGAAGGCGGTGGTATTTCACCCAGTACACAAATTATTAATTATGGTGATACTACCCGCTTTACTGTAGCACCAGATGTTGGATTTAGCATCGCTGAAGTATCTGGGTGTAACGGAACACTTGTTGGTAATGTTTACACGACTAGTCGTATTACCTCAATTTGCCAAATCAGTGCGAGTTTTACCCAAGGCTTGCTTACTGTTACCGCAACAGCAAGCGCAGGCGGGAGTATTTCCCCCAGTACGCAAACGGTAACTTATGGCGATATTGCCAGCTTTACACTCACGCCCGATGAAGGCTATGAAATCAGTGAAGTAACAGGGTGTAACGGGGTATTAAATGGCAGTATTTATAGTACAGGAGAAGTAGCTTCCAACTGTGCAGTAGAAGCAAAATTTAAAAACAGTGCTGAGCCAACAGTTGAATATACAATAAATGCAAGCTCCAGTTACGGCGGGACTGTTACACCTAATCAAAAGGTGGTTGTTTCTGGCCAAGGTGTAGAGTTTGTTATTTCCCCTGATGACGGTTACTTCATATATAGTGTTCAGGGTTGTGATGGGGTATTGAGTGGTAGTCGTTACACAGTATCGAGCGTTTCCTCTAGTTGTAATTTATATGTACAGTTTAAGGAAAAACCAGAGCTTAATCCTCAATTGAGCATTGTGTCTCTTAACTCAATATCTACCCGCGAATTGGAGGTTGTATGGTTGGTAACTGATAGTGGTGTGAGTACACTTGAGTTGACTAATATGTCATATCAAATTTTTGTCTCTGAGTCGCCCATTGTGGATGTGAATAGCTTGCAGCCTTGGCAAGTGGTAGAAGGCGCATTAAAAGTCGATTTGAGCGGTTTGGCGTCGAATACAAAGTATTACTTGCGTGTTATGACAGAACTAAATGGCGACAATATCATTTCCAACCAATCAGAAGTGACTATGCCAGCTGCTGATGCAGTAAACACTTCAGTAAATCACTCTAAACCTGAGGAGCTTGGTTTAGAAACGCTATTGGTCGAAGATGATAGCGTTACTTTTAAGAGCACAAGTAATGAATTGGATCTACAAGTAGGTGATGTCATTCACCATTCAACTGTTGATTCGAGCAATGAAAATTTCTACCTGCGAAAAGTCACAGGCGTTACAAAGAGTAAAGACGAAGTGGTTGTCAGTACAGAAAGAGCGAGCTTATCAGAGCTGGTAGAGTCTGGCAGTTTTGCTAGTCAATTTACTTTGTTTGAGCCTGTAGAGTATAAGTCACCTGCTACCACTGGTATTAAAAAGCTAACTCAACAACAGCTGACTCAGTTTAGCCAAGCTAATTACCAAATATCCTCTGAGCTTAAAGCAGATAAATTAGAGCGACGCATGGTAATGAGAGATGCGGGTTTAGTGGCAATAGAGTCGATCCATAAGTCGTCGTCAAAAGAAGTGAGCGATGCGATAGCAATCAATCAGTCGCTCAAAGAGGCTACTAGAAAGCAGCCTTGGTTTGAGCAGCTTAAAACTAATCCACTCTCTCAAGCCGTAAGTATTCAAAGTAATGTAAGTGAACATGGTGTAGTTATATCCGGTTTTCCGGATGAGTTAAACGGTGTTTATAGCGATCGTTTTACAGCGACGGGCAATGTCTCTTTAGTTAAACCACAGGACTATGTGATTGAAAATGTGGGAGTAACACTAAACAACAATAAAGTTGAGGCTAGAGAGGAAAACTACGGTTCACTGATTTCAGTAACTAAAGTTACAAGCACTAAACGCATTATCGAGTTTGGTTGGCAACCGGAAGAAGTGCATGGAGTGAATGAGGGGGAAGCCTTCAAACTTAATATTGAAGTTAAAGTGCGCGAGTTAGATTGTAAGTTTTTCTGTGACAAGACCATAGAAGCCGAAGTGCCAATTTATATCCAAGAGGTAAGCCAAGAGATAGACGATGGTATCACAGCAACATTACCGACGAACCGCCTGGCCAAGCTTGGCGAAACACTCGAATTAGACTTTTTCGCCGAAATCAAAAAGCAAAGCGATAGAGAGGATGGCATAAAAATTACGGATTACCGAGTCAATGAGTTCACATTAGACGATAAGCCCTTTCCGCTACCTAGTTTTAAGGCTGGTTTTCAAGAGCAAGATTTTCAGGCAGCAGATAAATTATTGTGGACCCCCACTGAGGTTGAGCTAGAGGCATTTGAATCTGCCTTTGAAGAACATGGCGAAGTGCTCCCGTTTGAACTTGCAGTAGAGGTTTTTGCTGAGGATGTAAATGACGAAGGGTTACTAGATAAACACCAAAAAGGAAGTCTTATTTTAACCGTTAAACTTTTCTTGCAAAAAGATATGTCCCTTGATTTAGCATCACGAAAGGTTGAGCTTTACTCTTCAAAGAATGCTGAGCTTGGGTTCGAGTACAAGATGGATTTTACTCCAAAACTTGATATTGGCGTGGATCTTAAGGGGGCCAAAGTCGATCACGCGAGGTTAATTTTAGGTGGGCAACTAAACTTTGAACTAGATACGTTTGCAAAAATGCATCATAGCTTCAGTAAGTCGTTTAAAACTGGCGATATGGATGTCAAGGACGACAGTGGTCAAACCAAGTTCGATGCCGCATCTTTATACAGTAAAACATACTATAAGGCTTATGTTGTTGGGGGGATCCCCGTTGTTCAGAAAATTGACTTTGTAATCGATGCAGAAGCCACCTTCAATGCTGATGCGAGCATCGAGTTTGAAAAAGACTACGATTACGATAAATACTTTGAGATGGGTTTAGTGTATGAACAAGGTCAGTGGCAAAAAATTAAAAAGGATGGTGAAGAATCATCTCTAGAATTTGAAGTGGATATTGCTGCAAACGCGAGTTTTACGGTTAAACTCATTCCAAAATTGAGTACAACCTTCTATGAGGTGGCAACATTAGGACTGGCATTAGAGCCTTCTTTAAACGCCAGCCTTGGTATTGAAGGCGTTCTACAAGTAGGCGAGCGTACCCAAGAAGACTTTTACAATTATCGCCTTCATGATGCCACTGCTGCTTATCACATCGCATTGACGGGGTGGGCTGATTTAAGTGTTTGGGAAAAAGAGCTTTTTAGATACCCTAAAGACAAAGAAAGGGTAACGATTTGGGAGTATCCAGCTCCTGATAATGCTGAACAACAGCGAAACGCCACTTTATTCAGTGTGCCTACCATCGAGCTACCAGCAACAAGTGCTATTCAATCTATACGAGGTGGCACGCTAGATATTGCTGCCAATGTTACACCAGGGCGAAACGTTTTTATTAGCAGTAAACTTAATCAATTCAAGCCCAACTATCAGCCTTGGCAGGTATTTACACTATCAAAAACCGATGATGTAGCTGGTAAGCCTGAGCTTGATGTTGGTAGTGATCCATACACGGTTTCTTTCAGTGGCAAGGTGGGTAATGTTTACACGCTTTATTTTGTCGGACATGAGTCTACATTCGGGCGCTTAGGTCGCAATTATGAAGCTATCGAATTGGACTATAGCGATTCCGATGCTGACGGTATGCCAGCGTATTGGGAAAGCAGTTATTGCCTAGCGTCAACGAATACTGGATATGGTCCCAATGATGACACGGATGGTGATGGCTTAAGTAATTTGGAGGAATATCAGTTAGGTACAAAGCCAAGCACTTGTAATGGCTCTAATAGCAGTCAAGACAGCGACGGCGATGGTATGCCCGATGGTTGGGAAGCTAAATATGGCTTAGATCCACTATTAGATGATGCTCAACAAGATCCCGATGGTGATGGTATCGTAAATATCGAAGAATATCAGGCCGGCACAGCTCCATCGCCGGTGAGGAATCAAATAAAAGCCATTAAAATCCTTGGAAAGCAGAGCTTAGAACATGGTGAAAGCGCGCAATTTATAGCGCAAGCCAGCTATAGTGATAACAGTACCGAGCAAGTGCAAGGTTTATGGCAGCTTAGTGAGGAGTATGAAAGGGTACGACTAGAGCATTCAGGCTTACTTATTACGCAAGCTTCAGATCAAACACAGGTAATAACCCTGTCTGCCGAATTTTTGGGGGTAAGTAACTCCTTAAAAGTAACTCTTACACCTACACAGATTAATACTCCACCGATTGCTGATGCTGGTAATGATCAAGTGGCTCTAGCTGGTAACAATGTCACTTTAGATGCAACAAGTAGCAGTGATGCTGAGGATGATAAGGCACAAAGACCACTTGCATATTATTGGGAGCAAGTTGACTCGACTGAGCACGTAGTTTCTTTAAGCGGTAATAATATCACAATGCCAACCTTTATTGCCCCCGATGTATTTAAAACTACAACATTGAAATTTGAACTGACAGTTACCGATAGTCAAGGCTTGAGCCATAAGGACAGTATTGAAGTCGTTATTGAACCTAATGCGAGTGACCTAAAGAGTATTAATATTCATGAGGCGGAAAAAGGTGTTGCAGTCTTAAGAGGTAAAGGTGATGAGGGGCTAACAACGACAATTCTTTTGTATTTTTCTGATGGCGCAATAGCGCACTGGAACTATCACGAAGAAGTTAAAGATGATGAGACTGGAGAAATTACGATAGCTTCATCTGATTCTAATCTAGGCCATTGGGAAATTATTGAAGATAGCCTTTTTGCTGTGCAAAATAGGCTGGAGATTCGCATTAACGGTGGAAATATTATTGAAGGGACTGATATTCCTTTATATGAAGATGGTGTCGCAACAAACTTTTCAGTTGTCAAAGTAGACAAGAAAATGGAAAGGTATTCCACTAAAGTTCATTCTAGTGACATAGTGGGCTTTGCATTTGAAACTATTGGAGCTACAGAGGACTTAGTATTTCGTATTATCTCTGACACCGAAGTTCGTGTAAATAGTGTTCAGAACCCTGAAGCGATTGAAACATATCGATGGAAATGGGATGAAGACTTTTTGATTTATGTCGAAAATGGTGAGTGGCAAGGACAACTTTATTCCCGTAGATATGATATCCAAGTGGGAGAAAAGTTAGGATCGGAACACTTAACTGTAGCTGCGATAAGGGCAATGCCACCTATTCGAACTCCAATAGAAGAGTTAAAGTTTACGGATTTAAATCTTGAGCAGTGTGTGAATGATGAAATTGAAAGGAGGGGATATTTGGCTGCAGAACAAATAACTGTTCTCAACTGTACCAGTTTAAATATTCAAGATGCAGCAGGCTTGGAGCAACTTACGGGTCTAACCGAGTTAAATTTAAGCAATAACCAACTTACCTCAATAAACTTAGATGCTAATCAGGCACTTACTAGTGCAGATCTTCGCGGCAACTCGTTTACCCAGCAAACGCTTGATTACCTAGCCACGGTTACGCACATCAGTGACTTAAAATATCATACTACCGCTCCACCATCAGCGGCCACAGGCAAACTCAACGACACCGGCATTACTTGGTGTGCTAACGGCCGCACGAACAACCGAGATTGCCCAGTTTCAGGCTATGAAGGCCAAGATGCCGAGTATGGCCGTGATGCGCTCGCTGCAAAAGAGCAGTTGCAAAAAGTGGGTGGTGGCAAAGGTGGCTTTGACTTTACCAAGCTCGATGCCAATGGTAATGACTTGCCTGAATCCGCTTCTGAATGGTCTTGTGTAAGGGATAACCACACTGGTCTTATTTGGGAAGTGAAAACTAACGACGGTGGTCTGCACGATAAAGACGACAGCTATAACTGGTATAACCCTGATAACAACACTAACGGTGGACACCCCGGATATCAAAATGACGGTGGTGATATGTGTTATGGCTACAACACCGATAATGCAGACACATTTTGCAACACCCATGCCTTTGTTGAACGGGTAAATGCCCAAGGTTTATGTGGCTCTAGTGATTGGCGAATGCCTAACAAAGAAGAGCTGCGCTAAATTGTAGATTACAGCACTACGGGTCCCACAATAGATACCAGCTACTTTCCTCAAACACTAAGTGGTTGGTATTGGTCGAGCTCGCCCGATGCCTACTACAGTAACGTCGCGTGGTACGTCTATTTCAGTAATGGCAGCGGCAGCCTCAACAATAAGTACTACGGCGGGCACGTTCGATTGGTTAGAGCCGGACAGTAATTGGCTTTTGGATTAAGTGAAATGAGCTATAAGCTATGTAGCTGGAGCCGGCGCCGCTCAATAACATCCATGTTATCGCGGCAATGGTGCATCCCTGCCACCGTAGGCGCGATTTTATATCGCGCTGTGTTGCGTTGGGGTGATAAGCGCTATAAAACCGCGGCTACGGACGTATTGGATTAATGCTGCAATATAAAATAATGAGGAAATAACCTATGAAAACATCAACAACATTTTTACTTACACTACTGGTGTTTGGGGGAGCTTTTAATGTAGCTTACGGGGAATGCAAGGATAATATAACCCCTTCAACCCCAACTAACCGCTTTACCCTTAACGATAACGGCACGGTAACCGACAACCAAAGCGGGCTTGTGTGGATGCGCTGCAGCTTAGGGCAAACCTGGGATGGCAGCACTTGCACAGGCAGTGCATCTACTTACACTTGGGCACAGGCTTTGGCTAGTGCTGATGAAAGCAATTATGCGGGTTTTAGCGACTGGTATTTGCCTAATATTAAAGAGCTCAACTCAATTGTAGAAACCGCGTGTTATGACCCAGCAATAAATCAAACTGTATTTCCTAACACTCCTAGTAGCGGTTATTGGTCGAGCTCGCCCTATGCCAGCTACTATGGCAACGCGTGGTACGTCTATTTCGGTTATGGCGGCGACGGCAACTACGCTAAGGGCCACGGCGTACACGTTCGATTGGTTAGAGCCGGCGTCGCTCAATAACATCCATGTTATCGCGACAATGGTGCGTCCCTGCACGGCTCAGTAATTGGCTTTTGGATTAAGAGAAATTAGCTATGAGTCATGTGGTTAGAGCCAGCGTCGGTCAGTAACATCCATTTTATCGTTGCAAGGGGGCATCCCTGCACGGCTCTGTGATTTGGTTTATTAAGTCGTTCAGCGTGATTGGTGAAGGGTTACGTCCACAGTTTGTATTGTAATGGGCATAGTGGCCTACCTTTACCGGAGCGATATTTATGGTTGTGATATTCTATTGCATGTTAATGCTTGTTTTATCAGCTTATGCAGTGAGTTATTCGCCATATAAGCATGGTGCAAACCATTATAGTTACCCCTATAACTGCACCGATAAAGATAAAGTGGTGCGCCACTAAATAACGGCAACAGTCCCACTAAGCGATAGCGAACAGGCACGATTGCAAAATATCTTTCATGAGAATCATGGATTCGCTGCAAAGCGTGGTTTTGTTGATTAACTAGGCTAATACTGAGAGGTAAATGCGCTGCTACTCACAAGTGGTAGCGAATAGCAGCGGGAGGGCTGGATTACATTTGGCTTTCACCCATGAAACAATACCGAAAACCGTCCTTGAGATACACACCAGTAGCCTAGATCGCTAATGATCAGCAATTTATAGTTATTGCCTCTGCCGTTAAAAAGCGCAGGATCAAGCTCATAGCGGCCAGTATTAGCAATATGAGTAGAGAACAGGTACCAGCGTTTATTATAAACGGCATCAATGTTCACATCGGTGCCACTGCCCAACCCTTTGGTGCTGTCGTGGAGTACATAAAAGTGGAGGTATTTCCCTTGTAATGTGTTGGGATCCCAAGTTATCTCACTGGTTTTTCCTACGGTATATATGTCAAAAGCGTTGGGGTAAGTAATGGCTTCCACTAATAGGTCAGGGTTAAAAAAGTGCTCTAACCCGTTGTCTTTAGCAACACCGGAAGCAATCGAGAACAATCCGTCGGATAAACTCCAATAACCTAGTTCAGAAACCAAAAGTACTTTATATTTATTCGCGCCATTAGCCATAAAGTCGTAAGGATCTATAGTGAACTTTCCATTATTGGCAATATTGCTGGCGGCATGTTTCCAACGGACAGATTTTATTCCCGAGAACTGCTTATAACTATTGTCTGGTCGGTGCGTGTCATGATTAATAAAGAGATTGAGCGTGTTACCCGGTAATTTTGATGCCTCCCAAGTAATTTCGTAATCGGTGCCAATGGTCATGACTGTATCCCTTTTGGGAAGGTGAATAGATTGGACATATTGACTCGGTGTGATCTGTATATCAGCGTCTGGTAATGTGAATTGCTCTTTACTGGCATCCAGCTTTTTGGCGGTGAGTACCAAGTTAGGTTTATCTTGCTCAATAAGCTCGTTAGGTATAACACGGTTGAATGCCAGTAAATTATGAGCAAGCAGTGGGTTTTGGTTGGCATATTGAAGTAAATAACCTGTTATTTCAGGTACTAGCGCTTCCCTATGTTGATGTCTAATAAGTAAAGTTACCCAATCAGTTATTTGCTGAGGGGTCATTATTTTTAGTGAATCAAGGGACAAACTCAAGCTATTCTTTAGCACTGTTCTATGGCTGTTATTCAGTGCTAGCCAGATATCAAAATAGCGCTGGTTTTGGATTGGATTATTTTCAAGCCACAGCTTGGCATCTTCTTGTAGTAATTGGGTTTCACCCAACTCAGCTCGTAGTAATATCAAGTCGTACAAGGCTGAGTTACAGCTAGGCTTGTTTAAACTGCAAATTGCATAAGCTCGCGATAAAAAAGTTCGTGCCGGATAAATATCATTTGCTGCAAGGTAATAACGATATTGATCTAATAGCGCTCGAAAGTGAAGGCCATTATGAAGCGGGGCGAGCTGTTCTAATATATAAGTTGCCTGATTCATAGAGCGTTCTTGATTTGCTAAGTTTCCTAACTGTGCATAGCTTTTGGCAGCAAGTAAATGCAGAGCCGCAAGTTCACCATGCAAGGGGTGGTAGGTTTGTTCTGCTAGCTTAATTAATTCATTTAATTGTTGTATTAGCGTATTGTCACCAAGGTTTGCTTTTATATCGATGGAAAATAGACTTAACCAAAGTTGATGCCGCATTGATTGGGCTTTTGGTTTAAGCTCTTCAAGTAAATTACCGACTTGTGCCGAGTTAACCCATTGATTCTCTATAGCGCGCTTTAGAATCACTAGGCGTAACTCATTGAGCGGCTCTGCCACTAAAAAATCAATAAGCTTAGTCTGCTGCGACTTGCTGGTGGGCTCAACTAACAACCAATTCAGTTGCTCCTTTCGTTGTCCTGCTGGTAGAGCGTTTATCTGTTTTTGCAAGTCACTAAGCCTTTGCAGCTGGTATAAACTGAGCGCTGTTAGCTCGTTTATAGCATCTGTCTGTACTTGGTTGGATAAGACGTTGAGCACCCGCTCGTAATAGCCATGGGCATAAAGGCTTCGTGCGAGGGTATATTTGACTTGTATTTTACTTTTGCCATCTAGCTTGTCTGCATCGGCTTGTTGGCTGCCATAAGCCAACAAATCTGCAGTGGTAAAATGCTCTCCCTGCGGTACTTCTGGTGCAAAAGAGGCTAATAAATTTTGATAAAAATTAAGCAGTCCTTGCTGTTCTTCTGCATGTGCAAGCTTAGCTTGTTGGCTAATAAATAGCAGTGTGCTGACAACCGTTAATAGTGCGATAGCTAACGCTGAGAGCGTAACGGTAACCGGGGCACGTTGGAACTTTTTATTTAGTAAGTAGAATACGTTGTTTTTGTACCAGAGTATGGCTCTATGTTCTTGATAGTTTTTGATATTCGTTGCAAGTTCTGCCGCAGATATAAAGCGCTTGTTGCGATCTGTTTCGGCAGCTCTGTTGAAGATAGCTAGTAGTTCTTTATTCGACGCCTGTATTAGCTTTAATANTTGCCAAGACTATACACATCACTTTGCGTGGTTAATGGCTCTCCGGTAAGTTGCTCGGGGCTGGCGTAGTCTCTGCTTAGTCCATTGATATACGCTGAATAGGTCGCGTTACTTTGCTCGCTTAGCGTATGAGCTACGCCAAAGTCTACTAATTTTGGCTCGCCGAGTTTATCGACAAGCACATTCTCGGGCTTTAAATCACCATGAATAATTCGGTTTTGGTGAGAGTAGCTTACTGCATCACATATTTTAATCAGCAGCTTGAGTATGTCGTCATCAGTTCGCGTGGCACAAAACTGCTGTAAAGGTTCGCCCTCTATATATTCCATGATTAGGTAAATTAAGCCACTTTCTGTTGTGCCAACGTCGTACACTTTAGCAATATTGGGGTGGTTTAAGCGGGCCAAATATTGCGCTTCTTTAAACGCGAGTTCTTTTGAGGTTAATAAAGTGATTGATGGCGCAATAATTTTAATAGCGACTTGTTGTTCTAGTTGGCCGTCGCAGCGCTCAGCAAGATACACCACCCCCATACCGCCCGAGCCCAGTAGCGTTTTGAGTTTAAAGTGTTGGATCTGTTCACCAGTGAGTGAAAGCAAATCTTTATCTGTATCTAAAGTATCTACTTGAGCCGCAATGATATTGCTAAACAGAGTTTGTTGCACATTTTGTTCATGTGCTGCAATTAATGCCGTTACTTCATCTCTCAGTTGTGGTGACAATTCGACTATGCTATTTAAACCCGTGGTCAGGTTTTGAGAATAATTGTCAAGTAAGTGATCAAATACGCTGAGCGCATCATTAAAAGTCATAGAGCTTCCTTTATTATTTTACGCATTTACCCTGATAAAGGCTTTTGCGGCTTTGAGCTCTCTATAAACAGTCGCTGTTGAAATATTAAGTTGTTGAGCCAATTGCTCAGGCTCGAGGCCCAAAAAATAATGCTGTGAAAAAATATCTGCTTTTGTTGGGTGTTGTTTCGCAAGTAGTGAAAGGGCACTATCTAGTGCTAGATATTGATCAGGAGGTGCCTCTGTAGCTTCTTCAATCCAATAAGTAGGTGGTGTTCTCTTTTGTGCTTTTAATTTGCGAATTTCATCTCGTAGCATATTACGTACAAAAAGGCTTAAGTAGCGATTAAAGTGTGTCTTATGCTCAATGCCATAGCTTGGAGGGATCAATTCCATTAAGGATTGGTGCAAAAGACAGGTAGTATTAGGTAAATGGCTCAGGATGAATGTCGCGTCCACTTGTTTCTTATGTGCTTCAAGGTGCAAACTACACACGGTTTTTAAGTGGTTATAAACTAAAGCTTTAAGCTTTTTTTCACTTTCTTTGCAGCCTCTTTGCCAGTCGGCCAGTAGTGCAATGATATCCATACGCATTCCCTATCTTGTTATTACTTTAATTATCCTAGCAACAAATAGGTATCAAATGTAATTAATTTCTAACTGGGTGAGAAAATCTCATTGTTTTTTCGTTAGGACGACTTTTGTCAGGCTGTTCTACAGTGAAGCTATCACTTAGGTGTAACTGCATCGCAATGAAAACACGTAAAGAACCGTGTTGCGTTACTTTAAAGGACCGAGGAGGGATATCCATGAAAAATAAATTTACGTTGAGTTGTATTGCCTTGAGTTTGCTATTGGCGGGTTGTGGCTCTGATGATTCATCTTCAGACATTCCAAATAATGATAATTCAGGAGATAAAACCACTGATACTGATAAGGTGCCAGTGATAGCAAACATTTCGGATGTTACAGTCGATGAAAAGGCGACAGCAACAATTACAGCAGATGTTAAAGATGAAGGTGAGGTGACTTTTGTTTGGGAACAAATCAGCGGCCCTGATTTGGCCTTAGAGGGGGCGAATAGTAATAAGCTTGATGTTACCGCTCCTGCTACAACAGACAATGAAGTGGCAAAATTACGCTTGACGGTGACCGATGCGAGTGAGCAAACGGCTACTACAGATGTAACCGTAAACATTAATCAGCTGTTCGACCAAGTTACATTAGAGGGTAGGGTAATAGGCGTTGACTTGGCGGGGGGGTCTGTCAGTGCTCAGTACGATGAAAACAACAGTGTTGCGCAAATTGATGAAGATGGTGAGTTTAGCGTATCGTTGAAACAAGATGATGACGCACCAACCTCCGCTATTGTTTCTCTATATGCTCAAGGGGTCGATGACAAAGGTGCGATCGAGCTGCAGTCCTACACCTTAAGCTTTGCCTCTTTACAATCTCAAGCAGGTGATGACAACAAACTGTCTGATGATGAACTTATACAATTACAATTATCACCGTTTAGCAGTGCTACCGCAGCTTCATTGGAAGCACATAATGGCGATACCATCAAAACTTTGGAGCAGCTGCAACAAAGCTTGGTCAGTATAGATCATGGGCATAGGATGAATAGCGCAATTGTTTATCAATTATATCTAGATGAGCAAAATTTGACTGTGACCCCTCCTCCAGTCAGTGGACTTGCGAGCGACAGTGATACGGTACCACCTCCAACACCACAAAGTTCTCTGGATTGGTTAAAAGATACAGAGGTGTTTAGTCAATACTTGGAGGAAAAAATAGGCGCTCCAGAGTACGCTGACGCTAAAGCAAAATTGTTTGAAACCGAGCAGTTAAGCGTGATCTCATCTACCCCTGAAACATTGTATTTACCACATGGCTTGTACCAGCAAGGAGGGGGAGGTACGAAAGTAACCTTTAACCCTGATGGTACCGGAACGATTCAGGTTGGCGGTTTAAATGATTCGATAAATTGGCTATTTAAAGAAGGCTCCATAGCGATTACCCCGCAAAATGAGCGTATGCTGGAGTCGAGTTATAGCTATTTTGAATTGGATGAGCAAGGTAATGAGACTGAGGTGACTGTTGTCGAGTGGGCGAATAGCATTGCGATTAGTTTAAGAGAGCTTGAGCACAAAGCGCTGAGTGCTGAAATGTTAATCAGCATGAATAAAGAGTATCCAAACGGAGGAGGGGAAAATCGTAATGTTTTCTATATCGCAGAAAGTGCAGCGTATAGTAATAATAACCATCAAAAGATGGATATTACCGTTGGCCAAACGGTTAGCTTACCGTTACTCAGCTACAATAGTTTAACTGAAGATTCAGGGTTTAGTTCTGCTTTATTCACGTTTGATACTAGCAATAGTGGCACGCTTCATTTATCGAAAGGTGAAACAGCTTCCTTCAATTGGCAGTATTCGGGACAAGGTGTAAATCAAAAAGTCGTAATAGATGTACCGACTTTAGACTTTAACTTTGAATATCAGCTGCTAACACCACAGGCCGGTAAGTATATGGTTTACGGTAAAGTACAACAGTCAAACGATTCAAGTACTGCCGTCGGAACGGCCTATAATTTAGAACCGGAAGCTAACTGGGTTAAAGAAGAAATCGTAGGCGTATGGAGTAAACGGTATGCAGGGAGGTATTTTGATTCGTTTTGGTATGAGCTCTATGATGATGGTAAGTCGTACTCGGTTTACACTTTTGACTCCAATTATGACGGCTCTCTGACAGAGGATGAGGTTGATGTAGGTTATGGTAGTTGGGAGCTGGAAAATGGTGAACTTACACTTCATAGCTATCCGGATCCCAATTGTACATTTACTGGCTGCCAAGTATTAAACTCACGTACCTTTACTATTTTGAGTAAAACACCACATAAATATGCTATTCAAGCAGAAGTTAATTATGTCGATGGTTGGTCTGTCCATCGAGCCTTTGATTTAACGGCTCATACAGCCCGCCCGTTAAGCCAGTATTTACCAGAGTCACTGATTGGCACTGTGCTACCACAGTTTGCGCCTAATCATCATGTTCCAAATTTGGTTGATGTTGAGTCATTAATCGATAAAGAGCTCTATACCCTCGAACATGATAACTGGAGTAACCAAGTGATCAGTTCACTCTATTTAGAGCAAGGTGGAGAGTTTACTTATTCAGGAACTCAGAATATGACCGGAGATTTCGACCTTAAGGCAGATCACCGTGTTCGTTTAGAGGTTGATGAACGTAGTTTGTATTTTGCTATTTTAGCAGAGCAGGACAACACTTATCTAAGCGGGTTTGATGGTAATGTAAGTCCATATTTTACCCAAAAAGGCAGTGCCGAGAGCTATGCAAAGGCGGTGAAACAAACGGAACCTGTAGCCTCTTTTAAAGACTTACAAGGCCGGGCTATTTTTATGGCTGATAGAAGCCAAGAAGGTGATTGGGTAATTACTTACTTTGTTGTAAATGAAGAAACAATCACAGTATATGCCGATGCTGACTTTAGCGAAGTACAAGCGACGATGGACTACGCTCAAAACGAAGATGGCAGTGTAATTATTTCCGGTAATAAATTGTTTATTGCACAGCATAATAGCCAGTTTAGTACAGTGGTCACTGTTGACGGTGAAGGAAGAGATTTTAATTACTTCTTTTATACAGCCGAACAAGTTAGCGACTTCGTAGAAGCTGCAAATCAATTACAGGCACTGGCATCACACTAGTTCTTGCTTAACTTTACAATAATAGTAAAGCTTTGATATCCGCGACTAAAGCCTAAGTTTACTTAGGCTTTTTTCATCACCGTCCATGGTTGAGCAGGGCCTTGAGTTTTGCTGGCTTTACTGGCTTAGACAGGTAATGGATTTGCTCACTTTTAGCGGCGATTTTTACTTCTTCATCCCTCACGGCGGTAATTAAAATAGCTGGAACCGTATCCTGCCAAACGGTGCGTAGTGATTTGATCAAAGAGATCCCATCACAGTTATCGTTTAGTTGGTAATCCATTAAAATAACATCAGGTGCGGGATTGTGTTTTGCGTAAGCTAGCGCGTTTTCTACTTTGTAAAACAGCTGATAGTGGCAATGCCATTTATCTAGCAGGCTTGCCATGGCCTCTAGGTTTTTCGGGTCGTCATCAACCGCGATGACATTAAGTTGAGTTTTGCTTTGTGGTTTTTGGCTTATATCTTCTTTTACTTGGAGTAAATCCTCATTGCCATAAGGTATGTCTATGGCAAAGCGGCTGCCTTGATTGACAATCGAGTTCACTGAAATCGTGATGGATAAGAGATCGCATAGACGTTTTACAACGCCGAGCCCAAGCCCAATACCTTTATTATCGCCCGCTTGAATACGATAAAAATCGTTAAATATCTTATTTTGTTCATGGTTTGAAATACCTGGACCGGTATCCCATACTTCAAGCCTCAAACTATGTTTACGGCGCCGACAGGCGATAAGCACTTTGCCACTGTCGGTATATTTAACGGCATTGGAAACCAGATTTTGAATGATTCGGCGTAGGTAAGTGGTGTCGCTGTGTACAATGCTGTGGGAGCTTCTTACCTTAAGTTCGAGACCTTTCTCTTTTGAAATGATGGCATACTCATTTGCCAGTGGTAATAAGATATCGTCAATGTTGAAGTGCCTAGGAGTGGGCTTCATTGCACCTTGCTCAAGTTTTGCAATATCCAAAAGCGCGCTCATCAGGTGCACGGTGGAGTCTAGGCTATCGGTGAGTTTTTCAAAGTTACCCTGATCTTTACTTATTAGATTGTGGGTATCAATCGCTGCTAAGTATAGGCGTGCGGCATTGAGTGGCTGCAAAATATCATGACTGGCAAGCGCTAAGAAGCGGGTTTTACTCTCATTTGCTTGTTCTGCTTCTTTTTTAGCGGCCATTAGTGCCTGCTCTGTTTCGTGACGATTGGCTATTTCCGCTTTAAGATCCATATTAATGGTGCGGATCTCTTGGGTTCTGGCTTCAATACGGTTCTCGAGATCCATATTGATTTCTTCCAGTGCATTTTGCGTCGCAATATGCGTGGTGATATCTGAAAAACTCGTCACAAACCCGCCTTCAGGAAGCGGGTTTCCCGTCATCTCAAATACTTGGCCATTACGACGGTGGCGAATAAAGTGGTGAGGAGTGCCATTTTTAAGATGTTGGACTCGTTTATCGACGTGTTTATCAATTTCTCCAGGTCCGCATTCACCGCGCTCGGCGTTAAAGCGGATCACTTCTTCTATCGGTTGTCCTACTTCTAAGAAACCATCAGGGTAGGCGAACATCTCGTGATAACGCTTGTTCCATGCAACTAGTTTTAGATCTTTATCAACAACCGAAATCCCATGGCTTAGATTTTCTAATGAGGTATAAAGTAGGTTTTGGTTGAACTGTAGTGCTTGTGTGGTTTCATCAAAAAAGTTAACCACCTCTTCAAATGCCATTTGGCGACCCGATGACACGGTACGGATCAGAGCTTGGGCAGATGAAGCACCGAGCACCCCCGTGAGTGCGCGCTCGCAGAATGAGATAAATTCAGGGGCTGGGTATGTGTCATTATCTTCTAAAATATTATTTTGAGCATAGTGCCCGAGCAATTGCTGACTGCGCTGAACGCCCAAGAAGGTTTGTAGCAGCACTTTAAAGTCATACACGGTAGCGCGAACTTGTTTATTCAAGCGTTTAGAGAGAGCAGCCTGATCTTTAGGGTTTACGAATGCCGCGGCCTGAATACGGTCGATTAGGCGCTCCTGTGCACCGATAGAAAAGCTAATATAGCAACTAATGTTGGCGAGCAGTGCAAGTAAAGTTCCTCGGGTGATAAGGGTCTGGCGCATTTCATAATCAAGTAATCCTCCTGCTTCCAGAATTGGAAACATAAGAAATAGCATCCAGCAGATAAAACCAGCGATGAGCCCCGCATATACGCCATACGCATGGCCTTTGCGCCAATAAAGTCCACCGACAATTGCAGGCAATAGCTGAGTCACCAATGAGAAGGCAACTAACCCCATATTTGCGAGTGCTTCACCATGACCAAACCATTGCTGGTACATATATGAAAGCAATAAGATTGCGGCGATAACAAAGCGTCGAACTAAGAGTATTTGACTCTTAAAACTGCTGTTTAGAATGTTTTTTTTAAATTTACGCTTGAACAACAAAGGCAATACTACATCGTTCGATAACATGGTGCTAAGTGTGAGAGTCGCAACGACTATCATGGCCGTTGCCGCTGATAAACCGCCGATAAATACAAATGTAGCGAGGATCGGATG
>NZ_NSDG01000096.1:5358-28909 GCF_002289345.1 Pseudoalteromonas sp. HM-SA03 | reverse complement strand
GAATAACGCTGTATGCAAATGTGATTAGTAACGGCGCACATCACTTAATGAATCATCAAGATGACCGTATCCCCGGTTACGCATGATGATTCATTAGACACGTTTTTTAATATTAACTTACCAGTTAGCCAGGGCTGATTCCGCTTTGCTCATAGATTAACCAAAGAAAACGCTAACACCCACTATTACGACCCTCTCACTCGATTAAGCGATTGGTTATAGTGCTTTTTGTATTGCTTCGCTAAAGCCTGACTGTCTTGGTAGCCAACCTGGTTGGCTATCTGCTCCACACTCATATTAGTACTATGCAATAACTGTTTGGTACGAACGAGTCGCGCAAGTCGCACGTACTCAAAAGGCGTCATACTCGTGTGCTGTTTAAAGCGTCGAATTAACGTACGCTCTGACATACAAGCATGTTTCGCAAGGCTCTGTAAGCTATGCGACACATCGAGATTATCGCTGATATGGTACTGTGCCTTGAGCAATTGCGCATCTCTATGTTGTAAAAATCCACTGAGCTGCACAAACTCATTTTGACTCGCTTGCTCGTTTGGTATCGCCAGCCACGCGGCGATTGTTTTTGCCACTTCTGAGCCCAGCACGTCGGTAATAAACCGCAGCATCAAGTGCAAGTAACTGTGAGCCGCGCCCGCGGTATACACCATACCGCTTTGCTCTGTTACCTTTTGGCTGTTGGGCTTTAAAACTGGAAAGTATCGTGTAAAAAAAGGTGTAAGCCACCAGCTACATGTAAATTGTTTTTGATCCAACAATCCTGCTGTGGCTAAAAATGCGGTACCGCAACATCCGGCAAGTTGATAAGTCGCGGGATGAAATTCAATACCATGCTTGTTTAATTGTGCTTTGACTTGTTGGCATTGTTGCCACAACAAAGGCTCTGATGAAAAGTGACTGCCGAGCCAGATAACGACATCTGCATCAGCCAATGCGCTAAATTCAGCATGACAAACAAATTCTAAGCCTTGACTACTCATCACCGACTTTTGCCCTGAAAGCGCAACCGTCTGCCAACAAAACACCGCCTTACCAGCGACTTTGTTTGCCACGTTCAAAATATCAATCACACCCGTTAATGCGCTCGCAAACACATGTTCAGGACATAGCAAAATCACCTTCATGGCAATATCAAACCAAAATTAGTCATTATTGACACGTTAAGTTAGCAATCAATCTAGTTAAAGTAAAACCTCTTTCAAACTCAGGAGCTTTACTATGTGGATCCATATTCCGATTTTATTTTTGCTTAGCCTAACGCTGCTATTATTTCTTCTGACCGCAACGAGTAGAATTCGCGCAGTCAAAAATGGTGATATTGCACTTCAAGATATTCGCTATGTCGAAAAACACGCCTTCCCCGAGCGCATAAGATTATTAGGTAATAGCTATGACAGCCAGTTTCAGCAGCCGGTGTTATTTATCGCATTACTGATAATTTTGCATATTGAGCAAATGACGGGACAATTTTGGTTTGTGCTTAGCACCGTGTTTGTCGCAGCAAGATATTGGCACAGCTACGAGCACGTGCTAGGCAGCAATTTACGGTTACGAACCCTAGCATTTGGATTAAGTAGCTTTTGCTTGTTTTTTGCCTGGTTTAGCTTCTTGTTCGATAGAATGTAAAAAGTCACTGGTTAAAGGGATTCTACACTGGCTAAGTTACGTACAAGTTTGCTACATTAACTACAATAATAACCTTAGGTTTTGGTTGTGCTGCAGTCTAGGTTGAATGGCGTCAAAACTTTCAAAAACCTTATCTTAAAGCTTAGGCTGCCTTAAGGTAAGGCTCTTGGCCTTTGTGCTTTACGCTCCGTTGATAACTACCTTTGCCTTTTTTGCTTTTTTCAACTTTCGCCTTAAACAACGGGCTGGTTACCAACGCTTTTAATGCGTTGTCTTTAATTTCACCACGCTGATGAGCATGCTGAAGTTTGCTTTTTTTAGTCATGACTTACTCCAAATAAGAATCGTATAAATTGATAGCGTTGATGCATAATTTCAGACCATCAACAAGCGCGAATATTAACCTAAATGTTTTAAAGCGCAATGGCTTTTAGCAATAAATTTTCGTCTTTTTTGACTGCTATTTTAAAGTTAAGTTCATACCTACGCTCTATACTTAAATGCAGTCCTTTCAAGTCAAGCTAAACATTCGCGACAATGACCGATATCGAGATTGCAACCGGGATCAGCATACATTATCAGGACGAGGGAGCGCATCACGCCCCCGTTATTATTTTGATAATGGGTCTTGGGGCACAAATGACGATTTGGCCAGATGAATTGTACTTTGGGCTAGTCAATAAAGGTTTTCGGGTGATCCGTTTTGATAATCGCGACACGGGATTGTCGAGCCACTTGGATCATCTAGGTTCACCAAGTGTGATAAAAACCATGCTGAGCAAAAAACTTCCCATTCGCGCTTCTGTTCCCTATACCCTAGAAGATATGGCCGAAGATGTTGTTGCTTTGATGGCAGGACTTAAGATTAAACGCGCCCACCTTGTTGGTGCTTCTATGGGCGGGATGATTGCACAAATCGTTGCTGCTAAGCATAAAAAGAAAGTGGTAAGTTTGACCTCAATTATGTCAACCTCAGCGTATCCCAAGTTTACCGCAGCAAATGTAAAAGTCATGCTGCAACTGGCAAAAGCACGGCCAAAGTCAGACTGCCACCAATCTGCCATTCAATACAATATAAAACTCAACCAGCTGATCGGCAGTCCTGCCTACCCTCAAGACGAAGGGACGCTACATCAACAAGCCAAACACAGTATTGAACGCGCGCATAACCCGCAAGGATTTAAGCGTCAGCTTGCGGCGATTGTCGCAAGCCAATGTCGCAAGCACACGCTGGCACAGATAAAAACGCCAACACTTGTGATCCATGGTACAGACGACCCTATTTTTCCCGCAGCCGCTGGCCAGCAAACCGCCGCGACTATTCGCAAATCCAAACTAAAACTGGTCAATGGGATGGGTCATGACTTCCCTCCAATGCTCATGCAAAAGATTGCCAAATGGGTGGCAAAACACGTAACAAAAGCAGAGCGAAAGCGATTAAAAAAGAAACAACACAAACAAATTGCAACTCAAGAGACTGCGAATAAAAAAGTCCCGAAAAATCAATCAAATACGCCCAAACAAAACACAGTTCAAAATAAATAACATCCTCTAACATCACGCCCTGTAAAGCCTGAAAGTGCTAGCCTTCGCAGCGTAATTCAAGCTAAATCAGGAACACCAATTCTATCTTTATCGTTAAATTAAAGTAAATTTCCATTTGACAAATGTACATAAAAGCAACAACAATTAAACCGTTCCAAACTCATTTGGACGCCAAAATAAAAATAGCCATGGATACAACATCAACAGGTATCTGCCCACAAAAAATGGAACGATACAAAAGAGGTCAACATGTACATCATTATAGCTAAAACGCGATTCCAACGTTCTTTTATAGCAGCCGCTTTAGTGAGCCTGGGCTTAAGCTCGGCGCACGCAAACAGCGATCTGACTACTGCCAATGCCGCTGCTATCAGCGTTTCAGGAGAAAACCAGCCCTATGAAGGCAAAGTCAACGCATTTGATAATAACCACTACAGCAAGTGGCTTACTTTTTCAGCTTCCGGTTGGATAAGTTATGCGTTTAGCGAAGCGGTTAATTTAACAGCTTACACTCTAACTTCCGCGAACGATGCACCACAAAGAGATCCTAAAAATTGGACGCTTCAAGGCTCTCAAGACGGTCAAGTGTGGTTCACTATAGATTCGCAAAACAATCAAAGTTTTACTTCAAGACATCAAACTAAGCAGTTCAATGTCAGTACCAATCAAGCGTACCGCTTTGTGCGCTTAAATGTCACCGCAACGCAAGGTGCCAATTTATTACAGCTTGCAGAAATCGAATTTATCGGTGCTCCGGCAAACGGTGGTACAACCTTGCCATTTAACCAAAGTGGTAGCGTTACTTCTGGTCAATGGGCGCATTTTGGGCCATTTACAAGCTCAGCTCCTATCACAGCAACCTTGACCGGCAGTGGTGATGCAGATCTATACCTAAAAGCAAATAGTCAACCGACCACCGCAAGTTATGACTGCCAAAGTATCAATGATGCCAGCTCCAACGAGCGCTGCGATATAAGCTCAAATGCGCCGGTTTATGTTTCTGTATACGGTTTCCAAAGCGCCAATTATGAATTAGCCGTCAGTAGTGAAAGCACACCACCACACGACACATGGCAACGTCCGGAAGTAAACTTTGTTGATGTTAACCCTGAAACACAAGGCTCGGCATTATTTAAACGGATCATATCAAACCCAGCCGCGCATATGGCCGAACGCTGTGTGGATGTAGCAAAAGTGCTATACCGCGACGCCAGTGAATCCCAGCGTTTTAGAAAATTGCAGTTTGAGTTGAGAGCCAAAGATCATTGGGGTAAGGATTTCGTTGCCTATAAGATGGGACGAGACGGTTCAGGTGAGATGACTATCGTCGTTAGCACCGCGCATTTAGAACGTATTTATCGCGATAACAACAACAACGATGCCGTGATCCGTGATGAAATCGACGGCATTTTATTCCATGAGGTCACCCATGGTTACAATAACTCGCCGCTGACTCATGACAGCTATGGTGATGGCAAGGCAAACTGGGCATACACCGAAGGTCTAGCTGACGCAGTGCGGATCGGTGCTGGTTTTCATAAGTCACGCTCACCAGATATCATCAACGCTAAACGCTGGCTTAGTGGCTACACCACAACTGGGTTTTTCTTGCATTACGTCAAACAACAGCACGACTCAGAGTTTATCTACAAGTTTAACAAAGCGGCAAAAGATATGGGCAATTATACTTGGTCATTTGATGCTGCATTTCAACACATCTTGGGCCGAAGTGTTGAAGATGTTTGGAACGAATATGTCGCCTTTATCCAAAATGGCGGACAGCTGGAGTATTAATTTTTAAATAGTAGCTCTGCCGCGTAAAAGGGTCTAAGAAATTTCTCTGAGAAACTCCTCTATGAGACTCCTTTACGTGGTATTCGTTATTTTTGTGGCGCCTGCTCATGGGACATTGTTTTCAGTTTAATCGCGAGGCCACAGGAGAAGTAGATCTTCACCACTCCAACAATGATCAAATGAAAGTTTGGGTGTGAAAGCAAATCTAAGTCATAGAGATAGGCTGCTTTTATTGGCGCGTCGCCATTTTCTATCATGGCGACTAACCAATGATAGATTGCAATCCCCTCTTTGATCACCCCGAGCACTATCAAGGCTACACCCGTTAAAAACAACAAGCGACAATAGCACAGCGCAGTTTCTAAACCCGGACAGCGTAAATTACGAAATGGAATAAATTTCATGTCAGTCCTTTATTTACCTTTTGATTGCTCAATTTTGATTAACTTAACGGTATGGTGCAACAAAGATAAATCCCCTTCTTTACCATGCCCTGGGATAACCATGTTTGCTTCCGGATATCGGCTCAATACATTGTGTATAGACGCTTGCCACTCATCAACCGAAGCATCCTCCAAGTTACCTAAATTTTTACTCGCCATACTTTTCACAAAGCATCCTGCGAATAAAATTTTAGATTGTGGCAGCCACACGACAATATTATCTTTCGAGTGCCCTGCACCTGGGTAATAGGTTTCAACGACACCTGACTTTATCGCTGCTGAGGCTTGCAGCAAATTATGTAACGCGATTGCGCTGTGTTTTTGGGCTAATAAATGATTAGTTTGGGCTGATGCATAGGTTGGGATCTGATGTTTATTTAATACCGCTAGGCCACCGCTTGCATCTGGATGGTAATGCGTGACCACCGCCCCTTTAATATTGAGCTTGCGGTCCTCGGCCCACAATAGCAGTGCTTCTGTGTCTTGCTCGGTCCAAGGTGTATCAACAATGTAAGCATCTTGACCGTCGACCACAATCAACCCAGAGCCTGACACTAACCCCCAAGGTTCAACGTGTAGCGAAGATTCATGTTTATAAACATGCTCTGCTATCGGCGTTACCACTAAAGTCGATGTTTCCATTGCAACTGTCACACAGGGTAACAAAAATAAGAAAGGAGCTAAAAACTTCATCTGAAGTTGTTCATGTTAATTAAAAGTGACGAAAGACTATCAAGTTCAAGAATATAAAGTCCAGAAATAAAAATGCGCGGCAACCTAAAATCGCCACGCAAATGGTTGGAGAAGTGTAAATTAGCCTACCAGTGCAAGCAAAATACCAGCAGCAACCGCACTGCCTAATACACCCGCGACATTGGGGCCCATCGCATGCATCAGCAAGAAATTGTGAGGGTTACTTTCAAGGCCGACCTTATTGACCACACGCGCAGCCATCGGGACTGCAGATACCCCAGCAGCGCCAACTAGCGGATTAATGGGGGTATCGCTAAACTTATTCATAGTTTTAGCCATTAGCACCCCAGTTGCTGTGCCAATTCCAAAGGCCACGGCACCTAGCGCTAAAATCCCCAGCGTCTCAACCGTTAAGAATTGATCAGCGGCCAACTTTGAGCCCACCGCCAGTCCGAGGAAAATAGTGGTGATATTAATCAACTCGTTTTGCGCCGTTTTACTCAAGCGGTCTACTACACCACACTCTTTCATCAAGTTACCCAAACAGAACATACCAACCAAAGGTGTTGCTGCAGGTAAAAACAGTATCGTTAGGCCCAGTACCGCCAGAGGAAATAGGATTTTTTCGGTTTTTGATACATGGCGCAGCTGTGGCATCGCAATCTGACGCTCCTCTTGCGTCGTGAGTGCCTTCATAATTGGTGGCTGAATGATTGGCACCAACGCCATATACGAATAGGCTGCTACCGCTATTGCACCCAGTAACTCTGGTGCAAGCTTAGACGCGAGGAATATCGCAGTTGGCCCATCTGCACCGCCAATAATGGCAATTGCAGAGGCATCTTGCAGAGTAAATTCAAAGCCCGGAATATAGTTCAGCAATATAGCCCCGAACAAAGTGGCAAAGATCCCAAACTGCGCAGCCGCACCAAGCAACAGCATCTTGGGGTTCGCTATCAAGGCACTAAAGTCTGTCATCGCGCCCACCCCCATAAAGATCAGCAAGGGGAATACTCCGCTGTCTATGCCAATGTAATACACGTAGTACAAGAGCCCACCAGGATCGGCAAGTCCAGCAACAGGAATATTCGTGAGTATGGCACCAAAGCCAATCGGCACCAGCAGGAGCGGCTCAAAGTTTTTGGCGATCGCAAGATACAAAAGTCCGCAGCCCACAGCCATCATGCAAAGTGCTGGCACGGTGAAGTTGGCAAGCCCTGTTGCTTGCCATAAATTAAGTAACCCTTCCATCACGACACCCTTATGCTAAAGACATGATGGCATCGCCAGCACTGACGGAGTCGCCTTCAGAAACGAGTAGCTCCGCGACTTGGCCACTGTGTGTTGCACGCACCTCGGTTTCCATTTTCATGGCTTCCATGATGAGTACCACATCGCCCTCTTGTACTTCATCTCCTGCCCGCACCATAAGCTTAAAAATGTTGCCGGCAAGTGGCGCATTCAAAGTTTCACTGGAGCTCACAGAGGTTGATTGCGGAATAAGCTCACTGTCTTTGACTTGTACTTCTTTGAGCTCACCACCCGGCGCAACCACTACATCGTATACTTTACCATCCACCTTTACGCTGTAACGCTCAGCAGCTGATGAATTGGCTTTAGCAGGCGTCGCTGCAGCTTTTTGTTCTTTACTTTCAACAAGCGTCGGTTTTGGCTCAAATGCATCTGGATTATTGCGATTTTTCAGGAATTTAAGACCAATCTGAGGGAATAATGCATAGGTAAGCACATCATCAATAATCTCGTCGGCTAAGGTAATTTGCTCCTCTTTTGCCGTCGCGACTAACTCGCTTTGTAAACTATCCAGCTCAGGTTCAATTAAGTCTGCAGGACGGCAGGTAATAGGCTCTGCGCCTTCAAGCACGCGTTGTTGCAAAGCTTGGTCGACTTGCGCTGGTGTCGCTCCATATTCGCCTTTCAGCACGCCAGCAGTTTCTTTGGTTATAGACTTGTAACGCTCACCAGTAAGTACGTTTAATACCGCTTGCGTCCCGACAATCTGTGAGGTTGGTGTTACCAGCGGTAAGTAGCCAAGTTCTTTACGCACACTTGGAATTTCTTTTAGTACTGCGTCAAGCTTGTCACCTGCACCTTGCTCTCGCAGTTGATTTTCCATATTTGTTAACATGCCACCAGGCACTTGTGCAGATAGAATACGACCATCTACTCCTTTTAAGCTACCCTCAAAAGCTGCATATTTCTTTCTCACTTCACGAAAATAGGCTGCGATCTCTTCTAGCTCTAGTAAATCAAGCCCTGTATCACGTTCTGTACCTTCCACAATCGCCGCAATAGTTTCTGTTGCACTATGCCCATAGGTCATACTCATCGAAGATATCGCCGTATCGAGCATATCGATACCCGCATCTATGGCTTTTTGATAAGTTGCGGTGCTGAGTCCTGTGGTTGCATGGCACTGCATTGCGATAGGAATCGAGACGGACGCTTTAAGCCCAGAGATTAATTTTTCGGCATCATAGGGTTTCAGTAACCCAGCCATGTCCTTGATACAAATAGAGTGACAGCCTAAGTCTTCAAGCTGCTTAGCTTGCGTGAGCCACATTTCCAGCGTATGAACTGGGCTTACGGTGTACGAAATCGTCCCCTGCGCATGCGCGCCCACTTTAATGGCCGCTTTAATAGCCGTTTCTAAGTTGCGCACGTCGTTCATTGCATCGAATATTCTAAATACATCCACCCCGTTATCGTGGGCACGTTCAACAAACTTTTCGACAACATCATCAGCATAATGGCGATAACCCAAGAGATTCTGGCCACGCAGCAGCATTTGTTGTTTGGTTTTTGGCATCGCAGCTTTCAGTGCTCGGATCCGCTCCCATGGATCTTCGCCTAAATAGCGAATACACGAGTCGAAGGTTGCTCCCCCCCATGATTCAACAGACCAATAGCCCATATTGTCGAGCTTCTCAGCGATAGGAAGCATATCTTCCAAACGCATTCTGGTGGCGAGTAATGACTGATGCGCATCGCGCAGCACTAATTCGGTTAGCTTTAACTGTGACATGCAAAACCCCTATTAATTGTTTTTTCTGTAGGCTGCAACGGCAGCGCTAATGGCTGCAATATGTGCCTGCGGCACACCCTGTGACGATGTTGCTCTGGTTGTTTTTGATCTTGTGGTACTTGGCTCTACTTCTTTAAATTGAGCTGCAAAGTTGGCCAACAGTCGCATCGCAAAAATCAAAATGGACAGAAAAACAAAAACACCAACCATACCGGTCAGCATGAGATTTCCTGCTTGCAGTAGCTGCGATCCAATATCCATTTTTACCCCTTACTTGCTGTTTGATTTTCCTGTTCGATGTTAAGGAACTGGTATAAACCTTCACTTTTTGTAGATATTTATTCACCTTATAACAAAAAATGTTCCACTGTAAAGTGTATTGTAAATTGGTATTACCAAAGCATTTAACTTATAAACAATCAGTAAGTTAGCTTTGAAAACATTAATAAATATGGAAAACCAACGTAATAAATATGAAAAATATTCAAAATAGCGCTGACTAATACTGAGATTTTAATGAATATAGAATGGATTTTTGATTACGCAAGATAAATTGTAAATTGGACTGACCAAAAGTTAACGTTTACGTAAACGTCACGCTGTATAACGCGTATTTCGCTGGATATAGTAAAAGGGAACTGCAAACAATTTATTCGCATTACAGCTTTTTCAATATAGATGGGTATAATAAGGGGAAATTTTTGCCACAACGAACGTCTATGCCCTCCCTTGAACAAAATGAAAATTTATCTTTTCAAAGCCAATTTAAGTTAGATAAAGCCTATTATCGAGAGTGTTTTGAAGAATCTGAAGCCAATGGACTTGCTGTTAAACCGAAATATGGCTTGCTTGTACTGCTAATTACACTGGGGCTGTTTGCTATTTACGGATTGCAGGAGCACTACGTCGGGAACTTTCTTATTCTACTAGCTGTGGTTGAATGCGTTGCTTTCTACTATCGCAAACCTTGGTGGGTAATAAGACAATCGTATTCTCGCGCTGCCGGCAATATCGTCGAGGTTTCAATCTCTAAAGTAAGTATTAGCACCAAAGCGACACATGCCGAATTTTCTTACCCATTTGACGACTTAGATAAGCTCGTTGAAACGAACAGAGGTTTTTTGGTGTTTCACCAAAACAAACCGAGCTATATCAGTAAATCTGGACTTAACGGAGAGGCGATTGCTTTTTTGTCTGAGCAAAGCCAGAAATAAGAAACCCCGCAGTAGCGGGGTTTTTTTATGCCAGCTAAACCATGTTAACTAACATCGTAATTCAGTATTTGGTCAATTACATATTGCCCGGACTAGATTTCTCAGCCTGAATTCGCATGTAAATTTCTTCACGATGAACTGAAACATCTTTTGGCGCATTTACACCAATACGTACTTGGTTACCTTTAACACCTAGTACTGTTACAGTCACTTCATCACCAATCATCAGGGTTTCACCTACTCGACGAGTTAGTATTAGCATTCTCTTGCTCCTGTTATTCCAAAATTTAAAAGATTCCGCGTCAAATCCATTTTAAATAAAAGTTCCTAGAAAAGTAAGCAAAAACTTCTTTTACTCAGTACTTTCCAATTCAAATTTGGCATGTAAAGCCCGTACAGCTAGCTCTAAATATTTTTCGTCTACTAGTGCCGAGATTTTTATCTCTGATGTAGATACTAATAGAGTGTGAATATTTTCTTCGGCCAATGCCATAAAAAAGAGACCAGCAACACCTGAATGAGATTTCATCCCGATGCCAACCGCTGAGATTTTTGCCACGTTAGCATTAACCTCTACGGTTGCGCCACCTAAATTTTGTGCATGTTGCGCTAAAACTTCTTCCGCCAGAATACAATCATTTGTGTGCACAGTAAAAGCATAGTCTATTTTTTTCTCACTGTGGTTCAAATAGTTAATCATATCGACTTCGATATTATGCTCACCAAGAAGAGAAAGTATATTGGCAAGATTACTCGGTTTTGCATCTACATTGTTAACTAAGATAAGCGCTTCGTCTTTGACACTCGCTATCCCAGAGACCACTTTAGTGTTTTTCATCTTACCTTCCTCATAGCTAATCAAGGTGCCGTTATCAGGAGAAAACGAAGAAAGTACGCGCAGCGGTACATTATATCGACCGGCCGCTTCAACCGAGCGGATCTGCAAGACTTTAGCGCCAACACTTGCCAGCTCCAACATCTCGGGGAAAGTAATATGTGATAGACGCCTTGCATTTGGCTCTATGCGCGGATCGGTAGTATAAACGCCATCGACATCAGTATATATCTGACATTCGTCTGCTTGCAAAGCCCCTGCGATTTCAACTGCTGAGGTATCTGTACCACCACGTCCCAGCGTGGTGATATTGCCTTCCTCATCACGCCCTTGAAATCCGGCAATAATGGTTATCCGATTATGCTCAAGCTCTTGCTTTAAGCGGGTCGTGCCTATTTCTGTGATCCGCGCTTTAGAGAACATGTTATCGGTTTTAATACCAACCTGATCGGCAAGTAAGCTCACAGCAGAATGCCCACGCTTAATGATGGCCATCGCTAATAACGCGATAGACACTTGTTCGCCGGTGGTGATCAATACATCCAGCTCACGAGAACTCGGACGCGCATCGATTTGTTGAGCAAGGGAAATAAGACGGTTTGTCTCGCCTGACATTGCAGATAACACGACCACCACTTGGTGGCCTTGTTGTTGTGTTTTGATAACGTGTTCGGCAACCGCCTCAATACGCTCTACCGAACCTACCGAGGTGCCGCCAAACTTTTGTACAATCAGCGCCACTTGCTGATTACTGCGTTACTTCATTTAACCAAGTTGGAACACTGTTTAGTGCTGCGTCTAGGTTTTCTGGTTGTGAACCACCAGCTTGCGCCATATCAGGACGACCGCCACCTTTACCACCGACTTGAGAAGCCATGTGATTAACTAGCTCACCTGCTTTTACCTGACCAACTAAGTCTTTCGTTACGCCAGCGATTAGGCTTACTTTATCGCCATTTGCTACACCTAGCGCGATGACACCTGAGCCAATCTTGTTCTTCAGGTCATCGACCATGCCTCGCAGTGCTTTAGACTCAGTTCCTGCAACGTTCGCTACGAGTAATTTAATCCCATTCACTTCGGTTACAGAGTCAAGTAGCGTTGCACCCGCAGCACTTGCTAGTTTGTCATTTAGTTGAGCAACTTGCTTTTCAAGGCCTTTTGACTTTTCAAGTAGCGCAGATACTTTTTCTAGCACAGATGAGGTATCACCCTTAACCAAAGCCGCAATTTCAGAAAGCACTTGCTCTTGCTCATTAACATAAGCGATAGCATCAGCACCTGTTACTGCTTCGATACGACGAACACCCGCTGCGATACCGCCTTCTGAGACAATTTTGAATAGACCAATATCACCTGCACGTTTCACGTGTGTACCACCACAAAGTTCAATTGAGTACTCACCGATTGATACGACTCGAACTTCATCATCGTATTTCTCACCAAAGAGCGCCATCGCACCTTTGTCTTTGGCAGCATCAATATCCATCAACTCAGTTTGCAAAGCAAAGTTGCGGCGGATCTCTGCGTTCACTGCATCTTCTACTTGCTGCAACTGTGCTTTAGTGACGCCTTCAAAATGCGAGAAGTCGAAACGAAGACGATCTGGTAATACTAACGAGCCTTTTTGTGTTACGTGATCGCCCAGCAAATCGCGTAGTGCTTTGTGGACCAAGTGCGTTGCAGTATGGTTTTTCTTCACTCGCTCGCGACGCTCTGCGTCAATACGCGCATCGGCTTTATCGTTAACACCAATGCGGCCAACCACATGACCATGATGTGCAAATGCATTACCTAGCTTTTGCGTGTCAGTAACCACAAACTCACCGTTAGCCACTTTTAACACACCTGTATCACCAACTTGGCCGCCTGACTCAGCATAGAAAGGCGTGCGGTCAAGGATAACCACACCTTGTTCACCATCTTCTAACGTATTGGTATGTTGACCTTCTTTAAAGATTTCAACCACAGTGCCGGTATAGTGCTCAGCATCATAGCCTTTGAAGTCAGTATTTTTATCAGACTTCAAGCGCTCGTTGTAATCTGCACCGAACTTGCCAGCCGCTTGTGCTTTTTTACGCTGTTCTTCCATGCATGCTTGGAAGCCACGCTCGTCAATCGTCATAAAACGCTCACGCGCCACATCCGCAGTTAAGTCCGCAGGGAAACCATAAGTATCGTAGAGTTTGAACACTAAATCGCCTGGAATAACGTCGCCTTCAATACCTGCCAGGCTGTCTTCTAGGATAGTCAAACCACGGTCTAGTGTTTTACCAAACTGATCTTCTTCAATACGCAGTACTTTTTCGATAATCGCTTGTTGCTTCACTAGTTCAGGGTAAGCTTCACCCATTTGCTCAGCAAGTGCGGCAACTAACTTATAGAAGAAAGCCCCTTTTGCACCCAGTTTATTGCCGTGACGAACTGCACGACGAATGATACGACGTAGCACGTAACCACGACCTTCATTCGATGGCATGACGCCGTCAGCAATAAGGAACGCACACGAACGAATATGGTCAGCAACCACACGTAGTGACTTATCTTCTAAATCTTGAGCATCTGTTACTTTTGCAGCTGCTTTAATCAGCGCTTGGAACAGGTCAATCTCATAGTTTGAGTGCACACCTTGCATAATTGCAGAGATACGCTCAAGACCCATGCCGGTATCAACCGACTGCATTGGCAGTGGTTCCATTGTACCGTCTGCATGACGGTTGTACTGCATGAATACTAAATTCCAGATCTCAATGAAGCGATCGCCGTCTTCTTCTGGTGAGCCCGGAGGTCCACCCCAGATGTGCTCGCCGTGGTCATAAAAGATTTCAGAGCAAGGACCGCAAGGACCTGTGTCACCCATTGACCAAAAGTTATCCGCCGTCGCAATACGGATGATCCTGTCTTCAGGAACACCAACTTGTTTTGACCAGATATCAAATGCTTCGTCGTCTTCATGGTAAACCGTGACTAGTAGCTTTTCTTTTGGCAGCTTGATCACATCCGTAAGAAAGCCCCAAGCAAACTTAATTGCGTCGGTTTTAAAATAGTCACCGAAGCTAAAGTTACCTAGCATTTCGAAGAAAGTATGGTGCCTTGCGGTATAACCTACATTTTCAAGGTCATTATGTTTACCACCAGCACGAACACAACGCTGTGAACTAGTCGCTCGCGTATAAGGGCGTTTTTCCGCACCCAAGAAGGCATCTTTAAACTGCACCATACCAGCGTTGGTGAACAGTAAGGTGGCATCATTACCCGGAATTAACGAGCTTGAAGGCACCACTTGGTGCTGTTGTTTAGCAAAGAAATCTAAGAAGCTTTGCCTGATTTGTGCGGTAGTCATATGCTGCATGTGATCATTCACCCTTTATTTCTTCTTGCTCTGCTGCAGTCATTGCAGCTTCAATTGCAAAATCTATTTCATCAAAACTAAAGCCACGATAACTCATGTAACGTACGCGCTTAGTTTTTTCTTTATATTCTATCGGTTGTGCGCAAAGACCGTACTTTTTTTCATAGGTTTTTGCGGCTTGCATGTACCAATCAATTTCACGCTCAGCAATTAGCGTATGCAAAGTCTCTCGGCTCACCCCCTTTTGCCCTGCATCCATTAATACACGCTTTTCTCCAAGTCCTTTTGCAATCTGGCGGTTTAAAAAGCTCTCTGCATAGCGGTCGTCATTAACGTAATCAAGTGACTTTAGCCAGGACACTAATTGCTCTGCGACTGCCGCTGTAGCCCCTTTTTGCAGTAGCTTTTGCGTCAACCCTGACTCAGGGTACTCTTGTCTCGATAATAACCAAACCGCATAGTTTTTTAGCTTTTTAACTTCTTGCTCATCCATCAGGCGTCAAAGCGTCCTGAGTTAGACTGAGAGATGTTAGTATTTTCATCATTTTCCTTCTTTTCAACGATAATTGGCATAAACATCGCCTGAAAAGAAACAAAAAAGCCAATCATGGCAACCGGCATGATAATAATCGCCGGGATCATCGATAGCGGTATAGACGCGACGATAAGCGCAGCGACGACTAAGCCGTAAATACTCAGCGCAGCCATATTATGATAAAAAGCGGCAAGCGAGCACTTCATCGCGTGAAAAATGCGTTTTTCACCTTGGAAAAACACCTGTGGCACGACAAAAGCAAAGGCCATCATAATGACCGATTGTGCAATCACAAATACTGCAACTTCGGCAAAACTAATATTGCTCGCGATAAGTCCGATAAGTTCATTCGGTTCGGTGTTTGGGCCTACACTCTCAAGCGCAGTCGCCACATCACTGAATAGTACACCCGCAACCATAGTCAGCAACAGCGCACCTGCCATTTGATAAATACCAACTCGGAACAAGTTTAATCGGCGGCCTTTTGCTGCAAAAGGCTCAAAAATGTCAGCCAACTTTATTGGTTTATTGATCTGTTTATTGATAATGGCAAGGTAAAAACCTGCGCTTAAGAAAGGACCAGACAAGGCAGCGATAATATGAAAAATAGGTGCGAACAACGGTAATAGACTTACTACCGCCATGAAAATATACATTAACATGAAAGTCATAGGTTGGGTTTTGAAAATTGCCCACCCAGCTTTTAGCCACTGCACGCCCATGCTTGCTTTGAATGTTCTAATTGGTGTCGACATAGTCCACTTAATTTAAGCTATAACGTCCTAGATTATACTGTTTACCGCGTCGAGTGAAAAGGCATGAAAGACGGATTTGTCAGCGCTTTTTAGCATATTCTAAACAAATACTGGCGGTAAACGTAACCTATTTGGCCATCTTAAGTTTGAACGAATAGTAATGAGAGTGGAGCGTTTGGTACGACAAGCCAACCGGAGCGTTTACCTAGTCGGCTTGTAGTGATAAACATATACGCTTAGGCTAATCAGCTTTTGATATCTTCTTGATATCCAGCATGTGGGCACCATGTTGGATCTTCGTTTTTAGATACTGCTCATTACCAGAAACTCCAGCCTTAACATGTGCTTGAGTGCCAACTACTTCATCGACGGTAATACCCGCATTTCTCAACGCCTTTAGCTTTCTTGGATTGTTCGTCATTAACTTGACATGGTTTAACCCCAGCGCTTGAAGCATCAATACTGCATCAGAGAAATCTCTTAAGTCATCTTCAAAGCCCAGGTGGTTGTTTGCCTCGTAGGTGTTCATCCCTTGCGATTGCAATACATAAGCATCGATTTTATTGTACAGGCCAATACCACGACCTTCTTGGCGCAAATATAACAAAATGCCGCCTTGTTTATGCATCGCCTCGATACATTCGTTTAACTGTTCGCCACAATCACAACGGGAAGAATGAAAGACATCGCCGGTTAAGCACTCAGAGTGCATACGAATTAGGGGGATTTGCTGCTGACTGTCTGCGCTATTAAATACCAGCGCAACGTGTTCTTGGCCATCTTTTAACCCTGAAAAAGAAACTATTTCTGCAGGGATATTACTATGCTGCCCTACATTCAGCCCGACTCTCGCTCTTACTTCTGCCACGTCTTAATCTTGCCTAGTGTGATAATATAACAATATGCTACCATAAATGAGATATGGTGTCTCTAAGTTCATTATACAAGGGCAAGGCGAACATCGCATTGGTAAATGTCAAAATTCGAACTAGGCTGTATAAAAAGGAAAGCAAAAACATTTATAACTCATGCGCTCTGTTTTTATCTGCTTGCTATTTTTAACCACACTCAGCTATGGCTCTGATTTCGATTTCAGCGGTTTTGCTACGCTCAAGGCCGTTAAAACAGACTCCCATACCGCTAAAATCAGAGAATCCATCTCACAACCTAATGGTGTGGCAAGAGATGAACTCGACTTTTCATTTTCTTCTTTGGGCCTACAAGCCGAATGGCATGCAAGTGATAACATAGAATTCGTTGGGCAGCTGTTATTAAAAGAACAACATGATGACCGAGTGAAAAATGCAATTAAACTGGCATTTTTACGTTATCACGTAAACTCAAACTGGCAATTCCGTATGGGTCGTACAGGGTTAGACTTATTCCTAATGACCGAATATCGAGATATCGGCTACTCGATGGATATGGAACACCCTCCCGTTGAGTTCTATTCTATTATTCCTCACCAAAACCTAGATGGCGTTGACTTGCAGTATCGCGCACCGCTTGATCAAGGTATCGCCAGTATCAAAGCATATTGGGGGCGATCCGAATCACCTATCTACAGCGACTATGAGTTTTTTTGGAATGTAGAACTTAAATCTATTTTGGGTGTAGCGGTACAGTACGAAACGTTAAATTGGCTATTTAGAGCCAATTACACAACAACAAAAGCAGCCAACGAACACAAGCAGCAAAAGCAATTACGTGATGCACTCGCGCAAGTTCCCTTACAGGTTTGGCCAACCAAAATTGAGCTTATCGATTCCCTTTATATCATCGACAAGCGTTTCACCTACAGCGCAGTCAGTATGAGATATGATGACTCAAATTGGCTACTACAGAGTGAAATATCGCTGACGGATTCAAATTCCAGCGTACTCAACCACTTAAAAGCAGGCTATATCACATTGGGCAGGCGCTTCGATTTAAACACCTTATCTTTCACCTACTCAATAGCCAAGTCCGATAATGAGTCCAGTGTAGAGCCCGGTCCGCTCCTCCCACTACCTGAATTAATACAAATACACGAAGCAGCTTCCATGCACTCTGGTTTTTATCAACTGGATCAACATAGCACCTCGCTAACATGGCGACGCGAATTGAGCTCGACATTAGCTTTGAAGCTCAACTGGGAGCATACGTCAGCAGACCATTTGCCTAGTGCTTTCTACCTTCATCACACTGAACAATTTAATGAGCCTGACCTGTCCTTCAACACCTTTACGCTTAGCTTTAATTGGGTGTTCTGATGAAAAGGTTATTTACTGCTGTTTTCTTCCTGATTTCTTACCCAATTTCAGCAACTGCTGATATTGCCGTCATCGTTAACAAAGACAACCCCATCGAGTCGATATCGCAGCGCCAACTCATCGATATGTACATGGGCAAGTATGTCGCATTTCCTAATGGCGATATGGCAGTGACCTATGACTACGAAAAATCGCATCCTTTAAGAGGCCCTTTTTTTCTGGCACTGACCGGGCGCAATGAAAGCCAAATCAACGCCTATTGGTCGAGAATAAAATTCAGCGGTAAAGTCTCTCCCCCACAGTCATTTTCCTCACCATCGACTATACTTGAAAACATCAGAAAGACGCCAAATGCAATCGGCTACGTTCCAGCAGACTTTGTGACAGGTGATGTGAAGGTAATTTATCAGATCGATGACTAAATATGGGCTGATCGTGCGACTAGCATTCGTGCTTGTTGTCTCGACTTTTATTTTTTCAATACTTTACGCTAAGTTATATCACGACCATATTTTTGACCGTGAACTTCGGCGCTCTACTACTATTATCGGGCAAATCGGCCAAACCGTGTCGTCTTCCTCCTCTATTGCGACTTATCTCAACGACAAAGACCTTGCTGTAGAAGTCATTAATGGCCTAGTCAGTAACGACGTTATCTCTTCTGCCGCAATCAAAAGTGAAGAAAAGTGGCTCGCTCAAAGCGTAGGATTTAAGCCGCAAAATGCTACCATAATTAAGCTAAATCATCCGTTTTTATTGAGTGAAATCGTTGGTGAGATCTATATTCAACCAAATTCCGTTTTTATCGAGCAAAGTGCTAGAGATATCGCTCGTTCAAGCGTTCAAACTTTGTTGGTCGTCATCATCCCTATCTTAATCATCTTCACGGTTGTTACACACTTCATAGTGACAAAACCCCTGAGTAACTTAAGTAGTCAAATTGCTAGGGTTGTTCCTGGGGTTCCCTTAAATTTAGTCATACCTAAAGGGCATGAATCAAGTGAAATCGGTGATATTGCGAGTAATACCAACCAACTTATCGCTAAAACCGCCTCCATGTTCGAGCAAGAGCGCCAACTGCGAGCAGATATTGAAATACTTGAGAAGCGTTTTAGACTCATGTTTGAGCGCTCATCGTCTCCCACCCTACTGGTAAAAGACAAAGGAGAAGTGATCTTAGCTAATGATGCCGCTTGTGATTTGCTGGCAGGCATGGCAATCGACCTTGATGAATATTTTCCCGAGAGTTTTGGTCGCTACTGCAAAACTCCGGATATTCTCTACACCTTTACGGAGCATACCTTGGAGCTTAACCAGCCAACTCAGTCAGAGTTTGAATTTATTAACCCCATGACCGAACAACCTGTTTGGCTAAGTGTCATCATGCTGAGAGTAGAAAGTAGTGGGCAATTCTATTTACAAGTGTTTCTATCAGACATCACGCTGAGAAAAACCGTGTTTCAAGAACTCAGTAAAACGGCTAACCGCGATAAACTAACAGGCCTCTATAATCGTCATGGTACTGAAGTCAAAATCAACGAGTGGTTAGATAACGAAACTCCATTTAGCTTATTTATTATTGATTTAGATGAGTTTAAACCAATCAATGACATTTATGGCCATAATGCCGGTGACGCGATGTTAAAACACATCGCCACTCAAATTAGTACTCAGGTTAGAGAGCAAGATGTGGTTTGTCGTTGGGGAGGTGATGAGTTTTTGATTGCTTTGCACTGCGCTAAAAATGAAAAGTTGCAGCGCATCGCTGAAAACCTGCTAGAGGCGATAAACACCGAGATGGCTTGGCAAACACCAGAAGGGAAGTCACTTCAACTGCGAGTTGGCGCGAGCATAGGTATTGCAAGCTACCCAAGAGACGCGGTTGCGCTAAGCCAATTAATCGAGTGTGCTGATGTCGCTATGTATACGGTAAAAAAAGACAAGAACAACGCCTTTCAATTTTACTCTTTAAGCGCTTAGTTATACCGTTCGAGTTAGTGTGTACCGATGTACGAAAGTCCACCAGCACACCTAATCTTCTTTTGTCTACTGAAAGTGGCTGATCTGCCGCATTGCCTCTTGAATATGTTCAAAGTTTGGCTCTTGCTCAGATGGCTTGTTAGTTTCATCGAGTGTCTCATAAGTTCCCATGGGCGAGACTTCGACAATTTGCTGCTTACTCACAATCGCATATTTGTTGTAGCTACTGAGTAACAGCCAACTTCTCTCTTTAACTGGTCCGGTTAAGTTATAACCCGTACTATAATCTTCAGGCGTGTTTTTAACCCCTAGGTACTCATTCATCAACGTCGGAGCCAGGTCTAAGTGACTGGTTATCACATTTGAGGCTTGCCAATGCTGCCACTTTTCGCTTTTTGGTCCAACAACAATAAATGGCACCTTTATCTGCGGCTCAGTAAAATTACTATTATGCCCCCAGTAATTAAGCTTGTTGTCATTAAGCTCTTCACCATGATCAGAAGTAATAATCACCAGTGTATTTTCTATATCAAGCTGCGCTAATACCGATGCTGCAAGACTATCTACATAGTGAGCACTAGTGAGGTAGCGGTTTAAAATAGGCGCTCTATCATAATCGTTGTCCAATAACATATGGTTAATGGGACCGTGCATTGGCTCAAACCCGGCATGGTAACCCTCAGGAACTGCGTAGCCATGGATTGCATCATAAAAAAGAAAACTGAAAGACGGCTGATTTGGCTCTTTATTAGCATACCATTTAGCCCAACTTTTGGTGATCTGCTCATCTCTAGCTAAAACGTCATCACCTTCTGTATGTGTTTTCAAGCCTATAATGTTGGCGAAGACTGTTTCATTGAACTCAGGGCGAACAAGCTGAGCAGAAGAAAATATTCCAAATTGATAGTCCAATTCCTGCATTCTGTCCATCAATAAAGGTGTAATACGATTGTTGTAAATGTCCTGCCAAGCAGTACCAGGTAAGCCATAAAATAACCCGGTTATCCCTGTACGTGTAGAATTTCCAGTAGAAAAGTGTTGATTGAAGACCACTCCCTGTTGTGAGAATCGCCAAATATTGGGAGTAACTTGCTCTTTGAAAGCATCATACCGCCATGAATCCAGCACCACAAAAACAATATCAAGAGGCTTCTTAACCAGCTCAACTTCAAGAGGTTGTAAAGGATAGTTAAATTGTCCTTGTGTTAAAGACATTGACTTCTGCTGCGCCAATGCAACTTCATCTAGTAAATCATATTTACGCAAAAAGGAGTTTGCTGTTGCAGGTTTGTATAGGGGTAAGTACTTACTGAACCCTGTGATCGGTTGATATACCGTCGCACTTGCCCAAGCATGAATTGTATTGCTCGCCAACAGTGCAATTATGGTTACACAGGTAAACTTTCGACCAAAGCGCAGCTGCATTACGGCTCGGGGCTTACTTAACCACGTTGACAGGTAAAGCTGGAAAACAAATATCATAACAAAAATGGCTATCGCTTGAGTCCATACAATTGCTGAGAACTCAATAACTTGACCTGCAAGCAACATATCAACAATGACACCGTTTATATGAAACTTGTATAGCTCAAAGCACAAGCTATTTGCAATAAGTGCTACGAAAAACAATGCATAAAACAAAGCAAAGCATACGGATCTCACTTTATTTGACTGTAACCATACTAAAGGCATAGCAACAATACTCACTAACGCTGTGAGTAAAGCCATATGGCTCCACGTTGATACGGAAACGTAAAATAATGTCAGTCCTTGATAATCGACAGGGTTGGTATTTACAACATTTATGGTAATTAAGATTGAGCAAAGAGAGTTGATAAGAACCAACCAGCCAAACTGGTGAAACCGATGACGCAATAGCACAGTTCAACCCGTTCCTTTAATAGAAAATTTGACTATTATATTATCGTTATGACACATTAGTGTCACATTAAAAATTGTGAAAAAGTTTAATGCCGAAACAAGCCGCTTTGTTAGTACTGTTTCAACATTGTTTCTTTATAGTCTTCTGCTTTTATTTCAACTTGATACTTGCTAGCCAGTGAATCTAGCTCCGCTTGCCACATCGCCAAGTCATCCATCGTTATGGTGTTGTCATCCAAATGCCATAGCTGGCGAGATCCCGCATAGCTGTACTGAACCGCCGTCATCGCATCCACGTCCCCCTGCTGCGCAGCCTGTTTTAACTTCGCCATTTTACGGGTGATTTTGTTCAGTGATTGCTTCAAGTCCCATACATAACTTACTTCGGTCATAAAAGGGTGTGCTTTATACTTTTTGAGCAGGAGCCCAATGACGATGCAGGTCACTACTACGCCAGTCAAATTCCAATGAAAATGACTGCCACCTTCATCAGGAAATAATTGGATCAATAACTGAGCAATCCCTAAACTACCGACTGTTAGCGCCACAACGCAAGCAATAATAACTTGATTTAAATGTTTGCGATAACGCGCCTTGTTGATCTCAACTAACTTCATAACAACCTATGATCACGAAAAATTAAATAATGCACTCTGCTCTTCGTGCATTGTAATCCAAGGCCTGTGGCCAAACCAAGATACATATCAAAAAAACTTCAAAACTTTCACCCCATTTCAGTTACCCAAACGTTCTATTTACGAAAACAATATAACAGGGATAAAATCATGACGACATTAGCCACTCTTCAACAGCCTAATTCAGCAATTCCAAAACTCGCACTATCGCTTGTTGGCGCAGTTATAGTTACTTTTGCCACCTTTGGCTTTATGCAAAGCTTAGTTTCTCAAGAACTCACTCGCCCCATTATCGACATAGAAGTATTTGATCTCACTATTGCAACGGATAGAGAGGACTCTCCACTGGAAGAAAAAAGAATAATGCCAGAACCACCAAAACCAATAACGGCCCCGACTAGACCTACTGAAAATATCGTTGATACAGGAGATAATCTACAAGTTAGTAGCGAGACACCTAGCTTAGATTTGGGTAAGTTTACTAACACAATGACGCTGCAATTCTCCACCGATGGGCAAGCAACTCCACTTGTTAGAAGCAACCCTAACTATCCGCCCGCGGCTGCTAGAGATGGAATGGAAGGCTGGGTAGAAATGGAGTTTGCCATTTCTCCACAAGGCGAAGTGATTGATGTTAAAGTGACGAATGCGGAGCCTAAAAGAGTATTTGATCAGGCTGCTGTCAGAGCACTAAGGAAGTGGAAATATAGACCACTTATTGTTGATGGAAAACCGCAGCCGCAATACGCTCAGCGCGTTGTATTAGAGTTTACACTGGAACAATAACAGCCATTGATACGTAATCAATTTGAGCCGCTGAGTCACGAAGTAAACTTCTTAATTTAACCTGAGGTTTGGATAAGGAATGAGCTAACTCATTGTTTTTAATACCACATTAAATTATCCCCTTATCTAGCCTGACAGTTTTAGGGATAACAAGGCGAATTTAT
>NZ_NSDG01000096.1:0-5326 GCF_002289345.1 Pseudoalteromonas sp. HM-SA03 | reverse complement strand
AAGTGAATTCAACGCAGTTAGCGCTAAAACTGGCTGCTAGAAAGGCATTAATTATCCGAAGCTCAGGTTAATTTAGCTTATTGATATTAGGGCCTGTTGGCCCTTGAGACTTAGGATTGCCTATGCTGAGTAGCTTGAAAATGTGGCGTGCTCGCGCCACCAGCAACGTAGAAGATCCGCTTTATGAATATGCGACGACGGGTAAAGTAAAATACCTAGAGCAAGTCATTGAGCGCTATCAAAGTGATTTATTTCACTTTCTAAAAACACAAACACAGGCGGCGTCGGCAGAAGATATATGTCAAAAAACATGGCTAAAAGTCATCGAAAAGAAAAGCGCTTATCGACAACAGGGTCACCCCAAGGCTTACTTGTTTCACATTGCACGTAACCTGCTAATCGATTCAATCAGGGCGTCAGGTAAACTCTCTGAGTTGACAGATAATAAAGTAGGTATGACCGACTCCAATGAGTTTACAAAAACATCGGAGGAACAGTGGCTATACCAGCAAATTGCTGCACTTCCTTTATTGCAAAAAGAGGCGTTAAGCTTACAGTTGGAAGGGTTCAGCTTAGCTGAAATAGCGCAAATTGTAGGGGCCACACAAGAGACTGTAAAAACTCGAATTAGATACGCAAAAGAGACACTAAAGTCTCAAGTGGGTGAAAATCATGAGTAATTTAGACAAATTTGACGCCAAGTTAAAAGCGGCTTACCAAGCTAACAAGCAGGACAAACCGTTAACTTTGGCTACTCGCATCAAGGTGCGACTAGTTAGCTTTGCCCATCATTATTTGGGTCGTATAGAAACTTGGCAGTGGAGCGCGGTTACTTGTTCAGTCGCTTTACTTTTCACCTTATGGTATCAAAATCAGCATGTTGATATTGATAAAGAATATAACTCAAGTGCTCATTTAGTCAGTTATGGCGATTTTCAACACATCGAAACGCATGAGCTACAGCAAGGCCAGTATCTTGCCCGTATAGATGAACAGAAAAAAGTGCTGGATGCTAGATTTGAGGCTGCGCAACAACAAGTTCAAGAACAGCGTTACGGTCGACTCGTTGCAATTAACGATGATGCTTGGTTAATTGAAGAGTGTAATACCCATACCCTCATCGAGTTAAAACAAAGCCTACTTAGCGTGATGCCACAGCCAAAAGCCAGTGTTATCAATTTTAATACGCCAGTTATGCTAGCACTGTCGACCGCCGATAAAGGGCAGATTATTGCAATTGAAAGTACGGGGCAAACCCAAGTTTTGGCTTGCCCCTAACTGGCACTTACTCTTAAATCATAATAAGGCTGGCAATAAAGAAGCAGATAATTGCTAATACCCCACCCACCAATGCATAAGGCAACTGGGTTTTAACATGAGTCAGTAAGTCACATCCAGATGCCAGTGCCGATACCGCACTGGTATCAGAGATAGGCGAGCAGTGATCACCAAATATTCCGCCACTTAAGATAGCACCAAGCACAAGCGACGGTGGCAGGCCTAGCGCTTGAATAAGTGGCACACCAATAGGTATTAATATGGCGAAGGTGCCCCATGACGTACCAGTTGTAAATGACATGATTGCACCAGTAATAAAGAGTACAGGCACTATCAAGTAAATAGGTAAATAGTCACCAACTAAAGACGCAACAAAAGTTCCTGTTCCCAACTCTTTTAGACTTGCACCTAAGGTCAAAGAGAGCAACACAATGCTTACCAGTGGTAGCAGCTCCCCCATCCCCTTAAATCCAACATCCATTAGTTCGTGATGACTAAACCTCTTGCCAGTCAAAAGCAGCAGGTACGCAACCGTTGAAGCTAAGATTGTGGCATAAAGTACTGACTTAGAGCCGCTACCATTTGCCAATACACCATCGCCTGTCCAAAACATAAACCCAATCATACTCACAATCAGCGTCAATAAAGGGATCAGCATATAACGCGATTTGGTAGCACTCGGCCCACTACTTATTTCAGCCGTATGGTGTTTTAACTCTTGTTCCGCGGCCTTCATCGGTCCATGAACTTTATCAAAGACAATCGTATAGAGAACAATTAACAGCGCGATAATTGCGTAAAAATTAAACGCGACACTCCCCCATAAAATGCTCACTGCTGATTGCTCAAGTTCATAGTTACTCAGCAATCCAAGCACATAAGCACCCCAGCCATTAAGTAAAATCAAAATACATACAGGAGCGCTAGTACTATCGATAATGTAAGCCAAACGAGCTCTGCTCATTTTGAACTTATCAAATAGTCCCCTCGCAACAATACCCGAGGTTAGTACACTCATATTTGATTCGATGAACACTGCCGTACCAGTAAACATGGTCAGTAAGCCAACCTGACGTTTACTCTTAGCGACGCCTCGATTAAGCAGCATATCCACCGTTGCAGCCACCCCGCCAGACTCTCGTATATAGGCGAGCAATGCACCGATCACTATGCTAAAAATCAAGATCCGGCTGTTACCTGCCGATGTCGCAACCTCAATAACACGTTCAATACTGCCTACGAATGTGCCGGCAACTAGCGACTGCTGACCATGTACAGCCAATAAAAATTCGGAAGAAACTAGCGCTAAAATCAATGCGATAATCACTTCTTTGCGCCAAAACACAACTGCAATTGCAATCAAAGGTGGCAAAATCGAGTACCAAGCCATATAGTTTAATCTATAAATTCAAAACACTTAGCTTAAGTTAAGCGGTTTAAAACACCAAGTCTTTGCGACTAAATTAAATTTAAGTCAACATTTAACCCCAATACTGGTACAATGAGTGTGTTTTGTGCAATGATATTCCTTTTTGGTCTATCGTAACGTTCCAGTTGAACCTATAATATGGACAGAATAATTTAGTTCGGATTGAGTATCGTATGTCTACATTTGTCAAAATAAAAGCACTTCGTCCATCACTATCTAATAGTGAAGCTAAGCTTGCTGACTTTACCTTGAACTCGGGCGATAAAATCCGTGCGCTTTCCTCTGTTGAACTGGCACGCGAAGCCGGTGTCAGCCAATCTAGCGTCGTAAAATTTGCCCAAAAGTTGGGTTATAAAGGTTTTCCAGCTTTTAAACTTGCCGTTGTTGATGCGCTCAATGAGCAAACAGACAATAGCACCCCAATTGATGAATTAATTTCTAGTAATGACTCCATCGAGTTAATCGCAGATAAGTTACAACTAAAACAGCAAAATGTTATCTCTGAAACTCGAAAACTTAACTCAGCAAAACAGTTTGAAAACGCAATTCAGTTGGTGAAGAACGCACGAAAAGTCATTGTATGTGCACTTGGTAGTACCTTCACTATGGCCCAAGATTTAACTTGGAAACTCCAAAAGCTTGGTATTCCTGCAATTGCTCAGGTCGATGAAATCAGCGCCTCTAGCTTTATTGCAACGATGGGTAAAGACGACCTCTTTATTGTGATTAGCAACACAGGAACCAGCAAAAGCTTGCTCACCTTGACTAATCAAGCATTGGATAATGGTTGTAAATGTCTTGCCATTTCACGTTATGGTAGCCACGCTCTTGCTGAAATGGCAGATGCGATACTTTATTGTATCAATGAAGGCGAACCACTTAAGCATTCAGGCATGCTGTCTCGTACTTCTCAAGCCTATCTTATTGATGTTTTATTCACTGCACTCGCGCAATCTAACCTGCATTGGCAAAAACGTGTGGATAAGGCCAATGAAAACATGCAAGTATTGCGTAGCGAGTAAGACGTAAACCACTCACGGCAGACTCGTGCTGCCGTTTACCTCTAACAAAAGCCCACTACTACCTCGGATATAATAAATACTTTTTCCGCTGCTTTAAAAAATCTTGTACATCCTGCTGCCACAGCTTTCTCAACTCTAATGCCGATTGGCCAGACTCAATGGCTTTACGGATTTTGTCCGTGCCTGCAAGCTTATCGAGAAAATCGGGGGACTGAAAAAACGCTTTGTTCTCGTGTTTGAACTGTGTGTATGCGGCAACGAACCAAGTTAGATCAAAACCTCGTACATTGCTGTTTCTTAAATCCTGCCCAAACGCAGTCACACCATTTAATTTAGGATTGGAAGCCGCACCTAATACAGGTCGAGGAGTAAACTGAAACTCACCCAATTTAGGATCTGGGTAGCCAAAAACTTGAAAGGGAAAATCCGTTCCACGACCAACAGAAATAGGTGTTGCTTCAAAAAAGCACAAAGATGGATACAAATAGATTGCTTGTTGGTTTGGCAGGTTAGGACTTGGTGGGATCGGCAATCGATATTCAGTGCTACCACTATAATTTCGCATTGGAAATACACGTAACTGTAGCGCTGTAAGCGAGGTTAACCACCCTTCTCCTTTAATCATAGTCGCCAGTTCACCAACGGTCATGCCATGCAATACGGGAATGGGATGCATACCAACAAAAGATTGAAATGGTTTTTCTAATAATGGGCCATCAACATATGCGATATTTGGATTTGGCCTATCAAAAACCCAAAACTCAATATTTGCATCGGCTGCGGCTTCCATCGCAAGGTGCATAGTGCTGATGTATGTATAAAAGCGCAACCCCACATCTTGGATATCAAAAATAAGCACATCAATATCTTTGAGCTGCTCAGGCTTTGGCTTTTTATTACTGCCATAAAGCGAAATGATTGGTAGCCCAGTTTTCACGTCTTTTGCGTCATCTACCTTAGCACCTGCATCATAATTACCACGAAAACCATGTTCCGGCGCAAAGACCTTTTTAACATTCACTTTTTTATTAAGTAAGTAATCAACTAGATGTTGGTCGTCAACACGAGATGTTTGGTTTACGATTAATCCGACGCGCTTACCTTTTAACACAGGTAAATACTCATCTGCACGCTCAGCACCTAATGTAAGCGCTTCAACAGTTAAAGGAACACAACAAAAAACAAGTAGCAAACAAACTCTGAGTAATTGAAACATATAACGCTTTCTCTAAGTAAATATGCAATTAGGGTATCAGTCAGAAAAAAAATAAAAAGTGTTTGGGGGAGTTTAATCATACAGCAGTGAATCTCTGAGCATCGTCGTATTCAACTTTCGTAAAAGATCGCAGGGTAAACCTGCTCCTACACGAGATATTTAGGCACAAAAAAACCGACTTTCGTCGGCTTGTTTATCTCTTTATTTTTACCACTTGAGGGAAAGTGGCGGACGCAGGACCTGTGTTATGGAGAGTGAACCTCCGAGCGCCGTCGTATTCAACTTTCGTAAAAGATCGCAGGGTAAACCTGCTTATATGGACTCCTCCAATTGTACAAGCCATTTTTAGCATTATTGGTGTGATTGCGTGCTTATATCCGG
>NZ_NSDG01000095.1 GCF_002289345.1 Pseudoalteromonas sp. HM-SA03 | reverse complement strand
AATTTTAAGCCCGGCGAAACTGGTATAGATGGGATTTATTTGCACCCAAATCCACCACCTGATTTTGTGATCACCGAAGCCAAATACAATAAGGCTCGTTTAGGTAAAACTAGAGATGGTAAGCAGATGAACAATAGGTGGGTTACTAAAGAGCGTTTGGAAAAAGCGGGGTTGAGTAGAAGAGAACAAGATAAAATATTAAGAGGCTTAAGAAAAAATGACGGTTCTGTGCAAAAACTATTGATCCGCAATAAGGAAGATGGAAGTCTAGTTGTAAAAGAACTAGATCGAAATGCCAATATCATTGGTCAAGAAATAAAACTTTAAAGGAGTTGTTATGGTCCGAGATACCTTTCGGGATAAATCCTATTTTGACGAAGCTGTAGAGTTCTATGAAGAAACTATATTAGAGGATGTCGCCGAACTCGACTCCAGTGATCTCACGATAGAAATCNAAGATGAGAACATGCTTTGACCTGATAAATAATATAATCAGTTTGATGCATGTAAAATACTCTCGTGGTGACAGCGTAATAGAGTTCAAACCCCTTTTGAACGATGCGATAACTTATCGCCGAGCTCAAAAGAAGTTTGCCGATGAACTACCTCTAGAAGCACAAGCTGAGCGCATTNGACTTAGAAGAGTTGCACCAAAGCGATTTACGGAACTATTTAAAGTTATTTAGCTTCGCCTACTGCTTAAATATGGGAAAAGATTACTACTTACAATTATTAGAGCTTATTGGAAATCAAGGACAAGATGCACTTTTCGATAAAATTGCGATAGCGCTAGGTGACACTAATCGCGAAATAGCAGCGGATACTCTGTTCAAAAAACGTTTCGGTAAACTTTACAAAGTAGTTGAACGAAGTCCAGAGCAACGTCCAGCACTTGCAAAGTCCTATATGGAGGCATGGTACGTCTTGGAGGAAAGTCCTGATATACATTTACTGGATAATGATGCTTACGATGGCTACTGGTGCTGGGAAATTGCGCTTGTTGTTAAATTATTCAATATTGATGATAGCAGCTTTATTGACCACCCATACTACCCTAAAGACCTCGTACATTGGCAAGA
>NZ_NSDG01000094.1 GCF_002289345.1 Pseudoalteromonas sp. HM-SA03 | reverse complement strand
TAAAGCCTAAGCCATCAAAGTACCCACATAAAAACAGAAATGCCAGTCAGCTTAACTGACTGGCATTAGCCTTTATGGCTGCTTTTTTATACCAATTTGCTTAATTAAGTGAGCTATTTTGAGGCGAGAAAATCTTGTCGATAACTAGACAAAACTTTTGCTATTTAGTTGTTCTAAATAAGAAATTTTTAACGCCGTTAGCGTCAGATTTACTCCTTCAAATTGAGCAAGTATTAAGATAAATTGGTATTAGTTAATATTAGCCACAACTCCAATCAAACTCGCGGTTTACCAAATCAAGCATACCTATCCCTCCGCCAAAGTTATGCCCACCTAAGATCTCTTCGAATTCGATGTAGTAAGGTGTAAGAAAATCAGGGATCCCTTGACCGTTTAAACTCGTCCCGCCTAAATGGTTTGGCAAAACACTCTCTAACCACTCAGGGTCGCCTTCGTACGGATCAATATAACCTGTATCTTCATATTCGCTGGGCGTCTTACCCGCATTAGGATCACTAGGGTTGGCAACAAGCGCAATTGCACGGTTAAAACTCACTGCTTCTGGGGGAATTCCACCAAGCTCGCGATATATTTGGTACTCTTCAGCTGGCAAACTGAGGTACTGGGAATAGTTCATTTTCCAAAAGCAACTCGCCCCACCCTCGACTAGCCATTCAGGGACGCAAACATCATCTTCAAAATGTCGTTCAATAATAGTTGGCGGTGAACAGAGCTCGCCGTAAAACTCAGCTTCACTAAGCAGGAGCGTTGCGTAATAACAATCTAGCGTATCTGCTGCAAACTTACAGCTAGGATGAACCGTTTGCATCGCCTGCCAAAAGGGTTTGAATAGCGGTTCATCTGGCGACTGCTCAGCAAATAACGCCTCTTCTAACCCTTCAATATATTCGGGCCCGCCATCATTGTGATCAACCGCGATTGCAAAAAAGCTAACCGCAAATGCATTCTCATCAGTGCGATAGCCCTCTGGCAATCTTAGTGTAAAGCTGTGTTTTAGCGGGTAGCCGGTATGTGGGTCAAGCGGCCATTGATTGGCTTTAATTCCGGGGGGCAAACCAAATACCCAACCATCAAAGCGCGCTTTATCATCAATGGATTGTTTCAATATCTCGATATTATAAGCATTCATTACTATCTCCTTATTAAATAACGTTGCTTTCTCGTAAGTTAGGGCCTGTATATCTTTCAAGTTTATTTTTGCAGCAGCAAAGAACAACAGACCCTAGTATAAAAGTATTAACCCCACAATTGAAATAGATACTTAGACTTTTACAGTGTTTGAGACACTTAAAACTATCGTTTATATTCATTACCTGTAGGTGAAAAATCAGTAGGATTAGACAAGGATAATAGTTATGAATTATTTTGGAACGTTTGGTTCAACGGAAGAAGAGGCGCTTAACCTTCTCATGCCTGTTGTCGACAATGCTTTGAAAGCGCATGAGAGAGGAAACTATCAAGCATATTTATCTGTAATAACCGCCGACTTAGCCAAAAAGGTTTCTGAGGAGGGATTTTTACGGGCATACCATGAAATCGCGCCGCAGCTTGGCCGCTTAAAATCCAAAACCTTGTTAGCGTCTCTTCGAAGAGGTCAGGATCCAATGCTGATATTTGCAGCGAAGTACGAGAACACACAGGACGATATCGTAATTAATATCACATTTAAAAACGCGACTACCCCGCCTTTAATTGCATGGATGTGGATTGAATAACCCTTTGGTTCAAAGGCTTAGATTAAAACTTATAGGAGGACCGTTTCCGGTTTGCTTCACACTTGTGTAATAACATGTATAACCCTTAACAGCCGGTTATTAGGACGAGTAAGTGAAAACAGTGACAGGAAATGGTAATCCCTCAACAAAATTAGACTGTATCAGTCACCTAAAGCAATAATTTTGGCAGTAGACACCGCGGATATTTTCACTCCAAAACTGGAGATATTTGGCAGTGTGGCATTATGATGTATTCTTATTTGTTCACCTGACATGTGCTTTTTGCAATGNTCCGCCACTAATGTAACTGCATAACCCAAACCCGCGGCTCGCCGACTCGTTGTATCAACACAAAACTCTGTAGCATAACCACAAATATAAATATGTTGAGCTCCATGTTCTTCAAGTATGTTAGACAGATTTGTGTTTAAAAATGAATCTGGGGTGGTTTTACGCACGAACTGATCATTGGCGTCAACTTGAAGTACGGATTGTAATTGCCAACCTTCACTACCATACTCAATCGCAGTACCGTTTTGCTCATGTTGAATATAGATAACTGGCATGCCTTGCTTTCGAGCCTAATCTGTCACTAAGTTAATTCGGCTTAACACCTCTTCACTTGCATACGGTTTGGGCTCTGGGTCGAATAAAAGGCTCTGTACATCAATTACCAATACTGCAGATTTCATAGCATACTCTTTTTGGGCATAATCTTGCTTATAAACTCAAAAGCCGCCAACACCTTGAACAGCATTCATTCTTTCAAGGGTTGTAGTGCCCAAGCAATATAAATTACAAGCGTTATATTGTCATTTTAATATTTATACATTGGTCTTACTGCCACATTAGCTATGTCTCAATACCGCTAAACAAGTTATGATAAATGTGTATGCAAAGACCTTATGGATAGCACACTTATGGACAAGATTGATCATCAGATATTACCCCCTTTAGCGACATTACTATGCTTGGTCATAAGCGGTTGTGACGGCCTTGGCCAACAAATAGACGCGCTTACTGGCGAGCAAGACAAACAAGTGCAAACACTAATTGAGCGCACTAAAGCCCAAATGGTGTTTGTTGAAGGCGGCAGCTTTATGATGGGCGATGGTGGAGGTCCTAATAACTTGCCTTGGACCATAGCCCGCGATAATAAACCCGCTCATAAGGTGACCCTTACCAGCTATTCGATGGGCGCTTATGAGGTAAGCTATGGCGATTTTGATTTATATGCCGCAGTAAATGACCTACCAAAAACCATGTGGACAAAATGGGATAAAGATGAAATTTGGCGCGCACCAGAATTCCCTGCTGGAGTGAGTTGGTATGGCGCAAAAAACTATTGTTTATGGCTGGCTGAGCTTACCCAACTCCCCTTTGATTTACCAACAGGAGCACAATGGGAATTTGCAGCACGAAACCGTGGCGAGAATATTCTTTTTGCCACAGATAACGGGCGGATAGAAGAAGGTCGGAATTATGAACTAAATACTGATTATGCGGAACCTTCTGGCACATATCCTCCTAATCCATTGGGGTTTTATGATTTAAGCGGCAATATGATTGAGTGGGTCAATGACTGGTGGGCTGAGGATTACTATCAACACTCCCCAGAGCAGGATCCCAAAGGACCAAAAGAAGGCACAAAAAAGGTTATGCGAGGCGGAACTTTTATGGAATCGCCACGTGGCAGCAATGTTTATACTCGGCAAGAGTCTAATGAACTGAACACTAGCTATAGGGATATCGGATTTAGATGCGCACTAAATCAAGCGAAGTCACTTCCAGTTCAATCAGTTAACTAGTGCATTATCATCACATTTATCACCGTAAAAGTCAGCGTTGATTCAAACTGCTTACTTTATGCTGTAGCAATTTTGATTTCGCCTGTACGCTTGGTATGCTTGAGCTGCACTAAGGATAAATAAGTAACATACGGAAAGTCACCATATGGAAAATAAACGGATATATTCACTCCCCCACTTTGTCAACATTACTCGGCGCGATATTCTCGCCAATAAAAATACCACCGCTCCAAGTCTCGCATTACTGTGTGTAGTAATGACTGGATGTGACGACCTAGGCCAACAAATTGACGCGCTTACTGGCGAGCAAGACAAACAAGTGCAAGCACTAATTGAGCGCACAAAAGCCCAAATGGTGTTTGTTGAAGGCGGCAGCTTTATGATGGGCGATGGCGGTGGTCCAAATAACTTGCCTTGGACCATAGCCCGCGATAATAAACCCGCTCATAAGGTGACCCTTACCAGCTATTCGAT
>NZ_NSDG01000093.1 GCF_002289345.1 Pseudoalteromonas sp. HM-SA03 | reverse complement strand
CTCTCTAAACTCACTACGCTTATTAGATCAAAGGGCTAGATCTGTGTCCAGCCCTTTTTCAACAGTCTGCGTTAGTCGGCCTTTAGGCCGACTAACGTTTAAACCTAAAGGGTCCCCTTTAAACCCAAAGACTACCCTTTAAACGTTGGGGGGGATTATCGACCTAAAGGTCGACCTACTTTACTATCTTCATTTCATCTAACAGGTTTTGTGCATTATCAACCTTGTCCATTACCCATAACATGTAACGCGAATCAACATGAATTGAGCGGTTTAGATTTTTATCGTAATCCCAGTCACCAATAATGCTTTCATATACACCGTCAAACAGTAAACCTACTAACTCCGCTTTCCCGTTAAGGGTCGGCGAGCCTGAGTTACCACCTGTGGTATCCACATTAGAAAGGAAATTCACCGGTACAGTATTCATGCCACCGGTATATTGACCATATACTTTTTCGCGGATCAATTGCTGTTGCTTTTTCGGCGCGTTAAATGGTTCAACATCGGTATTTTTAGCCAGTAACCCTTCAAGCGAGGTAAATGGCGTTGCCACTAAGCCATCTTGCGGTGAGTAGCCACCTACCGTACCGTAGGTGACACGGAGTGTGCTGTTAGCATCTGCGTAAACTGGCTTATTTTGCGACTTGTTGTAAGCAATAATGGCTTCCATCAAAGCTGGACGTGCAGATTGCTGCTTACCAGCCAATTCTTTTTCTTCATCTTCGATTTGCTTCATCACTGCAAAAATCGCTTTTGCATATTGAATGAATGGATCAGAGCTTTGATTTAACTGTTCAAGTTCTAAATCTAACATCCAAAGACGGGCTTTTTCATCAGCAAGCTTAGAGTTGGCATACATCTCATCTAGCAGCGCTTGGTGCTTTGCTTTATTGAAGCCGTTTTCAAGTTGAAGCTGCTTATCGACTTCAGCTAAACGCGCTTCTTTTGGCAAGGCTGCATAAAGCTCCATGAAGTAAAGCATAATCGCTTTATCAACTGTTTCATCATAGCGGCGCGTCATACGCTGAAGCCCCGCTTTGATTTTTGGCATATCACGTTCTTGATAACCACTCTCACGCTCAGCATCAGGCTTTTGTTTTTCAACCGCCAAGCGATAAAGCTTACGCGCAGTAGACATCATTTGCGAACGGTGGATATAGCCAACCATCATATCACGCTCATAATGAGCTTGAGATTGAGCAACCAACTCGCTCAATTCGTTTAGCACGGCGCCATACTTTGATTTACGGTCTGCATCGGCATTGATCCAAGTGCTAAGATCGCGCTCAAATTGCTGCTTGCGGCTATACATACTGCCTTTTTTGAAGCTCTCAATCATTGAACCAAAGTTTTTGATGTAGTTGTTGTAACCTGCAATGGTGCTTTCATAAGCGATACGAGCTTGAGAACCTTCCGGTGCATTCTCTTCAATCAGTGCCACATACTTTGAGTTATGTTTACGTACCATGGGGTAAACCGTGTTAAACACATAATCTACTTCAGAAGCAATGCGATAACGGTTGGTACGACCCGGATAACCCGTCACCATAACAAAGTCGCCCTCTTGCACACCTTTTGCACTCACACTCAAAAACGACTCAGGGTTATAAGGTACGTTATCCTTAGAAAACTCAGCGGGTTTACCATCTTTACCCACATATGCACGGTAAAAAGCAAAATCGCCAGTGTGACGAGGCCACATCCAGTTATCTATATCGCCACCATATTTGCCCACACCCATCGCTGGTGTATATGCCAGACGAACGTCTTTTATCTCTAGTGATTTAATGAGGTAATATTCCAATCCACCATGAAAGGTATAAACATTACAGCGATAGCTTTCATCTTGTTCACACTCGGCAACAAGTTGCTTGCGCTTACTGTCAATGGCATCAAAACGTGCTTTACCGGTCAGTGAGTCCATCCCAGCATTAACTTTATCCGTTACGTTCGACACTTCTTTTGTCACATAAACCCGTGAGCCCGGTGCCGCTGGTAGATCTTCACTTGGCTGTTTTGCTAAAAAGCCATTCTCAAGAATATTATTATCTGTTGTTGAGTTGTATTGAATAGAGCCGTATGCACAGTGATGGTTTGTCACCACCAGACCTTTAGGAGAGACAAATGACGCCGTACAGCCACCTAAGCTAATCACCGCATTCATCGGGAACTCAGTGAGTTTTGAAATTGACTTAGCATCTATCTCTAGCCCTTTAGACTTTAAAATAGATTCAAGTTCAGGTAGCTGATGTGGTTGCCACATACCTTCATCGGCAGCAACGTACTGAGAAAAGGCCAACACCATGGCCGCGGAGATAGCTTTAATACGCATATTCCAATCCTAAATGTTATATTATTTTAATTGCGGCCAGTAATGTGACCCAAGATAGTGCCAAATAGCAATTTATTTCGGTGGAATTCGATAAACCGATGTAAACAACCATGCAGAAAGTACCAAGATAAAACGCCTAGTTTTCACTTTTTTAGCGAAACATTTCATCGGTTAATTCAAAGGGTTCCCAAGTCGCTTGCGCCGATCCGATTTCCTCTAAAATTCGTCCTTCGACGCCATCAAACGGTGCATTAGAAATCCACATTTTTACTTCACCCTTTTCACCAAAACCAAAGATAATCTGAGGGACAAGATCTTCCTTTATCTCTCCCGTGTGGAAGGTAATACTAGGAAGGTTTTTTGCGATTTTGTATGCTTTATCACGTTGTACACTGAACTCAGCGTTGTAATGCCTTCCTTGTTTATAATCCCACCACTGCGCTTTCACTTTATGCGGGATTTCAGCTCCCCAAAACGTACTATTTGCATTAGCATTGCCCCAACAACAACCTATTGAGCCTGCTGGTGGAGAAAACTTATCATCAAACACTAATCTAACCATAAGGTCACTATTTTCGTAAGAAGATACACCAATCCGCAACTTATCCAATTCTGTACTTGAAGAGCAGCTACAAAGCAGCATTACTGCCATTAAAACGATATAGAGCTTATTGATCATCCTTTCTTCCAAGTCGAACATCCCTTGTCTTATTTGTTTTTTATCTTAACTTTGGATTGTGGGCACTTATCTAATTAAACATCTCATCGGTTAATTCAAAAGGCTCCCAAGTCGCTTGTGCTGAACCAATTTCTTCTAAAATCCGCCCTTCCACGCCATCAAATGGAGCATTAGAGATCCACATTTTTACCNTCACCCTTTTCACCAAAACCAAAGATAATATAGGGCTCAAGATCGNGTTTCTGTTTCACCTGTGTAATGGGTAATGCTAGGTAAATTACCCGCGATTTTGTATGCCTTGTCACGCTGCACAGATAGCGTTGCACGATAGTGTTTTCCCTGCTTGTAGTCCCACCACTGCGCTTTTACTTTATGTGGAATCTCAGCTCCCCAAAACGTACTATTTGCATTAGCATTTCCCCAACAACAACCTATTGAGCCAGCTGGGGGTGAAAACCTATCATCAAATATCAGCTTTACCATCAGGTCACTTTTTTCATACGCAGATATAGCTATATTTAATTTTTCTAGCTCGGTATGTGAAGAGCAACTGCAAAGCAG
>NZ_NSDG01000092.1:351-4081 GCF_002289345.1 Pseudoalteromonas sp. HM-SA03 | reverse complement strand
GTAAATTTTCCTATTTTAGTTAATGGAAAATTCTACTTATAAACTGTTTCATTTTTTGGGGGAGTTACAATACCTTCGCAAATACTAATTGGTAGCAGAAGCCTAGACTGGCGCTCTATTGATATAGATAACTGAAAAAAATAAATAAATTTACCTTTAGATGCTTTGGAGCTTTCCCCCCGTAGAATTTGAGCTAAGCTCATATCTTACTGTTTAGGTTTGAATAATTTTAATTTACCCAAAAAGGTTACATATATAGGGCGTTTTAGAATTTTCAAATTACTATTTTGAGAACTTATGTGATTCTATGCTTATAGCGAGGTGATATGGATAATAGCTTCATGGAAGTCAGCAAAGATAATGTGGCTCCTTATTTATCTATTTTGTTAGGTGCTAAGTCTGATAATGTAAAACCGTGCACAATTCATGAAGAGATAGTCAAAATACTTCAAGATTAATGTTCAGGTGAAATTAGTGTTGGCTCAATTATAGAAGAAGCGATTGGAGAGCTAGGCATAGTTAAAATAACACCATATGCAATAGTTAAGTCACCCAGCTGGGCGAAAGACATCGATATCAAAGATGTCGAAAATCATGTGTTTATAAGTTTCGATGTTCGAGGAAGTTTAGCTTTTTATTTTTCTGAGAAAGGAAAAAAAGATACCATTCGAGATTATTTCGGAAAAAAGCCATTAACTAATTTATTTCCAGTTCCTATCAGTAAGCTCAATGGTAATTTTATTAATGAAGATGAAATAAAAATGCTTTGGCTGTCAGGGATTCATGGCAGAGATAACTTTAAAGCTGATTCAAAAGTATTGGGAGGTAAAAGTGTAGCCGATACATTAGATCCCTTAATTGACCAATCTTATATGATGTCAGCGGTGAGAACAGAAGTATGGGGTAAAAATACAAAAAGCTCTATTGGAATTAATCCTTTTAAATCTTCGATTTGGCGTGGTCCATGCAAAGATTGGAAAACCTTTGAGAATCGGGTTGTTGAGATCTTAGATATATTATCTAGTAATACTAACAAATCTGACAATCCGATTGGAATATTGTCATACCCTATTTCATCACCAGATGACTTAGCTAATCCTTATGATTTTTCCTTAGTTGACTATGACTTCTTACCAGAAGAAGATGGACAACATCGTAAAGATCTTTTAAATAAATTGCAATATGACTTTCATGTGGAACTAGTCCCCACTTTTTCTGATAGTGATATTGCACTTGATATTTTCTATGCAGGTAAACAAGTAGGGAACTTATGTGTTGAATTGAAAGTTGATGATTATAAAGTTAGTTTTCACATAAAAAGTGAAAATGTATTTGTTAAGAAATATTTTGATCAATATAAACGTGTGTTTAGTTATCCAGAATTAGTTAAATGCTGGTTTGAATCGGGACATGCGGTTGTAAATGGCATGGTGTATCGAACTGGCTACCAAGATGTTGAGTATAATAAATTCCTTTGGGCTGGTTTTGAAGAATTTTATATTACTAAAGAGAAACCAGGAGCTGACCCAAAAAAACCAGACTTAAGAAGTATTGGGAAAGAAAAGTCCTTGTTTTGTTGGGTTGAGAAATGTTGGTGTGGTAATTGGTTAAATGCTGATGACTTCAATACTACTGAAAAGCCCAAAGGTTGGTTATATTGTGATGATGGGGCAGGTGAAAAAGCTGATTTTATTCACTATGTTCAACATGGTTCTTTACATCTGATCTCATTAATACATGTTAAAGCTTCTAAAAGTGAAAAATCTTCGAGAAAAATTTCAGTTGGAGCCCATGATGTCGTTTTGAATCAAGCCGTTAAAAACTTACGTTATACAGCTCGAAAGACTTTACTTGAAGATTTAAAAACTCGCCATGGAGCTGCTAGTCATAAAGGTTGTTGGCTTAATGGGAAAACAGCCAAAGCTGAAGATTTTTTTCATAAATTGGAAACATTGAAAGACAGTAAATACATAAAAACAAGGGTTATTGTAATACAGCCACATACTCAAAAAAGTGTTTATAGTGCCAATAATGGAAATAAGATCAAAACTCAGCTTGATGTTTTGCTTATCAGTGCTGAGAATGCGATTCGTTCGTCAGGCGCGGAGTTTTTTATTGTCGGTTTTGATGATAAAAAATAGTACAGCGAAGTGGTTGACCTAGTACTGTAATGAATTTTAGTAACTTAAATTAGCGATAAAACTTGGTGTTTTGTTGTTAACAACATGAAAATAAATTTAGCCTTTATTTCATCCGAGGGGTATAAAGTGGGGTATCGATTTAAGTCCCATGTGTTGTAAAAAAATGTGCTTTGTGCTGTTTCATACAAATGGACTAGTAGCAGCAAAATGCTTAGGTGGGCTAACTAACCTGAGCTTCGGATAATTAATGCCTTTCTAGCAGCCAGTTTTTGCGCTAACTGCGTTGAATTCACTTCCAATAGCCAGCTATTGGTGCGTAAATTCGTCTAGTTATCCCTAAAACTCTCTGGCTAGATAAGGAAATAATTTAATGTATGTTTAAAAACAATTGGTTAGCTCATTTTTTATCCAAATCTCAGGTTAACTAACCGATGTATAACAACCATAAAATCCAACACAATATGCTAAAGTAAAATACGAATACTGCCGATACTAAGGCAGTACAAAAAGGAGCTTTTATGACTATTCATTTTAATATCCATTCGGCGTCAACAACGAATGCGCCAACATCAACACAACCGCTTGCTGCACCCGTAAAAAAGGAGCCAGAACTTAATCAGATTAAAGATACCAAAGAGAAACAAGTATCTGACGAGTCTGTGTCTATTGCTGCATTTACAGGTGATGCACCGAGCAGTTCACCATACAGCGCTCTACTTAATCCTGAGGGCTTTGATTTTGAGAATATGTCTATCAATGAATTTAAAGGTATTGTTGATGCAATTCGAACGTTGGAGTCTGATATGGCACGCTCGAGTGGGTATACGGGGAGCTTACGTGACACATTTTGGGATGATGTAATGGGGGTGAAAGGTTCTTTAGATGGTGTCAATTTTGAGGAAAAAGGTTTCAAGCCTGACGAAAAAATAAATATTATCGACTTCTTTGTAGATCATGTAGAAGGCGCGGCGCAAATGGAAAAAGAGAACTACCGCTCATTTCATGGTGTGTTGGGTAATGCTCAAAAGAAACAGCAAACAGTTGCTAAAATCACTTCAGAATCTTTTCTCCAAGAGTATCAAGAGAAGGTGATCAATTTCCTAAAAAGCCAAGAAACTAAACTTGTTGATACGCAGGCTTNTAGTCGCCCCTGAAACCAATTTAATTTATTGAATTACTTGAAGATCTAAACGATCTTACTACCCTAAAATTGCAGCTTTTTTGAATCACACAACCAAAACATTGCAATTTGAGTGTAAAAATGAAACCAAAACNCAACCACGCAAACACCACAAAAGCACCTGTTTCAAATCGAGCTTATTGATATTGTTTCACCACGCCATGAGCTAGTGAAGCTAGCAAAAATCATTGATTGGCAGCGTCTAGAGGTCGAGTTCAAACAACACTATGGCGATAAAGGCGCTGGCGCCAAGCCTATCCGCCTACTTGCGGGCCTCGAATACCTGAAACAAATTCACAAACTGTCTGACGAAAATACGGTAGCCATGTGGTGCGAAAACCCGTATTAGCAATATTTTTGTGGCATGCAATTTTTCACCCATGAGCCGCCTTGCTGCCCAAGTTCAGCT
>NZ_NSDG01000092.1:0-337 GCF_002289345.1 Pseudoalteromonas sp. HM-SA03 | reverse complement strand
AGCGAATTGGCGAAGATNTTGAATTAATGCTGTCGTTAACTGTTGATGCGGGCCTTAAAAGTAATACCATCAAGCCTTCAAGCTTACGGGAGGTGGTCGTAGACAGCACTGTCATGGAGAAAAATATCGCTCACCCAACAGACAGTAAACTACTAGAAAAATGCCGTGATAAACTGGTTGGTTTCGCTAAGCAAGCCGGTATTCGGCTTAGGCAAAGTTATGAACGAGTTGGCCCTAAGACCGCGCAAAAAGTAGCGCGCTATGCCCATGCCAAGCAATTTAAACGCATGAAGAAAACATTAAAAAAACAGAAAAACTATCTCAGACGGGTGATGAA
>NZ_NSDG01000091.1 GCF_002289345.1 Pseudoalteromonas sp. HM-SA03 | reverse complement strand
AAAATAGTGAACACACTTCAGAAAAATAGTTTCTTTAATCGATTTTTTAGCGAGCATAGCTTTAAAGGTGGAGTGAATAGAGAGCGGTGTGGGCTAGCGTTTTATAAAAAGTTTTACGATCCTAAGAGTGAAGTTTTCTTCAAATTAAAGTCTAGATATTTATATAAAGCAAAGGATGGTGATATTCTTTTCTTTTTACTTTGTATACCAGGAGGCGTATCTTTTTATTTTTGGTTTATCCTTGTTCTTAATTCACTTGTTGCACTATTTTCGGAGGAAGATTTTACGTGGTATATTGTCTATCTAATTCCCATATATTCTTTGTTCATGGTTAACTTGTTGGGGCTGTTCTATGACCGAATGCCTATTAGGGGCGCTTATTTTGACCGCATAGAGCAAAAAGTAAGTTTTACATGGAAAATAGGAAATGCTGAAGAGCTTGATGAATTTGGCAATCCAACATTTGATTGGGATGATATAGAGTGCATAATTAAAAATGAGCTAGGTGCCTTAGGTTTGATGAAAGCGTTTATTGAAATCAGGCATAAAGATGTAGAAAGTTACCCAAATGCGAAATTGACATTATCAGTTAATGGAGATACATCAAACCCAGTACGATGCTTTTTGGAATGGGAGTCGATTGTTAGGCATATGCAGCAAGATAAACCTTTACCTGATACACCGGAATACGAGCTGTATCGAGAACTGGATCCAATCACTAAGTCTTTTGATGAAAGCAATGGTCGGCCAAAAGGCTTTTGGACACAATTCAGCCTTGAACAACAAAGAGAAATTGAAGAGCAAATATTTCAGGAAGCTATAAAATTTGACTGGTCTGAGGGCAAAGTTCAACCAGAAATTACAAAACCGTGGGAAGTATGGACCCCTGATCCCACACGGCCACCTAAGCCAAGAGGTATGTTTACTATGATAATGTTACAGCTAGTACTTTGCTATCCGGAATAGGGTTTATAGTTATAACTGGCTTCAGACTTGATGCCAATGACTGCCAAATTAATCGTATGGATTTATGGTAGGAATTAATCATAATAAGTGGTTCTTTGTCGACTAAAAAAGTTAAGGACATTAAGGGATTAAAAATACAAGGAGAGTTATGCTCGATNTCTTTTCATTACAATTATTACTTGACTATCAACAACTTTGGATTTTATAAAAAAAGAGCTGGAATTTGCTTTACANGCAGATATGATAACTGGTGTTTGTGGTAAGCGATTTAATAAGCCGCATCGTTTTAAAACCTGCACTAGCGGTAACTCGCTTGTTAGAGTGGTACTATTAAGCCCTTTTCTTATCTCATTAACATGTATGATTATATTTGTAGGTACAATGCTCGTCGCTCTCTTTTCGGGAGAGCTTCAAGCTTACCATTTGCAGCTAATAGCGCTACTAATGGTGATAAATTTAGTATTGGTTAATCTAACTCCTTACCTGTCAACCTTCGTTGGAGAAAAATGCGTTTATTTTGATAGAGAAAAACAAAAAGTATCGTTTACTTTTGATATACCTCATTGTACTGAGCGAGATGAGTTTGGGCATTGTTGCTTTGATTACTCAGATATAAACGTACGTTATCAACGCGTTTATACCAATGAATATGGTGCAACGACTTATGCGCCAATCATTAGCCATAAAAATGGACAGAAGNTTCCCTAAAGCCAAAATTACCGCCATCGTAAATGAAAATGGAAGANGTGCCGATAGAGTGCCTTATGTTATTTGAAGATATCCGCCGCTTTATGGATAAAAGTAAACCACTCCCTGAATCGCCAGAATACGAGGGGTTTAGGCATCTAGACCCAGTTACAGTGGAGCATGATAAAGCGATAGGAAGGCCTGCGAACTATTGGAGCGAGATGTCACTCGAACAACAATTTAAGGTAGCAAATAAGATATATGAACCAATCTATGAGCTTAACGAAGAGTTTCCTAAAAAGCCACTTCCGGAAATGAAAGAGCCGTGGAAGCACTGGAAACCAGATGGCAAAAAAGGAGAAGGAAAAGGGTTGAAGCATGAGATCCTACTAATCGCCATGCAATTATTTACGGCAAAACCGATGTAAAAGTGGCTCGATATTCGTATGAGAACTACACGTTATAATGGTTTTTTCGAAGAGTACAATATATTGCACTTTATGGGGGAGAGAAAAAAAGGGTTGGCTTTATTTGACAGTGAAACGGATGGAGAGGATTTTCAAACGATCCAGCGGGAAATGTGGCGATTTCACTTAGTGTTAGATGAAGGGGGGTTTAAACGGTTTT
>NZ_NSDG01000090.1 GCF_002289345.1 Pseudoalteromonas sp. HM-SA03 | reverse complement strand
ACTTATCAAGATGGCAGCCCAATTATGGGCGCACCTTATACCATTCGATTTGCAAACGGCACAGAGTTGACCGGTAACTTAGATGACAGCGGTAAAGCAAAAATTGAGAATGCACCGCCAGGTCAATATACCGTGCAATATGGTGAGGATAAACGCGATTACCTGCCTGAAGATAATCGCCCTAAAAATCCATTGTATGGAAAAATCACCCCAGCGCGAGCGGCTGAAATGGTACGCAGCGGCAATACCGCACCACTGATAGAAGCCAACGGCATTGCAACCCAAGCAGGTGATTGGTTATGGGGCACACTACAAGGCGACTTTAATCAAAACCCCTCCNCAAATCGTGGTAGGCACCTTGATTTCCATGATACCGATTATCGACCAAGTCATGGATTTACGAGATATCATTGCCAATGTCATGCTACTGACTGACGATGATGAAGCCAACGACACCGACGCTTGGCTTGCCTTTACCCTCACCGGCATTGGTTTAGTGCCAGTTGTGGGCTCAGCCGTCAAAGGCGTAGGAAAGGTTATCTTAAAAAATACTGGAGAATCGCTCTCGGCTGCGCTTGCCGTACTACGCAAGCTCGGCAAAGGCGACCCAGTTAAATACCTAAGAGACATCAACTGGCAAGACCTAGGAAAGCAA
>NZ_NSDG01000009.1:3647-4007 GCF_002289345.1 Pseudoalteromonas sp. HM-SA03 | reverse complement strand
AAATCAAAATCGCCATAGCTTACCTCATAAGCGCCCATCGAATAGCTGGTAAGGGTCACCTTATGAGCGGGCTTATTATCGCGAGCTATGGTCCAAGGCAAGTTATTTGGACCACCGCCATCGCCCATCATAAAGCTGCCGCCTTCAACAAACACCATTTGGGCTTTAGTGCGCTCAATCAGTGTTTGCACTTGTTTGTCTTGCTCGCCAGTAAGCGCGTCAATTTGTTGGCCAAGGTCGTCACACCCGGTCATTACCAAACACAGTATTGCGAGGCTGGGAACGGTTGTGTATTGATTAGCGAGAATATTGCGCCGGTTAATGTTGGCTAAGTGGGGGAATGAATGTATCCGTTTATTG
>NZ_NSDG01000009.1:1492-3600 GCF_002289345.1 Pseudoalteromonas sp. HM-SA03 | reverse complement strand
CTTATTTATCCTTAGTGCAGCTCAAGCATACCAAGCGTACAGGCGAAATCAAAATTGCTACAGCATAAAGTTAGTAGTTTGAATAAACGCTGACTTTTACGATGACAATGAACTAGTTAATTGATTGAACAGGAATTGGCTTCGCTTGATTTAGAGCACAACGAAAACCAGTAACTCTGTACGCTTTTTCCAATTTTTCAGATTCTTGGCGGGTATATACATTACTACCGCGAGGAGATTCCAAGAACATCCCGCCACGCCTTACTTTTTTGGTTCCCGATTTAGGTCCTTTGGGATCTAATTCTAGGGAGTGTTGATAATAATCTTCAGCCCACCAGTCATTGACCCACTCAATCATATTGCCGCTTAAATCATAAAATCCTAATGGGTTAGCGGGGTATGTGCCAGAAGGCTCCGCATAATCAGTATTTAGTTCATAATTCCGGCCTTCTTCTATCCGCCCGTTATCTGTGGCAAAAAGAATATTCTCGCCACGGTTTCGTGCTGCAAATTCCCATTGTGCTTCTGTTGGTAAATCAATTGGGAGTTGTGTGAGTTTTGCCAGCCATAAACAATAGTTCTTAGCACCATACCAACTCACTCCCGCAGGGAATTCAGGTGCGCGCCAAACTTCCCCTTTACCCCAATCCTCCCACATGGTTTTTGGTAGGTCGTTTACTNNNAAATCGCCATAGCTTACCTCATAAGCGCCCATCGAATAGCTGGTAAGGGTCACCTTATGAGCGGGTTTATTGTCGTGGGCTATGGTCCAAGGCAAGTTATTAGGACCACCGCCATCGCCCATCATAAAGCTGCCGCCTTCAACAAACACCATTTGGGCTTTAGTGCGCTCAATCAGTGTTTGCACTTGTTTGTCTTGCTCGCCAGTAAGCGCGTCTATTTGTTGGCCAAGGTTGTCACACCCGGTCATTACCAAACACAGTACTGCGAGGCTGGGAACGGTTGTGTATTGATTGGCGAGAATATTGCGCCGGTTAATGTTGGCAAAGTGGGGGAGTGAATGTATCCGTTTATTTTCCATATGGTGACTTTCCGTATGTTACTTATTTATCCTTAGTGCAGCTCAAGCATACCAAGGGTACAGGCGAGCTCAAAATCACCCCAGCATAAAGTAAGCAGTTTGAATAAACGCTGACTTTTTACGGTGATAAATGAGATGACAATGAATTAGTTAACTGATTGAACAGAAAGTGGCTTCGCTTGATATAGCGCGCAGCGAAAGCCTATCGCGCGATAGGCCTCATCAAGTTCATCGGACTCTTGGCGCGTATATACATTGCTGCCACGGGGAGATTCTAAAAACATCCCGCCACGCATGACCTTTTTTGTGCCTTCTTTTGGCCCTTTAGGATCCTGTTCTGGGGAGTGTTGATAGTAATCCTCAGCCCACCAGTCATTGACCCACTCAATCATATTGCCGCTTAAGTCATAAAACCCCAATGGGTTAGGTGGATAGGTGCCACTAATATGCGGTTCAGGCTCTTCGGCGAGAGAGTAATTTACACCGAGTTCAAGCATACCAGTATTGGTGGCAAACAAAATGTTTTCACCACGGTTTCGTGCTGAAAATTCCCATTGTGCTTCTGTTGGTAAATCAATTGGGAGTTGTGTGAGTTTCGCCAGCCATAAACAATAGTTCTTAGCACCATACCAACTTACGCCTGCAGGAAAGTCAGGGGCGCGCCAGAATTCATCTTTATCCCATTCTTCCCACACGGTTTTTGGCAGGTCATTTACTGCGGTATATAAATCAAAATCGCCATAGTTTACCTCATAAGCGCCCATCGAATAGCTGGTAAGGGTCACCTTATGAGCGGGTTTATTATCGCGGGCTATGGTCCAAGGCAAGTTATTAGGACCTCCGCCATCGCCCATCATAAAGCTGCCGCCTTCAACAAACACCATTTGGGCTTTAGTGCGCTCAATAAGTGCCTGTACTTGTTTGTCTTGCTCGCCAGTAAGCGCGTCTATTTGTTGGCCTAGGTCGTCACACCCTGTCATTACCACACACAGTACTGCGAGGCTGGGAACGGTTGTGTATTTATTGGTGATAATATTGCGGCGGTTAATGTTGGCAAAGTGGGAGG
>NZ_NSDG01000009.1:0-1455 GCF_002289345.1 Pseudoalteromonas sp. HM-SA03 | reverse complement strand
TGACTTTCCGTATGTTACTTATTTATCCTTAGTGCAGCTCAAGCATACCAAGCGTACAGGCGAAATCAAAACTGCAACAGCATAAAGTAAGTAGTTTGAATAAACGCTGACTTTTTACGGAGATAAATGTGATGACAATGCACTAGTTAACTGCTTGAACAGAAAGTGACTTCGCTTGATTTAGCGCACAGCGAAATCCTTTAGCACGATACGCTTCATCAAGCTCATCTGACTCTTGCCGTGTATATACATTACTACCGCGAGGAGACTCTAAAAATCTTCCTCCTCGCATAACCTTTTTTGTGCCTTCTTTTGGCCCTTTAGGATCCTGTTCTGGGGAGTGCTGATAGTAATCCTCAGCCCACCAATCATTGACCCATTCAATCATATTGCCGCTTAAATCATAAAACCCCAATGGGTTAGGTGGATAGGTGCCACTAATATGCGGTTCAGGCTCTTCGGCGAGAGAGTAATTTACACCGAGCTCAAGCATACCAGTATTGGTGGCAAACAAAATGTTTTCACCACGGTTTCGTGCTGCAAATTCCCATTGTGCTTCTGTTGGTAAATCAATTGGGAGTTGTGTGAGTTTCGCCAGCCATAAACAATAGTTCTTAGCACCATACCAACTTACGCCTGCCGGAAATTCAGGGGCGCGCCAGAATTCATCTTTATCCCATTTTGTCCACATGGTTCTTGGTAGGTCGTTTACCGCGGTATATAAATCAAAATCGCCATAGCTTACCTCATAAGCGCCCATTGAATAGCTGGTAAGGGTCACCTTATGAGCGGGTTTATTGTCGCGGGCTATGGTCCAAGGCAAGTTATTAGGACCACCGCCATCGCCCATCATAAAGCTGCCGCCTTCAACAAACACCATTTGGGCTTTAGTGCGCTCAATCAGTGCTTGCACTTGTTTGTCTTGCTCGCCAGTAAGCGCGTCTATTTGTTGGCCAAGGTCGTCACACCCGCTTATGACTAAGCATAGTAATGCGAGACTTGGAGCGGTTGTGCATTGATTAGCGAGAATATTGCGGCGGTTAACGTTGGCAAAGTGGGGGAGTGAATGTATCCGTTTATTTTCCATATGGTGACTTTCCGTATGTTACTTATTTATCCTTAGTGCAGCTCAAGCATACCAAGCGTACAGGCGAAATCAAAATTGCTACAGCATAAAGTAAGCAGTTTGAATAAACGCTGACTTTTTACGGTGATAAATGAGATGACAATGAATTAGTTAACTGATTGAACAGAAAGTGGCTTAGCTTGATATAGCGCGCAGCGAAATCCAGTTGCCCTGTATGCCTTTTTTAGTTTCTCAGATTCTTGCCGTGTATATACATTACTACCGCGGGGAGATTCTAAAAAACTGCCACCTCGCATAACCTTTTTTGTGCCTTCTTTTGGCCCTTTAGGATCCTGTTCTGGGGAGTGTTGATAGTAATCCTCAGCCCA
>NZ_NSDG01000089.1 GCF_002289345.1 Pseudoalteromonas sp. HM-SA03 | reverse complement strand
CAATTCCCGAACTCATCTCGCTCTGCGCAATTGGGTATATCCAAAGTAAACGATACTTTTTGTTTTTCTCTATCAAAATAAACGCATTTTTCTTTAACAAAAGTTGACAGGTAGGGGGTAAGATTTACTAGCGCAAAGTTAATAGGTATTAGCCAACCTATTGCTTTGAGCATGTGAAACCATTCCTGTTCGGTGAACACACCGACTATGATCGCTGTTAAAAATATCAACAATGCGGTTGTTGATAAAAGAAAAGGGCTTAATAATACCACTCTAACAATCGAATTACCGCTAGTGCAGGTTTTAAAACGATGCGGCTTATTAAATCTTTTACCACAGACACCAGTTATCATATCTGCTGTAAAGCAAACACCAGCTCTTTTTCTATAAAACCCAAAGGTGTTTATAGTCAAATAATAGTTGTAGTGAAAAGAATCAAGCATAACTCTCCTTGTATTTTTAATCCCTTAATGTCCTTAACTTTTTTAGTCGACAAAGAACCACTTATTATGATTAATTCCTACCATACATCCATACGATTAATTTGGCAGTCATTGGCATCAAGTCTGAAGCCAGTTATAACTATAAACCCTATTCCGGATAGCAAAATACTAGCTGTAACATTATCATAGTAAACATACCTCTTGGCTTAGGTGGCCGTGTGGGATCAGGGGTCCATACTTCCCACGGTTTTGTAATTTCTGGTTGAACTTTGCCCTCAGACCAGTCAAATTTTATAGCTTCCTGAAATATTTTCTCTTCAATTTCTCTTTGCTGTTCAAGGCTGAATTGTGTCCAAAAGCCTTTTGGTCGACCATTGCTTTTATCAAACGATTTCGTGAGCGGATCCAACTCTCGATACAGCTCGTATTCCGGTGTATCAGGTAGAGGTTTATCTTGCTGCATATGCCTTACAATCGCCTCCCATTCCAAAAAACACCGTACAGGCTTCGACGTATCACCAGAGGCATTTATTGTTAGTTTCGCATTCGGGTAAAGCTCTAAGTCTTTATGTCTTATTTCAATAAACCCTTTCATTATACCTAAAGTTGCAAATTCATTTTTAGTGTGACACTCAATGTCTTTCCAATCGAATGTTGGATTACCAAATCGATCAAATTCACTAGCGTTTTCTATCTTCCACGTAAAGCTGACTTTTTGATCCTTGCGGTCAAAGTAAGCTCCTTTAAACCTGACGCGATCATATGTTAAGCCTAAAAAATTAACCATTATAAAGGAGTAAATTGGAATTATAAATAGAATCGGCCAGTAAAAACCTTCGTCAGTAAAAATAACAACAAGAAAGTTCAAAAGTAGCAAGACCCAAATAGCAAAAGAAATACCACATGGTAAATAAAATAAAAAAAACGTTGTACTACCAGGCTTTTCCGCATAATAATAGCGTTCACTTGTATTTAAATACAAATCCAACTTTGGAGTGTAAAACCTTCTATAAACTGCCAAACCATGCCTATTTTTACTTAGCCCACCTTTAAAGCTATTTTCACGAAAAAACCGATTAAAGAAACTATTTTTCTGAAGTGTGTTCACTATTTTCCTCCCTGAAAAAGCTGTAGCAACCGTTATGGTAACCCTGTTAGAATCTGTATTAACGCGACTTTTATAAAGCTTTGCTTTTTATTGACCTGCTCTTGAGTCAGATCTGGTTTCCACTTTAACCAAGGCTTTACAATTTCCTCACGTTCAGGGCCGTAAGTGAAGTTAAAATCTGCTGCGTCTTCTTCATAAAGTCGTTTTAATCGACTCTGCTCTCCCAAACTAAACCCAGCCCAAAAAAGCTTTGGTCGATTGTTTTGCTTATCAAACTCCTTAGTCAATTCATCTTTGCTTCTATCAAGCTCATAGATAGGAATATCTGGTAGTGGTTTGGTATTATCCATATGTCGAATTATCAGCTCCCACCTTAAATGGCAGTACATAGCTGAANTTTTGTATTCCCACAACATCCATACAAAGGTTTACCTTTGGGTATTTATCACGATCTTTGTGCACTAAACGGACAAAAAAACGTGGAACTCCCATATCGCCAATTTGCTCAAAAATTTCTGCTTCTATATCCAGCCATGGAAAACACTGATTGCCANAACTCATCCAGCTCGTCTGAGCCAACATCAAAACTAAAACTAACGGTTTGTTTAACTCTATCGAAGTAGGCGTATCTACGTTCAATTTTATTTAAAAATAGTGGGTAAACATTTAAGAAAAAGAGAGAAAAAAATAAATTAGTGAAGAAAAGTTGAAGGAAGCTTTCAAAGTACTCTTTTCTAGAAATCTCAAAAGAAAAGATATTAAATATCAAGGTGAATGCGAGATATCCCCAGAGAGTGAGACACAACGCTAGAGGAAGAAAATCAAAAAACTTCCTCCCATCATTTTCTTTTAAAACAATATGATATCGCCACTTTTCAGATTCGACTTTTAAGTATACCTTATCATGCTCAGAGTTACTAAAAAAAGCCAAGCCATTGTTTTCATTGTTAGAAGAGAACCTAAAGTCGAAAGTCCTAAAAAAACCATTATAACGTGTATTTCTCATATTAATATCGAGCCACTTTTACATCGGTTTTGCTGTAAATAGCTGCATGGCGATTAGTAGGATCTCATGCTTCAACCCTTTCCCTTCTCCTTTTTTACCATCCGGTTGCCAGTGCTTCCACGGCTCTTTCATTTCCGGAAGTGGCTCTTTAGGGAATTGTTCATTCAGTTCCTTAATGGGTTCGTATACTTTATTCCCTATCTCAACTTGTTGTGCAAACGACATCTCGCTCCAATAGTTTGCAGGTCTACCTATCGCTTTATCGNTGCTCCGCTGTAACTGGATCTAGATGCCTANAACCCCTCATATTCTGGCGACTCAGGGAGTGGTTTACTTTTATCCATAAAGCGGCGGATATCTTCAAATAAAATTAGGCACTCTATCGGGCTACGAGGGTTCTCATCAACAATGGCAGTAATTTTGGCTTTGGGAAATTTCTGCCCATTTTTATGGCTAATGATTGGCGCATAGGTCATTGCACCATACTGATCTGTAGTTACACGTTGATAGCGTAAGTTTATCTCTGAGTAATCAAAGCAACAATGCCCGAACTCATCTCGCTCAGTACAATAAGGTATATCCAAAGTAAACGAAACTTTTTGTTTTTCTCTATCAAAATAAACGCATTTTTCTCCAACGAAGGTCGACAAATAGGGAGTAAGATTGACCAGAGCAAAATTTAATAACATTAACCAGCCTATTACTGTTAAGTGTTCCATCCACGGTATACCTTCAAATAAACAAACAATAATAGTGCTTAAAGAACCTAATAGTGCAGTCGTTGATAAAAGAAAAGGAGCAAGTAGTACTAGCCTAACGACAGAATTGCCGCTACTGTAGCTTTTGAAACGGTGGGGCTTATGGAACCGTTTATCATAAATGGTATCAATCATACCCGCTGTAAAGCTTACGCCAGCCCTTTTTTTGTACGATCCATACGTTTTTGCATTTAGGTAACAGTTATAGTAAAAAGAATCAAGCATCATGCTCCCCTTTTGTTGTTATTTCATTGTTAAACCTAAATTTCAAAGTAAACTTTACTGAGTTTAGATAATCCCCATCAATAGAGATAAAGTAGCTTGCTTTGATCATTTTGTTATTTTTATCATAGGTTGATTTATAATTATCTAGACCTGTGACTTTTTTTAAGTCTCCTTGTCTTAGTCGGTTATATGGATCACCTCCTATACCTGACAAAAAGCTCAATGATAACTCCAACTCTGAAGTGCCGCTAATAAAATCAGATGGGTAGACCTCAACAATATACTTTCCCACACCGACCTTCTTAACTTCCACCGCGGGCTTTAAGATTATTTTCATAATATGTAACAGGTATTTTTGGGGGTTACTAAATGCTTTTTCTTCTTTATCCTCGCTTTTTTGTAGTTCCTCAAGTTTAACATTAGCACTACTAAAAATACCGCGTTTACACCACCTTTCTATTTCTGAGTCTGTCCACATTGCGGATAAGATCGCAAATACTATCGAACCAATAAAAAGCATCCAACCAATAGGCCCCATTGCCACAAAATAAGCGCCCCAAAGAGCACTAGCGAGCCCCAAACCGGCTGACATTACACCCGCTACAGCAGCATCTATATCACGCTTCTCATAAAGCTTTAGTGAATCACAAAATTGAACATAAGCTGCGGCTGCCCCAGCTACTCCCCCTGCAATTCGCAAAATTGACACTTTCGCCTTTAAGTTAGATTCTTTTAGCAAATCCTTTGATATCATTTTAGTAAACTTTGATTTATCGTAATTTTCTAACACCGTGCCTACCGCAACTAGCCCACCCAAAATTAAGGAAATATGTTTATGCCCTCGATAAGCAACACCACCTTTCTCCTCCGCAAACTCTTTCTCATAGTCCATATAGGTTTTTATGACTGTAATCCCCGTGAGCAAAGCAAGTGGTACAGAGGCAAAGCGTTTTCCCTCAAATTCGGTTACTTGACGTGGTGTATAGTTAATTGTTTTGAGACCTCGTTCCGCTCTTATAATGTTTTCTTCATAGATCTCTTCCCTAGAAAAGTTGGATGCGAGTCTGGTGAGTACTTTACCTCCGGCACTCGTGTGGTCTTTAAAGGTCCCTTCAATATCAATTACTTCATCTAGCATATTTTCAATTTCGCCTCTCACCACACTTGCGGGCAAGGTTTTAAACGTCTTGTAGCCTTCAAGTTCATTGCGAAGTCGCGTAGCTATCGTTGCAATATGGTTACCATGAATCGGCTTTCCCGCCTTTCTTGCTGCCAAAGCCTTTGTTAGAGCGTGCTCAGATTTAGCATGTTGTTCACCTAACTCTGGTATCACTGTTCGGTTTTGTTTCCTTTCTTTATCTATATCTCTTTGTTGTACCTTAAAGGCTTCAAATAAAGGGTGCTTAGTCATAGGCGCTGTGATGACTACGCGGTTGGCAGGTACATTATTAAAATCGTGCAATTCAATATCACTAAAAGTACTTAAGCTGGCACTTTTTGCTATGACTCCTACCTTATGATAAAAACCTATATACTGATTGGCATCTGCAAGCGTCCTATTTGCGAAGCTTTGTTGCCAGTATACGAGGTTTTCACTTAGCCCTTTCTCAACTACTTGGAGAAATCTAAGCTCAAGAAATAAAAAGGGATACTCGTTTTTATCTATGTCTCTTTCAAACGCTGCTTGCGTCAGCTTTTCAGGGTTATAAGCACCAAACTCACTTCGAATATTATCAACAATGTAATTTTCTGATTTTAAATCTTCGCCATATAAATCTTCTTGTGGCGTAAATTGAATGCATAACCATGAGTTATCGTCCGAGTGAAGTTTAGAAGTGAAATCTTTATAACCTTCGTGTATTTTTTTAAGCTTTTCAGCAATAAACTTGCGGACTTGATGGTCAACCAATGCGGGAAAGTAAATAGGGAATGTTTTTTCAGAAATATTTAAGCTATTTAAGTGCCCGTATGCACATTCAAATGCATTTCGATAAGCAAGCGGCGACAAAAGACTCAAGTCCCAGTAGGCGGCGGTGAAGCTGGTGGGTGGCGCTATCTGATTGTTTCGACAGGTATCCGCCAGATTAATCTCTTTTTGTTCACCGTATTTGCCCTCAAAAAAATGAAGAAGATCCTCTCTAAAGCGTAAAAATTGCTTAATTTTAGTGATAAGGTTCGGTAGTTCTTCTGACGTATGGACTAAATGCTTTTGCAGCTTTTCAAGACTTAGGCTCTCGCCTATCTTTCTAGTTGCTGCTGATTGTTTATCCTTCTTTGTATAAACTAAGTTATGTCGAGTTTCTGGTCCATCGAACCCCCGCACTTGATAAGTTTCCATCTCGGATTCAAAAAGCTCAGGGTTTGCAAACATGGTTGAGGCAAGGAGTGCGGAATCGTAGAAGTCTTGGGAAGCTAGGTGGTTTTGATGCTGCACAAACGCCAGATATAAGACATCACCCTCAAGTTTTAAATTTTGTACAATCCCCAAAACATCATGCAAATAGATACAGGGTTCACCGTCTTCGTTGGCTTTTAGGTTTTCAATACTGTCCCAGTTGGGGGCTGATGAAAAGTCGATAGTTTGCATGCGCTCACTACGATAGGTCGAGGCTTTTCCTTCGTCTGGGCACTTTGACGTCATTGGCTTTTTATCAAAGCGGCTGTCATCAGGTTTCATATCTCCAAGCGCGCTGATGTAATCCCACGACCATTGCACGCGTGAAAAGGCAACTTGATAAGTCATGGTTTCAACTGAAGTTGAGTCTGAGAATAGGCCTTTTGCGCGAATTGGCAATGTGAGTCTTGGCATGTGCGTGCCGTTGTTGGGCCTGAAGCTTTGACCGTGATACTCACGAAGGTCAACTTCACTGAGCATGCCACCTGAAATGGCGGCTATTTCTCGCCACAAATAACCATTAACAAAAAAGTAGTAGTAACCAACCGGCTCATCTTCTTGAAATTCTTTTTGATCTTTAAACATGGGCACGTATTCAGGAGCCTTTGCTTTGTTAATATCAAGCGAAGCGTCTGAGAACACACGTAACTCTACCGTCTCTACAAAAGGAATTTGGTCATCCGGTTTTGGTGATGACGCTCGTTGAACTTCAGCAAAACCAAGTGGTACAGTACAATCTTTGCCATTTAATCCTTGAAGTTGCAATTCCAGCGTACAAGGTGCTTGCTCGTCATTGAGTTCAGTATTAAAAATATGTGTACCCATACTTTATTACCCTCCCTGCTCTAGTTTTTTTTGTTGTTTATTTGCGCCTTGCTTTGTCACGAAATTTCCCTGCGAGATAAGACTACGGCTGCTTTGATTATTTAGACCAAATGCACTTTGGATTGGATCTTGTTCAGTACCCGTTGCATCTCTTTTTGCCACTGACAGTGAGCTAGGGGTCGCACCGCCCGGTTGATTCAAGGGAGAAGGTGGCGTGTTTTTACTGTTAGAGATCATAAGATCTCCTTGGCGTACGGCGGGTTTTCCTTCGATATACACATCAAAAGAGCTGGTAATAAACTCTGCTTTGCCTTTGATTGTGCCACTGGCAATGCCTTTCTTTTTACCGGGTTGGTCACCGGTGCTTTTTGAAAAGTTACTTTTTATATTGGCTGCAGGGTTGCCATTGATTTTTACCGAGCTTGCCGTGCTCGCTGCATCACCCGATTTGGCGAGATTGCTATAAGGAATTGGCACAACAACCTTACCAATCTTAGTCCAGCACACATCTATGGTATTTAGCATGCCACCACTGTCTTTATGGACTGCGGTGCGACCATTAATTAATACGTTTTGGCCGCTTACGATGCCTACCTGCTGCGCTTCGCTATCTACATCTTTTTCGATTTGTTCCTCGCTGCCAGCTTGCCATCCTATTTTGCGTTCAACTAAGTCTAAAAACGCTCTGGCGTCATCAATTGGCTTATGCATATCCATGCCTGTTTCTGGTTCTTCATGAGGTAAAATCGGCTCGTTTTTTTCATCGTCCCACTTAGGCGGTGGANACAATATAGTCACTGGCAAACTCAGTTATCNATTTCACCCAATACCATATCGCCATATTTAGCGCGCGCAATCTCATCTATAAATGCGTTTTCACCGCTGGCCTTGTCAGGAAATACGGCTATCCCATTTACACAGCCAATGGCGCCATTATTTTTCGCTGCGATAGTAAGCTTTAACAATGCAGGATTATTATGTCGCCACGACACACTCCCGCCTACTCGAAGCATTGCAGACATTGCATCTTGATCATACTGAATCGAATCTGGCTCTTTTCCCTTTACTGCTGCGATAAAGCTCATAACACACTCCTTGTTACTGAGATTAATTGTGGTTTTTCTTGCTCTGTGATCAGCCACACTCTTTCAATGTGGCTATTTAACGGGTTGTGTAAATAACTGCTGGCAACCGCAAGTCCCATTGCATTATGGCCAGCGCCAATATAACCAATGGTATTTGCCGTGTTGTTGAGTTCAATTAACGCGTCGTGTTCTTGGTACAGGGCCCGGCTGGCATTAAGCCACTCTCTTTGCCACTGTTCACTGAGTAAGCGGGTCGAAATATAGGGCTCATTTATCTCTGCGTGCAGCTCTTTTAATAGCTCACCTAAGTCGCCCTGATATGCTTTAATTTGGCATCCATCTTTACTCGCGTTTGTACCAAGCAATGCGCAACCGCCTTCACTTAATACAACACCTTCAGGGCCGCCAACAACTTGTAGCTTTCCTACCCAGTTTGGTTTTGACGCTTCATCATAACCAACGCAACTATCTACAAATACATAGAGACTATTTGGCGAGAGCGAATCAATATCAAGCGTTTTATGCAACTGAATATCGTCAACGTTCAGCTCAAGATGGTCACAAAGCGCCCTAACATCAGACACCTCTATATATGGCTCTGCTGCTTTTGTATTGGCAGTAACTAGATTAATGGTGCCGTCCCATGTGTTGGCACTGCCATCAAACCGTTGTTTTGTCTGATTTAATAAAGATTCAAGAATGGTTAAACAGCGGTCTTTACGTAACGTGACCGAGATCTCTTCGATTTGTGCGCGCAAGTATGGGGCGTCGAGGCTTATATCGTACCTAACAATAGCTTTGCTTGGCGTGCAAAAGCGCATGTTGTTTGCGACCGCGGTATATAAAGCACTAGGATGGTTACCGGCGAGGGTTTCTAGCGCGATTAATTCAAACTGCATGTGCCACTCCTTGCGTTTGTGCCTCTTCGACTAAGAACACGCTGTTACTGCCCGTTTGGCTCTTTTTTACCTTTCCTCGCCAAATTAATGAAAACTGCTGTGTTTGTGAGTCAATTACCAGCGTATCACACTGCATATCAATAGGCGCGGCGTCTGGGCCATTAACCAAACGACAGCGAGGCACGATTCTGGGCAACGTTAGCTTTAAGCTTTGTCCATAAGGCAAATCTGGCGTCAAGCCCATCATGTCAATCCACCAGCCATCACTAAATGGGTTTTGAGTCTGTTGGTCTTGCGGTGCGACTTGATAATGCGCAGCGGGAACTGCTTCTTTAAATGGGAATTTGCCCGCTAAAGCTTGGGCTTCGTCAACCTCAGGAAGTTTATCCACCCTTGGCGACCAAAATGGTGGGATCGCTGCAAAGCTTGCAACCGCAGTGTCGTGACTCGGTTTTTTTAATACCTGATTAGCATACTCCACTTGTGGCAATGGCTGGCCTTTCGCTTCTTTATTTTTGAGATTATAGCCACGACCAAGGGGATTCTGGGTTGAAACTTGTTCTTCATCCGACGGACTTGTGCCGCCATAGGCAAGTTGGTAATTTAATACACAGGACGATAATACTTGTGGGTCGCTCGCCACGGGCCCGAATAGCGATCGCTTCCACACACGCTCACCAGTAACTCGCAGTAATTTATCAACAAAGACCCTGTCGTCACAGCCAAGTTTGAGTCCTACTTCTATCACTCGCGCTTGCTTGTCGGTTGGTGGAAAACAGGTCAATTCACCATATACTTCAAAACCGGTTTTATAGGGCTGAACTTCGCTAACGGCGGTTAGGCTGGCTTCAAGCCCTTCACCGTCGAAGTCATCAGCAAGTACAACAGGCGCTCCAGTTGGATCGGGATATACATTACCCTTTACGTCGTATTCAAAGTTCTGCTTTACAGCGATGACTACGATGGGATCTTTTTCCTCATCCCAAGCCTCAACCGTGCTACTTTGCCACTCGGATTCATTCACTAGCATTGTTCAACTCCTGTTTCACTGATTGCCACTGAAGATGAGCCATCGGCATGTAAAAAAGCGCAGCGCCAAGTGCGTGCGAGGAAATCTTGGAAAGCTTGCGCTGTATAGCAAGGCCAGCCAATCCCTGTTGTAACCAATCTTTTGGCTCAGAGACTCTACGCCCTGCGAGTTGATGTTGGGTATTTGCTGTTATTAGGGCTTGGCGTTCGTATTCTGCTTGCTTAAAACTGGGTAATTTTTGCGATTTTTGAGATTGAACGCCAGTTTGTGCATCACTTATTGCGAATTCTTCAGGCAAGTCGCGATCGGTGATTTGTTTCCACGCCTCGTAAGCCGGACGAGCGGTACTGGGGACTTCAAGTAACTTAATTAGATTTTGTAACGACCGGGTATGAGAAAAGTACGGAAATACTTCTGCAATGTAGCTTGGATTATGCTGACAATAAAGTAAGCATGGTTCATCCCATTTTGGCTCATCGAGTAAACCTGCCAGCTGCAATAGTTTTGCTTTTAGCGCGGCATCATCGGTCATCGCAAACCGCTTAACTAAGTGCTCTGAAAGTTGCTCTGTATTACACAGCCACATATTCACCAATGCCGTGTAGGCAATTTCAGGGTTGCTATGTTCAAGTGCAGCCATAAGTTGGTGGCGCGACAAGTTAGCCGTACTAAATGCTAAATAGATAAGGCTCGTAGGCCAATTTTCATCGGTTGATAAAATTCTCTGCCTGAGTGCATCACCAAAATCAATGCGCCATGCTGATAAGTTATGAATGAGTAACTCGGCAAGCGCAGGCTCGCGATTAATAGCCGTGATGATTTCACTGGCTTGATCTTCAAGCGCTCTTGTCCCAAAAAGATGATTAATGAGTAATAACAGCTGAGGTGAGTCAATCTCTTGGGTTAACGTAAATACATCATCAATCGACCCATGCGCGATACAATCTAGTTGTGAGCGGTTTATCCAGTGTTCTTCGTCCGTCGCAGCTAAGGTATACACATGATTTAATAGTTGTTTTTCAAGAGCATGTAAACGCCCAGTCTCAACTACTTGGCGTGCATTAAACTTTTGATAATGACGCCAAAGCGACTTGAGTTGCTGACGGTGAACGGTCAATTTGGTTGCAGCTAAAAACATAGTCACACCGTATCAGCTTAATTTAATCGAATTGGCCAGCCTTGGAGGCTGAGATCTTGCTCAATATCGGCGTTTAACAGTTTACCTTCAAGCTGTATCTCACCATTGCCGTTGATCGCAATGCTGCCATTTTTGGTTTTGACACAGACTTCTTGCTCGCCATTTAACACCACGGTGCCGTTGTTATTTGTCACCGACGCCGCCGGAAAGTCTTGCGGTGCAGCTAAGCGACCAATAACGATAGGCATTGCCACGCTATGTAGCAACACTTCATCGTCAATACTTACGCGTGTCACACTGTCTAATTGACCGTTAACCTTCATTTCTACATTAGATCCGTCACACTTCACTCGTAACACTTTGCCTAATTTATCAATGGCGGATACACGCCATACGATGTTGCTTAACGACGGAGAAAATTGTACAACATTGGTTTTCATAGACTTTGCTCCCTGCTTAGTTATGGCTAATTGCTGAGCCAGACACTGAAATATTGCTGGCGCTTAAGTTCAAGTTGTTCGCATCGATAGTAATATTACCTGCCGCATCGATTTCTATTTTTCCGCCGCCTTGAGAGAGCTGAATTGAGCCGCTACCTTGGCCAACGATAGAAATGTTTCTATCGGCATTAATGGTCAAGTTACCATTTTGCGCCGCAAGCTCAACGTTACCGCCAACACTGAAGTAACTGATGTCTTGCGCAGCCTCAAGATTGATGGATTGCTGCGCTTCGAATTGAATATTGCTGTCAGCAGACTGAATTTTAATGTCGGTGTCTGCGGTGAGTTGAATCGCCTCTTTGGCATTGATTTCAATATTGGACTCAATACTTTGGATATACACAGCATCTTCTGCGCGAATGCTTATTTCTTTGTCTGCTTGTGCAACAATATTCGCTTGTGATTGCAGCGTCATCGCTTCTTTCGATTTAATATCGATGTAACCTTTTTTGGTTTCAAGCTTGATAAATTCGCTGCCTTCTGTGGCATTAAATTCGAGTATATTTTCTTGCGCTTTGGTGAACAGTTGGATTTTTTCTTCGCCTTGTTTGTCATCCATCAACAAAGTGTTTTCTGCCTTCGTCACCAATTTATTTTCGGTGGCATTCTCTGCAGTTACCGGGCTTAGTGCTTCATCGTTAAATAACGCACCGAGAATGACCGGTCTGTCTAAATCTCCATTTTCGCCCGCCACAATAACCTCAGTTCCTTTGTTTAAAGGAAAGTGCATGCCGTGCCCGCCAGGCCCACCATAGTGCTGCATAAGTCGAGTCGGTTTACTCTCTTCCCCTTCACCATCTTGGTTAAATGGCAGCTTGACTTTATAGCGCCCTTTGTCATCCACTTCTTGCTCAATCGTGGCGTTAAACGATGCAAAGACCTTTTTACGCTTAATCACAGGCGCTTTAAACTGCACATCAATTGGGATAATCGTCGCTTGGTTTTTATAGGTTAAGCCTTTTACCTTGGAACCGTATTCAACGCTACCGCCTTGGCAGCCTTTATGAGCAACAGACACCACTAAGTAACGACCGCTGTAATTAAGGTGATCGGTTATGGTTAAAGCGACACCCGGACGAAGCGCCCGACAGTCGGTATCGATAACAAAAAGGTTTCTCTGACAATCAATGCTTTGCTGGTGCACTTTGGTAAGCGTATCGCCATCTCCTTTTGTCATGAAGTTTTCAGCAAATATGCTGTCTTCACCAAAGCCGCCCACCTCTGTTTGATTATTGCTATTAACAGACAGTGCACAGCCTTTTTCATAGTCCTCGTCATACAGCCTAAAGCCGCTATTTCGTAGACTCGCCTTTTTAGAAAAGGCAAAAACAGACTCGCTCGGCCTAACCTGTCCAGTAGGTGACGCGTAAGGCAAAGTTATCTCTTCCATCTCTGAAGAAAAATCACTGCTGCTGCCAAACACTGACAGATTAGCTTGACTGCCCGTTGACTCTGTGCTGCCGTAAACAAAACCGTAGCGGCGCATTAGACGCGTCACAAAGTCAAAGTCGCTTTCGTCATACTGCACTGTCATAGCAAGGGTTGGCGATGATGCCTTTAGTTGCAATTTTCCTGACGGGAACCCTGCCTTGTCTAACACACTTTTCACGATGGCATCCGCAGACATGTCGGTAAAAACGCGATTTGATCGTTGATGTTTGAGCAACACCAAAAGTGATTGAAAGGATAAGGTATACACGTAGCCTTGATGACTGCGACCATGGCAAACATATTCGGTAATAATTCCCGAAACCGTTCTGTCAGACATCGCCCACGTAATGGAAAATGTAACATCTTTACCAATCACCAGATCAGGCTCAATTAGCTCTTCACTTAACACCTCAATATCGAAGCGATAGTCACTGCATAAGCTGTCATTGTGTGATTCAAAACTCAATACTTTAAATAAACTTCCTGATAGCCCCGCAATTTCGATTGCAAAGTGACTTTCGTTTGCCTTAGGCAGTTTATCGGCAAGTGATGCTAGCATTTCCATTTTTGTCTCCTTACTCGTATCTACCGTTAGCTTAAGTCGGCGAATACGGCTTCAATTTCACCATTTTCATCCAGTGTCAGCGTCAGCAGGTCTGGCATATCTTCTTCGCTCATAAAGCCCAAAATTGAACGAGCGATCCCAGGTAAAATTTGTTGTTCAATTGTTGCGTTAACCAATCGTGCGCCGCTATCAGACATAGCGCATTTATCGGCTAGATAATCTAGCGCTGTTTGATCTACGCGCAGTTGTATTGCGTGATTGTCATGAAGTCGCGCCGCGACCTTCTCAAGCTTTAGTGCCACGATATGTTTTAACACATCGGTATCTAGCGGGAAGAAAGGCACAACCTGCATACGCGCTAAAAGCGCAGGTGCAAAATGCGCGAGCAAGTTTGGCTTAATTAAGCTGACTAGCTGCTGAAAGCTCGGTCTCTCAAACGGTGTTTCTTGTTCGTTGTTGTCTTGTGCTTCTTCGTCTTCAGGTACACCCTGCTGAATGATCCCATCCACCATTTGCTGCATGGCCTGCTGCTCGGTTTCTGGTGTACAAGCATTGATGATTTGCTCAGCCCCTAAATTAGAAGTCATGATGATAACCGTGTTTCTAAAATCGATTTCACGGCCTTCACCATCACGCATTACACCCATTTCAAACACTTGGTAAAACATATTCATGACATCTGCGTGGGCTTTTTCCACTTCGTCAAGTAACACCACAGAATATGGACGTTGACGCACAGCTTCGGTCAACACCCCGCCTTCACCATAACCCACATAACCCGGTGGTGAGCCTTTGAGTTGTGATACCGTATGTGCTTCTTGATATTCACTCATGTTTATTGTGGTTAAGAACTTCTCGCCACCAAATAGTAGTTCGGCTATGTGTTTTGCAGTTTCGGTTTTACCAACCCCTGAAGGACCCGCTAATAAGAATACGCCCAGTGGGCCAGATGAGGCCGATACACCCGCTTTTGCAACCCGTAAGGTTTGTGCAATCGCAGTCAATCCAGCATTTTGACCCACAACGCTTTGTGCCAGTGATTGCTCAAGCTTAAGTAAGTTCTCCAGCTCGTCTTTCACCATGTTACCGACAGGGATCCCAGTCCAACTTGCGATCACTTGCGCTACCGTATCGCTGGTCACTTCGGAGAAAATCGCATTATCATCTTGATTTAACGCAGCAAGCGCTTGTCTAATCGCAGGTTTCTCTTCGTCACTCGCACCGTGTAAGGCGTTATAAGTATCAATTTGCAGCTCACGGCTTTGCTCAAGCTCAGCAAGCTGCTCTTGGGCTTGTGTAAGCGCATCGGTGAGGCTTTGAATGCAAGTTTGATCTGCAATCCCAAGCTTTGACTCGATTGCCAAGCGTTCAATTCTGCTTTGATAGTAACGGATCTGCTCTTTGGCTTTATCAATCACAACAGGCGACGTTGCCGGTCCCATTCTGACCATTGCAGCCGCAGTATCTAGTACATCAATGGCTTTGTCAGGTAATTGTCTACCTGTAATATATCGTGCAGACAAACTAACCGCGGCTTCAATTGCGCTGTCTGTGATTTGAATTTGATGATGCTTTTCGTATTTCTCTTTAAGACCTGTGAGCATAAGCTTTGCGGCTTGCTCGGTTGGCTCATCGACTTTAATTAATTGAAACCGGCGTTCAAGCGCAGCATCGCGCTCAAAATATTTTTTATATTCACTCCATGTCGTTGCTGCAAGTGTTCTTACTTCTCCACGAGCAAGTGCAGGTTTTAGTAGGTTTGCGGCATCTCCCATGCCAGCGTCGCCACCAGCACCAATCAAGGTATGCGCTTCGTCAATAAATAAGATAACAGGGGTCGCTGAACTCTTTACTTCATCAATGACTTGTTTAAGACGACGCTCAAATTCACCTTTTACGCCGGCTCCGGCTTGTAGCAGCCCCATATCCAGTACGCAGATCTTAACTTCTTTGAGTTCTGGCGGAACTTGCCCTTCAACAACGCGCTGAGCAAGCCCTTCTACCACTGCCGTTTTACCAACACCGGGTTCACCGACAAAGATTGGATTATTTTTACGGCGACGACACAACACATCGATTGCGAGACGGATCTCTTCGTTACGCCCAAGGACTGGGTCAATTGCACCAGAACGTGCTTTTTCAGTGAGGTCTTCACAAAATGCTTCTAGCGCACTTTCACCTTGTGAGCGGCTATTCGACACCGTGTTGTCAGCATTTGGCTTACTGAATACTTGACGCTCAGTCGAGCCTTTACAGATCTTGTTTAAATTCTGCTTTAAGAAGTGCGTATCAATCTTGTCGAACTCGCGTGCCAGTCCAAATGCAGGGCTATATATCGCCATGTCTTTGAACGAGTCAATCAGCGCAGCGCCTGTGATCCAATCATTTTGATGGCGCATGTTTGCGCTGAGCCATGCTTTTTCTAACCACTCATAGAGGCGACGGGAGAAAACCGGCTTGCTCGGGTTACCAGCATCTTGTTGATTGATAAATTCTAGCGCGCTATTCCACAATGCGTCTTGATCAACTTCGAAGAAAGGTAAAATCTTCGCAACATCGCCGTCATTGTGCTCTTCCATTAACTTTAATAAGTAATGCTCTGGTAGCACCTCAAAATGCTTTCGACTCGCTGCGAATCCAGCCGCAGCTTCTAACGCTGTCGCGCTGTGATGATTGAGTTTGTCTATGAGATTCTTTATGCCTGTTGCGTCCATCTTTTAATCCTTGCTATTCCCGTTCGCATTAAAACTGTGATTGTGAATATATTTTCTTCTCTACGCGTGCGTTAACTTTACCTATCGCACAACTTATCCCAAGCTTGCCAGCCCCTAATCGAGTCCCCTCGCGTGCTTGGCGATTGATCTGCACTAACAGCTGCCAGTTCATTTTGGTGGAGGTGTGCCAATTTAATAACTGTGATAAACGTTTCGCCTTTACGCCACCTGGCTCATATAGCTGCGCCTCAGCCTCGTCCATTGGACCAAGCTCAATGCAAATACGATTGCCGGTGACCAATACGCGTTTACCCAATACGCCATTACCACCCAATGAGAAACCGCTATGTTTTGAGCCTAATTTGCCCGCTTCGGTAATATCTTCCCATTCAACGATATTGTCTTTTAGCGTTAAGCTTTCGTCTTGTAGCGCTTGCTTTAATACTTGCTCAAGCCCAGCTGCACTGGTTTGTTTGGCACTAATGAGGTTTAGTTTGCTCTTATCCGACTGGTTATTTTCAAATACTGCAGCAACTATTTGATCAAATTGTTGCGCACCAATGCCCGCGAGATTAATCTGAGACTTCTTCCAACTTTGAAATAGCTGGCAATACAGTACATGATTAAAGAGATCTAAAAACGCGCGTGTTCTTGCACCTACCTCTTCGTCTCCTGCGGCTTGCTCTAACAAGTAGTGCGGCATCGCAGCGTCAACGCCATATAAACCGAGAAATGACGTTTCAAGCCTCAGCTTACCTCGTTGCCTTACTTGCAATTCACAGCGTCTAACATCTGACGCTGGAAACCCAAGTTCTTTATACGGTGCAATTTCTACGCGATGACTGTGGCCACTTTGTAACTCGTTATTGCTGGCCCAATGCTGTTCAATAAGCGTTAGCGCCTTGTACAAACTAAAGCGCCAAGGTGTGGCCATCAAATTAGCTATCGGCTCTGGCAGTTTTGCCCAAATGGGTTGGTTTTGCTGCTCCATCATTTACACCTGATAACTATCGCCTGCCGTCACGTCCCATTCCCACTCATGGTAACTTGGCAGCAGCGTAACTCGGGTTTTTAAACATTCGTTAATTGGCGCATATAATTTAAAGAACTGATGCAACACATCACAAAAATGATACGCATCGGCTGTGCAAACAAAGCTCTTTTCGTTTAGGGTTAAGTGGATCTCTATCCCTTTAACGAACACGCCTTTTTGTAGCAATGAGATAGGTTTAGATTCAGCACCTTGGATACTCTCAATACGGTTTCGATTTTCAGAGCGCTCCGACCAATCAAACAGCGCCAATAGCTTTTTCAGCTGGGTTGGCTCCGCAAGCTGAGAAAAACGCATATTCAATAAGCTAATGAGCTGCCAATGTAAAGCCTGATCAGGAGAATTAAGCAACTTGCTCGGTCTTACGACATTTTTAACGCTAAGTACCGACGGTACATCAGCGCTTTGTGCATTGATATCGCCTTCTTGCAGTGTTTGCCTTGGCCACGCCGCGTTATGCGCTAATAGATCCGTCGATAAAGTAGTAATATCACCCACTTCTTGCATTGAAAGCTGAATGTACGTCTGTGGCGATACCCCGCCAATGTCACGGCTTATCAGTGAATACAAATGGGCGTTATCTTCATATACCGTGCTATATCGAGAAACAAAGTCGATGGCTTCTCCAGTGCTACTGCTTGCGCCTTGTACCGACTTAACGCTATAACAAAAACTCTCTCCAAGTTTATTTTGCACTGGATGTAGTTGGTATTCGGTTTGGTTTTCGCTCACTCGGATAGGCTCGGCATCTACTGGGTAGATATTTACCGCAGGTACACAATTAAGCAGGATATTATCCGCATTTACTTTGTTACCGGGCGGTAATTTAATATCACTGGCTATTTTGATGCTGATAGTATTAGTGTCTGGATCAATATTTAGCGTATCCAGTCCCGTTAGTTCAACAAAATAGAACTTTTCACGAGAGTTAAAGTAATCAAGTAGCAACGCATAAGCGGGATGACTCTGTTCGCTGTTCGGCAGCATTCCGGTGCTGTCTTTATGAAAAGCCGCATCAATTTTTGACTTGTTCAAGGTATATTGCGTCGTACTGCCAAGCTTTCCTGTCTCAACCTCTATCGCTGCATTTGGGTTCTTCATCATTTGATAAAGACTGGCACAAAGCGGAGTGTCACCACGTAAATACACCCGCAATTTAGAGAGATCGTAATCATCTAAACTGCCTTGGCCTAACCGCTTGAGGTGCAAGTTTAACGTCGCACCAGTGTGGATCTCATGATAGTCCACAGAGTAGATCTCAAACGGCAGCACTTTCGTTTCTGCGGTGGTAGTAAAGTGACAAGCCACAGGGGCGTTGTCACTTTTATGGGAAGAGACTTTCGCGCCTTTTGGCACACTCACCAGTCCTTGCATGGTGAGTTTTGGCGCAAACTCTAGCACCGTCGTAGACGGATAATAATTTAACAATATTGGGCAAATCTGTCTGAGTACCTGCTCAGACACTTCGGGTAGCGTCTCGTCCAATCGCTTTTGCGTAAATGCCGTTAAGTAAGCGACTCCTTCGAGCAAGCGCTCAACATGAGGATCTCTATCCTTTAACGCGTCAATATTTAAAAAGCCGGCATGTTCAGGATACTGCTGAGCAAATTGTTTACCTGCTTGTGTTAACAGCCTCATTTGCGCATCAAAATATTGCTGCATATCCATTAGTCTGCTCCTCCTGCATTGACGTTTGCTTTACCACCTGATGCAAACTTAGTATTCAATCTGATTATCTCGCCGGTTTTTAATTGCGCTCTTATCTCAAATCGAATCACACAGTTTTCCTCTTTTATGTCGATGGGCCGAACGATGAGGTTGGTAATTCTTGGTTCGTACTTTTCTATGGTTCTTTTTACTTCATTGGCAAGTGTTTGCTGTGAATAAGGTAGTCCTTCATATAGATCTTCCACATCCGGTAAACCATAATCACCTAAATGCTCAAGCACTCCCCTACGCGCATTCAATAATTGCGTTAGGTGTTTACATACGCTGTCGCTTAGATGCGATAAATTGTTATCGCTATAGGCTTGGCGTGATGGTTGAGCTAGCAAATCAAATAAGGCCATAGAAAAATACGCTCTCTATTCATTCATTGCGCGAACTAGTTTAAGCTTGAAAAGGAGGCCAGCAGGCCTCCAACACTCGAAATTAACGACCTTCAGTCCATGAGTCAGAGAACTCAATGTTACCGTCTAGGTACGTCCAAGTGATGCGCTTGTAACGCATGTGCACTGTTTCAAGGTGAGGATAACGCTCTTTATCCAAATCTTTAACGTTGTGCATTGTTGGCGTGATTGAAGTGATTTTCACGTCTTCAAGCGTATGGCGGAAGTACTCACGCTCAGTACCAGTGTCATCAATACGGTACCATTTAAGCTCAAGTTGCTTTAATGTTTGACCGTTTGAACACGCTTTGTACATGTACGGAGTAGCAGCATCCACAGCTTTTGTGATAACAAAAGGCTCGTGCTTACGAGTACCTGTTAGCTCGCCCGTGTCGTTATCAGTTGGGATACGCAATTCGTGATCGAAATGCAAAATCTCAATTGAACCTTCACGCTCAGCTACAGTTACTGAACCTTTAACGTCGTTACCTTGGTCGTCCTTTAACCACATATACGCTGGAATTGCCATTTTTAATTTCTCCTTTTAAGATAAGATGTTTCCTAATTATTAAAGGCATTGATCAAACGCGTGTTTTTCACGTTTGATCCCCAAACAAAGCGCCACGCTTTATGCCAATTTGGGAACATGTCCCAAGTTGGTGGCAGCCAACTTGGGGCAATCTTTCACTACATGTTATAAGTCACCACGTAATTCCATCACTAACGTCGCCGCATCAAATGGCGTTTTTAGTATATCCAGCTGCAAAAAGTGCTGCTGAACCGCTTTGGGTAACTGTTTAAATTCAAATTCTCCACGTATTTCTTCTTTCAAAGCAGAAATAACAAAGCTATCAACCGCTAACCATTTATCACGATTAACCAAAGAGTTGTAGTAATTAACTGCACCTAAGAAACGAATATATTCGTCTTTCATACAATAATTAAGTGCGACGTAATGCAGGTAATTTACTGCATCTACGACTAATTCTGTTTCAAGTTTGTCTATCTTTAACTCGCTTGGGCGAACACGTGGAGTATGCTCAAAACACGTTTCCATCGCTGCGGTGTAAGAGATAGTTGCTTCTTGTAATTTCTTTTTTGCAAAAAAGAGCTCCGGAGTTGCCGTTTTAGCAAAAACAATAACCGGAAATAACAACATCAATAAGTAATAAAATTTCTTCATTCTCATGCCCATCCTTTGGCTTCGCTTTACAGTTCACCCAACAGTTCCATCACTAATTTTGCGGCATTGAATGGCTTTTGTAATACTTCAAGTTGTAAAAAATGCACTTGCATATCCGTTGGTAACTTTTGAAATTCAAACTCAGATCTAAGCTCTTCATTCCATCTGTATGTCACAAAACTGTCCACGGTGATTGACTCATGCTTCTGCGCAGTTTGATTATAGTGCTCAACTGCTTTTAAAAAATTTACATCATGGTCTTGCATACAATCATTAAGCGCTACGTAATGAAGGTAATTTATTGCTTTAACAACGAATTCTGTTTCAAATTTTCCTACCTCAAGCTGGCTTGGTTTTACTCGTGGAGCATGCTCAAAACACGTTTCCGTCGCCGCGGTGTAAGCTATAGCTGCTTTTTGCAATTTCTTTTTTGCAAAAAAGAGCTCTGGTGTCATCTCCTGGCTATATGACAAGTTAGTCATCAAGACTGTACTTAGTACCATCAACCAGTTACATACTTTTCGTTTAAACATGACAATCCTTTGCCTCATCGCTTCTTGCCTAAAGCTACCTTCTCAGCCTTAGATAGGTTTATTCACTTATATTGACGGTCTTTATCTATCGCTAGGTTGTTGACTAACGAGCTCAAGGTGCACGTCACTTCCACCGTTTAACGCATGCACTAAAGTGCATCATGGAAGTATAAATCGTTTTAACTTTACTCAGCTTTAATAGGTTTTCCTATAAAGCTTCTGTACTTAACTACAGGCAAGGAAAATAAAATTAAAATCCAGATTATATTCCCAAAAAACAACATCTCAGACGAGGTATAACCGCCCAAATAAAATTCGTTTAACAACGAGTATATATTTACAAACCACCACACCCAAACTACCAAACCCCATGTTCTTCGACTTAACACACGAACTTGTAATATGAGCAATAAGTTTGCTGCCAAAACCAAGCTATCTAAGATAAAGACAACAATGTCTACAAACGCAACACTAATCTCAGACGAAGTAAAAAGCTGATTATCGTATATTAAAAATACAGTTAAAGAACATTGCACTAAAAATATAACTTTCCAAATAATATGATCTGCTTCTATATTCATAAATATACCATTTATTACCAGCAACCATATTAAACTTGGTCTTTTTATTAGTAACTATTTCCCATTATTGCGCTTATCAACCTAATCCGGTTTAACAACTTTTTCTTTTTGCACTTTTAGATGCAAACTCAACTAATATCTCATAAGCGCTTGCCGATACTTCTGAACCGCTACAATTAAGGTTCAATATCATGCTTAATAATGGGCAGCATTCACTGCCCTAAATACGCTTCATTGGTTCTTCAGGAGGCCTTCACTTTTCGCCAGGCATTTGACCAACGAGTGCGAGGCGTACGTCGATACCTTCCACTTGGAAATGTGGAACAACATACGTATTCACACGGTAATAACCAGGATTACCCGGGATCTCTGACACAGTCACGTTGGCATCTTTTAACGGGTGCGTCGCAATTAGAGACTCGTCTGGATTATTCATCTTAGTAACTAATGCACCTAACCAATCATTAAGTTGCTGTTCTAGCTCGTGACGAGGTTTGCTCGAACCGATATTTTCACGTTGGATCACTTTCATATAGTGTGCAATACGTGATACCAAGTAGATGTAAGGTAATCTTGCATTGATCCGCGAGTTAGAGGTGGCTTCCGGCGTCTCAAAAATTTGTGGCTTTTGCGCACTGTTTGCAGAGAAGAAACACGCAAAGTCACTGTTTTTGTAATAGCTCAGCGGGATAAACCCTTGGTTTGCAAACTCAAGCTCTTTGGTTTCAGAAATAAGTACTTCCGTTGGGATCTTAGTTTCTTGACCACGACCTGCCTCAAAAGAATGCAGAGGTAGATTTTCAACGCGACCACCAGATTGTGGACCACGAATATTTACCGCCCAACCATTTTGGTGGAAGCTACGGACGATATTTGCCGCGAACGCAAATGTCGCGTTACCCCATAGATAACGTTCATGATGCTCACTGCTAACGTCTTCTTGATAGTTGAAGTGACGAATTGGGTTTAAGTCGCCGTATGGTAAGCGCAGTAAGAAACGTGGGAACGCTAAACCAATGTAACGTGCATCTTCTGATTCACGGAAGTTCTTCCAACGTAAAAACTCAGCACGCTCCATGTAAGAGCCCAAATCCTGAATTTTTGATACTTCTTCAAGCGAATCTTTTAAGAAGAACTTAGCACCAACACTACCTAAGAAAGGACAATGGGCTGCTGCAGAGACCCTTGAAATTTCTTGCAATAACGACACATCCGGCGCTGAACAATCAAATTCAAAGTTTGACACCATAGTCGAAATTGGCTCGCCCCCTGGAGTGTCATACTCAGCCGTATATACTTGCTTATAGAGCGCAGATTGCGTGGTGTCTGGTGCTTCTTCGAAGTCGTCACGTAGTGTTTCTTTATCAACATCAAGTAGTTCAAGCTTTACGTTTGAGTTATTTGGACAACGATTCACCAAATATCGCAGTGAACGCCACGCTGACTCTACTTTTTGAAACTGCGGATGATGTAAAATTTCGTCCAGCTGTTCAGAAATAATTTTGTCGACTTTAGCGATGTAGTCATCAAGTAATAACTTGTCGATACGCGACACTTCTTTGCTGTCATTAGTGGCCATGTCTAAAAAGACATTGATAGCAGCAGTTAAGCGCTCATTGGTGTCTGTTTCCGCAAGATTATTAGCATCACGGAAGTTATCAATGCTGATTTCACTTGAAACCGGCTCAATAGACACAAGATTACAGATTGTTTCGTAAGCTGAAGCTGTCAAAGTCTCTTCTTTGCGTGCTTCAACGTTTAACGTTTCTTGCATATTCATCGGTTTGTGTCCTTACTCTTGCGGTTGTTTTTCTTGCTCAGACAAAAGCGGCGCTAACTCGTTTAAGCGTGCTTTTAACTCATCAAGTTCTGGTTTGTTCTGCAAAATGCGCTCAAGCTCTTTTCTCAGCGTTGAGTTATCAAGCAAGTTAGATTTCAGATCACGTAATAAGTTACGCATTGACATCATCTTGTTAAGCTCTGGTACTTGCGCTGCAACCTGCTCTGGATCGAATGACTTAAAATCATCAAACGTTAGGTTAATACCGATTTCACCGTCACCTGCGATTTTGTTCGATACTTGAAATTTTGCCTTTGGTGACATGTCTTTTAGCACTTGCTCTAAGTTATTTTTATTTATAGCAATGCGCTCTCGCTCAGCGAGGTCACTGTCGTTTTGGCCATTAGAGTAATCACCAACCACCAGAACTTTCATTGGTAGTTCGCTCTTTTGCGTCGCACCTTCGGTTTCCAGCTCAAGCGCTATATTGATCCGCGCTCTTGGGATCTCTTTTTGAAACGTATCAGACATAGTCTTTCCTTATTTAATCAGTCGTTGCGCCTGCCGTTACAAGCCCAGCGGTTAACAATCAAACCCAGTCAATCGCTGAGCTTACTTTGGTTACGAGCATCTGCTGCTTTATCGCGGTTGCTCGTAGGTCAAATTCATCCCCTTGCTCCGTAGAGACTGCTTCATTGCATTGTTTGGCATAACGCCAAACCTCTAGAGCAAACGACTCGTGCCATAAATCCAGTCGGTACTGTTCAATGTCTTTAAGCAGCTGCTCAAACATTGGATAGGCAAGATCGGCGCGTTCACTGCGCATCAATAAACGCGCTTGATATAATTTTTGCTTCGCAAAATCGAACTTGTCTTGGGCAAATCCTTCCATTAGCTGCAGTGCTTGCGAAAGCTTGTTTTGGTCAACAAGCGACTGTGCTTCTTTAAATTTATCTAACCAAACTTTCTGATTGCCATCAGTGCTTGTACCTTCACCTTGGCTTAGTAATTTATGTTCGCCTATTCGTTCCCGATTCGCCGTGGAACAAAATTCACTTCCATCTTCATATTTTAGGCTGAGCAGTGTTGGGTATTGATCAGCGATTGCGGCGAGTTCTAACTCTATCCACTGCGCCTCTTTCAGTAGCTTTAACCCTTCCAATGCAGTGATGGTTAGCCTTTGTAAATTCAGGTTAAAATGCATCGCCCCTTCCATGAATAAGGCTTCTGCTTTTTCTAACGCTTGGACAAAGTTCTGTGCAGCTAAGGCGTTTTCAATAGGCACAAATGCCGCTTGTCTAGGCGCTGGTAGGCGCGTTTTCAACTCACCATCATGTGGTGGTAATGCAAGCGCTCCCCATCTCACTGCGCGCGCCAACCGAATTGCCCGCATCCAGTTTTGGTTTTCTTTGTCATACGCCAATAGTTTGCGAACTTGCTCCGTATAAGCCGAGTCAGACTGTGGTGCTTCAACTGCAATGGCATGAGTAGCCACAGGCTTTGTCACAACAGCGCTGGACGGTGCCGCCACTGTTACTGATTGCTGTGTTTGAGGCTGCTCAGCTGTGACCACCTCACTCTTTCCTACAGGCTCTTGCACCGTCGGCGTAGGCTTTGCAAGCACAGGTTGCGACACCAAACCTTGCTCACACCAGTGTTTTAAATCAGCAAGCGGCCCTGAGTCTGCATCAAGTATCGCCACCGAGTCTGTTGCATACTGTTCAAGTACACGCTTTAATTCTGGCCACTGCTCCGGCATTGTCGCGCTGTGCGCTGTAGCAACACCAAGTAAGCGCTGTTGTTGTTGTAAGAACCAAGTATGAACCGATGCTCTCGCACGTTCTTTCACAGGGTGGATCTGCGCCTGATACTGTTGCAAAAGCTGATTAAACAAATCTAACGAGTGGATCAAACCCTCAAGCCCAAACTCATTGGTAGCGGCCAACGCTAGATACGACGCAATGCGAATATCTTTGGTTTGTTTTTCTAACAGTTCTGATGCCAAAATAAAGTTGGCTTTGAAGTCTGGCTCGGCAACACCAGATGAAGAACCTTTTAGTAATTTAAATGACTCTTCGTATTTTAAATCGTCACCGCATGGCATGCCGCCTAGAGGCGCTAATAAATTTTCACGCCACTGCTGCCAGCTCTGATACTTATGTGGTTGACTCATAACTTACTCCAACTTCTTAGTGCATCGAAAACACTCATATTTGATGCTTTTGCCAATTCATACATATGCGGTGTCACCGGATGTTGTGGCAAAGTCCCTGTTAGATTAATGGTCGTCGACAAGCTATTGTGCTCAAGCCAAACTGACGCAAAATACGATGCCGGCATAGGTCTGCAATACACCACCAGCGAGGCTTTCTGGCTCAATTGACCATAGTTATAAAAACACCAAGGCTGCCAGTGATGATCGGCCACCATATTGGTAATGAGATGTAGCCAAAATGCACCTAACAGTTGAGTATCTTCACCCACCTGTGGCATCGGTAACTTCAACCCGAACTGACAACGCAAACAGCCTTGGGTTTTGATCATTTTGAGTGCCGACATCACTTGGCTGATTAATTGTGCTCGCTGGTCAAGATCTTCTAGTTCAAGCGCATCCCATACACGCTGTATCGGTGAAGCTCGTAGTGAAGACATTGCCTTATCGAAATCGATCGGTTGCGAAACCAGCTCACTTACCTGCTTAAGCTCCTGTGCGCTATGGCGCATTTGCTCAACACTACTGCAATTTCTGATCAGCTCATGGTTCAAACTTAACGATTTAAACGCACTACCACATTCGCTAAATAGAAATGCAGGGTTTTGTTTGTAGTCCGCATTACTCGATAATACAAACGAGCAAAATGGGTATTGTCTTCCACTTTTATCTTCGCTTGGCTGTAATGTGCCTAATAAACAGTTTTCGTCCTGACCTGAGGCAATAAAAAATAGCGTTGACTGCTCTTTTTGAGAAGCTGCATCTTTTATCAACGCCTGTCGGCTCATGTCTGCGTAACCTTCTTGAAGCCAGCGTTCAAGCGCTATTGCTTCTCTTGAGTCAACGTTAAACTTAATAAAGTCTGCTTGAATTGGGTTCTTACCCATAAATCCAAAGGGCTGAGTCGTTGGTACCTTGGCGACTTTCTTATTATTAAAAAAACCGAACATGCCTGTGTTACCTCAACGCCAAGTTTTCATTGGAAGCTACACTCACTTTGGTATCAAACAAAGACTCTGGCAGTGCAAACGACGTCATAAAATATTTGCTGAATATGCCGCTGTTTCTGCTTGACTTAAGTGCAACTTGAACTTGGATTGGTTCAACACTAGCCTCTGCTTCTCTTTGTAATTGCCACGTTGCCATAAATTCAGTACCACGAACCCACTGTACATTCGCTTCATTCAATACTTTTAGGAATGCCCAAGGCCCTGACTTTTCGATTTCAATTCTGCGGCCTTCACTGTCTAAACCATATACCACTGCTTTTTCAGTGCCCGCACGAGCAGGCCAGTTAAAACGACGCCACTCTTCAGGTTCGTTTCTATAACGGTAATTTTGGTCGCTAAAGCCGATATAAGTTTCTTTCAATCCCTTTTGTGCCACTGGCATCATTTGGAAACTAATCCCTACCTCAGAACCGTCTCGAGGAAATAGCGAACGCGTTACCTTTCTCGCCTTAGTAAGCTTGTCTAGTACTCCCGGCTTAAAGCCAATGCCGATACCGTTCCAGGTTTTTTCTACCCACTCACCACGTTTTAAACGAAGGTAGGGAGATAGATTCTCAGCCATAAATTGCCAGAACACACCTGACTCTTGGTTCAACAGTTCACTAATATCTTCAACCGCTGCATCTGGCCCGTCGATATTGAACGGATATTTACCACGGATATTTTCTTTGTATGTTAAGAATACCTGATTAGACCAACGCTCATTGAGCTGCACTTTAGCTTCGTTCATTACCGTCTGTACACTCGCTAAAAGCGGTGCTTTTAGCAGTTTTTCAAGTGCTTGCTTAGTATCAGGGTCAAGCGCCCTTACTTGGCTTTCTACCACCACCCACGCACTTTGAAGCGCATGGTTTTTGCTATCACCGTTTAACAGCGTTTGAGTAAAAGACATTGCCATATAGTCATCATTGTTACTCGCAGCAATCGTTTTGATGTCCGAATGAAATGCACTTAAAGCACCGAGATATTGCTCTAGGTAATCAGAGCGAGCATTCTCTTCTCCTTTTGCCGTATAGCGACGAAGATCTGCAAAGCGGCTCGACAGTTCAGGTACACGCTTTCTCGCCGCGGCTTCTATCTTTGCACCTTTAAGCTTTTTGTTTTTAGACTTTGCAAGTAATGCATTTGCCTGCTCGGTCAGCTTTTCTGTTTCTACCGTTTTGTTTGGCGAATCAATTAGATTCACGTTGTTGTCGATTGATGCCATTAAATCGACCAATGGGCCTTCTGGTGACGACAGCTGAGCCAGCGTTAAACTTGCTGCATTGCTAGTATTAAATGGACTTATTTCTACTGAATTTAAAAACTCAAACCACACATTCGCATAATCTCTGAAATACAGCGCTCGGATAGATTTAACCAAAGCGTTTGCTTTTGCTTCATCAACAGAACCTTGACTTTCTGCGTTGTCTGTGCCCATCACCCAATCGCCAGAAAATGCTTTGCTCGCAATGACCTTGATGGCGTCGTACACTTCTTTTTCCCATGCATCTTTGGTGTAAACGTATGGAATACTGATCTTGGACTGCAAAAAGGTTTTGTTGTTTTGCTGCATCATTTGATCAAGCGTTAATGCGGCTTTTGATACCGTTACTTTTGCCTTGATCTGCTCATATAACGCGGTCGGTTCTGGCGCACTCATTAAGTCTGAACGAGCCTGACTCACCAAGAAATCATTATTCTGCCAAATCGCAAGCTGCTGTGGTGCAGGCTCAACCGCTAATTGGGCTAAGTAAAAATCGATTAGTCCTGACAGTTGCTCTGTTAATGCTTGCGTGTCTTCGTTTAGCGTTAGCTCTAAGCGATCCGCCGTGTAGTCTAATAATTCAGACTTGGCATAGTCTTTGTTTAAACGTTCAAACTCGTTACTCATCATAAGCTGCAGCTTTAGTGCCTGATAGTACTTATCACGTAGTTTTGGCTCGATACGTTTAGCAACCTGCTCTTCTGTACTTAGCAGCGCAATCCAGTTTTGGTGGCTTTCAAAAAGCGCTTGTTGCACAAGCTCCGAACTTGGTTCACCAATGAGCGCTTGTACACGCTGACGTAATATCTGTTCTATTGGTTTTATGGTGTTGTCAGCACTGTAAACACCAAGTAAGAAATACCAAGGCAGCTTTTTCTCATAATCATTCAACTCTTGATAGTGTGCAAAAAGAGACAAAGTTGAGTTAAATTGCTCGGCCAACGGCTGGTTTTCAACTCGTGTATTAACAACAGCAGTCGTTAATTTATCACTGGTTGTTAAAAGCTGTTGATTGTGGGTATAAGAGTTAACCAACAAGCCTGCCAGAGCAAAAACCGACGTCACACACAAGCATACTGCAAAGCCTTTGAGCCATTTTTGTACGCGGCGCTTTTTCCGGTTACCCCGAGTGAGATCTTGCAATTTAAACAATACATCTTTGAATACTTGGTTTATAAAGAATGCAGAGGTTATACTTTCTTGGCGATATTCAAACAGTACTGATCTAAACGTAGATAGTTTGCTCGTTGCGCTACGCTCGATAGGCGTACCTTCTTGCGTGCCAGAGGTAAAATACACGCCAGCAAACCACGGTACTTCCTGGTATGGATTTTCTTTAAATAATGTATCAATAAACTCTTCAACTTTGGCAGACGCCGCTTTGAACTGATTAGGAAAATCATAAATCAGTTGTTTACGTTGGGCGTTACGCTCTCGCGTCATTTTAACTAGACGCTGATCACACAGTCGCTCATATAGGCCAGTTAGATGTTTTGAAAAATTCTCGCTCGCCACTTCACCGGTATTGGTGCCATCTTCTTCAAGTAAATACGCGCCCCAAGGTTGCTTACGCTCATCTTCACTTAGTTCATTAAAGAAAGGCTCAAAGCCGCTGATCAAATCACACTTGGTAAACACCACATATACTGGAAAGATAAGTCCAAGTTGGTTGATTAACTCATCAATACGAGCACGGATCTGTTTAACGTGGTCACGGATTTGTTCGCTGTCTGAGGTCAAGATGTCGGCAACACTAATCGCCACCATCACTCCATTGATTGGTTGTTTAGAACGGTATTTACGTAACAGCTTTAAGAATGACAACCATTGATCATTATCAGATTCTTCGGTGGTATAACGACCTGCGGTATCAATCAAAACGGCTTGATCTGAAAACCACCAGTCACAATTACGCGTACCACCAAAACCTTGAATATGCAGTTGATTAGATTTTGAATAAGGGAAATGCAGTCCAGAATTTGCAAATAATGTGCTCTTACCCGCAGCCGACGGACCAATGATCATATACCAAGGCAATGCATATAAGGCAGCGTTACCACGATAGCCAGCACCTAAATGAGAAGCTTTTAATGCAGATAGCGCTTCTTCCATTTTAGCTTTGATTTCTTCAACTTCAGCTTCTGTCCCCGCATGATTGTTGGCAATTTCTTTCGCTAACTTGTCGCCAGAACGCTTCACCCACAACCATCGAACTAATAAAGTAAAACAAAACAGAGCAAATACCGCACCCATCACCATTAAACGATGATTTTGATCTTCAAGACCAATAAACCGGCCGGCAAACCAAATTAGCGTCAAAATTGCGAATATGCCGACCCAATGAGCCGTCGCACGAGATGACAAAAACCCTAAGACTAGGTGCACTAGTCCACTACGATTCATTCCTGACATGATGTTACCTCGCTTTCCCTGTTTTCTCTAACTGCGTTAGTACTTCAATATGCTTATCAATTTGCACGACTTGCTGGTTCGCACGATTCTCAATGAAATACGTTGAACCAGCATACATACTGGTGAGTAAAGCAAGCGTTACCGATAAAATAACCCAATAAGGTAGGTTTCTTCCTACTTTAGTGACCATACTTTCCTGTGGTTTTGCACAATCTGAAAGCTGTAATTTTGCAGGACCAGCAAGCTCTTCTAATTGCGCTCTAACATCCAGCATCAGCGCTTTGAGTTGCTCTACCCCTTTGATCTTGTAGATCCCTTCGAAACCCAGTTGTAAACAAACAAAATAGACTTCTAATACCGTACGTTGCTGCGCTGCTGCACGGCGGATATTTTCAAGCTTTTCAAAAAAAGCTTCTCCCGCACGCATGTTGCCAAATAATTCTAATTGTAAAGGTCGCGCCATCCACTCCATACTGTACGGCTTCTGTGCCGTCATGATTTGCTCGTCGACTAAAGCGGTTAATGCAAATTTGGCTTCCTGCATTTCCGACGCACTGATCCGTGCGTCATAACAGCTCTTTTCATATTCATCAAAAGCATCCATGACTTTACTGCGTAGACCATCAACTCCTTGATGATCTGCCCCGCCCTGGCGAATTGAAGTAAGCACTTCAAGTACCGGAGAAATGCAGGCGACTAGTTCAGATTTATTTTTCGACGCTTCCATGACCTTTACCTACTAACTATTTACTCGCCACTGAAACCACTTCAAGTTTCACGCCTTGAAGGCTAAATGGCACAAAGATTCTTAACGCTAATTCCTGTACAACTTGTTCCCAAGCAGCACCATGCGGCTCAACTTTAAAATACTCATATCCACCTTTAACAGACACTCGATTCGGTGGACGCTGGCAATGTGTTAACTTCACACCACCAAGCGCTGAAGCTATTAATATTTCTAGCTGACTTGGCGCTGCCAGCTTAACCTGCTCTGCAAACAACTCTATCCATTGCGTAGATTCGTTTTCATAGAAAGCCGCAATGTACAGCTCACCCCGTGTCAAGGTACTGCTTTCTATGTCTTTAACCTCAAAGATAGACTGAGAGATTGCACTGAGTACTAGATCAGACGAGCGTGCTGCGCTTATCGAACCAATAAGGGTTTGAATATGAGATTCGATTAAACCAAAGCTGCGCGTTAAGTCTTGATGGTCATAAACTGGTAACTCAAATTTACTCGCTTCTGGTTCGAAATTTATCAGTTGGCAGACCAGTTTATTTAGCGCCATAAACAGTGCATCTGGACTAGTTTTGGCTGTAGTACTTAACTGCTTAATCTCAGGAAAAACAGAGCTAAATGTTTGTAATAACAAAAAGTGTTTGAGTTCTGTTGGACCAAAATCTTCCACGATCCCCATACTCCCACGATTGGTAAACATCGTGGTGTACTTAGCTTCAACCATATTGACGAGTTTATTTACACGCTCAGCCAAATAGCCATGGGCTTTGATGTTTAGCAGTGGAGGAATATAACTTGAGTCAATTTCTAACTGCCCATGCTCACCACGTATAACTTTTATACAAGGCAATTGCTCGATAAAACTGTTACTTGCGCTGAACTCAACCAGCATAAGTTTAGGTTTAGCAACCATCACTTCTGCTTTTCGGTTTGGATCATGTGCATCTTGAAGTTCAACAAAATCACAGTCATAAGCACTAAGTTGCCCAGTTTTCGGGTAACCTTGGATATTACTTACTGAATGATTGTTCGCGAGCGCCACACTAATGATGTATTCGCTTCTGTTATCTTCAAGCTCAAACATAGGTGCTTCGTTGTCAGCGAAAACATGATGTATATGACGACCACTTTTGAAGATTGCCGCAATGCTTTGCAGTTTGACTACACCTTTGGCTAATGCCGATTCGTCGAATACAATGCGGTCTAAACCATATGCATTGTCTCTAAGACTTTGCTGTACACCAGCTAGTTGAGATTGCTGGTATTGATCGAACAGTTGTAAGTGCTGTTGACTGAGCATTAGACCTTCAGCCCAAACAGGTTTGTATACGTTGTTGTGCTGCATTACTTGTCCTCCTCTACTTCAGGTAAGCGAAGCGAGTTATTTGTAATTTCAATATCTAGAGAAGTAGATAAAGGCACAGGCCAATCGTTTAAGTCATAAAATGCGCGCCAGTTACCACCCGTTCTATCTCTAAATAGCGCAACAAAAGCCACGTACTTTGCAGATTCAGCTTGTTCAAACTCGATTTTTATACGATCTGAGGGGTTTACGGTGCGTTCTTCCACCGTAACTAAGGTGTTAGCCAGAATTGATTTATCTGACTTCCAAAGCTGTTCAAATGTAGAATTTTTAAACGCTTGAATATCAGTAAGTTGATATACTTTTAATACCACAGGTAGTGGCTCGTTAAACTGGTTTAAATTTATGTTATCAGTAGCAGTTACGTCTAACTTAACGTAAGTAGACATACAACCAGTCAAAAACAAAACCATTATAAATAAAGCATTCCTAGCCATATCCGCCTCAATTATAAGACATCCAAATTAGATTATTGGAAACAATTAATCTTTTTAATTTCCAGTACAATAGTCAAAATACATTTGATTTAACTATTTAACAAGAAATTACAGAACACAAGTATGCAGTTTGTAGCTGAATACTAAGTTAACATTCGAAAATCTTCTTAAAAAACATTTAAACCATTGTTTTTTGTGGGTTTTACTTTTTATTAGGCATTCAGAGAGGAAGTCATGAAGCTTAGCGAGCAATTCAGTTTGCATTAAGCTTTCTTAGAACTTGTTGAGATAGACACTTCCCTGAAAACAAAAACCACACTAAACATCTGGACTTTTGATGTACATTCTCGAACGGCGAATACGATACACAAACGCATTTTTTAGATCAAGCTTAATATCAAATTATTATTATAAATCTACAAAGAACACACTTGAATTCAGCTCACACAATGTAATAACCTTCATTATTATATGAATTAATTTAATAACAGAAAATTACATCAAAAACCGCTATTTACACAACATTAACTAAAATTCATGAACTGTTGTGAGTGTGTGCAAATCAACCAAGGTTAAATATCATACATATAAGGGTAGCCATTTACGGCACAAGCCAAAGTACTAAAGCCGTCAGTTATGAACTAACTTCTTGTATAAATAAAGGTTTTGTTTTCATAGCACTTTAGGAGCAGCCTCTAATATTTCTGACAAACTTTTGACTGAGAATAATGTAACTTTTGAAACAATCAGCCCAGTTCAAATAAGCATTTTTTCACGGAGATCCTTTTTGAGATTTGTACAAGGGTAACTTCGGAGCACACCAATCCTATCAATTAACCTTAAAGCCAAGGATCGAACAGCTTAAACAAACAGAAAAAGCCAGTTGTTGTAAAAAATGTACAAAATTTACTCACCCCCCCCTTATTTTAAAACCGGGCTATTTGCAATACCGTATAAAATAGCGAGCCACTAAAGATTTACCCACGTTACCGCAGTGCGTACAAACGCCAGAAAACGACTACACCTTTTTCAACCGACTCTTAGCAAAGTACGGCCTAATTTATTGGTTTGAATGCCGTGACTTTATGGAGTCGATAGTGATTGCCGAGGGTAGCCTTGCAAGTCCGTATATTGAGCGAGGCTTGCTGTCGATAATGGATAAAGATGGCCTAGTTCACGAACAAGAAACCGGCTCTGTTGGGTTTATGCAGTGCCAAAATCGCCATCGCTTTAGAATGGGTGGCTCACAAGTGCATGTGAATGCCCATCCGCCAACCTCGGTTAGCGCAGCTATTTTGAGCCTGCAGCACAAAATCCTGCTGAGTAATTTGAGCACACCGGCAATTTCGAGCTTGCCTACCAACAAGACAAAAATGAAGTCACGCTGGTGGGGAATGTAACCGAAGCCCTTGCCGGTTATTCGTTTTCGTTAAATGGTAAATTAGGCACAGCAAAAGGCGGCGATTATACCTGTATTCCCAGGAAACAGCTTTATAAGCAAGGCAGTACCAATAACTCTGATAAAAATTACTTGTGAGGATTTGCCCTAAACGACACACAAGTGTTGTCGTCATCTACGAAGACCCTACTAAGAACGTGACTTAATTATATTTGATGAGATCCAAGATACCTTGCACATTGTGCAATAATCCTTAGCGAGCAATCAGTACTTAGTGTTACACAAAAATAAAAAACAGCATTATATTCATTAACTTGCGAAACTTAGCGTGATGAATGTTTTTTAGTATACATTTTGATACCCAGGACAAGTAGCGACTATTGACGCTATACAAAAATATTAGCAGAAATTGGGGCTTGGAAATTTTTTATATGCAATGGGCTAATAACAGAGCGTAAGTCTTCGACAGGCAAGTCTGCTCTTTGGAAATATTGAAGGTACAGCATTCACCTATTGCAGTTAAAGAATTGCTCGCCAACAAGAAAATAACAGCTATCGCACTTTAGGTAACAAAAGATGAGAAAATTTAAACTTTTATCTAACAACGAAAGTCGGTATCAATTCGCCATTTTTACACAACTCAGTATTGGAGATAGAGAGCACAATATCTTCTTTTATGGATAAAGAGTAGTGAATTCTTAATAAAAATACGTCTTTTGACTTTGCAGCTCAGCTAGAGATGCCTTTCTTCGCACTAGGATGGCTTATAGATATTATTGAGAATGGTTTTTGGAGATCTCCCTCTGAAGGCGGTTTAGCTATAGACGAACACACGTCAGAGATACAATAGATGGTGAGGATCTTTTAGTAAGCCGCAGTATGAATGCAGGAGTATATAGAAAAGCCAGCTTTAGTATTCAAAATTTTTCTTGTCGTGACTATATAGACAACTCAGAACAGCCTCTTCAAATGATTAAAAATGGATTACTTGAGCAGTTCAGGCTCTCAGTACTACTGATAGACCTTCAAATTATCTTTGTAAATACAATGAAGAGTCAGGCAACGCTGATGTTTTTTAAAGCAACAGAAATGAGAAAAATAATTCATTCATCAATTGATAAGGAAATACCATGATCACGACAGAACAATACTTTCTTGTTTTTTAGTTTCTTGATCTGTTTTATCACTGCCGTATTAATTAGCATTCGAGACATAAGCTAGTTCAATTTTAGATAAAAGCTATCGTGTTACTAACATCAGTGCTTTCGTTTTTTATCTGTATGTCTATACTATCAAGCCTATTCTCAAATGCGGTTATGATAAGTAAAGCCACGGTTCAGGCGATCATATTTATACTTATCGGTTTTGGGATCTACAAATTTATAGCACATACTAAAGCCAAAAGTCGCCAGTAAAATCAGATCAACATTTATCGCTGAACATAACAAGGAGTTGGAATGCGTGAAGAAAACCGACAAGTCCCACAACAATTGGGTCAATATCTGTATCAACAAATTAAAGAGCCGTGGAGTGAAGCGCGGCTGATGCTGGACTACAATGACGAAAATATGCCTAGGTGTTCAGCTTTTTACTATGACACCAGTACACCAAAACAAGCACACGTTATACCTGTAAGTGACGAAATTTCTGTTCTTTTTTTAAGCTTGTTCGAAAGTGCAACGTCAAATCAAGAAGAGAACTGGCAAAAGGCTATTTTTTCTGTACAGCGCAGTGGTCAGTTTAGTTTGAACTTTGAAACTGCGGATAATGAAGAGTAAGATAAAATTTAACGCTTCGATCAAACTGGTCTCGTAAATTGAAAGAGGCCAACAATAATGTTGGCCTTTCATGTTTAAAGTGAAGCAATACTTTGGTTAATTGCTTCCAAAGCTGCCGCTGGGTTTTCAGCTTTAGTGATTGGACGACCTATCACTAGGTAATCACTCCCCGCTTTCACTGCTTTTTCAGGAGTCATAATGCGCTTTTGATCGCCAGCATCAGCACCTGCTGGTCGGATACCTGGTGTCACAAGCTTAAATTCTTCACCGAGTTGAGCTTTTAAAAGTTCAGCTTCTTGCGCAGAACAAACCACGCCATCTAGGCCTGATTCTTTTGCTAATTTTGCAAGATATAGCACTTGCTCTTGAGGTGTTTTTTCAATTCCAAGCTTTAATAGCTGACCTTGATCCATACTCGTTAGTACGGTCACAGCAATAAGTAACGGCGCTTTATCACCGTAAGCTGCCAATGCGTCTTTTGCTTTTGACATCATTTCATGACCGCCGCTGGCGTGCACATTTACCATCCACACACCAAGCTCAGCTGCAGCAGTTACTGCTTTTGCAACTGTGTTTGGAATATCATGAAATTTCAGGTCTAAGAATACATCAAAATTCATATCTACCAGTTTTTTTACAAACTGAGGGCCAAAATAGGTAAACATTTCTTTACCTACTTTCAATCGGCATTCGTCAGGTGAAAGCTGAGAAACAAATGATAATGCAGCTTCTTCATTATCATAATCAAGCGCAATCAAAACCTTTTTTAAATCTTGTGTCGACATAGTTACCCTATTTGGCCAAATTAAAAACTTAAAAACCGTCTAACCCACGGCTTGGAGCAAGTGACTCCCAATGTTTGCAGGAGGGACATAACCAATACATCGTATGACTTGTAAACCCACAATGACCACATTGATAGTTTGGCTTAGTTGCAATATAAGACTTCACCAATTTATCTATTTCTTGTAGTACGTGATCTATTTTAGCATCTTTGCCGCTAATGAGTTGCAGCAAATAACTAAAGCCCCTAATTGATGGTTCACGCTTTAAACTATCAGTTAGAAACTCTATTGCCTCAGAAATATGACCTTTTTGGACTAACCCTTGGCAAAACTTAATTCTGATCAGCACGCCACCTTTTTCTAATAATTCAGAGACTAACTCAAAGAATTGATCGTGAATATTTAATTTAACATAACAGGATTCAAGATCTTCTATTACAAGTGGTGCCATAAATACAAATTGGCTTACGAGCTTTCGCCAATAATATATACACTTCACGTAATCATCATGTTTGTATGCATCTTTGCCCATTTCGTACAAAGGTCTTACTGTTTCATACGCGAGCGCTGTCGCTTTTTCGAATAGACTTGGATTCTTTTCTTGATTTGCAGCTTCACAATAGAAGTTTGCAATAGTGGCGCAATGAGACGACTTTTTGAAAAGCTCAGGATGTGCTTCATACATATGAACGCCTTTTCGCCAATCTCTAGTTTGAGAGTATAGGTTTAAAATTGGATCGAGTGCATCTTTAAACCCAAGCTTTACAAGAATGACTAAGTGTTCTTCAGCGCTATCCAATAGGCCAGCTAAGACATAATCTTGAGCAAGCTCTAGGCGACAGGACTTCACCACTTCTTCGTCTAGATTAGGTTGTTTAAGTAGTAGCTCATGAATTTTTATCGCTCGATCTAACTCTCCCCGCTTTCTAAAGAGCGATGCGAGTGTTAAATAATGGTCGACGGAGTCTGCTGAGACTTCAAGTAACTTTGTGAGGTGTTCAAGACCCTGATCTTCTTCCCTATCTAGTAGGAATTTTAGGCCTTTACTGTATTCAGAGGTAATTTGTCTACTTTGCTCTAGGGCTTGATTCTTAGCACTATTTTTACCCATAACATAACCGTAAGCGGCGGCTACAGGTAATAATAAAAACAGCAGCTCGATCATAACTAGCGTTCGGCTGCTTGACTAAGCTTACTATTACTTTTTTTTAGGCGATGATTTTGCCATTTAAGCTTAGATAAAACCGACGCTGTTACAAGTAAACCAATAATTATCCCAAGAACTAAGCAAATACTCATTAAGGTTGCGAGTGGTAACTCTGCACTTGCAATTACAAAATTGACATTAACAACTTGTGGATTTTGTGTTCCAACTAAAAATGCAATCAGTATGGCAACAACAGCTAATCCCTTTTTCAATACTGCAACCAAGTTTAGCTCCGTTAGACTTAATTATTTAAGCTTTCGTTTACTCTATCGCGCAGCTCTTTGCCTGGCTTAAAGTGTGGTACGTATTTACCATCCAATTCTACTGTTTCGCCCGTCTTAGGATTACGACCAGTACGAGGAGAACGGAAGTGAAGCGAGAAACTACCAAAACCACGGATTTCGATACGCTCCGAGTCTGATAATGAGCCAGCCATTTGTTCAAGGATTTCTTTTACCGCATTCTCTACATCTTTAACAGGAACGTGAGCGTGCTGCAGTGCAAGTTGTTCTATCAATTCAGACTTTGTCATAATGTTTCCTTTAGTGTAAAAGGAAGGGCCAAGCGCCCTTCCTAGTTTAAAGACTAATTAATTAGTCTTTTTGAGCATTTTTGAAAGCTGCAGCCATTGCGTTTTCGAACGCAGGCTCATCTTTCTTAAGCTTCTCTAGTACTTCTTTTTCTTCAGCTTCGTAGATAGCTTTAACTGATAGGCTGATAGTACGGTTCTTACGATCAACACCTACAAATTTAGCTTCGATTTCGTCGCCTTCAGAAACAGCAGCAGTCGCGTCTTCAACACGCTCTTGCGCGATGTCAGCCACACGGATGTAACCTTCAACGCCTTCGATCAGCTCAACAGTTGCGCCTTTAGCATCAACTTCTGTCACTTTACCTTTAACAATAGCACCTTTTTTGTTGGCGTCTAGGTAGTTAGTGAATGGATCAGCGTCGATTTGCTTAACGCCTAGAGAGATACGCTCACGCTCTGGGTCAACTTGTAGAACGATAGCTGTGATTTCGTCACCTTTCTTGTACTCACGTACAGCTTCTTCGCCTGGAGTGTTCCAAGAGATGTCAGATAGGTGTACAAGACCGTCGATACCGCCGTCAAGACCGATGAAGATACCAAAGTCAGTGATAGACTTGATCTTACCAGAAACTTGGTCGCCTTTGTTGTTAAGACGAGCAAATTCTTGCCAAGGGTTAGCTTTACACTGCTTAAGACCTAGAGAAATACGACGACGCTCTTCGTCGATTTCAAGAACCATAACTTCAACAGTATCACCTAGTGAAACTACTTTTGAAGGGTGGATGTTCTTGTTAGTCCAATCCATTTCTGAAACGTGTACTAGACCTTCAACGCCTTCTTCGATTTCAACGAAACAGCCGTAGTCAGTTAGGTTAGTTACACGACCAGTAAGCTTAGCACCTTCTGGGTAACGACCAGCGATAGCAGCCCATGGATCTTCGCCAAGTTGCTTAAGACCTAGAGAAACACGAGTCTTCTCTTTGTCGAACTTAAGTACTTTAACGTTGATTTCGTCACCTACGTTCACGATCTCTGAAGGGTGCTTAACACGCTTCCAAGCCATGTCAGTGATGTGTAGAAGACCGTCAACACCACCTAAGTCTACGAATGCACCGTAGTCTGTAAGGTTCTTAACGATACCCTTAACTTCTTGACCTTCGACAAGGTTTTGAAGAAGCTCTTCACGCTCTTGTGAGTTCTCAGATTCGATAACAGCACGACGTGAAACAACAACATTGTTGCGCTTCTGGTCTAGCTTGATAACTTTGAACTCAAGCTCTTTACCTTCAAGGTGAGCTGTGTCGCGAACTGGACGTACATCAACAAGTGAACCAGGTAGGAATGCACGGATTGAATCAACTTCAACTGTGAAACCGCCTTTAACTTTACCGTTGATCATACCAACAACAGTTTCGTGCTCTTCACATGCTTTCTCTAGACGGATCCAAGCTTCGTGACGCTTCGCTTTCTCACGAGAAAGGATAGTCTCACCGAAACCGTCTTCGATAGCGTCAAGTGCTACATCTACTTCGTCGCCAACAGCAACTTCTAGTTCACCAGCAGCATTTTTGAATTGCTCTGCAGGGATTGCACTTTCAGACTTAAGGCCAGCATCAACAAGAACAACGTTGTTCTCGATAGCGATTACTGTACCTTTAACGATTGAGCCTTGCTCAACTTCAAAACCCTGTAGGCTTTCTTCAAATAACTGCGCAAAATTTTCTGACATACTAAATACGTCTCTATAAAGTTAAATTACCAATTAGCAACCATGCTGCATGGGGTTGTTAAATAAACACTAGCTTCCTGCCTGTGTCATTAAAAAATTACTTAGGTAAACAACTTTTTGGAAGTTTACCGGCCACAATGGCGTCTTGAATAAAAGACATAACCTGTTTGAACACTTGCTCAGCATTATGCTCAGTTGTATCAACAACTATCGCATCGCTAGCAGGAACTAATGGGGCAACCTTGCGATTCATATCGCGATCATCGCGAGCTTTAATGTCTTCTAACAGACCACTTAGTGTAACATCATGGCCTTTCTCATTCAACTCAACAAATCGCCTGCGAGCACGTTCTTCTGCACTTGCAGTCAAATAAATTTTAAGTTCAGCATCAGGAAACACCACCGTTCCCATATCACGTCCATCTGCAATTAAGCCAACTTCAGTTCTAAAAGCGCGCTGACGTCGTAATAATGCTTCTCTCACTCGTGGCAGTGCCGCAATTTTTGACGCAGCTGCGCCGACTTCTTCATTGCGAATGGTGTTAGTAACATCTTCACCTTCAAGTACAATTTTGCTTTTTTTAGTTTCTTTATCGATAGAAAACTGTACATCCAAATTGGCTGCGAGTGGGACTAAACCCTCTTCGTTATCAGTTGCAATTTGGTGGTGTAATGCCGCTAACGAAAGCACACGATAAATCGCGCCGCTATCCAACACTTCCCAATTTAATGTTTCAGCTAACAAGCGACAAACAGTTCCTTTGCCTGAACCACTTGGGCCGTCTACGGTGATAACTGGCATAGCTGCCTGCATTTAGACCTCCTAAAAATGCTCACCTGAATTTGACGGCGCATAGTATACGGCAATTTGCTGAATATATCCTTATTTACCTGTCATTTTTTTGTTATATCTCAAATTATTAGTACAGCGAATGGTGCCAAATGTCAGGTGCTAACTGGCTTTATCTGAATAAAATTCATCCAAAAATGCGCGTATTTGACTTTGTTATGATTGACTATTTTAGAGAAGATTTAAGGTGTTGAAGATCTTCAACACCTTTGGTGAAATTAATACTGACTGATGCTTTCTAACACCGAAAAATAGGTTGGGAAGGTTTTTGCAGTACATTTTGGGTCGTTAATCATGATCGCTTGACCACCCACTGCCACCATAGAAAAACACATCGCAATACGATGGTCATTGTATGTGTCTACATCCGTAAAATTAAAATTAGCCGGTGGTGTGACTTCGATAAAGTCGTGCCCTTCTACCACTTCTGCGCCTACTTTTTTAAGTTCAGTCGCCATCGCAGCTAACCTGTCGGTTTCTTTTACACGCCAATTGTAGATATTACGAATTGCGGTTTTACCTTTTGCGAATAGCGCTACGGTTGCAAGCGTCATCGCCGCATCGGGGATAGCATTGGCGTCAATGTCTACACCATTTAACTCACCTTTTCGGACAACGATACGCTCATCATGCCAATCAATGTATGCACCGACTTGTTCCATCACTTTGGCAAAGCCGATATCACCTTGCACACTTTGTTTACCCACTCCCTTGATCTCAATTTCACCACCTGCAATTGCAGCTGCAGCAATGAAATAAGAGGCAGATGATGCATCCCCTTCAACCATAAGTGTTCCAGGAGATTGATACTGCTGCCCAGCCTTTACCACAAAACGCTGGTAATCGTGGTTTTCGACATGAACCCCAAAGTGCGCCATCACGCCAATGGTAATATCAATATAAGGCTTTGAAACCAGCTCACCTTTGATCGCAATATTCGTATCGCCACTAAAAAGCGGTGCAGCCATCAATAATGCAGTCAAGAATTGGCTTGAGATACTGCCGTCAATCTCAACTTCACCACCAGCGAGTTGCTTACCTGCAATTTTTAACGGCGGGTAGTCTTTGTTTTTGAGATATTGAATATCTGCACCAAGCGTTTGCATGGCATCAACAAGATGACCAATTGGGCGCTCTTCCATTCGCGGCTCACCAATCAGTTCATAATCACCAGGTATAGCAGCAAGCACTGCAGTTAAAGGGCGATATGCGGTACCGGCATTGCCTAAAAATAGCGGCTCAACGGGGCTGTTAAAGTTGCCACCATTTCCTTTGACCAGTGCCACCGTATTATCGTCTTCTAACGTTACTTCAACGCCTAACTGAGACAACGCACCTAACATATGGCGGATGTCATCGCTATCTAATAAGTTCGTCACTTTTGTCGTGCCTTCGCACAACGCGGCAAGCAACAAAATACGATTTGATAAGCTTTTAGAGCCAGGTAGCGTCACACTGCCACTGACTTTAGTAATAGGTTTGAGGGTCAATTGTTCCATCAACTGTTCTCCCGTGCGAATTTATCCATAAATGCAACTAACGCTTTGATCCCTTCAATTGGCATGGCGTTGTATATACTAGCTCGCATACCGCCAACAAAACGGTGGCCTTCAAGTGCAATTAAACCGTTTTGTTCTGCCTCTGCCAAGAATTTAGCGTTTAGGCTGTCATCATTTAACCAAAATGGTACGTTCATCAGCGAGCGACAATGTTTTGCAACTTTGTTTGAATACAAGTCAGAGCCATCAATATAATCATATAAAATGGCTGCTTTTTCTTGATTGCGCGCTTCCATGGCTTTAACACCACCAATGCTTTCAAGATACTTGAATACCTCAAACGCAAGATACCATGCAAATGTTGGTGGTGTGTTGTACATGCTTTGCTGAACAGCCTCAATGGCGTAATCAAGGATAGCAGGTCTTGGCAGCCCTTCACGCTTCAATAACGTCTTACGTACAATGGCGATACTGAGCCCTGAAGGGCCGATATTTTTTTGCGCACCCGCATAAATCAAATCAAAGTCATCGACGTTAATTTCACGAGATAAAATATTGGAAGACATATCCGCTACAATTGGTGCAGTTGCATGCTTTGGAACGTCAAATATCTCGATACCGTCGATGGTTTCATTTGGACAATAGTGAATATATGAAGCGTTTTCTGGTAACCTCCATTCGGAGACAGGTAAAACGTCGAATTGACCATTTTCGTCAGTACGAATATTAATCGCATGCGTTTGCGTGAATTTTTCACCTTCTTTCGTCGCACCGGTAGACCAGATCCCGTTCTCGATATATACGCCAGGTACACCATCTACATGTAGATTTAACGGTACAGCAGCAAAGTGACCTCGGCCACCACCATGCATAAACAGGACTTCAAATTCATCAGAGATGTTCATCAAACGACGTAAGCTTGCTTCGCATTGCTTTGCCATTTCGAGATACGGTGCTGAACGGTGGCTCACTTCCATCACCGAAACTCCTAGATTTTGCCAATCTAGAAATTCTTTTTGCGCTTTTTTCATAACTTCAACAGGTAACATAGCAGGACCCGCGCAAAAATTATAAACCGTCATATTTTTCCTCATTCCAAATAATCTAGATCATCCAAAGAATAGCGTTATTCTCATGACTTTTTGGATGAACAGTGGGCTGCCCGACTAAAATGTCGGATTGTTGGTAGCCTTAATTTATCAGGCTTCTGGCTCTTGTCATAGAGGAACAGATTGAAAAAATTGACAGAAAGAAAAAAAGCGACCGAAGTCGCTTTTTTTGGATAGGATTTTTTTATTCCTCTGCGTCAGGTTCCGCAGCAGGTGTTGCTTCACCTTCAAACTCTGCAACATCACCCTCAGGCAACTCGTCCACTTCAATTTCTTCGATGCGTTGAAGACCAACTACCTTTTCTTCTTCCATCGTACGGATCAGAATAACACCTTGGGTGTTACGGCCTACCGTAGAAACTTCGTTTACACGCGTTCTAACTAGCGTACCACGGTTTGAGATCAACATGATTTCATCGTTGTCGTCAACTTGAACCGCGCCAACCACAGAACCATTTCTTTCAGTTACTTTGATTGACACAACACCTTGTGTTGCACGGCTCTTTGCTGGGTACTCTTCAAGCGGTGTACGTTTACCATAACCATTTTCAGTTACAGTCAAGATTGCACCATCGCCTTGTGGTACGATTAGTGATACCACTTTCACGTCATCTGGCATCTTGATACCACGAACACCTGTTGCTGTACGACCCATCGGACGTAAAGCCAACATTTCTTCGCCAGTTTCAGGATCGCGCTTTACTTCACCTGTTTCTGAATCTCGCTGCTTCTCGTTAAAGCGCACAACTTTACCATGCTCAGTAAATAGCATGATGTCATTTTCGCCTGTGGTGATGTTAGCACCGATCAGGCTATCGCCTTCGTTCAAATTGATAGCAATAATACCGCTTGCACGCTGACGGCTGTATGCAGTCAGCGGTGTTTTCTTAACGATACCACTTGCCGTCGCCATGACAATAAACTTATCTTCTTCGTATTCACGAACCGGTAAAATTGTCGTAATACGCTCATCAGCTTCTAATGGTAGCAAATTAACGATTGGCTTACCGCGCGCAGCNCGTGAAGCAAGCGGCAGCTGGTACACTTTCAACCAATACAAACGGCCAGAAGTGGAGAAACAAAGAATTGTATCGTGAGTATTTGCAACGAGTAGACGTTCGATAAAGTCTTCATCTTTCATCTTAGTTGCAGATCGCCCTTTACCACCACGACGCTGAGCTTCGTAATCGCTAAGAGGTTGATACTTCACATAGCCTTCGTGAGAAAGTGTAACGACAACGTCTTCTTCGTTGATCAAATCTTCTAGGCTAATATCGTGCGCAGCAGCTGTGATCTCTGTGCGACGCTCATCACCATACGTTTCTTTGATTTCAACTAACTCATCGCGGATCACTTCCATCAAACGCTCTGGAGTAGAAAGGATGTACAGTAGCTCTGCGATAAGATCGAGTAATTCTTTGTATTCTGCTAGAATTTTCTCGTGCTCAAGACCCGTTAATTTGTGTAGTCTTAAGTCTAGGATTGCTTGGGCTTGTTGCTCAGATAAATAGTACTGACCATCACGGATCCCTAATTCTTCTGCTAACCAATCTGGACGTGCAACATTTTCTTCGCCAGTGCGCTCAAGCATTGATTTAACGTTACCAAGATCCCAAGCTCGCGCGGTTAGCGCCGCTTTCGCTTCCGCTGGTGTTGGTGACTTACGAATAAGCTCAATGATTGGGTCAATGTTGGCTAGCGCAATTGCGAGACCTTCAAGCGTATGCGCTCTGTCTCTTGCCTTACGAAGGTCAAATACAGTACGACGCGTTACAACCTCACGACGGTGAATAATAAACGCATCAAGCATTTCTTTCAGGTTGAAACACTTAGGCTGGTTGTTGTCTAGTGCAACCATATTGATGCCAAACACAGTTTGTAGTTGTGTTTGAGCGTATAGGTTGTTCAGTACAACCTCACCTACTTCACCACGTTTAATTTCAATAACAATACGCATACCGTCTTTATCCGACTCGTCGCGTAGTGCACTGATCCCTTCAACCTTTTTGTCTTTAACAAGTTCAGCAATCTTTTCAATTAGTCTTGCTTTGTTAACCTGATAAGGAATTTCATGAACGATGATGGTTTCTTTGCCAGTCTTCTCATCGACTTCGATTTCAGCTTTCGCGCGGATATATATCTTACCACGGCCTGTTTTATAAGCTTGTTCAATGCCGTTTTTACCACTAATAATGGCGGCAGTCGGGAAATCAGGACCTGGAATATAGTCGATTAACTCTTCAATGGTGATGTCTGGATTCTGGATCACAGCCAAACAGCCATTGATCACCTCAGTTAAATTGTGAGGTGGAATATTGGTCGCCATACCAACCGCTATACCAGACGAACCATTCACCAATAAGTTAGGCACTTTAGTTGGTAACACATCTGGAATTTGCTCTGTACCATCGTAGTTTGGTACATAATCAACGGTTTCTTTTTCAAGATCAGCAAGTAACTCGTGAGCGACTTTCGCCATACGTACTTCGGTATAACGCATCGCAGCGGCAGAGTCACCATCGACAGAACCAAAGTTACCTTGTCCATCTACGAGCATATAGCGTAGAGAGAAAGGCTGAGCCATACGTACAATAGTATCGTAAACCGCGCTATCACCATGCGGGTGATATTTACCGATTACGTCACCAACTACACGAGCTGACTTTTTATAAGGTTTGTTCCAGTCATTTTTAAGTTCATTCATCGCGAACAATACACGACGGTGAACAGGCTTTAGGCCGTCACGTACGTCAGGTAATGCACGACCTACAATTACACTCATTGCATAATCTAGGTATGAATTTTTTAATTCATCTTCGATATTGACTGGCAGGATTTCATTGGCGAGATCAGACATTTGACTCCACTTTCCTTCAGTGTCCACCCCTTTTGTGTCACACTACAACTTGTGTTGAGATGCTATCTGAATAGCAAATTGCTTTTTCTGCTGAAGCGCCAATTAAACGCGTTTCAAAAAATAGCCGAATTGCCTCAGAGTATCAGCGGGGGCTTTGTTTATTATAAATTCGTCAAGCATGCTAACACACTTTTTACCGTTTTACAGGTGCTATTTTTATCTAATCCCCTTTATAATGCGCTCAATTCGACGAGGAAGTTTTTTATGACCGAACATCAAAATGTAGACCCTAATGAAATCGCTAAATTTGAAGAAATAGCAGAGCGCTGGTGGGACCGAGAGGGAGAATTTAAACCATTACACGACATTAACCCGTTGAGGTTGGACTTTATTAATGATAAATGTGAAGGCCTATTTGCAAAAACAGTATTGGATGTCGGTTGTGGCGGTGGAATTTTAACCGAAAGCATGGCTAAGCTTGGTGCAAATGCAACCGGTATCGATATGGGGCAAGAGCCGCTTAACGTCGCAAAGCTTCACGCATTAGAAGTCGGCGTTAACGTAGACTATCAAAAAGTGCCAGCGGAAGAATTCGCAGCCATGCACCAAAGTGAATTCGATGTAGTAACTTGCATGGAAATGCTAGAACACGTACCAGACCCAGAATCCATTATTCGTTCAGTCGCACAGCTAGTTAAGCCCGGCGGTCATGTATTTTTTTCTACCTTAAACAAAACCACAAAAGCGTATTTACTGGCTATTGTCGCTGCTGAAAAACTGCTTAAAATGGTTCCCGAAGGCACGCATGAGCATGATAAGTTTATTCGCCCTTCTACCTTAATAGATTGGGCTGAAAAGTACGACCTCAAAGTTAGAGCGGCGACAGGGATTAACTACAACCCTATCGGCAAAACATTTACCTTAACTAAAGACGTTTCAGTTAACTACATTCTACACTTTGAGAAGCTGGCATGATCCGAGCGGTACTATTTGACCTAGACGGCACCTTACTGGATACCAGTGATGACTTGGGGGCTGCACTAAACCACGTTTTAACTGCTAATAAGATGCCAACTGTCGGCAAACAGCTATATAGCAGTGCGATTTCAAACGGCGTAGCAGCGATGTTGCAAGTAGGGTTTGGTGAGTCATTAAAGCATTACGATACTCAGGTATTACGTCAGGGTGTACTCGACTACTACCTTGCGAATCTATCAGTACATTCCCAATGTTTTGCGCAAATTGGTGAGTTATTAGCAGCACTTCTAGAAAAAGAGATTCAGGTTGGGATCATGACAAACAAACCTGAGTTTTTAACACTTCCGCTACTAAAACAGATCCCTGAACTTGCAAAGATCGAGACAGTGGTATGTGGAGATACACTGGCAGTGGCCAAACCTCATCCAGAGCCTTTACTGTTAGTGGCATCAAAATTGGGGGTTTCACCTGAGCAATGTATTTATGTTGGCGACGCTGAGCGAGACATTATTGCAGCAAAATCCGCAAAAATGATTAGCGCAGCAGCGATGTGGGGATTCATTCCATCTGAAGCTGAAGCCAAGTCTTGGCATGCGGATCTCTATCTTACCAACCCATTAGACACGTTATCGCATATTTAGTGTCTATAGAAAAATAAAACACCATATATTGTGTTTTTGCTATAATAGATACGAATTTGTGTAGAAAAAAATCAGTTAGAATTTTTTTTTATTTTTGCTGAAAAGCGTCATCTTTTTGTTGATTTTTCTTTGTGGGCAGATAAGTGGATTGTCATAGGTTAGTGGATACTTACATAAATAAATTATCCCAAACTTATCCACAATTCTGCCCGAGTTGTTCTCTTGCAAATTCACGTCAACCCCACTATCTTGTGATCCCTAGCCACTAGGGCACCATATATAGTGGTGGTTTGCTAAACAATTTTATATTCGTGCGATATCTAAAGCGCGTTCCTAAGGAATACAGGCACATAACATGAACCAACAGCTATCTGTATGCAAAAGAAACGGTCGCAAAGAACCGTTAGATCTAGATAAGATCCATCGTGTCATTACATGGGCGGCAGAAGGCCTAGATAACGTCTCAGTTTCTCAGGTTGAATTAAAGTCACACATCCAGTTTTATGACGGTATTCGTACTGGTGATATCCACGAAACGATTATTAAAGCTGCAGCCGATCTGATCTCAAAAGAGTCTCCAGATTATCAGTATCTAGCCGCTCGTTTGGCTATTTTCCACTTGCGTAAGAAAGCCTATGGCTGTTTTGAGCCGCCGCACTTACACGACCATGTAGTAAAACTGGTTGAAGACAAGCGCTATGATCAGCACCTTCTTACTGACTACACAAAAGAAGAGTTTGATGAGCTAAACAACTACATCGACCATAGCCGAGATATGAACTTCAGCTATGCAGCCGTTAAGCAGTTGGAAGGTAAGTACCTTGTACAAAACCGCGTGACGGGTGAGATCTATGAAAGTGCGCAGTTCTTATATGTTCTTGTTGCTGCAAGCCTGTTTGCAAATTACCCGAAAGAAACGCGTCTAGATTACATTAAGCGATTCTACGATGCGGTTTCAACATTCAAAATTTCATTGCCAACGCCAATTATGGCGGGTGTTCGTACGCCGACACGTCAATTTAGCTCATGCGTACTGATTGAATGTGCTGATAGCCTAGATTCGATCAACGCAACTTCATCTGCAATTGTAAAATACGTCAGTCAGCGCGCTGGTATTGGTATTAACGCTGGTCGTATTCGTGCACTAGGTAGCCCAATCAGAAATGGCGAAGCATACCACACGGGATGTATTCCGTTTTATAAACACTTCCAAACGGCTGTTAAAAGCTGTTCTCAAGGCGGTGTACGTGGTGGCGCAGCGACCCTATTCTACCCACTTTGGCATCTTGAGGTTGAAAACCTATTAGTACTAAAAAATAACCGTGGTGTTGAAGAGAACCGCGTGCGTCATTTAGATTATGGCGTGCAGTTCAACAAAACCATGTATAGCCGCCTAATTAAAGACGACTATATTACGCTATTTAGTCCGTCAGATGTGCCAGGCCTTTACGACGCATTCTTTGAAGATCAAGATAAATTCGAAGAACTGTATGTTAAATACGAGCAAGATGAGTCTATTCGTAAGAAACGCATTAAGGCGATTGAATTATTCTCAATGTTTGCGCAAGAACGTGCGAGCACCGGTCGTATTTATCTACAAAACGTTGACCACTGTAATACACACAGCCCGTTTGACTCTAAGGTTGCACCAATTCGTCAGTCAAACCTATGTCTTGAAATTGCACTACCAACGAAGCCGTTAAGCCATGTAAATGACCCTGAAGGTGAAATTGCACTTTGCACGCTTTCAGCATTTAACTTAGGAGCCATCAAGTCTCTAGATGAGCTAGAAGAGTTAGCAGAGCTTGCGGTTCGCGCACTTGATAACTTATTAGACTATCAAGACTATCCTGTTCCTGCTGCGTACAATGCAACGATGGGACGCCGTACACTGGGTATCGGTGTGATTAACTTTGCTTATTATCTTGCAAAGAATGGTGTTAAGTACTCAGACGGTAGTGCTAACGGCCTAACACACAGAACATTTGAAGCGATCCAATACTATCTGATGAAAGCATCGAATGAACTGGCAAAAGAGCGCGGCGCTTGTCCTAAGTTTAACGAGACGACCTACTCACAAGGTATCATGCCAATAGATACCTATAAGCGTGACCTTGATAAAGTCTGTGAAGAGCCATTACGCCTTGACTGGGATGCATTAAGAGCAAGTATCCAAGAACACGGTATGCGTAACTCAACGTTGTCAGCCTTGATGCCATCGGAAACATCATCGCAAATTTCAAACGCGACAAACGGTATTGAACCACCTCGTGGTCATATCAGTGTTAAAGCAAGTAAAGATGGTATCTTGAAGCAAGTTGTACCTGAGTACGACCGCCTCAAGAACAACTATGAACTACTTTGGGATATTCCATCTAACGATGGTTACCTTGCGCTGGTTGGTATTATGCAGAAGTTCATCGATCAAACTATCTCTGCAAATACCAATTATGATCCAAGTAAGTTTGAAGCAGGTAAAGTTCCTATGAAGTTGTTGCTAAAAGACTTACTCACCGCATACAAACTTGGTGTGAAAACACTTTACTACCATAACACCCGCGACGGTGCTTCGGATGCTCAAGATGAGTTAAAGCCAGAAGCAGAAGACGATGGGTGTGAAGGCGGCGCTTGTAAGATATAACTTTTTATGCGGGTGGTCTTCATCCGCTTTTTTAGGTATTGAGTAACACATTTATGGCATATTCTACGTTTAGCAGAAATCATAACGACCAATTAAAAGAACCGATGTTTTTCGGACAAACTGTTAATGTATCTCGCTACGACCAACAGAAGTTTCCTATTTTCGAAAAGCTAATTGAAAAACAACTATCATTTTTCTGGCGTCCAGAAGAAGTAGATGTAAGTAAAGACCGATTGGACTTTCAGGCACTTCCTGAGCACGAAAGGCATATCTTTTTGAGCAACCTAAAATATCAAACATTGCTAGACAGTGTTCAAGGTCGCTCTCCAAACGTTGCGCTTTTGCCGATTGTCTCCATTCCTGAACTTGAAACGTGGATCGAAACTTGGGCATTTAGTGAAACTATTCACAGTCGCTCTTACACGCACATCATTCGTAATGTGACGCAGAACCCTGAGTTAATCTTTGATGACATCGTGGGCAACGACAAAATCGTTGAACGTGCGGATGCAGTTACCAAGTATTACGACGAACTGATTGAAAAGGTAAGCCTTTATAATCAGTACGGTGAAGGCAAGCATGAAATTAACGGCACAACGGTCGTCATTAACTTGTTTGAACTGAAAAAGCTTCTATACCTTTGCATCATGTCGGTAAACATCTTAGAAGCGATCCGCTTCTACGTGAGTTTTGCCTGCTCGTTTGCTTTTGCGGAGCGCGAGCTTATGGAAGGTAATGCAAAGATCATCAAGCTAATTGCTCGTGATGAAGCGCTTCATTTGTCTGGCACACAGCACATGTTAAATATAATGCAAGAAGGCAAAGACGATCCTGAAATGTCTATCGTAGCGGCACAATGCCGTGAAGAAGCAATTAAGATGTTTGTTGAAGCAGCAGAGCAAGAAAAAGAATGGGCTGAGTACCTGTTTAAAGACGGTTCAATGATTGGCCTGAACAAAGATATTTTGTGTCAATACGTTGAATACATTACAAATATTCGTATGGCAGCGGTTGGATTACCAACGCAATTTGAGACCAAATCGAACCCTATTCCGTGGATCAACGCTTGGCTTGTTTCTGACAATGTTCAGGTTGCACCACAGGAAGCTGAGATCAGCTCATATCTTGTTGGACAAATCGACTCTGAAGTCGATGCCTCTGACTTTGGCGATTTCGACTTGTAATGGTTGAAAAGCCATCCTTCCTAATTCAGGTTGAGAATATTGAGGAGCCACTGGAATATGTGGCTTCTTCGTCTTCGATACTCGAAACTCTTGAAGCAGCAAATATTGAAGTCCCCTATCAATGCCGCGAGGGTTTTTGCGGCGCCTGCCGCGCCAAGCTCATCGAGGGACAAACACAGTACATGAACGAACCACTTGCTTTTGTGAGAGATGGGGAAGTTTTATTGTGCTGTAGCAAACCCACAAGCCATATTAAAATAGAGTTGCCGTAAATAACCAAAACCCGAGATAGCAGTTTGTGCTCTAGCAGCGTTATCCCTAACTAATGCTTTAAATCAGCTTGGTAATTTGAGTACGAATGTAGTGTTCACTATCAGTAACACTCATCGCCCCATTTTCAAAAATCACATCCCAATGTAAACTTCGCGTCAGCATTTCACACAATTCAACCACAAAGTCCGTGGGAATACTAAACACAGAGAAAGATCCAATAAACTGTAATTGCGCTCGACGCTCTTCAAACCATTGCTCACCGCCAGCACACAACACCACAACCTTAGCATAAAGCTTTTCATACTTGAGTATCTCATCGACTTCTAAGGTACCAATAAACAAAGCAACTTCAACCTGTTCGTTGTCATCCTCTAGCCATACATCCGGCCAATGTTTTTTCTCCGCCTTTCTCCACTTTGCCGGCTTATCAAAAGACAGTGCGCAGATCCCAAGCAGTTTAATTGCAAAATGCTCGCTACTTTCTTTTGACAACATGGCAGTGGTAAATGCTTCTTCATGGTGGCTATGGTGAAATAAGTCAGCAACCTTAATCCTTGCCTTGAAGACAAATGGCTTGTTCATTACGTTGTGCTCACTTTGACTTGTTCCTTAACTATAGTTGTAATTCTAATTTCAACAATAACTAAGTTATAGTATAACGTTATTGATCCTCCAAATTTGTAGTGTTATATTATCACTCTATTAGCCGAATTGGCTCACTCGTTCAATACATAATCTAACTCGTGGTAATAAAATATGTTTAAGCAGTCTCTTATCGCCAGCGCATTAATTTCAATAATCGGGGCAGCGCCAGCTTATGCTGCACAACTAACAGGTAAAGTTGTTGACGCAAACAATCAACCACTTAGTAATGTAACCATCCATCTTCATGGCAAAAGCAAGTCAGTTAAATCAGATAAGAATGGCCAATTTACCATTGAAATAGATGCTGATTCTCAATTACACGTTACTAAGCCTAATTATCTTGATAAACGTGTAGATGTAGATGAAGCCCAAGGATTTGTTCGAGTCGAACTAAAACCAACATCTGTTGAGAGCATTGTTGTTTACTCTTCTGCCCTACATAAAAATAGTATGGAAATGACCTCTCCGGTCAGTGTATTAAGTGGGGATGAGCTAAAAAACCGTGCCAAACCAACACTGGGTGAAACACTAAAAGGCCAACCAGGGATCAATGCTAGTTACTTTGGTCCGGTGAGTTCAAGCCCTATCATCCGTGGTTTAGATGGTCCTCGGGTTAAAATCACGCAAAACGGGTTAGACAGTAGCGATGCCTCGCGCGTTGGCCCAGATCACGCCAACACTAATGACTCGCTGGCTGCGCAGCAAATTGAAGTGCTAAGAGGTCCTGCAACCCTACTTTACGGCTCAGGTGCAATCGGTGGTGTGGTTAATGTTGTTGATAATCGTATTCCGACAGACGTGATCGATAGCCTTCAGGGCGCTGCCGACTATAGCCATGATACCAACTCAAATACCAATACCTTTGCGGTATTATTAGAATCCGGCTTTGACGGATTTAACTTCCATTTCGATGGCGTTAAGCGTAAAGGTGGTGATTATGAAACCCCTAATTTCGCGCTTCCACACGACGAACATGAAGAACACGAGCATGAACATGAAGGCGAAGATCATGCCCACGAAGCAGAAGAGCATGAAACAGAGTACGCCAATCGCGTCGACAATACCTTTATCGATTCTGAGCAATTTAACTTAGGTACAAGTTACGTTGGCGATCATCTGACCGTTGGTTTCTCTTATGGCCGTGTTGATACGGACTATGGCATTCCTGCTCACTCTCATATTGGTCATGACCATGATCACGAGCATGAAGAGGAAGGGCATGACCACGAAGAAGAATCCGTATTTGCTCGAGTAAAACAAGACCGTTGGCAAGGGCTTGTAAATTATGCAGTACACAGTGACTGGCTTGAATCTGTTGGCCTACGTGTCGGCTACACCGATTATGAACACGCTGAAATTGAAGATGGAAACATTGGCACTGTATTTGAGAATGATACAACTGAGTTACGCTTAACGGCAGAGCACCGCTTAGGAGAGTGGCACGGCACTGTTGGTTATCATTTCTCCGACAGCGATTACGCCGCAAACGGTGCAGAAGCTTTCACGCCATCGACCAATACCAAAACGCACGCACTTTATATCCTTGAAGAACGTCGTTTTGGAGACTTCACACTTGAGTTAGGTGCTCGTATTGAAGACTACCAGTTATCAAGCAAAGGCAATCAACTGGAAGCGTACGAAGAAGATCATGACCATGAAGGTGAACACGACCATGATCACGACCACGGCCACGGCCACGACCATGGTGGTAACTTAGATAATGGGTTTATTTCTTATGACCTGGAAATGACTAATCTAAGCTTGTCTATTGGTGGCGTGTACGACTTTGCTGAAGGCCAAAACGTCGCTGTTTCGCTGTCTCGCTCGGAGCGCGCACCATTAACCGCCGAATTGCTTTCAAATGGCATTCATATCGCAACCAGCACCTATGAACTAGGGCTTGGTTATGAGCTAGAAGGCGATCATTTACACTTTGAGCCGCAAGATATCGAACAAGAAACATCAAACAACCTAGACATTAGCTTTAGAAAGTTCTCAGGCGACTTTGGCTATACCGTTAATTTCTTCTACAACGACATCGAAAACTTCTACTATCAGGCATTAACAGACTATATCTATAGTCCAGAGCACGGTTTAGAAGTGGCGGATCATGCACATGAAGGTGCCATTCCTGTATTTAAATTTGAAAGCAGTGATGCCAAACTATACGGTCTTGAGTTTGATGCCCATTACAAACTGAGCAACTTTGCACGCGTCAAAGTGTTTGGTGATTCGCTGACAGCGAAGTTAGATAACGACGAATATTTGCCACGTATCCCAAGCAACAAGCTAGGTCTTGATTACGAACACAGTTACGAGAGCTTAACAGCGAACTTCACAGTGACGCATTATTTCAAGCAAGACAACATCGCGAGCTATGAAAGTGAAACTAAGCGCTATACGTTAGTGGATATGTCGTTTAACTATGACTTTGAGTTTATGGGCAGTGACATGGTTGGTTATGTTAACCTTGATAACCTAACAGATGAGCTAGGCTTTGTGCATAGCTCATTTATCAAAGAGCAAGCCCCACTCCCAGGTCGTAATATTAAGCTTGGTATCAGAGGCTACTTTTAATACCGATTCCTTTCTTTTATAGAAACCAAAAAGCTACCTCTTATCGGTAGCTTTTTTATTTAACTTGAAGCAGTGATACCTCAATTTAATGATATTAAATCAGTAAATTATGCGCGAGTACCAAAGATTTTGTCACCGGCATCACCAAGCCCAGGGACTATATATCCTTTCTCATTTAAGTGGCTATCTAATGCTGCCGTGTATATTTCAACGTCAGGATGCGCTTCTTCCACCAGCTTTACTCCCTCAGGCGCAGCTACCAGCACAATCGCTCTGATCTCCTTTGAACCTGCTTTTTTTAGCATGTCGATAGTAGCAATCAGTGAGCCACCTGTCGCCAGCATTGGATCAATAACTAATGCAAGTCTGGCATCGATATTTCCCACCAATTTCTCGAAATAAGGTACAGGCTCAAGTGTTTCTTCGTTACGCTGTAAACCCACAACACTCACTTTAGCTGCTGGGATCAACTGCAGTATGCCATCTAGCATCCCCAAACCGGCTCTTAAAATTGGCACTAAGGTGATCTTTTTGCCTGTCAGCCTTTTAACTGTTAACTCGTTACCATCCCAAGCAGAGATAACTTGATCGCTCAACGTCAGATCTTTTGTTGCTTCGTAAGTAAGTAAGTTGCCAACTTCCGAAACAATTTCGCGAAAGTTCTTAGTTGATATGCCCTGCTCTCGTAACAGCCCAAGTTTATGCTGAACTAATGGGTGATCAATTACATGTAATGCCATGGCTGCGTATCCTTATAAACTGCTAAAGAAATCTTCTGGTTTATGCCTTACTGGCTTTGTACACTGCACCGTAGGCGTACCTAAATAAAGATAGCCAACGATCTCATCTTTTTCATCGAGACCAAGTTGCTTTTTCACTTCTGGACTCTGGGCAAAGTAACCCGTTCGCCACACACCAGACAACCCCTGTGCAAAAGCGGCTTGCTGCATAGCAAGTACACTACAACCGGCACTTTGAATTTGCTCAATACGAGGCACTTTTGGATGTTCTTGATAAGGAGATACTGCGATGATCAACATAGGCGCGCGCTCTGGTAGCTCTCTCGCTCTATCTATCACCCGCTGCTCTTGCAGCTCTTTCACTGCCGCTTGATAATAGATTTCACCTAGCTTTTCGCGGCCTTTTTCTTCAACTGTAATAAATCTAAATGATGTTAAGCCACCATGATCTGGCACTTTTAGTGCTGCTTTTTTAATGATTTCTAACTGAGCTGGATTAGGTCCAGGAAAAGACAGATTGCTATCTGACTGGCGTGTTAAGAGTAATTCTATGGCGTCCATTAACTCATCCCGTGTTGTGCCTTCAAAATGGCCGTGAATTATACCAATTTGACTTAATACATGTCTCGAAATAGACCAAATACTTAAGCAAATTGGTATTACGTGGCTTGTAGTCTATCATTTTCCCTTAAATTCGACCACGTGACATCACGGATTTCTGGATAGCATCCTTGCTGTAATTCGTTTTACTCTGGAAGTGAATTGCGTTGTTTCCTATCAATAAGTAACCTCAACCAATAGTCAACACTGACATAACGTCCACCACCGGTAAAAAATAGTGAAAGTAGTAATACAAAGTAAGTTGCCGCAAATTCAATTCCATTGTTTAAAATAACAATATTACCTCTTTCATAGAGATAATTTGGTCTGCCATTTTCTTCGACTATCCCTTTAATTGAATCCAAGCGTTGCTTTGCTGCTAGGCTATTTTCTAAGCTCACTTTAGCTTCTTCAAAGCCAAGCCAGTCTAATACTTTAGCGGCGCTGGTGTCTGGGTTTGTTGGCGTTACCGAAAACCAGCCATGCTCCAAATGCACCGTCGTTGCAGCAACTACCATAGTCACCATAAGCGGAATAGACACTAAACGCGTAAGCAGGCCAAACAAAATTAACCAACCACCTAAAAACTCCGTCCAAGCAGCGAGAAAGGCAAGCAAGTCAGGAAAAGGCAGACCTAAGCCCCATTCACTATTACCAAACCAAGCAACAATATTCGGATCGGCGAGAAGACTTTGCAAAAATGTCGCGTCTGGATTGGTCAAATTCAACTTATTGTAACCTGCAATGATCATAACAGGCGCGAGAATAAGTCGCATAAGCAATGGTGCAAGACCAGAAAAATATTGAGATAAATGTTGTAGTTGCCGATACGGCTTTAGTAGGTTGGTAAACATATGCGGTCCATAGTTGATGTTTGAATTATCAGTATAGACCGCAGATTGGGTTGGGTTATTTCGTTAGATCTTTCTTGCTACCTGAAGGGCCTCTGCAATCGCTCGCTTAGCATCAATCGCTGCCGCCAGTTTAGCCCCACCAATAACGTGCTGATTTTCAGGTAGCGCCTCTTTATCGAACAAGCTATCGTTAGAAACTTGTCCAATACAAGCAATGACCGTATCGACATCTAACAGTTGCTCTTCACCCGCAACTCTTATGGTCAAACCTTGATTATCAAAGCTGATATATTCGCATTCTGCAATTTGCTGAACATTGTGGTGTTTTGCAACGGCTCTGTGGATCCAACCTGTGGTCTTACCTAAGTCTTTACCAAAACGTCCTTCAGAGCGTTTCAACATATAAATCGGCCTTTGCTCTTGTGATGGTTGCGCTTTGCATTCTATTCCCCACTGTGATTTAAAATCAGGGATCGTTTGTTCTCGCTGTTCCGTTAAAAACGCAACCATGTCAAAGCCAATACCACCGGCACCTAAAATAGCAATTTTATTACCTAATTCTACTTCACCCTTAATAACTTCGTCATAGGCAAACACACGTTTCCCATCTGCGCATTCTACTTTCGACATCCGTGGGCTTACACCCGTTGCAAATACCACATCATCAAACGCATTTGCCATTGTTTCTTCGTATGGTGTATTTAGGCAAAGCTCAACACCTAAGCGATTTATTTCGCTGACATAGTATTTAAGCGTATGTTGGAAATCTTCTTTACCTGGTATTCGCATCGCTAAATTAAACTGACCACCAAGCTCGCTACCTCTATCAATTAACTTAACTTGGTGGCCTTTTTTAGCGAGATAGTAACTTACAGACAACCCAGCAGGTCCTGCCCCAACCACGAGTACTTGTTTTTTCCTTTGGGCACTCTGAAGTGGATAATCCAATTCAAATCCGGCTTGTGGATTCACCAAACATGTTGCTCGTTTACCTTTAAATACGTGGTCTAAACAACCCTGATTACAGCCGATGCAAATATTGATTTGTTCCGAGCGCTGCTCCTGATATTTGTTAAAGAATTCAGGATCAGCCAGTAATGGACGCGCCATAGAAATAAGGTCGGCATCACCTTTGGCTAAAATGTCATTAGCAAGATCTGGCGTATTAATCCTATTTACTGCTACAACGGGTATATCGACAGCCTGTTTTAGCCTATGTGACGCTTCACGATAGGCACCTGGAGGCACCATCGAGGCAATTGTTGGAACGCGCGCCTCATGCCAACCAATACCGGTGTTAAGAATATCCACACCGGCCGCGACCAAAGCTTTGGCTTGAAGCACAACTTCTTCTGGTGTTGAGCCATTTGGGATTAAGTCCATGACCGACAGGCGAAAAACGATTATGAATTTATCGCTCACTTTTGCTCTAACCGCTTTTACAATATCTGTTGCCAATCGCATTCTGTTTTCTAAGCTACCACCATACTCATCGGTGCGTTTATTGGTATGACCCGCCATAAACTCATTGATTAAATAACCCTCTGAGCCCATGATTTCCACACCATCGTAGCCTGCTTTTTCGGCCAACTTAGCTGAGTGAGCAAAGTCTTTAATCGTACCTTTGATGGCACTTAAGCTCATTGCTTTTGGTTTATATGGATTAATCGGTGCTTTGATAGCACTAGGTGCAGTGTTGAATGGATGATAAGCATAGCGCCCAGCATGTAGTAACTGTAGACAAATTTTGCCGCCGTGTTTATGTACTACCTCGGTGTATGCTTTGTGTTTGATTACATCGTATAACGAGTTAAAAGAAGAAGAAATTGGTGTCAACTTACCGCGTAGGTTTGGACTGTAACCACCAGTTACGATCAGGCCCACTCCACCTCTTGCTCGTTCTTCATAAAATGCAGCGAGCCGCTTTCGGTTGTGCCACCCTTCTTCAAGCCCGGTATGCATTGATCCCATTACCAAGCGATTTCGCAAACTGGTATGTTTAAGTTGTAGTTCTTGTTCTAACATTTGCCGCCCCACAAAACTGGTCTTACCTGTGAACATTAACGTTTTTTTATTATTTGGCAAGTCTTAAGAAGAAAGAAATTAACTAATTTGGTGGCATTGGCGATATTTCAATCATGAAAATACTTCGTTACGTTTTTCTATTATTCATGAAACTCGCGCTGATATATGATAAATGTATAGAGTTGTATTGAAGTTAAGCATTAAGGGATCATTTTGAAACTGATAGCGAATATTTTTAAAGGCATTTGGGCCACACTGAACTTTTCCAGGCGATTAATTCTAAATCTGCTGTTTTTATTCATTCTTATCGCCATCGTGATAAGCATTGTATCGGGTGAGGATCAGGTTAAGATCGAAAATAAAAGCGTATTACGTTTAAACCTGAACGGTATCATAGTTGAGCAATTGACCTATGTTGACCCTGTTGAGGCGGCAATGAGTGATGCTTTTGGTGACTCAGAAGAGCCAAGCGAAATTTTACTAGATGATGTCATTGATGTTATCAATAAAGCAGCTCAAGACGACCGCATTACAGTGATGTACCTTGATTTACAACGTCTTCATAGCGCCCATCTCGATAAATTACGAAATATCAAAGACGCGCTCGCGCAATTCAAAGCGACAGGCAAAAAAATCTATGCTCACGGCGCTTATTACACTCAAGCCCAATATTATCTCGCCTCGGTAGCCGATGAAATTTCTCTACATCCATATGGAGGGGTTAATATCACCGGGTTTGGCATGTATCCGCTTTATTTCAAAGAGGCGCTTGATAAACTTAAAGTTACGCAGCATATTTTCCGCGTTGGTACATACAAGTCGGCCGTCGAGCCTTATATTCGCAGTGATATGTCACCAGAAGCAAAAGAGTCAAATCTTGGATGGATCACCCCGCTTTGGACACAATATAAAACAGAAGTGGCTGAAAACCGCGGTTTTAATGTGGCTAATTTTGATGAAACTTTCGCAGCATTAACAGACAAAATGGAAGCGGCACAAGGCGATTCCGCCAAATACGCTATCGATAACCAATGGGTCGACGCGTTAACGACCAATCAGGCATTTGCAAAAAAACTCATCGATGAAGTTGGTCTCGATGCAAAAGGAAAATCTTTTAAACAGGTCTCGTTCAGTCAATATCTATCGACGTTGCCGCCTAAAGAATTTGCAGAAAACCCATTTACCGAAAAAGTCGCTGTGGTTGTTGCTAAAGGTCAAATCTCTGATGGCAAGCGTAAAGCGGGTGCTATTGGTGGCGATTCAACAGCTGCGCTACTTAAAAAAGCTCGCCTTAACGACAAAGTGAAAGCCGTTGTATTAAGAATTGACTCTGGCGGTGGCAGCATGTTTGCTTCTGAAACCATTCGTAATGAAGTTATTGCACTAAAGGCCGCAGGAAAACCCGTGATAGCATCAATGGGATCTGTTGCAGCTTCTGGTGGTTATTGGATTGCGGCATCAGCTAATGAAATATGGGCATCGCCAAGTACGATCACCGGCTCTATTGGTGTATTTGGCATGATCATGACCTTCGAAAATGCAGCAAACTCATTAGGAATATACTCTGATGGTATTGCGACAACCGAATTAAAAGGCCAATCTCCATTCAGAGGGATAGATGGTGGCTATAAAAATCTAATCCAAATGGGCGTTGAAGATGCCTATGATAAATTTATTTCCATGGTTGCGACCGAACGAAACCTTGATAAGTCAGCAGTTAACGATGTTGCGCAAGGACGTGTATGGCTAGCAACTCAGGCGCTTGATTTTGGCCTAGTTGATAAGTTAGGTAACAAGAACGATGCCATTGAAGCGGCAGCAAGTCTTGCTAATTTAGAGACGTATGATGTTATCACTATTGAACAAACACTCACCGAGCAAGAAAAGCTGATGCAGCAATTATTTGGTGCGTCTATGGTGCAAAGTGCCATTAGTGCCCTTGTACCTGAGCAATCAATATTCGCAAAAACTGCATTAAATGCCCTAGACAACGTTAGCAATACAATAGCACTACAAACTCAAATGTTAGGCCAGCTTAACGATCCCAACCATGTCTATACGCTTTGCTTAGTGTGTAACGTTTCACCTGAGTAAAATCGATTAAGCACTGCAATTATGGTGCTGTAATTGTTATACTGAGCCCAGATTTTATTCTGGGCTTTTTTATGAAAAGAAAAAAAATATATATCGCCTATACCGGTGGTACCATTGGTATGAAACAATCCAGTCGCGGTTACGTTCCAGTTGCAGGATACCTAACAGATACGGTGAAAAATAACGCTGAGTTTACTCGCGATGAAATGCCGCTTTTTGATATTCATGAATATTGCCCGTTAATTGATTCGTCAGATATGTCACCGCACCACTGGCAGCTTATCGCAGATGATATTCAATCAAAATATCACGACTACGACGGCTTTGTGGTGCTCCATGGCACAGATACAATGGCCTATACTGCTTCTGCGCTATCCTTCATGTTTGAGAACTTAACTAAACCTGTGATAGTAACCGGCTCTCAAATTCCGTTGTCACAGCTACGCTCTGATGGTCAAGTAAATCTGTTAAACGCAATGTATTTGGCTGCTAACTATCCTATCGCCGAAGTGAGTTTGTTTTTCAACAATAAACTTTACCGCGGTAATAGAGCAATCAAAGCTCATGCTGATGGCTTCGATGCATTCGCTTCTCCAAACCTTTCGCCGCTGGCACAGGCTGGGATCAATATTCAGCTGATCGAAGGGAAACTCAGCCCTTACGTTGAGCAAAGCTTACAAGTCACCAAGATTTCACCTCAACCTATCGCGGTAATGCATTTGTATCCTGGGATCTCAACTGAAATCCTTAAGAACCTAATGCGTGGCGAGATGAAAGCGTTAATCTTATTGAGCTTTGGTGTTGGTAACGCGCCACAAGACGAGCATTTTTTAACTGAGCTTAAAGCAATCAGCGATCGCGGAGTGGTGATTATCAACCTCACCCAATGTATTCAAGGAAAAGTGAATATGGGCGGCTACGCGACAGGAAATGCGTTATTAAACTGTGGTGTGATCAGTGGCTACGATATGACACTAGAAGCGTGCTTAACAAAGCTACACTATCTATTTAGCCAGCAACTAGAGATTGAAACGATCCGCCATTTGATGCAAGACAATCTGCGCGGTGAGCTAACTCGATAGCAGTAAAGCAAAAAAGTAACACAACAAAAAAGCCGTAGTATCTTTACCACGGCTTTTAAATCAGCTCGAACTACTTCGAACGTCGATTATTATCTAACTTTTGCTTCGATATCGACAAGATCAGTAAGGTGACAAGTTTCACCACTATGTGTCTTTATGCCGTGCTCACCAAAGTAATCACGCTGTGCTTGCACCAAGTGTCCATTGCTTGGCGTGCTCAGTGTTGCAATGTAAGTTTGCGTCGCAGCAAGCACAGGGAAAGACAAACCGGTCGCCACCGCTTTACCTGTAATGCTACGTAGTGCAAGCGCAGGCTTCTCAAGTGAATCGATAAATTCAACACCTTCAGCAATATCGTCTAAGTAATCAGCTCGGATAATACAGCCCGCACGCCAGGTTTGTAGCGTTTTATTGAGATCTACTTTCCATTGGTGTGCACGAGACGCGCCCTTAATCAGTGCAAGACCTTGGCGGTAGCATAGCAAACTGGCAAAATAAAACGCATCTTTTAACTCGTCTAAATCAACGTCAATTGTTTGCGTTGATTTATTCGCATACGTCATTTCTTTTGCAGCTGGAGTATCAATAGTATTGGTGAGATGGCGAGCTTGTACCGCAGCCACAAGCGAAGGTACGGCAATACCAAGCTCCAGTGCGTTTTGCGCCGTCCAAAGGCCAGTGCCCTTAGCTCCTACCTTATTGTCGATAAGGTCGACTAGAGACTCGCCCTGCTCTGTTTCTAGACTTAAAATGTGGCTAGAAATTGCAAGTAGATAACTATTTAATTTACCTTCCGACCAAGATTCAAAAATCTCAGCAACTTCTTTAGGAGAGCGACCAGTACCCAGACGTAGCAATTGATAAAGCTCCGCAATGAGCTGCATCAACGCATACTCAATACCGTTGTGCACCATTTTAACAAAGTGACCGCTGGCCGATTGCCCAACACGCGCGAAACATGATTCATTGTTGTAGCTCGCAGCAACCTTTTCGAACCAAGGCTCGATACGCTCCCAGCCACCTTCTGAACCACTTGCCATCATTGCAGGACCATGACGTGCACCTTCAGCACCGCCAGAGATCCCCATCGTGGCAAACTCAAATTTATTCTGATATTTCAATTTACGTGCAATACCATCTTTGTAATTACTGTTACCACAGTCAACGATGATATCGTCTTTCTCAACTCCAGCTTCAACCAAATCGCTACAAACTTTATCTACTAGTTCACCTGCTGGAACGAGTAATAAAATCGAGCGAGGAGTCTCTAATCTTCTGATCATATCACCGAGATCAGACACTATGTGTAAGCGCTCCGCCATACCTAACGACTGTGCGCAACTCAATAATTCCGCACCTACTTCAGGGTTCTTGTCATAAGCGACTAAGGTCATCCCCTTCTCAATTAGATTTAGCGCGAGGTTTTTACCCATCACACCCAAACCAACTAATGCAACCTGCATTTAGTTTCCTCCTCGGTAACATCAAAACTTTATGCGTTCGTGTATGTGCATTATACCTGAGCGACCATGATTGACCAGCGAGACACACAATTCACTGATATCATATCGGTCCCCAAAATATGACAGCTAACACAATTCACTGTATAGCAATATAGTGACAGCAGCACGAATTCACCAATTTTGTGATAAATCTCAATTAGTCCCCTAAGCTGTAAGGTAAAATATTCGAGATTGACGGCCACTGACACCGGTGTCATAATGATGACATATAGATCATATAACTTAATTCGAGTGTTAAAAAGGGTTTTGCATAATTCTTTATGCTCTAATTAGTTAAATCGTGATTTTACAATGTGGCATGTGTAAAAAAACAACAATCTTGATTTACTTTTAACACATTCATGAGTTTTTGCTTACCTTGATAAGCTAACAGGAGAATCTGATGCTTAGACGCACAAAAATCGTCGCAACACTGGGGCCAGCGACGGATAGAGATAACAACTTAGAAAAAATCATTCGTGCCGGCACCAACGTAGTCAGACTAAACTTTTCACACGGCGTTGCTCAAGATCACAAAAATAGAGCCGATGCCGTTCGCGAAATTGCTAGACGTTTAGGTGTAAATGTAGCGATCCTTGCTGATTTACAAGGTCCTAAAATTCGCGTTTCAACATTTAAAGAAGGTAAAGTGTTTTTAGAAGTGGGTGCAAAATTCACTCTTGACGCAAAAATGGAGCCAGGCCAAGGTCACGTTGAAGCTGTCGGTATCGACTATAAAGAATTACCGAACGACGTAAAACAAGGCGATTTACTGTTATTAAACGATGGACTTCTTCAGCTTGTTGTTGAAGAAGTGCAAGGTCACTTGGTTCATACCAGTGTTAAAGTTGGCGGTGTATTGTCGAACAATAAAGGTATCAACCGGTTAGGCGGTGGCTTAACAGCACCTGCATTTACTGACAAAGACAAAGAAGACTTGATCACAGCAACTGAAATTGGTGTGGACTATATTGCGGTTTCGTTCCCTCGCAGTGGTGACGACATGCGTTACGTAAGAGGACTTGCGGAGAAAGCTGGCTCTAATGCACAATTACTTGCAAAAATCGAACGTGCAGAAGCGGTTGAAACTGTAGAAGCGATTGACGACATCGTACTGGCTTCTGATGCGGTGATGGTTGCCCGTGGTGATTTAGGTGTAGAAATTGGCGATGCCGCTCTCGTTGGTAAACAGAAACAAATTATCAGCCGAGCCCGCTCACTAAACCGTACTGTGATCACTGCCACCCAAATGATGGAGTCAATGATTGACAACCCGATGCCAACTCGTGCTGAAGTTATGGATGTCGCAAACGCAGTGCTTGATGGCACAGATGCGGTAATGCTTTCAGCAGAAACCGCTGCTGGTGATTACCCGGAACAAACGGTCGCAGCAATGGCACGTGTGTGTTTAGGTGCTGAATCTCAACCACAGATCCATATCTCTAAACATCGTTTAGATAGCCGCTTTGCTGATACCTGTGAAACTATCGCGCTGTCGGCAATGTACGCTGCGAACCATTTAGATTCAGTAAAGGCGATTGTCGCACTAACTGAATCGGGTAATACCGCAAAATTAATGTCTCGTATCAGTTCTGGATTGCCTATTTACGCTCTGTCTCGCCATCAATCAACACTTGGGCAGGCATCACTCTATCGTGGTGTATATCCGGTAAGATTTGACTCGACGCAATGCTCAGATGATTCAACTGTTCGCGAAGCGCTTGATACGCTAGTTGCTGCTGGCTCATTGGAAAAAGGCGACACAGTGATCATCACACACGGTGATAAGATGGAAACTATCGGCGCCAGTAACACGCTGAAAATCGTCACAGTGTAAAAGCGTTGAACTAGGTAGCCTTGCTGCCTAGTTCATCTTTCCTTAGAATACTCTAAAGTGTACAAGCACATAAAATACACTACGTCACCGTAGGCTAAACACGGTGCAAATCACTTTAGCTCGCGCTTTTATTAGCTCGCGAGTGCGGCCTTTACTTTGTCACGGTAACTACGGCTGACTTTAAGCTCTTGACCATTCTCAAGTACCAATAAATACTCGCCACTGCTTTGTGTGACTAGTTTACTAATCTGCTTAGTATTAACAATTGCAGAGCGATGTACGCGCACAAATAACGTTGGATCTAACTCTTGTTCTAGATCTTTCATTGTTTTACGTAAAATATGAGTCTGACCATCGCTACAGTGTAAGCACATATAGTCACCGGCTGCATCAATCCACTGAATTGACGATGTAGATACTCGAATGATTTCCCCTTGTTCTTTTACCGCGAGCGACTCCGGGAATTTTTTATCTTCAATTGTATCTCCTGTTGCAAGTTTTTTAAGGATTTCTTCACAGTTATTACCAGTGATCCCTGCAACAAAGCTGGCTAGCTTTTTCTTATGCGCATTGTCTTGTTGTGTTTTTAAATAGCTTTGCACTTTCTCCACCGCCTGTTTTAATCTGTTGTCATCAACGGGTTTTAAGATGTAATCCAGCGCATGGATCTCAAATGCCTTTACAGCATATTGGTCGAACGCGGTTACAAATACGATAGCAGGCAATGGTTTAACACTTTCACTCAGCGCTCTCGCTACTTCAAAGCCATTCATGTTCGGCATTTGAATATCGAGAAAGACGAGATCTATGTCCTCAGATTTGCATAGATCGATTGCTTGTTGACCACTGCCACACAATTCTACAACTTCAATTTCAGAAAAATCTCTTAACCTTACCGCTAGCCCTTTTCTCGCTAACGGTTCATCATCTACGATTAGTGTTCTAATTTTGCTCATTACTTCTTCGCCCTTTCATATGGAACGCGAATGTTTACCTTCAAACCAGTTGGCTCATTATCCGAGAGCACAAATGAATAGTTGTTTTCGTACAAGGTTTTTAAACGGTCTTTGGTATTCGCTAAACCCACTCCCTGCGCACTTTTCAGTTGCCCACCTTCCAGCTCGGCGCCTGGACCATTGTCTCCTACTTCCAAGAGTAGTTCATTGGCAAACACCTGCGCTTTTATTTCAATTTTGCCGCCATGCTCCATATGGGCAATTGCGTATTTAATGCTGTTTTCAATGAGTGGTTGTAGGATCAAGCTAGGTACCAACGCCTGTTCAGCCTCTTCTGTCACATCAAGCTCAATAGATAAGCGCTCATCAAAACGGACCTTTTCAATTTCTAAGTACAGTCTCAACGCATGTAACTCTTGCTCAAGCGGTACCTTTTTTATCGGATCTGTATTTAATGTATGGCGCAAGAAATCACTGAGCCTTGAGACCATTTGATTCGCGTCTTTGTTTTCTTCAACCAATATAAGCGTCGAAATCGCATTAAGAGTATTGAATAGAAAATGCGGATTCAATTGATATCGCAGCATTTTCAATTGCGCTTCATGGGCCATGGTATTGGCTTTCAATGCCTTTTGACGCTCACTCTGTAACAACTGATAATACTTAATACCAAAGTACAACCCACTCCAACAGAGTATGATATAGACAGAGTCTAGTCCCTGCTGTAAGTAATAAAACCACTCATCAGGTCGATACCCGTGACGATAAATTTCCCAATGATTAAACTTCTGAACGACCGCCCATAGTGTTCCAGTTACATATGACGCCGTAAACACAACGAATATCAGCACCAACGGTGTTGCATTCCAAATTTTACGATAGAGGTATCGTAGCGGTACGGTCATCAAACAACCTGCGTAGGCATTTAAAGCGATGACAAATACATAAATATCCCGCATTTCAAAGACTTTTGAGCCAATATAGTTAACTAGCGCGTAGCCCAGCCAACCAGCTATTTGTAATACCCAGAAAAATCTCTGCCTGTTATCAACCAGTGATTGCCACTTCAAAATGATTATACCTCTTCTATCTTAACTGGATTATATCTCAGCATGTCGTCTCTATTCACTGCTGGTGGTCTCAGTTTTTACACACCTTGCCGCAAATAAAAAAGGCACCTTAGTGCCTTTTTTTGAAATAGATTAACCAGTTAATTTATATTCATCTATTCAAACTGTCGCTCTTAAGCAAGCTTGTCAGATGCCACTTTATAGGTAGGATCTGCTTGGCCGTCTAGCTCAACGAGATCTTTAGCCTTACTTAGCAGTACTTTACAGTCTTGGCTCAAGTGGCGAAGATGAAGCGTTTTACCAGCCTTTTTATAACGTTCAGCTAGCGTATCTATTGCTTCAATTGCACTATGATCGGCAACGCGACTATGTTTAAATTCTACAATGATGTCGTCTGGATCGTTATTAACGTCAAACAGCTCTGCAAAGTTTTTCACCGACCCAAAAAATAGAGGTCCGTGTAATTCGTACACTTTTGAGCCTTGTTCATCAATATAATTATTGGTGTAAATATGTTTCGCATGCTCCCATGCAAATACCAGTGCCGAAACAATGACACCAACGCAAACTGCGATGGCCAAATCTGTAATCACTGTAACGCCCGACACCAAGACGATTACAAATGCATCTGATTTAGGGATCTTTCTAATTAATCTAAAACTTGACCATTCAAAAGTCCCCAATACCACCATAAACATTACACCAACTAACGCCGCAAGCGGGATCATCTCGATAAGGCTTGCTGCAAACAGAATAAATACAAGTAGTAATAATGCTGCTGTGATACCTGACAAACGGCTACGGCCACCAGAATTAATATTGATCATTGATTGCCCAATCATCGCACAGCCACCCATCGCACCAAACACACCACAAGTAACATTAGCCGCACCTTGGCCGATACATTCGCGGTTACTGTGACCACGTGTTTCGGTGATTTCGTCGATTAGCGTGAGCGTTAATAAAGATTCAATCAAACCAATCGCTGCTAGGATAAGCGCGTATGGGAAGATAATTTTAAATGTTTCAAATGTCCATGGTACTTCTGGAATATGGAAAGTAGGAAAACCACCCGCTATCGTTGCATCTACGTTACCTGACATATCTTTCAGATAATCAAGCACATTACGAGCGTCTAAATCAAAACCAATAACAATACCGGTTACCACTAAAATCGCCGCTAAACTCGAAGGCACAGCGGTTGTTAGCTTTGGTAAAAAGTGAATAATGGCCATAGTCAATGCCACTAAGCCAGCCATAATATATAGCATCTCACCTTGCATCCACGTAAGATTGCCCTGATCATCAAGTACTTTAAATTGTCCAAGCTGGGCGAGGAAGATAACGATAGCTAAGCCATTTACAAAGCCTAGCATTACTGGATGCGGTACCATACGTATAAACTTGCCGAGCTTAAATATACCCGCGAGTATTTGTAGGAGGCCCATCAGTAATACGGTTGCAAAGAGATACTCGACACCATGCTCAACAACGAGACTTACCATTACCACGGCAAGAGCCCCTGTTGCACCCGAGATCATACCCGGCCTTCCACCAAAGATTGAAGTCACAAGACCGACAATAAATGCTGCATATAAACCGACTAATGGGTCTACTTGTGCAACAAAAGCGAAAGCCACAGCCTCAGGCACAAGTGCCAAAGCGACCGTAAGCCCAGACAGTACATCGTTTTTAGCAGAGCTAGGCGCTTTGCTGATAAGATTAAACATCAATATCCTCTGGTGTGAATTGACAATGAACACAAAGGCGTCGGATTCTAGCAAAAAGCAGCGCCTTTAACAAATAAGATACAAGCTTGTATTGCAACCTCGCTTGCAATACATAACTTAATAAAGCGGTCTGTATTGTAGTATAGAACAATGGTGAAAAGATGACGGGAAGCCCTACCCAACGAAGCAGGGCAACAAAATGTATTAAAGTGGTAAGGAAGTGCTGCGCTTAACGCAAGTCATTGTAACATTTGAATGTACTTCTTGGACGAACTCTAAATTAAGTAAGTTATCACGAACAAATTGCTCATAGCCTTCAATGCCTTTCGAAATGATACGCAACATAAAGTCCATAGTGCCTGCCATAGAGTAGCACTCTGTCACTTCGTCATAACTTAAGATCAATTTTTCAAACTCGGCAAGGTTGTTGCGGCCATGGTTTGAAAGCCTAACATGCGCATAAACCAACATATCAAATCCGAGCTTTTTCTCATCCAGCAATGCAACTTTGCCTTTGATGTAACCGTCTTGCTCTAATTTAGCGATGCGACGCCAACAAGGGGACTGAGATAGTCCCACTTTATCAGCAATTTCAGCGGTAGAAAGACTTGCGTCTTGCTGTAACAATGCCAGTATCTGGCGATCTACTTGGTTTAATGACATATCTATTCTAGTTTAATTAGCACACCAGTCTATTAACCGATGCTGATTGTTATTCCCTGAAGCATAGCAAATTAAAAAATGCACATCACTACTATGCCACTTCCACTATATCTAACCAAATCGGCCACTCATAAAAGGATTTGTCGCCTTTTCGAAGCCAATTGAGGTATTTTCACCATGGCCAGAATGCACCACGACCTCATCAGGCAAAGTAAACAGCTTATCTTGTATAGACTGTTTTAGTTGGGCTGCATCGCCTTTTGGAAAGTCAGTACGACCAACAGAACCTCTAAACAACACATCTCCCACTAAGACCTGTTTTGAGTTTGGTTCGTAAAAAACCACATGCCCCGGAGTATGCCCTGGACAATGTCTGACTTCGAGTGCGAGGTTCCCCACTTTAACCTTATCCCCATCATTTAACCACTTAGATGGTAAAAAAGCTTCATGATTAGGAAAACCAAACATCTGTGATTGCATTGGCAAGGCTTCCAGCCAAAATTGGTCGCTCTGATGAGGCCCGATAATCTCGATATTAAAATGCTCACTTAATACTGTACTTGCTCCCACATGATCAAGGTGCGCGTGGGTAAGTAAAATCATGCTTGGCACTAACCCTTGTGTGTTCAACTGAGTAATAATTTTTTCCGCTTCACCACCTGGGTCTACAATTGCAGTAGCCTGTGTTTCTGGGCACACGATGACACGACAATTTTGCATAAACGGGGTAACTGGAATAGTGAACACTTGCATGATTAGTTTGCTCCAAACGACATCAAAACAGGATATTTAAGATATGCATTATCATAAAACGGCGTTCTTGCATAAAGCCACTCCATCCTCGCTTTTGGATCGTTTGCAAACTGCTTGTCTTCACGTATTTTTTTATCGAAGGCTAATGCCATAGCTGGATTTTGTTTTAGCATTTTCCGCGCAAAAGGTTCAAGTGCATAATTTTCAACATATTCTGTACGTTGGAAAATAGTATTGAAATCGCCCCAAGCAAAAAATGAGTCAGGCGCTTCTGGATGTAGTAAGTGAGTTACCAGCTCTCCAGATTTTTGCGCTGTTGCTACTTTATACCAACCACTTAGGTCTACCTTATCTGAGAGTTCCTGAATGTCGAAAATCGCATTCACTCTAAAGCGCCCTTCAAAAGGAGTAGTATCGAACTTGTAGTCTTTTACTGTAGCTTGGCTTACTTTTTCCACTATCGTTCCATCTGGTAGTGTAGAAACGGTTATTCCATGCAACTTTAATTTTTCGACCACTTCAGGGTATGCTGGTGGAATGTAAAACTGCTCAGGTACATTCACCGTTGTTTTTACTTCCTTCTGCCAATAAATTGGCAGTTTTTCATAGTTTTGTGGCTCGCCTAAGTACTTAGCTTCCAAATGACCAGACAATGCACTTTCAAACTGCTTGTATTGGATGCCTTTAAATTGAATGTAGTCGGGCTCTTTTGCATAGCTGCGTTCAACAACCAATTGTTTCGGTGTGAATTCAGCCTCTTTCTCAACCGCTTCTCGCAGTGCCTGAATATTATTTGAAAGGCCACTGATAACGCCATCCATAAACACATAAGTGCCTAACACGCGCTGCTTATAGGGCTTCAATGAGTGATTCTCTACCAGTATGGTCGGCAGTCCCTTTAAATCTCCCCAACCATTTGAAAATCGTGGCGTTGCCACCCAACCAGCCAATCCCTTTTTAAAGTCTCGCTTATCCATCACAAATACAAGTGGACCTGGAATATGCCCTTGAGCGGCAAGCGCTGCATTAATTTGTGGCGAAATCTGATTTTCTAACACCTCAGCTATTGCTGGTGACTCACTTGCAAAAGTTGGGTTAAAACCATAAGTGACATCGTATTGGTAGTCTGCGCCATCTGTTACATGAACATCGATGTACAGATCCGGATTGTATTCGTTAATCACCTGCATGACCGCCTTAACTCCTGGCGTGTTCAATTTAGTGTAATCACGATTCAGATTTAAGTTATTGGCATTGGTTCTGAAGCCCATAACAGTCGGGCCGCGTTGATTTATACGGTTAAATTCACTGCGTCTTTCATGCCCATCGACGTTGAGAATAGGGATAAAGAGTAAATTCACTTTCGTCAAGATATCACGGCGCTTACCGGTTGCAACATCGCGAAGCAACATAAACATGGCATCTTTGCCGTCAATTTCTCCGGCATGAATACCAGCTTGTACTAAAATGGTTGGCTTACCATTATTAATAACATTTGATTTATCACCGCCCTGCTCCGTTGCAACAATCATCTTAATTGCGCGATTACTATTGCTAAACCCAATGGTTTCTAGCTTAAATTGGGTCGGATTGGCAGCCACTAGGCGGTCAACAAATGCCATCGTATCTGCGTAATTAGGAGAATCTATCGCACCGCTTAGTTCAAAATCAGTCGTTAATGGGCCCTGTTGTTGTAATAGTTGTTCGCTTTTGCCCTGCCACTCCATCAAGGGTGGTAAATGACCGTTCATACCTAGCATTGCAGTAAGCATAATAATGCTGGAACTCATCATATTTCTCTATTCCTCTGCTTTTATCTGCCAATTATATCAATATTTTAGATATCGGCTTACAATGTGCGGTGATTCAACAAAAATTTGCAGTTAATCGCAGATAACCATAACTTTAGGGATCAAATGAGCGTACAAAAATCAATTTTAATCACAGGTTGTTCTAGCGGGATTGGTTATTACTGCGCTGTGCAATTGTCAAAAGCAGGATATCAAGTTATTGCTTCGGTTAGAAATGCAAAAGACTTGAATAAATTTGAAGGCACAGACATTCAGTGTGTTTTGCTCGACTTAGCGTGCGAGCAAAGTATAAATGATGGCTTTAACCAAGCTTTGACAATCGCAAATGGTCAGTTAGACGCCTTATTCAATAACGGTGCTTACGGCCAACCTGGTGCGGTAGAAGACTTGCCTACAGAGGTGTTACGGCAACAATTCGAAGTTAACTTTTTTGGCTGGCATACGCTCACCTGTCTCGCAATTGAGCAAATGCGTAAGCAAGGCGCAGGTCGCATTATTCATAACTCATCCGTACTTGGATTAGTCGCACTGCCATATCGCGGTGCCTATAACGCGAGCAAATTTGCACTCGAAGGACTTACCGATACCCTACGCATGGAGCTTTCAGGTAGCAATATTCAAGTTAGCCTAATAGAGCCAGGCCCAATCGTGTCTAAATTTAGAGAAAACGCGAAACACGCCTTTTTAGTGAATATCGATCACGAACATAGCGTACATCACAATGCATATCAGGCGCAGCTTAACCGCTTAGGCTCAGAAGAAGCTCCGCAAAAATTCACTTTGGGGCCAGAAGCTGTTTATAAAGTGCTGCAACACGCGCTGAGTGCTAAGACTGCAAAGCCTAGATATTACGTTACGTTTCCGACCTATTTGATGGGATACTTGAAACGAATATTGAGCAGTAAGATGCTGGATAAAATCTTAATAAAAAACCGCTAACGTTAGAGTTTATAACGAATATAAAACTAAAAAAGGAGCCAAAGGCTCCTTTTCAATACCAGGTTTAGTCCTAAGACTAATTCTAGTTCTGCTTATTAAGCAGCTAGACCATCTTTTGCTTTAGCAACTAGTGCTGCGAAAGCTACTTGGTCGTATACTGCGATATCAGCTAGGATCTTACGATCGATTTCAATCGATGACTTTTTAAGGCCATTGATGAAACGGCTGTAAGAAAGACCATTTTGACGTGCAGCTGCGTTGATACGAGCAATCCATAGTTGACGGAAAGTACGTTTCTTAGCACGACGGTCACGGTAAGCATATTGACCAGCTTTAGTTACCGCTTGGAAAGCTACGCGGTAAACGCGTGAACGCGCTCCATAGTAACCTTTAGCTTGCTTTAATACTTTTTTGTGACGTGCACGTGCAACTACGCCGCGTTTAACTCTTGCCATTTCTGATATCCTCTATTAAGCGAATGGTAACATACGATCGATTAGGCCTAGGTCATTCTTATGAACCATAGACTTAGCACGAAGGTGTAATTTACGCTTTGAAGATTTCTTAGTCAGAATGTGACGAAGATGCGACTGTTTACGCTTGTAACCGCCAGAAGCAGTTTTTTTGAAGCGCTTAGCAGCACCTCTGTGTGATTTTAGCTTATAAGCCATTTGCAATAACTCCGAATGATATTGCTTTAACACAATGTAAGTAGGCGGAGATAAACTCACTTGTAGGCCTAACTTACTACCTAAAACCGGTGAAGGATCAATACCTTACTTTAAAACCGGATAACGCAGGTGGCGTTAGCACTTGAGACCTGCGTTAAATTCGATGCGTATTATGCCGAGATTAAGACTTTTTAGCAATAGGTGCCATCATCATTATCATCTGACGACCTTCCACTTTTTTCGGGAAAGACTCAACAGATGCGATATCTTCCAACTCAGTCTTGATACGGTTTAACAGGTCGATACCAATTTCTTGGTGCGCCATTTCACGACCACGGAAGCGAATTGTGACTTTAGCTTTGTCGCCCCCCTCAAGAAACTTGCGAAGGCTACGTAGCTTAACTTGGTAATCACCAACATCAGTACCAGGACGGAATTTAACTTCCTTAACCTGAATTTGCTTTTGCTTTTTCTTTTGTTCTTTTTGGATTTTTGCTTTTTCAAAAAGGAACTTACCGTAGTCCATCACTTTACAAACTGGTGGTTCAGCGTTTGGACTGATCTCAACTAGATCTAGACCGGCTTCTTCCGCCATGTTTTGTGCGTCTCTTGTTGAGACAATGCCAGCTTGCTCGCCTTCAGCGTCAATTAAGCGAACTTCTTTCGCTGTAATCTCTTCGTTAATACGATTTTTCTGAGCGTTATTTTGCCCTTTTTTGCCGCCTCTAATGGTACGTTCCTCCAAAAAATTCAAAAGTAAATGCGTGCACCAGAAAAAGTAAAGTACACGCAAGTTTATATTTATAGTCGATTTTTAATCTCTTCGCTAACTTTCGCGATGAAATCGTCAACCGAGAATTTACCTAAATCTTCACCAGTACGGGTTCTTACTGCAACTTCTTGTTGCTCGACTTCTTTATCACCCACCACTAGCAAATAAGGTATACGTTTTAAAGTATGCTCGCGGATTTTAAAACCAATCTTCTCATTTCTCAAGTCGGCACAAGCTCTTATTCCAAGTTTATTCAACTTTTGTACAACTTCGTGGACATAATCGGCTTGTTTGTCCGTGATATTCATGATCACAACTTGCTTTGGTGCAAGCCAAGTTGGGAATTGACCAGCGTATTCTTCCGTTAGGATACCAATAAAGCGCTCTAGTGAGCCTAGAATTGCGCGGTGGATCATAACAGGGGTTTTACGCTCGTTATTTTCCGCAACATATGTTGCCCCTAAACGGCCAGGTAGTGCAAAGTCTAATTGCACTGTACCACATTGCCATGCACGCTCTAAACAGTCATATAGCGTGAATTCAATCTTCGGTCCGTAAAACGCACCTTCCCCTGGTAAATATTCAAACTCGATGTCATTGGCTTTCAAAGCATCTGCAAGTGCAGCTTCTGCTTTGTCCCACATTTCATCTTCACCGATACGTTTTTCAGGGCGCGTCGATAATTTAACAACGATCTTTTCGAAGCCAAAAGTTGAATACGTATCATACACCATTTTGATACATGCTGATACTTCGTCCATGATCTGTTCTTCTGTGCAGAATACGTGCGCATCGTCTTGTGTAAATCCACGAACACGCATCAAACCATGTAGTGCACCAGATGGTTCATTACGGTGACAACAACCAAACTCAGCCATACGCAATGGTAAATCACGGTATGACTTTAGACCTTGGTTAAAGATCTGCACGTGACCTGGGCAGTTCATCGGCTTAATAGCATACTCACGTTTCTCTGACTCAGTCGTGAACATGGCATCTGAATACTTGTCCCAGTGGCCTGATTTTTCCCACAAACCACGGTCCATCATCAACGGACCTTTTACTTCTTCGTACTGATATTCGCGTAGTTTTTCGCGAACAAAATCTTCGAGCTCACGATAAATGCTCCAGCCATCATTGTGCCAAAATACCATGCCTGGCGCTTCTTCTTGCCAATGCCACAGATCGAGTGCTTTACCAATTTTACGGTGATCACGCTTCTCAGCTTCTTCTAAACGCTTAAGATACGCCTTTAGCTGCTTTTTGTCAGCCCAAGCTGTACCGTAGATACGCTGTAACATCTTGTTTTCTGAGTTGCCGCGCCAGTATGCGCCCGCCACTTTCATAATCTTGAAGTGGTGACAGAACTTCATATTTGGTACGTGCGGACCACGACACATATCAACATATTCTTCGTGGTGATATAAACCTGGGCGGTCATCTTTCGCGATATTCTCGTCGAGGATTTCCATCTTATAGGTTTCACCGCGTGCTGCAAATGCATCGCGCGCTTCTTGCCAGCTCACCTTTTTCTTTACTACGTCGTAGTCGGTTTTTGCCAACTCCAACATACGCTTTTCTATCGCTTCAAGGTCCTCTTGAGTAAGCGAATGCTCTAGGTCAACATCGTAATAAAAACCGTTGTCGATGGTAGGACCAATCGCCATTTTAGCTTCTGGGAACAATTGTTTTACAGCGTGACCAATCAAGTGCGCACACGAGTGACGAATAATTTCAAGACCGTCGTCGTCTTTTGCGGTGATGATTTCAAGTGCTGAATCATTTTCGATGAGGTCACAAGCGTCAACACGAACGCCATTTACACGGCCAGCAATCGTTGCTTTCGCAAGGCCTGGACCGATGTCTTGAGCGACTTCTAGAGTAGTGACAGGGTTTTCAAAAATACGCTGACTGCCGTCAGGGAGAGTAATAACTGGCATGATAAATCCTATTTACAGTGGTGACACCTACAATGCATCACATGTATTTAATTAATTTTAACGTGTGCCTATCAACGCTTTTACGAATAAGCATTGTCTTGCGCGAATTATCGCGGCTCATCCAAGGGCTTTCGAATAAGAACCACTATTCTCGCGTGTTACTTGGCTAAGTGCAAGCCTAGAGCTAAAATTAATAGATTAATTTATAAAAACTATTTTGGGATTGTTCGTGGCCAAAAAGCGTTATCGATTTGCAACCTTTAATCTACTAAATTTTGCAGCACCGCCTTATTCTTTTTATCAGCTTCATGAGCACTATAATGAAACACAGTGGCAAACCAAAACTCAGTTCATCACGGGACTCATTCAGCATATAAACCCCGATGTCATTGTGTTTCAAGAAGTCTTCTCACCTGATAGCTTACAGATGCTGTGTGAAGACTTGGGTCTTGTCCACTTTGCCACTGTAGATGCGCCAAGTCCTGATCACGTCTACCCATCGGTACTGTTTAAGCCCGTGGTCGCTATCGCATCAAAACTACCATTTAAATCCTTTGCGCCGTTAGAGCCCTGCCCCGAATTACTCGAATACCTTAATAATCAACATCAATTTAAATTCAATCGCACCCCGATAAAATGTAAGTTCGACATCCCAGGCTTCGGGTTACTGGCGTGTTATGCCGTCCACTTTAAATCTCAACGCGTGCATTCAATGGCCCACATGCTGGGAGATGCCAATCAAGACGATCCGCTACTTACATTACTTCACGAAACCGTAGGTACTATGCAGTCGCAAATATCACGTTCGCTCGAAGCTTCCATCATTTATTACGACGCATTAAAGACACAAAGAGAAAAACAGGCTGCAACCTTGGTGATGGGCGACTTCAATGATGAATTAGACAGCCCAGCATTATCTTTTATGACACAAGCTTTTCCACCTGTCCTTGCTAGTAATAGCTTTGACAGTGTCGGGTTGTTCGACAGTTTTCTTTACGCCGACAACAACCACAAGGGAAAACCAGCCAGTCATTACTATCAAGGTGAAGGTAACGTACTTGATTACATTCTTTGTTCAAAAGAATTCAATCCCAACCGAGAAACGCCCAGGGTGAAGTCGTTACATTACTACAGTTACGATGCTCACCTTGACCCGAAGCGTATGGACGAAGATATTTGCTATTCTGACCATGCGGCGATAGCAATAGAAATAACACTGTGAGATAATTTAATTTTTGCATAATCTGGACACGAAAATGAGAACACTTGGGGTTGAAATTTCAGGCAGCGAAGCTCTGCTTTGCATGCTAACGAAAGAAAATGATGTTTTTGATATCAGAGATATTCGTCAGCGCCGCTTTACGTTAAGCAACCAAGGGACAGAACTTGATGAAATGCGCAAGTTCCAATTCGACTTTGCAAAACTAGTAGAAGATTACAGCGTAGATTCTATCGCCATTCGTCAGCGCCCACACAAAGGTAAATTCGCAGGTAGTGCGGCAGGTTTTAAAATGGAAGCTGCTATCCAGTTAATTTCAGGCGTGGACGTGCAGTTACTATCTGGTACCGAAGTTAAAGAGCAATTAAAAAGAAACCCAATTCCTGTTGACTATGAAGACACTGGATTGAAAAAATTTCAAGAGCAAGCTTTCATCAATGCCTATGTTTATATTCTTCGTAAGACATACGGCAAAGAAGAATAATCGTATCAAGAGCCTGCAGTTACTTAGCTACAGGCCTTTTTATTGGCTTCCACTTCTCTCTTCCCTGTAAATAATTCAAATATAAAATTGTTGTAAAAATTTTGTTTTTCTTTGATTCAGCCCTCCGCGCTTTTATGCTATTAATATAACCGTAATAAACCCGCAAGGAGTGGATTTAGGTGTTACTTCAACAATATGGAAAAACCGTTATTTTTTGCGCATGTTCGCTGATAACAGTACCAGCATTAGCAAACTCAAGCGCTAACCCAGCTTCTTTAATCTTTGGTGTTAATTCAGATAAACGTGTGTTTGAAAACACACAGTCACTTGAAAGCCAAATTCCAGTCAAGGGGCATTTAGATAGCAGCTCAGCAAACATTCAATATGCAGCAACCTACCATTCTATCGTTGGCAATTATTTTGAAGCAGAAAAGCTCACTTCTGGAGTGATTAATCCAGATATGTTGCTGAATGATTATCAGCTAGTTCCCGCGTTAGAAATCATAGAAAAAAAGGCTGCTGACACGCGTATTACTATGGTAAACGAAGCGTATCACAACGCTAAACACCGAGCGCTAACGATTGCCCTGTTAAAGCCTTTATATGAACAAGGCTATCGCTATCTTGCATTAGAAGCACTTGCCCCACAGATAAGCGTTGAGCAGCAAATAAATAAACAGGGCTTCACAACATACGAACATGGGATCTACACCATGGAAGCGACTTACGCTAGCTTGATATTTGAAGCCAAATCGCTTGGCTATGAGATTATTAGTTACGATCACGACTCACAACAAGGTAGAGCCAAAGCCGCAGCCGAACACTTAAAAGAAAAAATATTTGATAACAATCGTGATGCAAAATTACTCGTTCACCTCGGATTTTCTCAGCTAGATGAACAAAACCAGCTAGCGAGTGAGCTCAAGCAAACATTGACAATTAATCCACTCACCGTTGATCAGGTTCGCTTATCTGAGGTTCAATCAGTCAGTGGCAATACCCCTTTGCTGCTCGCACGGGTAGCAAGCCAGTCTCAGCACTACTCTTCAGACCCGCAAAGGTTTGATCTTTCTGTAACTTGGCCCAAAACCACTAAAATCAATAATAGACCAAATTGGCTCTTTGCAACGTTTGATCTACAACAACAATCACTCGGTGTATGTAAAAAGATTTTTCCATGCTATTTAGAGCTATCATTTTTTGTCGATAAAGGTAAAAAACTCGTCCCAATCGATAAGATTACAGTAGAAAAGCCACATGCTCAGGTCTATTTAAAGCACTATTCTACGCCATTGACTTTAAGTAGCTATAATGCTGTCACTGGTGAGCTCATTACACAAAAACTACTTAACCAAAGACAGCTATAATAATTCGTGCAAATTAAGCACCAATCTGTGACTCGCGCATTTCATACTATCAAGGTAGACTAGCTTCTGAACAAATTTAGGGATCATCCATGTATCGAGTATTTGAACGCTTTACCAAACCCTTTCCCGAGCAAGAAGTTGGTCAGCCACCACAAGGTTTGTTGGCTTTCTGTCGCTTCTATACTAAGGGAATGGAATTACCCTTGTTATTTATGTCGCTAAGTGCTGCGATCCTCGCAATTTTGGAAGTAGCATTATTTGGCTTTATGGGTGATTTGGTTGACTGGCTCTCAACTTATACACCACAAACTCTATTTGAAGCCAAACAAACCGAGTTAATCCGAATGTCTGTGATCACGTTAGTGGCGCTGCCACTGCTAGTCTTTTTTCACAGCGCCATTTTACATCAGAGTTTATTGGGTAATTACCCAATGGCTATTCGATGGCAGGCACACCGCTACTTGCTAAAACAGTCTATGACATTCTATCAAGACGAGTTTGCAGGACGTATTGCAACTAAAGTAATGCAAACCGCCCTAGCCGTACGCGAATCAGTCATGAAACTACTCGATGTGCTGGTTTATATTTTAGTGTACTTCACTGCAATGCTCGCGCTTGTTGCAAGCAGTGATATACGTTTGATGATCCCGCTGGTTATTTGGCTTGGCAGCTATATCTGTTTCCAATTATATTTTGTTCCTAAACTAAAACTTGTTTCTAGTGAGCAAGCTGACGCTCGCTCAGAAATGACAGGAAGGATCGTTGATAGCTATACCAATATTTCAACCGTTAAACTTTTCTCTTATACGAAACGAGAAGAAGAATATGCCAAAGACAGCATGGATGTGTTTATTCAACCTGTATATAAGCAAATGCGCTTAGCAACTAGCTTAAACGTTAGTATTCAAGCCTTAAATTATCTTTTGGTGTTTTCCGTCGCGGCACTTTCCATCTACTTATGGTCTTTTAATGCGATAACCGCTGGTGCTATCGCAATTACAGTGGGTTTAGCCTTACGACTAAATGGAATGGCACAGTGGATAATGTGGGAAATTAGCGGCCTATTCGAAAATATTGGTACAGTTACAGATGGTATGAACACGCTCTCTAGACCGCTTGATATTGTTGACCAACAAACAGCGCCACAATTAGATTTTAAAACCGGAAAAATCGACTTTTGTAACACTAGCTTCGCTTATAAGCGTAAAGATGTGGCGAGACAACATAATGTCATCGACAACCTTAATCTGCATATCAACCCCGGCGAGAAAATTGGTGTGGTTGGCCGCTCAGGTGCAGGTAAGTCGACTTTAGTGAACTTACTACTGAGATTCTACGATACTGACGGCGGCAGCATCGAAATTGATGGCCAAAATATTGCTAAAGTAAAACAGGAAAGCTTACGACGTCATATCGCCATGGTCACGCAAGATACTTCTTTGCTCCATCGCAGCGTACGCGACAATATCCTTTATGGTCGCCCTGATGCATCAGAAGACGAGCTAATTGCCGCAACAAGAGAAGCGCAGGCTTACGATTTTATCCAAGACTTAGAAGACAGTCATGGTAATATCGGCTTTGATGCACAAGTAGGTGAACGAGGTGTGAAATTATCAGGAGGCCAACGCCAACGTATCGCCATTGCCCGTGTATTACTAAAGAATGCGCCAATTTTAATTTTAGATGAAGCCACATCGGCTTTGGATTCTGAAGTTGAGCAAGCTATCCAAGAGAGCTTAGATGCATTAATGGAAGGAAAAACCGTTATTGCAATTGCTCATAGATTATCCACGATTGCACAAATGGACAGATTAATAGTAATGGATGAAGGTCGGATAGTAGAAGAAGGAAGCCATCAATCCTTGCTAGCCTTAGGTGGTATCTACGCCAAACTTTGGTCGCATCAAACCGGTGGATTTATTGGGGTTGAGTAACGCCATTACAAAATAGCACTACCGCCTTTTCAACTAATATATCAAGCTCTGCTTCTGGAAGCGGAGCTTGCCATTTTATCGCGCGTTCCCAATAGCCTAGCTTTTTCAGTGCGCCCCAGAAGTACGCTGCGGCAAAGTCCGCATCAAAACTACCAAGGCACCCTGAATTCGCCGCATCTTCGAACCATTGGATCATCGCGGCCTCACAATGGCTAAACTTTTCATTTAGATTCTGTGCTTGCTCAAAACTGCGCATCGATTCAATCATCACAATACGCGACAAACGCATGTAATCCTCGTCATTCAACAAAGTCATTGCGCTTTTCGCAAGGTGTTGCAGTTGTACCGAAAAGTCATAGTTTGGGATAAATTGTATCGCTGTTATCGGCTTAATCCGCTCAATTAACAGCTCAACCACGGCATCAAAGAGCTCGTCTTTGGTCGAGTAATGCTTGTATAACGTGCGCTTTGATACTTCCGCTGATTGACTGATCGACTCCATCGTCGTCGCCTGCAAGCCTTTTTGAGCGAACTCTTCTATCGCTGCACATAAAATTGACTGCTGTTTTGGTGAAAGTTGCGTCATTTACTTATTCTGTCTTTAATTAATAGTGGGAAAAGCGAGCCATAGATAGCTGCTACTCACATGGTCAGTTGTATACCAAGAACCTCCTCTCTATACAGAGATAAGCCTTCTTTGTAATAAATCAACATTCCCTTTATTTTAATCAATAAAGTCGTTAATAAAAAGTACACATGATCGTATACCTAAATTGAAGAAAAGTACACGCAGCCGTTTACCTTTTATTTCTTTAAGTATACACTACCGTTTACTTGTTTAATTGTCGAACAAATAGCCTTTACTTTGGTGTGGTTAAGGTATGAAATGAAGTCACTTGTCTGATTGCATCCAGTCGAGTGCGCGTTATTAAAGGCAAATTGCAAGGTAGTTCCCCGCTATAGTTGGGGCAGCATACAATGATAATATAGGAATTGGAGTGTTCATGTATCCAGCATCAATACGCAGTCGTGTTAAACACCTATCTTTTTTAATGCTCACGTTAGGCACTTTGTCAGCGTGTTCAGAAGCACCACAGCAAGGGGGCCACGCAATGCCACCTGCGCAAGTGAGTGTACAACAAGTTACTACTCAATCAGTGCCATTCGATATCGAACTTCCGGCAACACTCGCGGGTGATAAAGAAGTAGAAATTCGCTCTCGAGTTTCTGGGATCATCGAATCTCGCAACTTTGAGGAAGGTCAGTTTGTAAAAGCTGGTCATTCACTATTCACCATCGAGCTTAAGCCATTTGAGTTAGCAGTAGATAAAGCACAAGCAGCACTTCAGGCAGCAAAAGCAAACGTTGATCAAACTAAGCGCGAGAGCGAACGACTTGAGCGTTTGAAGAACGAACGTTCAGTATCAAAGCGCGATTTTGATAACTCAGTATCTGCCTATGATATTGCAGTTGCAAATTTAGAATCTGCAAAAGTCGCACTGAGTGAAGCCAAGCTAGATCTTGAATACGCCAAAGTTGAAGCGCCTGTTTCTGGCATTGTGGGTCGTGAGTTGATGTCAGAAGGCAGTTATGTTTCTGGTCCGAGTGTACTATTAACTGAACTTACCGACATCAGCACTATTCGTGCTCGCTTCGGCTTTTCAGAGCGTGAGCAGCTAACAATGCGCCAAGATGTAGAAACTGGCTCATTGTCATTACCGGAAAATAATGAATTTGATACCACAATTATTCTGCAAGACGGTTCACTATACGGACAAGCCGGTAAAGTAAACTTTAGCGACGTTCGGGTAAACCGCTTTACGGGTACCAGTGAGTTACAAGCTCGTATTCCTAATGAAAATGGCGAGTTAAGACCGGGTCAGTTTGTGCGAGTTAAGCTCTCTGGTGCGGTACGCAATAATGCCGTTGTACTTCCACAAAGAGCCGTACTAGACAATGGTACGGGGAAATTTGTGTACATTGCTACCAAAAATGAACAAGGTGCAACCGTAGCCTTACCTGCACCGGTCAAAGTTGGTGAATGGGTCAAGCTTAACAATGAGAATATGTGGGTTATTCGCGAAGGCTTAAAAGAAGGTCAACCTGTCATCGTTGAAGGTATGGCGAGGATCTTCTTCCCTGGTATGCCTGTGTCTGTGAGCGAGCAAGGAGAATAATCTGATGTTCTCCAAATATTTCATAAACAGGCCTATTTTTGCCTTTGTTATCTCTATCGTGATAGTGCTTGCCGGCCTTGCTGCGATGCGCAGTTTGCCTGTCGCACAGTATCCTGAAATTGCACCACCTCAAGTTGAGGTACGTGCAGTATATCCTGGTGCATCAGCGGATGTATTAGAACAAACTGTTGCAACCCCTATCGAAAACGCGATTACCGGTGTTGAAGGTATGATGTACATGACATCAACCAGTACGAACTCTGGCGTAACGACGATCGCAGTTACTTTTGAGATAGGAACGGATGTTGACCAGGCTGCCGTAGATGTAAATAACCGGGTGAAGCAAGTAGAAGCTCGTCTCCCTGAAGAAACTAGACGCCAAGGCGTGGTGGTTCAAAAGACATCTTCTAACTTCTTACAAGTACACGCATTCTATTCGCCAGATGGTACTCGAGAAAGTCTCTGGACATCTAACTATGTCACCATGAATATCCTTGACCGCGTCAAACGCATCCCTGGTACGACTAACGTGCAGATCTTCGGTGCTAAAGACTATGCCATGCGTATTTGGTTGCGCCCGGATATTATGAGTCAACTGCAAGTCACAGCAGACGATATTGCGGGTGCAATTAGAGAGCAAAACTCCCAGTATGCAGCGGGTAGTATTGGTGCAACACCGACATCTCAAGACGCGCAATCGCTCGTTTATAGTGTCACCGCGAAAGGACGTTTATCGACGGCTGAAGAGTTCGAAAATATCATTGTTCGTGCAAACCCAGATGGTTCAACACTGCGCCTTAAGGATGTTGCTCGCGTAGAGCTTGGTTCTAAAGACTATAACTTCCAAGGTACTATTAACGGTAAAGAAGCGGTATTACTCGGTGTATTCTTGCAACCGGGCGCGAATGCGCTTGACGTAGCTAAAGCAGTAGAGGCTGAAATTGAACAGATCAAACCTCAGTTCCCTACAGGCCTCGCTCACGTTAACTCTTACGACACCACACGCTTTGTAGAAGTCTCAATTCGAGAGGTGTTAAAAACGCTTGGTGAAGCAATGATCTTGGTATTCTTAGTGGTTTACCTGTTCTTACAAAACTGGCGTGCAACGCTAATTCCAACGCTTGCAGTTCCGGTCTCGTTACTTGGTACATTTGCAGGTCTATATATGCTCGGTTACTCGATTAACACGCTTACGCTGTTCGGCATGGTGTTATCGATTGGTATCGTGGTAGATGACGCCATCGTGGTACTTGAGAATGTCGAGCGTATTATGCATGAGCAAGGCTTGCAGGCTAGAGAAGCCGCAGTTAAAGCGATGCAGGAAGTAAGCGGCCCCGTAGTCGCGATTGTATTGGTATTGTGTTCGGTGTTTGTACCTATCGCTTTCTTAGGCGGGTTAACAGGCGAACTATTCCGCCAATTTGCGATCACAATCTCCATCTCTGTAAGTTTATCCGGTGTGGTTGCACTGACGATGACACCTGCACTTTGTGTACTGTTGCTTAAGCACGAGCACAAACAAGATGCCAAGTTTTTCTTATGGTTCAATGACTGGTTCCATCGTGTAACCGGGCGCTATGTTGGTGCGGTTAGCTTTATGGTTCGCCGTGGCTTTGTAGGCCTAACATTGATGGTCGCGATGATTGGTGCAACGGTATTCCTGTGGCAAAAAACACCAAGCTCTTTGGTACCAGACGAAGACCAAGGTTACTACATGATTGCGGTGTTCTTGCCTGACGGCTCTTCATTAGAGCGCACCGCTAAAGTGGCTGATGAAGTGATAGCTGCTGCAAAGTCTAACCCAGCTAACGAAAACGTCGTGGCGTTTACGGGGATGGACTTCATCGGTGGTGGCTTCAAAAATAGCGCGGCAACGATGTTCGTGACGCAAACACATTGGGATGAACGCGATGTGTCGGCAAAAGAACTTGTTGGTGAGCTATTTATGAAAACCGCGCATATTAACGAAGCATTAGTGCTGGCGTTTAACCCACCGCCAATTTTCGGCTTGGGTACAACTGGCGGATTTGAAGTCTTCTTGCAAAATAAAGGCGGCTCTGATCCCGCTAAATTGAAGCAAGGCATGCAGATGATCATGGCCGAGGCGCAGAAGAGCCCAATCCTTACAGGCATTCAAACGCTATGGCGTCCTGATGCACCGCAGCTAAAGGTGCATATGGATCGTGAACAAGCGCGTGCCATGGGAGTTAATATCAATTCTGCGTTTAACGCACTTGCAGCCAATTTAGGTAATTACTACGTCAACGACTTCAATAAGTTTGGTCGTGCATGGCAGGTGATTATGTCCGCAGAAGCCGAGTTTAGAATGACACCGGAAGATGTTGGCCGCATTTATGTGAAAAACAATCGTGGCGAAATGGTACCAATTTCTGCGTTTACGGATGTTGAGTATAGTCGCGGTCCAGAAACCATGAATCGTTACAATAACTTATCTGCAGTTAAGTTAATGGGCGAAGCAGCACCTGGCTACAGCTCAGGTCAAGCTATCGCAGAATTTGAGCGTATCGCCAACAAAGTGCTACCACCGGATATGACTTACGAGTGGACGGGTTCCGCGTTCCAAGAAAAGCAAAACTCTGGCACAACCGGTATTGCACTTGGTATGGCCGTGATCATGGTATTTTTGATCCTCGCAGCACTATACGAGCGCTGGTCATTGCCATTCTCGGTTATGTTAGCACTCCCGTTTGGTACTTTCGGTGCACTGGTCTCAATCTGGATTGCTGGGCTAACCAACGACGTTTACTTCCAAATCGGTTTGGTTACCCTACTTGGCCTTGCAAGTAAAAATGCCATTCTTATTGTCGAGTACGCGCTAATGAAATATCAAGAAGGATGGAGTCCAGCAACCGCAGCCCTTGAAGCGGCAAGACTGCGTTTTAGACCTATTATCATGACTTCACTTGCTTTCATACTTGGCGTAGTTCCGCTAGTTATGAGTTCTGGAGCAGGCGCAGGAGCAAGACACAGTGTGGGTACCGGCGTAATGGGTGGTATGCTCTCGGCTACCTTCCTCGCAGTATTCTTCTTGCCGCTGTTCTTCTATTGGCTAATGGCAAGACGAATGTCAGAGAAGCGTTCTAAGCAAGAGCTTTCAGATGAAATCGCGAAGCATCATAAAGATGAGCATGTCGATACAGATGAAGGATTGGCTTAATAACATCCCTTAAGTTAAACCACAAAACGCCTGAATTTTCAGGCGTTTTTTATACCCCAAAAAAGCTACTCTTGACCTTTCCACTACCTCACCATCACACACTTTATCACTAGCCATTAGTCGTAATTTCCTGCTTTTCATCCAAATGCACTTGATTTTGTCGACAATTAGGTTATCACTGATAAAGCATAATGATAAAAACTAGAGATCAACAGCAAGGACAAGATATGACAACAGAGAGCCAATTAATAAAAGCAAGTGCACTTACAAAGAGTTACTTTAAAGGCCCCCAAGTAGCACCGCTCACTCAACTCACCATAGGGCAATATCTAGAAGATATTGTCGACAATTATCCAGAAAGAGAAGCCATTGTTGTCTCTCATCAATCAGTTCGCTTAAATTATCGTGAGTATCTGGCAAAAATAAATCAACTTGCCGCAAGCCTTTTAGCTGTGGGGATCAAACCAGGGGATAGAGTTGGGATTTGGTCTCCGAACAACCTTGAATGGAGTCTAGTGCAGTTCGCAACTGCTAAAATTGGCGCAATCATGGTGTGCATTAACCCCGCCTATCGCCCAAGCGAACTTGAATACGTGCTAAACAACGTTGAGTGTAAGATGTTAGTTATGGCGAAATCATTTAAACATAGCCATTACGTTGACATGATAAGAGAACTGGCACCAGAATCCTACGACTGCATGTTTGGCGAATTGTCTTCTCAGCGCCTTCCCTCACTCAAACAGATTGTGCTGATTGACAAGGATATTGAACCAGGTCTAATGAATTTCAGCACCCTGTTATCTAAAGCTAATGATGCCCACTATCTTGAGGCAAATGCGATTGCAGCCAACCTAAATGCCTGTGACGCTATCAATATTCAATTTACTTCAGGTACTACAGGCAACCCAAAAGGCGCCACCCTCACCCACAGTAATATCCTCAATAACGGATTACTCGTCGCCAATGCTATGAAGCTCACAGAGCAAGACAAGCTTTGTATTCCTGTGCCACTTTATCATTGCTTTGGCATGGTGCTCGGTAATCTCGTTTGTATTAGTAAAGGTGCGTGCGCCGTATTCCCTAACGATAGCTTTGATCCGCTTGTCACCTTAGAAGTTGTCGAACGAGAAAAATGCACCGGGCTTCACGGTGTACCGACAATGTTTATCGCACAATTAGAACACTCAGACTTTATGCAATTTGATTTATCTTCGCTGCGCACTGGGGTGATGGCAGGTTCCACCTGCCCAGAAAAGGTCATGCGCCAAGTACAAACCCAAATGCATATGACCGATGTACTCATTGGTTACGGGCAAACCGAGTGCAGCCCAATCAACAATATTACCGAGATCGATTCGCCTGTAGAAAAACGGGTGCAGACTGTTGGTCGCGCTATGCCACATACCGAGGTCAAAATTATTGACGAGCTAGGACATATTGCTCCAATTGGTACGCCTGGTGAAGTATGTGCCCGAGGATATTGCGTAATGAAAGGCTATTGGCAAGACCCAGAAAAAACGGCGGCGTCCATAGATGACGATGGCTGGTTACACTCTGGCGATTTAGGGGTAATGGACGGCGAAGGGTTCGTTAGCATCGTCGGCCGCATAAAAGACATGATCATTCGCGGTGGCGAGAATATTTACCCCAGAGAAATTGAGGAAGTACTTTATCATCATCATGATATTCAAGATGCCGCTGTATTTGGGATTAAAGACGAAAAATATGGTGAGGAAGTATGTGTTTGGGTTCAACTTAAGCCCGGACACTATATTTCGGAAGAAGATATTCGTGTATTTTTAAAAGATAAACTTGCCTATTTCAAAGTACCAAAATACGTCAAACTAGTTGACGCCTATCCGATGACCGTAACTGGTAAGCTCCAAAAATTTAAAATGAGAGATCAAATGGAGCAAGAGTTATATCAGACAGCGTAATTTGTGATCTACACCTTCACTGCCACGCGAATGGGTTTTGCGTGGCAAATCAAATAATCCTCTAAAACTCAATTCCCAAATAGTTTCTTTAGCTTGCGTACAACGGATAAGAAGTTTGGTTTAATTAACACACACAAGAGCAATGAATTATTATCATTTTATTTAATATATATCGACTTTTGTACCCAAAAGATATAAAACAGTTTTATTTCCATATACAGGACAATAACAATATGTTTAAATTATCAACAGTTGCCAGTCTTTTGGCATTAAGCTTTACATCTGGTGCAATGGCACAAATTTCCTATCTTGAAGACACACGAAACCAAATTAGTATTCAGGATTATAGTTATGAACAAAAAGCACTTGTAGCTGAGCAAGCAAAACTATTGCTTGACGGTTTATACGTCAATAAATACGCAAAAAACCTGTACTACGGACTTTCTCCAGCCGGACACTTAGACCCAGTAGTTGCAGTAGACGCCTTAATCAATAACATGGGAAATCTAAGCTCCTCTCAATTTCATCAGCAGCTGCAAAAGATCTTCTTATCTCAGCGAGATTTTCATTTGGACTATAACTACCCGGCACCAATGAAAAACTTTGTTTCTTTTGTACCAGTTCATTTTGCACAAACCATAAATGCAGATGGCAGCAAGGAAGTACGCGTAAATCGTATTTGGCAAAACTACACCGTACTTGCACCAGATACATCAACGGTTTCTTTAGGCGATAAAGTCATTGCATACAACGGCCAAACAGTAACTGATGTGGTAAAAAACACGCTATTCCAAGGCGGTGGGGCTANGCGGGTTTGTTGGTGCACTAAACAACCTAACAATCAAGTCACACAATAAACAGATGCCGCCACAAAATGACGCGCTAACGCTTACTTTAGAATCTTACGAAACGGGCGAAATATATAGTGTTAACTTGCCTTGGTTAGTCTATAACGGAAATCCGACCACACAAGCAAATACACAGGAGAGTGCAGCGCAGTTTACACAAAGTATTAACTATGAATTTGCTACATTNGGCTGCTGCACAAGATAGTGCTTTTTCCCTAGCAGCCAATACCACTGCTGAGCCGACGGTGACATGGAATAAAGTACAAGTAGACGGCGAGTCAGTCGGCTATATTAAGATTGCCTCTTTTTCACCTAAAAATGGAACTAACACTGCCCTTGTTGCCATCATAGATATCTTAGATAACCAGTTAAGTGACACGAAAGCACTTATTATTGATGTTAGAAGTAACCCTGGCGGTAATATTCTATACAACGACTATTTACTACAACTGTTTACACCAAAACGTGTTACTCCGTCTCATGTACGTTTTATCAACACACCTGAAAACCACCATATTCTAAATAATTCCCTGTTTGGTACTTACCTAAGTGATAATTGGCACCAAGTATTGGCTGACGTACAAGGCACCAATGAACAATACTCTGCTGCAACCTCATTCATGACAAAAGATGCAGCAAACCAGATTGGTCAAGCATATTATGGTAACGTGGGGGTTTGGGCAAACGCTAACACCTACTCTGCAGGTGATATGTTCACATGTGGTATGCAAGATAACGGTATTGCAACCGTATTTGGACAGCACAAACGTACTGGAGCAGGTGGCGCAAACGTAATTGAGCATGGTTTATTTGTACAGTACGTGGGTGCACCATATCAAGCGCTACCTTATGATCAAAGTATGCGGGTGTCGTGGCGTCAGTCGGTACGTCAAGGTCATCACATCAATGCGCTCATTGAGGACTACGGCTGTGTTGCCAATGAAGTTGTCAGTTATAACGTTGAAGACATATTCGATGGTGATACTCAAGATTTCAATACGATCGCTCGTAAGTTACTCGCAAAACCTACAGCGCGTGCAACGGTAGCATTTAATTCAGATAGATTTGCGTCGGTTGCTGAAACTAACGGAGTGTATAATTTTGATGTAACCAACACAGAATACGTAGACGTATACATTGATGGCACTAAAGTAAAACGTATTTCTGCATTTGCGTATGGTACTCAAGCTAAAACGATTAGCTATACATTACCAAGTAACGTAACGACTGGTACGGTGCAGTTTGTTGGGTTAGATAGTGGTAAAACACGTCTATGGAATTCAACGAGGTTTTTCTAATACTTTAGCTACCATTAATTTCTAAATTTGCAGCGGATGAAACCGCTGCATTTCAACAGTCTGTATAATTCACGTAGCGCTTACATCACTCTGAGAACTTTGCTCAGTAAAACTCACATCCCCCGCCGACAACATTTATAACAGATTGTTTTTATTTCACTTTTATTTTGGTTCATTTATTGCTGTTAGTTTCTAAATTTTATATGAAGGAAACGAGCAATGACCAAGTGTCCATTAACGACCACCGCTGCTAATCCAATCGCCGATAATCAAAATAGTTTGCCGCAGGCCCTCGAGGCCCCTTATTAGTTGAAGATTACCAGTTAATCGAAAAGCTGGCGCATCAAAGTAGAGAGCGTATACCAAGGCAAAGCTATTTGCTGAGGTTGGTAAGTACGAGCCTAATTCGATGGGTGGTCCAAAAGAGAGCCCTGAGTATAAATGCCCTACTCTTGAACTTGACGGTATGGCGGATAGATACGACCACTGTAAAGACAATAATGACTTCTCACAGCCTCGTGCTTTATATTGTCTATTTGACGATGCCCAAAAGCAGCGCATGTACGGCAACATAGCACGTGCTATGGCTGGTGTACCTGAACATATCATTGAACGCCAACTTAGGTTATTTAAATCTGTTCACGAAGAACTTGAAGCCGGTGTTAGAACGGCACTGAGTAAATAACCTGAGCTTCAGATAATTAAAGCCTTTCTAGCAGCCAGTTTTAGCGCTAACCGCGTTGAATTCACTTCCAATAGCCAGCTATTGGTGCGTAAACTCGCCTTGCCTACAGGATGTAGGTACCTTAGCGAGAGCAAAACGCAGAAGCGGTGTTATCCCCAAAACCGTCTGGCTCGATAAGGGTATAATTTAATGTGGGCTTAAAAACAATGAGTTAGCTCATTTCTTATCCAAACCTCAGGTTAAATAGTTCAGTTAGTTAACCTTGAACCGAACAAAAAGCTAGCACCTGAAGTGCTAGCTTTTAAAACGGCTAAATTTGTGACCATGCTTTTTTGGTTCCAAGCGCATAAGCCCCACCTATTATCAGGCAAATAGAGGAACTCACCAGCCAAAACGTCATACTGTTATCTGGGATCGTTGGCATGATAAAAACAAACCCAATTCCTCTTATTAAAAAGAGTGCACTTATTACACACAAAGCGATTTTCATCAAAGGTAATTGTCGGATCCGTTTCGCCCCTGAAAACGCATAACATGACCAGAGCAGTAAAATCNACGGCTGTGATAAGGTGAGGGTAAATAAGCCCTTGCTCAGCCATTGAGGCCATTTCCTCGCCAGCACCAAAAAATCGATACCAAGGCGCACCAAAGATAATGCAGCCAATGTGCGCCACTGCCGCAATGGCTGTACACACACCCGCGAAGAGTAAAAAGTAATTGTTGGTTTGAGTCTGCGCGTTCAAGTTCATTTCCCTATATTGTCAACTTGCTTGAGTATCGCTGTTCTGCCTTTGTCTGTCGATAGATATGTGCTCAACAGGAGTTATTTGTAGGTCATGATTTATCGCGACATCAGATTTTTGAGGGAACCACACTCAAAAGATCGCGAGATGAACCCGCTCCCATCCAATGTTGATGCGTGTTTAGCACAAAGTTTACCCTAATAGCTCAGCAACACTGCTAGATCGTAACTAAAACTGGGAGGTCGTGATTTATCACGACATCAGATTTGAGAGAACCGCACTCAAAAGATCGTGAGATGAACCCGTTCCCATCTAATGTTGATGCGCGTTTAGCGTTAGGGGTAACCCGTTAACGCACAAAACTATTGGTGCTGGCTCACATCCCACACTTTCTTTAACTCTTCAATAATAGCGGGATCGTCAATGGTAGATGGTACGATAATGTCTTCTCCATCCACCAGCTGGCGTAGGTTCTTTCTGAGTATTTTACCTGAACGGGTTTTGGGTAAACGCTCAACCACTTTAATGGTTTTAAGGCAGGCAATCGCGCCGATTTTTTCGCGGATCAGGCTTCTTATCTCCTCGGCAATTGCCGACTCAGTGGTGTTTACGCCATCTTTCAATACCACCATGGCAATGGGTACTTGACCTTTTAACTCGTCTTTACCGGCGAATACGGCGCATTCTGCAATTGCATTGTGACCAGCAACGATTTCTTCCATTTCACCGGTTGACAGTCTATGCCCGGCTACGTTTATTACGTCATCGGTGCGTCCCATAATAAACAGGTAGCCGTCTTCATCAAAATAGCCGCCGTCACCAGATAGATAATAGCCGGGGTATTGTGATAAGTAACTGCCTTTAAAGCGCGCCGTGTTATTCCAAATAGTGGTTAAACAACCGGGAGGGAGTGGTAATTTCACCGCAACAACACCTTGTTGATTGGCTTCACATGTACTGCCGTCCACATCAAGGATCTCGACTTGATAGCCCGGTGTAGGAACTGTGGCACTGCCCGCCTTTGTAGGCATCAATTCAATCCCAACTGGGTTACACGCAATTGCCCAACCCGTTTCCGTTTGCCACCAGTGATCAATTACCGGCAGCTTTGTGGTAGACTGTAGCCAGTCGTAGGTAGCAGGGTCAAGTCGTTCACCAGCTAAAAATAGCGCTTTTAGACTGCTGGTGTTGTAGTTAGCCAAGCGCACAGCGCTCGGATCTTCTTTTTTAATGGCACGAAATGCCGTAGGTGCACTAAAAAGTGCAGTCACTTGGTATTCTTCTACCACTCGCCAAAACGCACCTGGATCTGGGGTTTTAATCGGTTTACCTTCGTATAATACGCTAGTGCAACCATAAATCAGTGGGCCATAAACAATATAAGAATGGCCCACAACCCAACCAATGTCAGATGCTGCCCAAAATACTTCGCCGGGCGCCATGCCGTAAACGGTTTTCATACTGTAGTTTAATGCCACAGCATGGCCGCCCTGCTCTCGCACGACTCCTTTGGGTGTACCTGTGGTGCCAGAGGTATACAAAATATAAAGCGGATGCGTGCTTGATAACGGCACGGCATCAAAGGATTCTGGCGTGTTTGCCACCACCGCCCAGTCTAAGTCTCTTGGCGATGACATCTGCGCTTGGTATGCTTCACGCTGTAGCACAACGCAATGTTCAACTTGATGCTTTGCCAGCGACAAAGCCTCATCCAGCATAGGCTTGTATTCAATAGTGCGGCCTATTTCAATTCCGCAAGAAGCACTGATCACTAACTTTGGTTTAGCATCATCTATTCTCACCGCAAGCTCATGAGGTGCAAAACCGCCAAACACCACGGAATGAATAGCACCCACGCGCGCGCATGCAAGCATGGCAACGACCGCCTCTGGCACCATGGGCATATAGATTACGACCCTATCACCTACGCTTACACCAAGCTGATTAAGGCCAGCCGCAAAATGGCTCACTTGAGAGAGCAACTCGCGATAGCTAATTTTGCGTTTGGTATTCGTCACCGGCGAGTCATAAATTAGCGCTGTTTGCTCGCCTCGACCTTGGTGTACATGATGGTCGAGTGCCAAATAACTGGTATTCATCAAGCCATCACTAAACCAATGACTCAACCCCTCTTGGTCTTGGTTATGTCCGATTTTTGGTGGCGTATGCCAATCAAGTCGTGTCGCTTCTTTAAGCCAAAACGCTTCTGGAGCTTGGGTAAATGTGTGGTATGCCTGCTGATAGGTTGTTGTCATAATAGGTTACTCAGTTTCGCTGGAACTTAGTAAAGATAGATAAAAAACCGCCAAGTTTTGATGAGACTTTAGTCTTGCGGGGATGATATAGCTCAAGGTTAGGGGGGGGCTAGATACGATTATGTTTGGGTAAGGGGTGCAGTAACTTAGTCGGTGTATGGTTGCACATACAGCTTGCTTCTGTAGTTAAAAAATTCTCCTTTGGATCGCCTACCAGCGATCGCTACTTTGTCCTTTTTAAGTAAAGTACAAAGCTGGTAGGAGGTTGAGTAGTTTGCTATTAATATAGAAATAAAGAATGAGACGATTGCTAGCAGAAAACACAACCCTGCATCATACTAAACAACTTTTATCAAAAAAGTAGGATGGTAACGTGGAACTAAACAGAATTTGCTTCAAAGATAACCCTTGGCCAGAAGGGCATCCAATAGAGGAGTTTATCTGGTCAGCAAAAGTTGTAGATGATCATGTATGGTTTGATTTACACCTTAAATCAGCAGACTACTATGCTGAACGAGAGATAGAAGACGATGACGACAGTTTCAAATACCCATCCGATTGGAAGGCCCCAATCGTTTGGTATAACTATCATTGTTGCACGCTATCTTCGAACTATTGGCATGATGGTGGGTTTAGAATATGTAGAGTTGAAAAATACACGCCTGATATTCTAGATGGTCTTGAGGTACTTATCGATCCGAATCCCGATGCTTCAAGCGACATAGAAGATTGTGCATTCCATATATACTTGCTTGGCCACGATGCGGTTGGTAAACATCGCATTAGGTTTGATCGGATCGGAGACTCTATGCAATTCAAGATAACGTGGCTGGGGGCAATTGCACTGGTATACTCTGGAGATTACGATTTCAGGCACGAATTTGCTGCGATATTGGCCGAAGTAGAATTCCCCAAATTAGCTTAGAGAATTTGAGTAGTTTCTATCTTTCAAATTTGACGTTTTAGACAAAGGTAGACTCCGCTGAGCCTACCCCGCCAAATTTACCTATTGCTCGCTTTCAAGCTTTAGCAGCAACGCTTTGATATCATCTTTTGCGCCGGTGATATGTTTTTTCAAAAAGTCGCAAGCCCCTTTGGTATTTTTATCGCGGCATAGCTCTAATAGCTGGCGGTGTTCCTCTGGTGCGGTTTTAATGCCACCGGCAAGTAAGATGTGCATGCGCACGTAGCGCTCGGAGTTTTTGCTGTACACATCCACCAGCTCGCGAGTTTGTGGGCGCTGTGCTTTACTGTAGAGTTTACTGTGAAATTCGGCATTAAGCTTGCCTGTTGCCAGTTGTGTATCGCCAGCGGCAGTAGCTTCTTCTAGCTCGGCTAAAATAGCTTCGGCTTCTAGCAAGTCGCGTGCGGTTAACTTGTCGATTGAGTGACGTAACAGCTCGGCTTCCAACAGTGCGCGTAAGTCAAATATTTCATCGATTTGTTCAGCACTTAAACGCGTGACCGTCGCACCTTTGTGCGCTTCAAAGTTCACTAAACCTTCGGCTTCTAGTTGCAAGAGTGCTTCTCTAACCGGGATACGACTGACATTTAACTCATCCGCCAGTGCGGCTTGCCTCAGCGGCTCGCCCGCTTTGATTTCGCCAGTGAGGATTTTTTCACGAATTGCTTCAGCAACTAATTGAGTTCGAGTTTTATGTACAATCGCCATAGTCTTTAGTAATTATTGTTTTATAAACTCATTATAAACGTATCTGAATGCAAATTGCATGTTTGTCGAGTATATAAGTTTGATGTGAGAATTATGTCGGAATAAAAAAGCCCATAGCAATACTATGGGCTTGGTTTGCTTAACTTTGTATACAAATTGGTCTTACGAATCGTTTTAGCGCTTCTAGCCCTACCGATGTTGAGCGTACATCGGTTGATGACGGAAACGGCCCACCGTGGTTCATGGTGGCGCACACTTCAACGCCTGTTGGCATTTGCCCGTAAATCAGTCGACCTACACGGTATTGTAGCGCCTCTATGATGCCTTCGGCTTGATGTAGGTCAGACTCAGTGCCATGAATACTGGCGGTGAGTTGTCCATCTAAGTCTGCGATTAAGTCTTCAAGCTGTGCTAAGTTGTCATAGCTCACCACTAAAGCACTTGGCCCAAAGACTTCTTCTNGTTGCAAAGCTTTCGCTATCCGTTAGGAACAAGTGGGCGCTTGCGTGAAACGGCTGTGCTTGCTCACCAGAGCTTAATAAGGTTACTTGAGGGTGTGCTTTTAGCGCCGCGATGCTGTTTTGATAAGCTTTTAAAATGCCCGGAGTCAATAAGGTATCTGAAGGCGCTTCACTAATATGTCGCTTAGCTGTCTCGATAAATGCTTGCGAACTACTCCTTGGCACCAACCAAATGCCGGGGCTAGTACAAAATTGACCATTACCCATAAGTAAAGACTGGACAAATTGTGCACCAAGTTCTGCGCCTTGTGCCTGTACTTTTTCAGATAAGACAATTTGCGGGTTCACGCTGCCAAGCTCACCGTAAAGCGGGATAGGTTCATGGCGCTTCGCGATGGTGTCTTGCAATGCTTTTGCAACGCCAAAGGAGCCTGTAAACCCAACCGCTTTGATAGGCTTAGCTTCCACCAGCCAATGCGCAACATCATACGCTTTGGCTTGCAGCATTGAAAACACCCCGCTTGGCATATCGCACCTGCTTATTGCTGTGGCGATGGCCTTAGTCATTAGCTCACACGTTGCCGGATGTGCTGGGTGACCTTTATATACCACAGGGCAGCCAGCGGCTAACGCAGCTGCGGTATCGCCGCCGAGCGTAGAGAAGGCATACGGGAAGTTTGACGCGCCAAACACTGCAACAGTGCCAATTGGAATATGCTTAAGCTGTATTTTTGGCTTAGGCAGCGGCGTCCGATTTGGGTCTGCTTGCTCTTCTTTATCTAGACTGAGCTCTGTTAGGTTATCTCTCAACGCTGCGGCAAATGCGTTTAATTGATTGACCGTGCGGCCACGCTCGCCCTCGAGTCTTGGCCTTGGCAGGTTAGTTTCTGACATCGTGGTAGTGATCAGCTCATCACCTAAGGCGAGAATTTCTTGGGCTATGGTTTCTAAAAATTCTGCTCTAGCAGTCATCGAGGTTTTACGATAAGTCTTAAAAGCCTGCTCCGCTGCATTAATGGCTTCTTCTACTTGCGCTTCACTTGCGTTAAAAAATGCTTGCGTTAACGGTTCATTGGTTGCAGGACAAAACGCATAAAATGTTGTTGCATTTTGTGCAGCTTGCCACGCACCGTTAATGTAGCTCTTTCCTGATAAATTCATTGTTAGCTCCTGTTTTCTTTCAGTCTTAATGGCTAGAGCACCTGAAAACCAAATGCATACGGATCTTCGTCATCTACAGTGATACAATTACTCCCCGTTTGACGTGCCCAACCTTGAATGCTTGGCAGAATTGCAGATTTTCCCGCGACTTCAGTTGTACCTTCGACCTTACCGATAAATTGACTGCCTATGATGCTCTCGTGAACAAACGTATCGCCATTTTTTAGCAGTCCTTTTGCAAACAGCTGTGCCATTCGTGCACTTGTGCCTGTGCCACAAGGCGACCTATCAATCGCTTTATCACCATAAAATACTGCGTTTGCCGCATGACTGCCTGAGTGCTGTGGCTTGCCTGTCCACAACACATGGGAGGCGCCACACACGGTAGAGTCTTCTGGGTGGATTGGGTTTATTTGCGCGTTAACTGCCGCGCGCACTTTGGGGCTCCACGCCAGTAATTCGGCAGCGCAGCTTTGATCCACCCCAGCAAATAGACTTTGAGGCTCAACAATAATGTAAAAGTTACCGCCGTAAGCGATATCAACGATAAGCTCTCCTAGCCCATCAACGTGGACAGGTACCGCTTGGTACGCCAAAAATGCCGGTACATTATAAAGCTTTACCCAAGTCACTTTACCTGCTTTCATCTCATAATAGGCATTCACGCGCCCTGCAGGGGTGTCAAGCTTGAGTACACCCTGCTCCTTTGGGGCAATAAGGCCACTTTCAAGGCCAAAAGTGACTGCCCCGATAGTGCCGTGCCCACACATAGGCAAGCACCCAGAGGTTTCGATAAATAGGATTGACACATCCCCATCAGCAGTGGTCGGTGGATACAAAAAGGCACCCGACATCATGTCATGGCCTCTGGGCTCAAACATCAATGCGCGCCTTATCCAATCGTAGTCACGTAAAAAATGCTGGCGCTTTTCACTCATGCTCTCGCCCAAAAGCGTTGGATGACCGCTTGTGACCAAGCGCACGGGATTGCCACAAGTATGGCCATCTATACAATAGTAGGTGCCTAAAATCATACGCTTAGTCCAAGTTATATTGGCTTAAGTCAATTCGATTTGCCATCGCTTCATCGTACAAACGACTCACGTAAGCTTTTTGCTCTTGGGTGAGTGGCAATCTTGGAGAACGAGTCACTTCACTACCGCGTCCAGCCAAATGTTCTGCATATTTGATGCACTGCACTAGTGTGGGAATAGTATCTAAGCGTAGCAAAGGTAAAAACCAACGCCACAGCGCGCGCGCTTCCTCATAGCGACCTTGTTCAGCAAGTTTATAAATAGCCACTGACTCGCGTGGGAATACATTGGTCAATCCCGAGATCCAACCCGTCGCACCAAGCATCAGGCTTTCCAGTGCGATATCATCAACACCACCAAATACCACGTAGCGATCGCCAAATGCGCTAAATAGCTCGCTAATACGACGGGTATCTTCCGTTGCTTCTTTTACAGAAACAATATTGGACTCCTCAGCTAAGGTTTTCATGCCTTCAATAGACACATCGACACCGTATGTCACCGGATTGTTGTAAATCATAATAGGTAATGCTGTGCTTCGCGCTACCTGTTGGTAATGATGAATCGCTTCGCGCTCGGTTGAGCGGTAGACCATCCCCGGCAATACCATTAGTCCATCAATGCCGAGCGCTTCTGCATCTTTAGCAAACTCAACAGCCATTGCTGTTGTGGTTTCAGCCACACCACTAAGTAGTGGCACTCTATCACCTACCACTTCTGTTGCGGCTTTTAAAACTTGGCGTTTCTCGTCAGCCGTAAGGGAGCAGTTTTCACCTACGGTGCCTAATACTATGATGCCATGAACCCCTTCGTTAATCAGGTTATCTATCATCTCTTTGGTGGTATCAAAGTTGATGCTTTCGTCATCGTGGAATTGAGTGGTTACTGCTGGATATACACCCTGCCAATTTACGTTCATGATTCTTGCCTTTCATTAGGTTGTTTAGTTATTGTGCTTGCCATAATAGGTATATTGTATACAATAATCAATATTCAAAAGAGAGATTTTTTAGCCATTAACTCAAATAACTGGCGTAAACGTCTGTAATCTTATGATTTATAAGTGGTAAATTTTTTCTTTTTGGTATTTAAACGAGGCCTGATTGATGTCTATGTGGAAATACAATTTAGGATGGTGAGGTAAATTGTGGAAAGTAATAATAAAATTGCAGTGATCGGCGCAGGGATCATTGGGATCACCACCGCGCTGCAATTAGCTCGACGAGGCCACGCTGTTACCTTGCTCGATAAAAATCAGCCCGCAGAGGGATGCTCTAAGGGTAACGCTGGGCATTTTGCCACGGAACAGGTATTTCCCATGGCAGATGCAGCTTTACTAACAAAGGTGCCTGGCATGTTAGTCAATCCGGTGGGACCTTTGCGAATTGAGACCACCTCTTTGCTCAAAAATATTCCTTGGTTTGTACGATTCTTAAAGCAAATGAAAAGTAGCTGTTTCGACAAAGGTACAATCGCACTTAGAAGTTTAAATGAACGCGCACTACCCGCATATCAGCGTTTATTTGGTGATAAGTATCATACACTTATATCTAGCAACGGCAGTTTACTGGTATTTGAAGGTGACGAAAGCTCTGCGCGTCAAAGCTATAACAAATACGCCGAACAGGACATCTCAGTGAGCTTGCTTACAGGTGATCAAGCCCGAGAAATGGAGCCGAGCCTATCAAGTACCATTACCTCAGCACTGTATTTTGATAAAGTCGCGCATAGCACAGATCCCTACGCCCTTTGTTTGACGTTATATGAGCAGTTTATGCAACTAGGGGGAGCATTCAAACAAGCCTCAATCGACAATATTATCCACTCAGAGCATGGCTACACACTCAACTCGAATAACCACAAAATGACCTTTAACAAAGTCGTTGTGGCAACAGGAGCGGCAAGTAAAACGCTCTGTGCGTCTTTAGGTTACTCACTGCCCATGATTGCCGAACGCGGTTATCACAACATGTTAGCAGTGAATAATACGCTTACAAGACCTGTCGCATCAAGTGAACGAGGGTTTATCATGACGCCCATGTCACAAGGTTTGCGACTGGCCGGAACGGTAGAATTTGCTGCACTGGAGAGTAAACCCAACTACAGCCGTGCTCACGCATTATTACATCACGCAAGTATTCTATTAAGGCAACCTCTGCCACAACATAGTGAGGCGCTTTGGGTTGGCTGCCGTCCCTCACTCCCAGATTATTTACCTGTCATCGGACAAGCGCCAAATCATCACAACCTTTATTTTGCACTGGGTCATCAGCACTTAGGACTGACCCAAGCCGCAATTTCAAGTGAATGTATCGCAGATCTTATTGACAACAAGCCCAACGACATCGATCTTACTCCCTTTAGTATTGCTCGATTTAATTAGCTAAGGATCACAAAAAATGAAAGGTATTGCATATCAGAGCGCTCAGCAAGCGCTAGATAACTTAGAAGATATGACCAAAGGCGTAGCGCCAATTGCCGAAAGCGAGTATTTAGCAAGAATAGAAAAAGCTCAACAATATATGCAGCAGAACAACATTGATGCACTCTATTTAAATGCTGGTACAAATTTAAAGTACTTTACTGGTTTGCAATGGTACGCCAGTGAGCGTTTGGTCGGTGCTATTTTACCCGCCGATGGACAAGTGCAGTTTATCGTCCCGTTTTTTGAGATCGGATCAATCAAGGATTATTGGCTGATTGAAGGCCCTATTCATGCTTGGCAAGAAGAAGAATCTCCTTACGAGCTCCTCGCAAACGTACTTAACACACTCAATATTGATAGCACAGGTACACTCGCCATTGACGAAAGCACTGCGTTTTTTGTTGCTGACGGGATCAGACTCGCGGCACCTGAGCTTTCGCTTATCAATGCAAAGGCAGTAACCGCGCATTGTAGAATGCATAAATCGGCCAATGAAATTGCCCTTATTCAACGCGCAATGGACATGACACTTGCCGTACATAAAGCAACGGCATCTATGCTGTATGAAGGGATCAGCACAACCGAAGTTGAAGCTTTTATTAATGAAGCGCACAAAAAAGTGGGGGCGCCGGGCAATTATTTTTGTATTGTGCTATTTGGTGTGGCGTCGTCATTCCCACATGGTGTAAAAAATCCACAAACGCTGAAAAAAGGCGATGTGGTTCTCGTCGACACTGGTTGTAAGTTACACGGCTATCTTAGCGATATCACCCGTACTTATGTTTTTGGCGACCCCAGTGAAAAGCAAAAGTCCGTTTGGCAAATCGAAAAGCAAGCGCAAATTGCAGCATTTAATGCAGCCAAAATTGGTGCTCCCTGTGGCGCTGTTGATAAAGCCGCGAGAGAGTATATTGCCAGCAATGGGCTCGGTCCTGATTATCAATTACCGGGTTGCCCACATCGCACTGGACACGGTATCGGCTTAGATATCCACGAATGGCCTTATTTAGTCAAAGACAACCCTGAACCGCTTGCAGCTGGAATGTGTTTTTCAAATGAACCTATGCTGGTTATTCCTGATGAATTTGGCATTCGCTTGGAAGACCATTTCTATATGACCGACGATGGTCCGCGTTGGTTTACTGACCCTGCACATAGCATAGACAATCCTTTTGGAGTTGAATAACCTTAGCGATGGCTACATGATGAGATGTTCTGATGAGCAACTCATCATTTATCGTGATTGATTAGAGCACAGGTTAATTGGTATAAACTTAATATCTTCAATCTACTGCGCTTCAACTTATGATAGCAACTACTCCACCACCACCCTATTACGCCGTAATTTTTACCAATATTAAAAATGAAGACGACGAGGGCTACGCCCAAACCGCGTCGAGAATGGTCGAGCTTGCACAGCTTCAACCCGGTTTTTTAGGATTAGAATCTGCGCGTGAAGAGGTTGGGATCACCGTTTCTTATTGGCGAGACCTTGAGTCAATCAAAGCATGGAAAGCCAATGCTGAGCATATTGAGGCGCAAAAAAACGGCAATAAAAAATGGTATCAAAGCTATACAACTCGTATCGCCAAGGTAGAGCGTGAATATAGTCTTTGAGCTAACGCTTAGTTGTTGTCGCTTGCGCTTTGTTTACTCGCGACTTTAACCGTGATAGCCCTTGAGGTGTAACGCCCAAATAATTAGCCAGATCATAATTTGCTAAACCATTAACCCAATGCGGACGTTTGTCACGCAAAAAACAATATCTTTGCTCCAGCGTATTTAGTAGTAGAAAAGCTTCTTTTGCTTCTTTAAATAGCAACTGCTGTTCTAATAATTTTAATTTAAGTGCGCGAAGAGTATCTTGTTCTAATTCGGCTAGCGGAACGAGTACCAACTCCACATCATCCAGCGCAGAGATTTGATAGAAGCTAGGAGATTTTTGGATCCATTCAGCAAATAGAATACAAAGTTCACCAGCAAAATAGAACTCCTTATGTCTTAGCTCCCCTGTTTCATTTACAACCGATGATACAAGCTTACCTGAGCGGATAAAAAAGCCATGACGCTGCACTTGCCCTTGTTGCAATAATATTTCATTGCGGCTGCAGCACTTAGTGTCGAACGTTGGGTTTTGCTGAGTAAGCGTTAATAATTCATTTTTTGTGGCTTCACAAAGCTGACCGAGTTTATGAAAAGGCATAATCCCCTCATGCAATTGGTATAGCGAGATCAAAAAAGGCTCCTTGAGGAGCCTTTTTAACGTGTGGTATTAACTTACCAACCCGCTTTCTCTTTTAGTGCAGAACCGATTTCTGCAAGAGAGCGAACTGTTTTAACACCCGCTGCTTCAAGTGCTGCGAATTTCTCGTCAGCTGTACCTTTACCGCCTGCGATAATTGCACCAGCGTGACCCATACGCTTACCTGGAGGAGCTGTAACACCTGCGATATAAGAAACAACAGGCTTAGTTACGTTGTGTTTGATGTACTCAGCCGCTTCTTCTTCAGCTGTACCGCCGATCTCACCGATCATTACGATAGCTTCAGTTTGCGGATCGTTTTGGAACATCTCTAGTACGTCGATGAAGTTAGTGCCTGGGATTGGGTCACCACCGATACCAACACAAGTAGATTGACCGAAGCCAGCGTCAGTTGTTTGCTTAACTGCTTCGTAAGTCAAAGTACCAGAACGTGACACGATACCTACTTTACCAGGTAAGTGGATGTGACCTGGCATGATACCGATCTTAGTTTCACCTGGAGTGATAACACCTGGGCAGTTAGGACCAATCATGCGAACGCCAGTTTCTTCTAGCTTCACTTTAACATCAACCATATCTAGTGTAGGGATGCCTTCAGTGATACATACGATTAGTTCGATACCTGCGCTGATCGCTTCAAGGATAGCGTCTTTACAGAATGCAGCTGGTACGTAGATAACAGATGCAGTTGCACCAGTTGACTCTACCGCTTCACGTACTGTGTTAAATACAGGTAGACCTAGGTGAGTTGTGCCGCCTTTACCAGGAGAAACACCACCAACCATTTGCGTACCGTACTGGATCGCTTGCTCAGAGTGGAAAGTACCCTGACCACCAGTGAAACCTTGACAGATTACTTTAGTATCTTTGTTAATTAGTACAGACATTATTTGCCCTCCGCAGCAGCAACTACTTTCTCAGCAGCGTCAGTTAGTGACTCAGCTGCAATGATGTCAAGGCCAGAGTTAGCTAGTACTTCACGACCAGCTTCAGCGTTAGTACCTTCAAGACGTACAACTACTGGTACGTTTACGCCAACTTCTTTAACCGCACCGATAATACCTTCAGCGATCATGTCACAACGTACAATACCACCGAAGATGTTAACTAGTACTGCTTTAACATTGTCGTCAGAAAGGATGATCTTGAATGCTTCAGATACACGCTCTTTAGTCGCGCCGCCACCAACGTCTAGGAAGTTAGCTGGCTTGCCGCCGTGTAGGTTTACGATGTCCATAGTACCCATCGCAAGGCCTGCACCGTTAACCATACAACCAACGTTACCGTCTAGTGCTACGTAGTTAAGCTCAAAGCTTGCTGCGTGTGCTTCACGTGCGTCTTCTTGTGAAGGATCGTGGAATTCACGGATCTTAGGCTGGCGGAACAATGCGTTGCCGTCTACACCGATTTTGCCGTCTAGGCAGTGTAGGTTACCAGCGTCTGTGATCACTAGAGGGTTGATTTCTAGTAGAGCAAAGTCGTGGTTGATAAACATTTGCGCTAGACCCATGAAGATCTTAGTGAATTGCTTAACTTGAGTTGGGTTCAAACCTAGTTTGAACGCTAGCTCACGACCTTGGTAAGCTTGAGGACCTACTAGTGGATCGATCTCAGCTTTATGAATTAGTTCAGGCGTTTCTTCTGCAACTTGTTCAATTTCTACACCACCTTCAGTTGATGCCATGAACACGATTTTACGTGAACCACGGTCAACAACAGCACCTAGGTATAGTTCATTTGCAATATCAGTGCAGCTTTCTACTAAGATTTTAGCAACAGGCTGACCTTTCTCGTCTGTTTGGTAAGTAACTAGGTTTTTACCTAACCAGTTTTCAGCGAATGCGCGGATTTCGTCTTTGCTGTCTGCAAGTTTAACACCGCCAGCTTTACCACGGCCGCCTGCGTGTACTTGACACTTAACAACCCACTTGTCTCCACCGATTTTACCAGCAGCTTCAACTGCTTCTTGAGGTGTATCACAAGCAAAGCCTTCTGATACAGGTAAACCATATTCGGCAAAAAGTTGTTTTGCCTGATACTCATGCAAATTCATGATGCTTTATCCAATTTTTTATACTAAAAAAGCTGAATATTTATGCAAATAGTCAGCTATCCCAAATTGCGCACATAGTATAGATCCCAAGGCTTCTGATGAAAACCCCACTTAGACCAAAGGCGCAAAAAAAAAGCTGTATGCGAGCATACAGCTTATTCTTTAAACAAATATTATACGTCTAGTAGTAGACGTGTTGGATCTTCAAGTAACTCTTTAATTGTTACTAGGAAACCAACTGACTCTTTACCATCGATTTGACGGTGGTCATAAGATAGTGCTAGGTACATCATAGGTAAAATTTCAACTTTACCGTTTACTGCCATAGGGCGCTCTTGGATTTTGTGCATGCCCAAGATTGAAGACTGTGGCAAGTTGATGATAGGCGTAGATAGTAGTGAGCCGAATACACCACCATTGGTAATAGTGAAGTTACCGCCAGTCATATCGTCAACAGTTAGTTTGCCATCACGACCTTTGATAGCCAATTCGCGAATATTCTTCTCGATTTCAGCAACAGAAAGCTTATCGCAATCACGTAGTACTGGAGTCACTAGACCACGAGGTGTTGATACCGCGATGCTGATGTCAAAGTAGTTGTGGTAAACGATATCGTCACCGTCGATTGACGCGTTAACTTCAGGGAAACGCTTAAGTGCTTCAGTTACCGCTTTCACGTAGAAAGACATGAAACCTAAACGAATACCGTGGCGCTTCTCAAATACCTCTTGGTACTGCTTACGAAGATCCATGATTGGCTTCATGTTTACTTCGTTGAACGTCGTCAGCATTGCTGTTGAGTTCTTCGCTTCTAATAAGCGGTTAGCGATTGTCTTACGTAGACGAGTCATTGGTACACGTTTCTGAGTACGCTCACCTACCGGGGCAGCTGGTGCTGAAGCTGCTGGCTTAGACTCTGATTTTGCTGGTGCTTTAAGGAAAGCGTCCACGTCTTCTTTAGTAATGCGACCGCCTTTACCAGACCCTTTGATCTTAGAAGCATCAAGGCCTTTCTCTGCGATAAGACGACGAACAGATGGTGTTAGTACATCTGAGTTTTCGTCAGAAGCAGCAGCTGGTGCTTCTTCTTTCTTCGCACTTGATGATGCAGCTGGTGCGCCACCGGCAACGATTTTACCGATAACTTGATCACCTAGTACTGTCTCACCTTCAGCGTGGATGTGCTCACCCATCACACCGTCTTCAGGTGCAACAACTTCAAGAACCACTTTATCTGTTTCAATATCAACTAGATTCTGGTCGCGGCTAACCGCTTCACCTGGTTGAACGTGCCAAGTTGCGATAGTAGCGTCTGCTACTGACTCAGGAAGTACAGGTACTTTAATGTCCACTTCTTTACCTTCTGCTGCTGGCGCCGATTCTGACGCTGCTGGTTTTTCATTTGATTGAGCAGGCGCTGCTGCTTCATCAGCAGCACCTAGTTGTGCAATAACTTGTTCGCCAAGAACGGTTGCGCCTTCCTCTTCAGAAATTGCAACGATAACACCATCTTCTGGCGCTACAACTTCTAAAACGACCTTATCCGTTTCGATGTCAACTAAGTTTTGATCACGAGTCACTTTATCGCCAACGCTTACATGCCATGTAGCAACCGTTGCATCGGCAACAGACTCAGGAAGAACAGGAACCTTAATTTCGGTTGTCATCTCTTATTCCTTATTTCTTAATTGTTAAAGCGTCAGCAATTAACGCGTTTTGTTCTTTAGTATGTGTAGACATGTATCCACATGCTGGTGCAGCTGAAGCCTTACGGCCTGCATAAGTCAGATTTGCGCCAGCAGGGATAGCTTCCCAGAAATGATGCTGTGAACAGTACCAAGCACCTTGGTTTTGTGGCTCTTCTTGACACCAAACAAAATCTTTTACGTGCTGGTAGCGAGCCATGATCTCATCCATCTCTTTGTGAGGGAATGGATATAGCTGTTCAACACGAACGATAGCCACGTTGTTAAGCTCTTGCTTACGACGTTCTTGCAATAGTTCGTAATAAACCTTACCGCTACAGAACACAACACGCTCAACGTTTTCAGGATTGATATCATCAATCTCATCGATCATGTTATTGAATACGCCTTCGGATAGCTCTTCTAGGCTAGAAACAGCTAATGGATGACGTAATAGCGACTTAGGCGTCATTACAATCAGCGGACGACGTAGTGGGCGAACCGATTGACGACGTAGCATTGCGTATACTTGCGCTGGTGTTGACGGCACACATACTTGCATATTGTGGTCAGCACAAAGCTGTAAATAACGCTCTAAACGCGAGGAACTATGCTCTGGACCTTGACCTTCATAGCCATGAGGAAGTAGTAGTGTTAGACCACATAAACGACCCCACTTCTGCTCACCTGAACTTAGGAATTGGTCGAATACGACTTGAGCACCGTTGGCGAAGTCACCAAATTGCGCTTCCCATAGTACCAATGACGTTGGCTCTGCTGTCGCGTAACCATATTCGAACGCAAGTACCGCTTCTTCCGATAGTACTGAATCGTACACTTCGAACAGGCCTTGGCCTTCACGAATGTTTTGCAGCGGAAGATAAGTCGACGCGTCTTTTTGGTTATGAACTACGGCATGACGGTGGAAGAATGTACCACGACCAGAATCCTGACCAGTAAGACGAATATCAGTGCCTTCATCAACCAAGGTCGCGTAAGCCAATGTCTCAGCCATACCCCAATCAAGCATTTTCTCGCCTTGCGCCATAAGTTTACGATCATCGTAAATCTTTTTAACGCGTGATTGTGCTTTATGAGCCTCTGGGTAGCTCGCAATCTTTTCGCCAAGTGCTTTGAGTTTATCTAGCGCAACCTTTGGCTCATACGGCGTGTCCCAATCGTGACCAACATACTTAGACCAATCTGATGAGTGCTTGGTTTCTTTTTGGATTTCTTCTACGACACAAACGCCTTTATCAAGACCATTTCGGTAATCGTCAGCAATTTGTTTCGCATCACCTTCAGAAATCACACCTTCGCGTACAAGTTGGTCAGCATATAACTGACGAGGTACAGGGTGCTTTTTGATCTTCTGATACATCAGCGGTTGCGTCGCATTTGGCTCATCCGCTTCGTTGTGACCGTGACGACGGTAACATACTAAGTCAATCACCACATCACGTTTAAACTTATTACGGAAATCAAGTGCAACTTGTGTAACGAATGCAACGGCTTCAGGATCATCTGCGTTCACGTGGAAGATAGGTGCCTGAACCATTTTAGCGATATCAGTACAATATTCCGTCGAACGAGTGTCTTCACGTTTTGACGTAGTGAAACCAACTTGGTTATTAACTACGATACGGATAGAGCCGCCAACACCGTATGCACGTGTTTGCGATAAGTTAAACGTTTCTTGAACAACACCTTGGCCTGCGATTGCAGAGTCACCGTGAATTGTGATTGGTAATGCTTTAGAACCACTTTGACAATTCAAACGGTCAAGGCGAGCACGTACCGATCCCATTACTACTGGGTTTACGATTTCAAGGTGAGATGGGTTAAATGCCAATGCCATATGAACATTGCCGCCCTTCGTACCGAAGTCAGAAGAGAAACCCATGTGGTATTTAACGTCACCAGAACCTGCGTGCTCGCCGTATTTACCAGCAAACTCATCAAATAGTTCTTGTGGGTTTTTACCCAATACATTCACTAGCACATTTAGACGACCACGGTGGGCCATACCAATTACGGCTTCTTGCTGACCACTTTCACCAGCACGGTGAATAAGCTCTTTCAGCATAGGCACAAGTGAGTCACCGCCTTCTAGAGAGAAACGCTTAGCGCCTGGGAATTTTGCGCCCAAGTACTTTTCTAAGCCGTCTGCAGCCGTTAGACCTTTGTAGATTCTTAGTTTGGTTTCTTTGTCGAATTGTGGCTTCGAGAAGGACGATTCCAAACGCTGTTGTAACCAACGTTTTTCTTCGGTAGACGTGATGTGCATGTACTCAGCACCGATAGAGCCACAGTATGTCGCTTTAAGCGCAGCGTACAAGTCTTTGAGTTTCATTGTCTCTTTGCCACAAGCAAAAGAGCCAACGTTAAATTCTTTATCTAAGTCTGCATCGGTTAAATCATGAAAAGCAGGGTCAAGATCGCGAACACGTTCTCTATCCCAAATCCCTAAAGGATCTAGGTTTGCGTTCTGATGACCTCTGAAACGGAATGCATTAATTAACTGCAGAACTTTAACTTGCTTGGCATCAGCAGAACCCTCTGCGGAAACCACGACTTCTCTGTGTTTGTTTTTAGCAAGCTCCGCAAATTGCGCTCTTACTTCTGAATGTTTAGTGTCAACATCCACTCCATCAACTTTAGGTAGTTGATCAAACACCTCTCGCCACTCTTCTGGCACTGAAGCTGCATCATCTAGATACGCCTCATATAGATCTTCTACGTACGCAACGTTACCGCCGTACAAATGCGAAGATTCTAGCCATGCCTTCATCACACCTTCGTGCATCTATTAGCCCTTTTATCTAGCGCAGAAACTCAAACGAAAACAAGATGGCAAGCTTTTGCTTGCCATCTTAGCTAGTAGTATGTGTTATACCGAACGGTTTAACAACATTGATTTAATTTGTCCAATTGCCTTAGTTGGATTAAGGCCTTTTGGACATACGCTAACACAGTTCATAATACTGTGACAGCGGAATACGCTGAACGCGTCATCAAGACCTGCAAGACGTTCTTCTGTCGCTGTATCGCGGCTATCAGCCAAGAAGCGATAAGCATGTAGAAGACCCGCAGGACCGATGAACTTATCTGGGTTCCACCAGAAAGAAGGACAAGACGTTGAACAACATGCACAAAGAATACATTCGTACAGGCCATCTAGCTTTTCACGTTCTTCAATAGATTGAAGACGTTCTTCACCACCAGTTGGCTTATCGTTGATCAAGAATGGCTTAACCTTCTCGTATTGCGTATAGAACTGGCTCATGTCGATTACTAAGTCACGGATCACCGGAAGACCTGGTAATGGACGAATGACGATCTTGCCTTTACCACCGTTCTGCAAAGCAGAAATTGGAGTAATACATGCAAGACCATTTTTACCATTCATATTAATACCGTCAGAACCACATACCCCTTCACGGCATGAACGACGGAAAGATAAAGATGGATCTTGCTCTTTTAACTGCATAAGAGCATCTAACACCATCATGTCACGACCTTCCTCTACTTCTAGAGAATAGTCTTGCATGCGTGGTGCCGCATCTTCATCAGGATTATAACGATAAACAGATAATTCTAAAGTTGCCATCGCTTAGCTCCTAGTATGTACGTGCTTTCGGTGGGAATGCTTCACGAGTCTTAGGCGCGTAGTTAACTTCACGCTTACTCATAGACTCAGACTCTGGGTTGTAAATCGAGTGACACAACCAGTTTTCATCATCACGCTCTGGGTAGTCGAAGCGAGAGTGTGCACCACGGCTTTCCGTACGGAAGTTCGCAGCAACCGCTGTCGAGTACGCTGTTTCCATCAAGTTATCTAACTCTAGACACTCAATACGTTGCGTGTTGAATTCAGCAGACTTATCGTCAAGACGTGCGTACTGTAGACGCTCACGAATTTCTTTAAGTTCTTTAAGACCTTCAGCCATTGCATCACCTTCACGGAATACCGAGAAGTTAAGCTGCATACAACGTTGTAGATCTTTCTTGATTTGTACAGGATCTTCACCCTGACCTTTCGCAGAAGTTTCCCAACGGTTAGTACGCGCAAGTGCTGCGTCTACGTTGTCGTTGCTTGCTTCTTTAGCGATTTCAGCATCTTTCAAGTAAGTACCAAGGAAGTTACCCGCCGCACGACCGAATACGACAAGGTCAAGTAGTGAGTTACCACCTAGACGGTTTGCACCGTGTACAGATACACACGCAATCTCACCTACTGCAAATAGACCTTCAACGATCTTTTCATTACCTTGACCGTCTACGTTTAGCACTTGACCATTAACGTTAGTTGGTACACCACCCATCATGTAGTGACAAGTTGGGATTACTGGAATTGGCTCTTCTGCTGGGTCTACGTGTGCGAATGTCTTCGCTAGATCACACACGCCAGGAAGACGTAAGTTAAGTGTCTCAGCACCTAAGTGGTCAAGTTTCAGCTTGATGTGCGGACCCCAAGGACCATCACAACCACGACCTTCACGGATCTCAGTCATCATTGAGCGTGCAACAACGTCACGTGATGCTAGGTCTTTCGCGTTTGGCGCATAACGCTCCATGAAGCGCTCGCCATCTTTATTTAGAAGGTAACCACCTTCACCACGACAACCTTCTGTTACTAGTACACCCGCACCTGCGATACCTGTTGGGTGGAACTGCCACATTTCCATGTCTTGCATTGAAATGCCAGCACGAACCGCCATACCAACGCCGTCACCTGTGTTGATGTGCGCGTTCGTTGTTGATGCGAAAATACGACCCGCACCACCAGTTGCAAGGACAACTGCTTTTGATTTGAAATAGGTGATTTCACCTGACTCGATGTCGATTGCGGTGACACCCACTACATCGCCATTGTCATTTTTTACTAGGTCTAGTGCATACCACTCAGAGAAAACGTTTGTTTTGTTTTTAACGTTTTGCTGATATAGGCAATGTAGCAACGCGTGACCCGTACGGTCCGCTGCGGCTGCTGTACGTGCAGCTTGCTCGCCACCAAAATTTTTCGACTGCCCACCGAAAGGACGCTGATATACGCGACCGTTCTCAAAACGAGAAAAAGGTAGACCCATGTTCTCAAGTTCAGTGATAGCTTCTGGACCTGTTTTACACATGTACTCGATAGCGTCTTGGTCACCGATGTAATCAGAACCTTTAACCGTATCGTACATGTGCCATTCCCAGTTGTCCTCGTGAGAGTTACCTAGCGCAACGGTGATACCACCTTGTGCTGATACTGTATGAGAACGAGTTGGGAAAACTTTTGAAATAAGAGCACAAGTTTTGCCTGATTCCGAGATAGCAAGTGCCGCGCGCATACCCGCACCGCCTGCACCGACTACAACTGCGTCAAATTCACGTACGTTATATTTCACTTAAACACCCCACAGAACAAACAGACCAATAGCTACGTAAGCTAGAGCCATAAGGTTTAATACAAAGCCAAGAATAGTGCGAGTTGTTGAGTTCTTAACGTAGTCAGTTAGAACCTGCCACAAACCGATGCGTGTATGTACCATGATGCATACTAGTGTTATCATCGTTGCTGCTTTAACAGCTAAATTTGAAAACAACCCTGACCAAGCTTCATAAGTTAGTTCAGGAGTAATTAGAAGATAGCCTACGATGAATACCGCGTAAGCTAGGATAATTAACGCAGTTGTACGTAGTGACACGTAGTCTTGTACGCCATCACGCTTTAGAGTCGCTTGATTTAAGACCATATCCATACTCCAGCCAAAATTGCTACGATAACCCAAAGTGCTAGTGCAATCTTCGCGCTATTGTTGCCTGATTCTAATTCTTCCCAATGTCCCATATCCTGGATCATGTGACGGATACCACCGATGATGTGGTAAGACAATACAGTTAGGGTGCCCCACGCGATGAATTTCGCGATAAAGCCAGACATCAGTTCTTTTACAAACTCGAAGCCTTCAGGAGAAGAAAGGGATTCAGACCAAGCCCAAATCACAAAGGTCAAAGCGAAGAAGAAAGCAACACCGGTGACACGGTGAAGAATCGACGCTTTAGCCGTTGGCGGCATAGATATAGTCGTAAGATCTAGATTTACAGGTCTTTGCTTTTTCACAGTTACTTGCCCATCTTTGCCCACAAAGGAGCTCATCTACTTGTTTTTATGAAACCCACCTACATATTGCAAATGTAGGTGGCACACTCTAGATAAACCAATTAGGACACCAAAAAGTTCACTCGAGTGTAAAAATTGATGTAAAAATAGGTTTACCCACAGACGATACGGTATAAAACCGTTGACAGTATATAAGGCTATGCGCCCTTTTACAATTCTTGTTTAGATAGAGACGCTTGCGAATTAGCGAATGGTCTAATATTTAATCGCCGTAGAATATTTATTATACATTTATGCATAAATCACAGAAAAATTGACTTTTAACCTAGGTTATAAGTTAGAATGTTCTGAATTTGCTTAACATTAGTATCACAACATAACAATCAGAATATTGTTATTAAATAGGAGACAAATAGATGGCAGATAAAAAAGCCACAGTCCATATTGATGGTCACGATCCGATTGAGTTACCAATTTACGAAGGTACAGCTGGTCAAGACGTAGTTGACGTTCGCTCTTTAGGTGCTCACGGCCTATTTACGTATGACCCAGGATTTATGTCGACTGCCTCTTGTGACTCGTCTATCACTTACATTGACGGTGCCAAAGGTGTACTGCTTCATCGCGGTTATCCAATTGAGCAACTTGCTGAAAATTCTAACTATATTGAACTTTGCTACCTACTATTAAACGGTGAATTACCAAGCGAAGAACAACTAGCTGAGTTCTCAGATGAGATCACTCGCAACACAATGATGCACGAGAAGATTGCTGCGTTTTTCCAAGGCTTCCGTGTCGATGCACACCCTATGGCAATGCTATGTGGTGTAGTTGGTGCGTTATCTTCGTTCTACCACTCAGATTTGGATATTTCTGATGAAGATCAACGCATGCGTTGTGCAATCAAGTTAGTAGCTAAGCTACCAACGATTGCTGCAATGGCGTACAAGTATAACGTTGGCCAACCGTTCGTATACCCACGTAACGACTTGAGCTACGCAGAAAACTTCCTTCACATGATGTTCTCTGTACCAGCTGAAGACTACAACGTCAGCCCAGTGCTTGCTAAAGCAATGGATCGTATTTTCATGCTTCACGCAGATCACGAGCAAAACGCGTCAACTTCAACAGTTCGTCTTGCTGGCTCTTCAGGTGCAAACCCTTACGCGTGTATCGCGGCAGGTATTGCATCACTTTGGGGTCCTGCACACGGTGGCGCAAACGAAGCATGTTTAACTATGCTTGAAGAAATCGGCTCTGTTGATCGTATTGACGAGTACGTTGCAAAAGCAAAAGACAAGAACGATCCGTTCCGTCTAATGGGCTTTGGTCACCGCGTTTATAAAAACTTTGACCCACGTGCGACGGTAATGCGTCAAACGTGTCACGAAGTGCTTAAAGAGCTAAACATCCAAGATCCACTGCTTGACGTAGCAATGAAACTTGAACAGATTGCCCTAGAAGACCCTTACTTCATTGAGAAGAAGCTATACCCGAATGTAGACTTCTATTCTGGTATCATTCTTAAAGCAATCGGTATTCCAACAAGTATGTTTACGGTTATCTTCGCGATGTCTCGTACTGTCGGTTGGATTTCACACTGGAACGAAATGCTTTCTCAGCCAGGACACAAAATTGGTCGTCCGCGTCAGCTTTACAAAGGCTACACGTCTCGCGACTACAAAACACAAAACGACAGATAATCACGTTATTGTGTTTGAAAAGGCCGCTTAATGCGGCCTTTTTTGTTTTAATATCGCCGCGTATTCGTTAAAATCGCGCTGCTCAATTAACTCAGGTACGTTATGACTGACATTCAATCTCTGCGCAACGACTTTCCAATTTTGAACAAACAACTTGATGGACAGCCGCTTTGCTATCTTGACTCTGCTGCAACTGCGCAAAAACCGAACAAAGTCATTGATGTCATAAAAACTTTTTATCAAGATGAGAATTCAAACGTACATAGAGGTTTACACACACTTAGTGAAAACGCCACCGTTCGCTACGAAAGTGCCCGAGAAACAATTGCCAATTTTTTAAATGTAGAAACACGAGAAATCGTATGGACCAGCGGCGCAACTGAATCACTAAACTTGTTGGCTCACGGCCTGAGTGCACGCTTCAATTCAGACAGCGTCATTGCCATCAGCCCCTTTGAACATCACGCTAACATCGTACCTTGGCAAGAAGCTTGTCAACGTACAGGCGCAACTTTACTGGTGTTACCTATGTTAGACGGCGTCCTCGATGAGCAAGGCGCTATTGCGCTGTTAAAACAACATAAACCTGATGTGTTAGCAATGGGTCATGTGTCAAACGCACTAGGGAATATTCATCCAATTGAGTCGCTCATTTCGGTTTGTAAGGCATTGGGTACCATCACGGTTATCGACGGCGCACAGTCTTTACTGCATTTAAGGCCTGATCTGAAGGCACTGGATTGTGACTTTTATGTTTTTTCAGCTCATAAAGCGCTTGGACCAACAGGTGTCGGCGGGCTTTATGGTAAATACCTGCAACTAAATGCACTCCCCGTATACAAAACCGGCGGTGAAATGATAAGAGAAGTGAGCTTCGAGCGATCCAGCTATCGAGATGCACCTGGCAAGTTTGAGCCTGGCACTCCCAATATTTCTGGCGTTATCGGTTTTGCCGCAGCGATAGATTATGTAAACGAAATTGATCCCTGTGCGCTTCAACGATACGAGCAAGCGCTCTACCACTCACTTTTAGAAAAGCTAAGACAAGTTGATGGCATCACAGTTTATGGTGATATACAAAACAATGTTGGCGTCGTCAGTTTTAACTATAAAAGCGAGCATCACTACGATCTTGCCACACTACTCAATACATACGGCGTAGCAGTCAGAAGCGGACATCATTGTACGCAACCTCTTATGAAAATGCTCAAGGTTAACGGGACTGTACGTGCAAGTTTGGCTTTTTATAATAACCAAGATGATATTGAGCATTTTATTAATGCGTTAAATGCCACAATCGAATTACTAGATTAAACTTATGAATATCGAACATATCACAAAAAAATTATCTGAAAGTCATGGCTGGCAAGCCAAATATCGTGAAATTATGCTGCTAGGAAAACAACTTCCTGCTCTTCCTGATGCATTGAAAGTCGACTCAGCGTTAGTGTCAGGCTGTGATAGTAAGGTTTGGCTCTATCTGGACTTAGATGAAAGCGCGCAGCAGCTCGTACTTATTGCCGACTCAGATACGCGTATTGTCAAAGGATTACTTGCAATCATCATAGCAGCGTACGCAGGTAAAACGCCAGAGCAAGCGAGCCATTTTAATGCTTATAAGCTGTTCGAGTCGCTTGGATTAATTGCTCACCTAAGCCCATCAAGAGGTAATGGTATACGTGCAATTGTTGAACAGATCCAAGCAAAGGCGGAGTTATTAAAATAACGTGATATAAGGTGCTCAAACGAGCACACTTATTCGCTGCTTTTGCTTTGTTTATCTAGGTACTTACGTATTGCTTTGGACGCCGCAAAAAAACCAAAACTCCCAGTTACCATAGTAGCAGAGCCAAACCCGGTCGCGCAGTCCATATTTTTCCCACCTTCAGCTTGTTGCTTTGCTTTGCACACAGTGCCATCGGTACTTGGGTAAACGAGCTGCTCTGTGGAATACACGCAATCGACGCCAAATTTACGTTTTGGATTATCGCTAAAATTATATTGTTTTCTGAGAATATAGCGTACTTTTGCCAGCAGCGGATCATGGGTCGTCTTTGCCACATCCCCATATTGGATCTGGCTCGGATCGGTTTGACCGCCTGCACCACCTGTGGTGATCACCGGTATTTTATTTCGCTTACAATGCGCGATTAGCGCCGCTTTCTCTTTAACCGCGTCGATACAGTCGATAACATAATCAAAGCCTTGAATGTAGTTTCTAATGTTATCTAACATCAGAAAATCATCGATCAGGGTAACTTCACAATCTGGGTTAATCGCAAGACAGCGATCTTGCATTGCTTCAATCTTTTGCATCCCGATACTTTCGCTATGAGCATGTAACTGACGGTTAATGTTGGTTACACAAATATCGTCCATATCGATAAGCGTTATTTTACCTATACCCGTTCTCACTAGCGCTTCTACAGCCCAACTGCCAACGCCACCAATACCAATGACACAAAAGTGTGCTTTACTTAATGCTTCCAACTCGGCGTTACCGTATAACCGACCAATACCGCCATATCTTAGTTCTCTATTCGAATCCGTCATGTTACCACTCTAATTGACTTGGATTTTGCCAACTTGCAAAGATTTCATGTGCCAATAAATGGCCAAATGCACCATCACCTTCAGGCGCCGCTTGATAGCGTTGATGTATACCTTGCCATTCAAATTCAAGGCAAAATGCATGAAGATACGTTCTATCAGCAGGCTCTCCGCTATAGGCTAAATCACCTAAAATTGGTGCACCGATGCTTTTTAGTGCTACGCGAATTTGGTGTGTTTTACCGCTAAACGGTTTAACGATACAAGCGCGTAGGTTGGTCGCAACAGAGCATGAATAAAATCGAGTCACCGCAGGATTTAGCTTAGTTTTAATCAGTTTATAGGTGCCTCTGCGCGACTTAGCCATATCGCCTTTTATCCAACCTTGCTTTTTCTTCGGTTTCGCACTAACTAACGCCAGGTAAAATTTGTCTATTTTTCGGGCGGAAAACAGGCTCGTCAGCTGCTTTGCAGCCTCGCTAGACTTCGCTAAAAGGATGAGTCCCGACGTGACTTTATCGAGGCGGTGAACCGCAAATAAGGGATAGCCTAGTTGCTCCGTCAGTAAGGCAACAAAACCTGCACCGTCCTCACTATGGAAGCTCAAACCTTGTGGTTTGTATGCAACCACATAGTCTATCTCGTTCGCAATGAGCTTAAACTTTTCCATTCAGTATCTCTTGAACCCGTGCCAAATCTTCGGGGGTATCCACTCCAGCATGCACCGGCTTAACCGCTTTAGCGACCTTAATTTTGTATCCATGATACAGCACACGTAGCTGCTCTAGCGACTCTTGCACCTCTAGCGGTGAAACACTTAGCGATAAATAAGTTTGAATAAAGCCCGCACGATAGGCATATATGCCAACATGACGTTTAAAATGGCTCACTGGAATGCTATTTTTGTCGAGCGTTAACATGCTGTTACGCTGAAACGGAATAGACGCGCGAGAGAAATACAGTGCGTTGTCTTGAATATCAGACACCACTTTCACAGCATTCGGATTTAACACCTCTTCTACATCTTCTACATCAACGCACAAAGTCGCCATCGGTGCATCAGAATGATGCAGTAGTGCTGCCACTTGTGCGATGTTATCAGGCTCTAGTAGTGGCTCATCACCTTGTACATTGACCACCAAGGTTTGTTCGTTCAACCCCAGTTGTTCAACAACTTCGGCAAGTCGCTCAGTACCAGATTGGTGATCTTCACGCGTCATGAGCACGTTATCAGTGAAGCTTTGTGCTGCTTCAAATACCGCACTGTGATCGGTTGCGATATAAACCGCTGCAGCGCCAGATTGAATAGCNTTCGTAAACACGCTGGATCATTGGTTTGCCGCCGATATCAGCAAGCGGTTTACCAGGCAGCCGGCTTGAAGCATAACGCGCCGGAATAACGACTACGAATTCCACTGCTCAACCTCATCACTGCTCAGCTCGCGCGCTTCGTTTTCCAATAACACAGGAATATCATCTTTAATTGGATACGCTAGCTTCGCTGCTGTGCTGATCAACTCTTTGTTTTCTTTGTCATATCTTAATTTGCCTTTACATACTGGGCAGGCAATTATTTCTAGTAATTTGGTATCAAAGGCCATGATAAATCTCTTTCTTTTTAAGTAAATTTAATACCGCTTTTTCAAGCGCTGATGTAGGTTTGGCATCTACTTTGAGGTAATACCAATTATCTTTTGCAAATGCGCGACACTTTACCGCATCTTTCTCTGTCATAAAAATAGCGCCGTTATCGATTTGCGCGAAGTCGGACGCTTGATATGGATGATGATCCGCAAAATGTAGGCTTTCACTCAGAACAATCCCCCTATCTCGTAGCGTATTTTCAAATCGCGCGGGATTGCCGATAGCACAGACTGAAGCGCCAGCCATTTCAATATTGGATGCTGGACTATCATCTGTAACACGAAAAAAACCAACGGTCTCTAACGTGTAGGAATAACTCTCGCATCCACCATTGTATACGGCAAGATCAACACTCTGGATACGCTTAGGTAATTCCCTAAGCGGCCCTGCTGGCATCCATAGGCCATTACCAAAGCGCCGCACTGCATCAACAATACAGAACTCAATATCTCGTGCCAATTTATAGTGCTGTAGTCCATCGTCGCTGACGATGATGTTTACATCGCTACTATCCAATAATTTCTCGATACTGGCTTGTCTATCAGCACCAATCATCACTGGGCATTTCAAGCGTTTGGCGAGTAAACAAGGTTCATCACCGCCCTCTTCCGTTGAGGTCGCTTCAGTGACCAAAAACGGGGTTGAACTGGGTTTCGCACCGTAGCCTCGACTGATCACCCCAACCTTAAAACCAAGCTTTTCAAGAAAAGGCACTAACCAAAGCACAAATGGCGTTTTGCCATTACCGCCCACACTGATGTTACCGACAATAATAACCGGAACAGGCGAGCGGTACGCAGGGCAAAACCCGAGTTGATAAAGCCCCTTTCTTATCGAGCTAATAAGTCCAAATAACAGGCTTAACGGAAGCAATAATAGTGTTAGTAGGCCCGGTTTTTTATACCAACTTTGCTCTATTTGGGATGCCATTTATTGCTCACCAAACTGCATTTTGCAAAGTGCATGATAAACCCCTTCCTGCGCGACCAATTCAGCATGCTTGCCTTGTTCGATGATCTTGCCTTTATCTAGCACATAGATGCAGTCGCAACGCTCGATTGTCGATAACCGATGGGCAATTACTATGGTTGTTTTATCAGCCATCAGCTCTTCCAACGCTTGTTGGATCAAACGCTCAGATTCTGTGTCTAATGCTGATGTGGCTTCATCTAAAATAAGGATAGGTGCATCTTTTACAATAGCACGCGCAATGGCGATACGTTGTCGTTGTCCGCCAGAAAGCATCACGCCATTTTCACCAACAAGGGTATTTAGGCCCTCAGGAAGATCTTTAACAAATTCCCAGACGTGAGCTTGTTTTACGACTTTTTCTAGGGCTTCTTGCGATAAGGGTTGCTTTAACGAGTACATAATATTGTTTGCAATGGTGTCATTAAACAACACTACTTGCTGCGACACGATGGAAAACTGCGCGCGTAGATCCGCAAGCTGGTAATCATTTATGTTTGTGCCGTCTAACTCAATACTGCCCGCTTCAATATCATAGTAACGCGGTAATAGATTAGAAATCGTTGATTTTCCTGAACCACTTCTACCAACCAACGCAATACTCTGCCCGGCTTTGATTTCAAGGTTTAATGACTCAATCACCGGATCGTTTTTAGATGGATAAGTAAAGGTTAAGTCTTTGACTTGTAGGTTACCTTGAGCACGAGATAAAGACTGAGTGCCAGTGTCCTTTTCTTTTTCAAGATCAATCACCGCAAACACACTTTTCGCCGCAGAGATCCCGCGTTGCAGGTCACTATTTACATTGGCAAGTTGTTTTAAAGGACGCAGCATCATCATCATCGAGGTGATCAAAGTGACAAAAGTACCCGATGAAATTTTATCTACCATAGAAGGCATTGCGACAATCGCGAGTATTACCGCCATTGCGCTCGCCGCTATGATTTGGATGATAGATACACTCAGCGCTTTAGTCGCATCCATTTTTACGCGTTGCTGACGGTTATGATTATTAACTTTAGCAAAGTGAGAGATAGTTTTTTCTTGGCCACCGAAGCCATGAATGACTTTATGACCCGCCATCATTTGCTCAGAGCTTTTCGTCACTTCTCCCATCGCATCTTGAATATTCTTGGAGATTTTCTTAAAACGCTTAGACACCACTGTGACTATCACTGCCACGATTGGCACCACAACCAAGAAAATAAGTGATAGCTGCCAGCTTGCATAAAACATCGTAATGAGTAGGAAAAATACAAATGCACCTTCACGGATCAGCACTTGAAGCGCCTTAGTGACGGCTTGCTGTACCTGCTCCGTATCAAAAGTGATTTTTGATATCAATTCGCCATTAGAATGTTGATCATGAAACGACATAGGTAAATACAACATGTGTTCAAATAGTTGCTGTCGCAACGCACGCACAACCTGGGATCCAACATAAGACAAGCAATACGATGCCATATAGTTAAAGATACCACGTCCAATAACTAACGCGATGACAACAAAGGGCGCCAATTTTAGTACATCGCGATTGCCTGCAGTGAGACCTTCATCGATAAACGGATCCATTAACGCAACGAACGAAGCGTCCATCGCAGCGTACCCTATCATGCCAATTACTGAAAATATGGCAGCGAGTTTAAAGTCTTTTACATAGCTAAATAATCTAGCGTAAATCTGCTTGTCGGTTGGTTGCATTGCCAGCCTCTACTTTTCTATATGGCATTATTGTAACTTTCAAATCGTTAAAACTGAATGGATTATCTGAGAAACCAGTAATTTTCCACTTCTCGAGCTCGTTCAACTGTAATTTCTTGAGCAAAAATTGAGATCTTTATGTGGCCATCTAAGGCGGTATCCAATAGTGTGCTCCCTACTCTTTGGTATCTTTCAATCACTTTCTCATTGGGAATTTTCCAAGGCGAATAAAAGGCACGAGAAAATATCGCAATATCTGGTTCAACCGCTTGAATAAACTGCTCGCTCGAAGAGCTGCCACTACCATGGTGTGGAACCAGTAATATATCGGCCTTGAGTGCTTCTTTTTCAATGTTAAGCAGCTTAGTTTCAGTGACTCTCTCGATATCTCCTGGTAATAAAAGCGTAAATTGCCCATCAGAGATACGAACCACACAAGAATTATTATTGTCATTGTTCGACATTTCTTGAGGCCAGATCACAGATACGTCTAGCCCTTGAAATTGATGTGTTCCTAGCACACAACTATCAGCTGCACTTGCTGGGTGAAAACGCTGTAACGATTTCCCGCCATCAAAAGCAATGAGGTCGTCAACGCCACCGTTATGGTCGCCATCATTATGACTAATAATGGTATCTTGCAGCGTAATTCGATTATTCAAAAGATAGGGTTTTATCACAAACTCGAACATTGAAAAATAGCCAAAATACTTGGCCCCCACATCATAGAGCAGCCCTTTGTTATTACGAGAAACTAACACAGCGGTTCCGTGACCGACATCAAAGACATCAACTTGCCATAGCGGAGAGGCTCGAAATTGATACTGAACGAGGAAAATTAATATAGGTAATAAACCAAAATAATTTCTGAATAAAAACAGCAGCAAAGTACTTAAGTAGCTGGTTATGAGAAACACGGACGAAACGCTGGGTATATCTACCCAAGTTAGTGGAGCGCTTTGCAACAGCTCAAACAGGACCACTAACCCACTATCAACTAGATGAAGTGGAAGTTGCCAACCAATAGCGTGCAACGCAGTAACATGAAGCAGTAGTAGCGGAAATACCACAACAGAAATCAACGGGATCACTATGATATTCGCAACTAATGAAATGATGCTCGAACCAGAAAAGAAATACAGGTTGAGTGGCAACAGACAGATAAATAACGCAAGCTGCAACTTAATCAACGCAAGCAGTTTCGCATCTAAACCTCGGCCGACTTTTGTCACTAACGTTACGATGATAGCTACCGCAAAAAAGGAATAATATAAACCAGGATTGAGTAGTGAAAACGGGTCTACCACCAAGACGATTGTCAACGCAGCCGTTAACACCTGAAGTGCTTTAAGGCGCACGGCAAAGAGGTAACATGCAACCCATAGCATTGCCATGATCACAGCTCTAGTCGCCGATACACTGTAGCCGCAGAGAATGACGTAACCAAAACACAAGAGTAACGCAAAAACCAAACACCATTGATGTAAGTTAGCTGCTTGGGAGATTATTGCCGGGATACAATACAGCACGACTTTTATCAGCAAAAATGCGATGGTAAATACCATGCCGATATGAAGCCCTGAAATCGCTAACAGATGGTTCAAACCAAGACTTCTAAATTGTGTTTTGTTTTCGAAGTCGACTTTGCTTGTATCGCCAGTTAACAAAATATAATACAGCCAAGCATAGCTGAGCCCATTGAGCTTTTTATCTATGAATAAGCGATAGTTATCTCGCCACGTAGTGTCCTTCACTAGCGAGTTGATTGTTTTGATACTGCCCTTGAAATACATATGCTTTCTAAACGCGTGCAATTCAGCGTTAAAAAGTCCGATATTAACTCGGCTACGATAACGTTTAAGTTTTACCGTAAATTCAATGTGGTCACCAACACGCAACATAGGCGTTGATGAATCACGATAAAGCTTTGCATTTACAATACGCCAACGCGCAAACTGGTAGCCGTCAACTTGCTCTAGCTGCACCTTTAACGCTTCACCAATCACAGAATTATCAACTTCAATAACTTTACCCGAAGCAGTAACAAGCTGCGATTGCCAAATTTCTGGTATTTTTAGCTGATAAAAAACAAAGTAATGACTAAGAACAATGGAAATCCCTAAAATAAACCCTGCCAATATAGGACAAAAAAGCTTAGAATAGCGGCCCATGAAGTAGAGGAATATGCTTATTGCGGCTAATCGCCAATTGTCGAGAAGAAATACCGCACTGAAGCAACCCTGAATTATTCCAAAACATATCAGAATCCAAGTAGATGGCAGCTGCAAATGGCGAAAAAAACGATTCAACGCTTTTTACCTGATCATAATAAAATCAAACAACAGAAATCATTAAAAATCTTTGGTAAGTTACTGCATGATGCCAACCTCTGGCATTTAAACCGGCGTTCAGCACGCGGCGCATTCTCAGTGGGGCTATTTTTTGCATTCATCCCTGTTCCTTTTCAAATGGTGCTGGCAGCAGCACTAGCGATTCCATTTCGCGTTAACTTGCCTTTGTCTATTGCACTCGTGTGGATCACCAATCCACTTACGATGCCACCGATATTTTACTGCTCATACCTAGTCGGTGTATTTGCTCTTGGTCAAGAACAACAGCCATTCCATTTTGAGGCGAGTTGGGAATGGCTTGCACAAAGCCTAACAACGATTGGGCCTGCGTTTATCGTCGGCTCTTTGATCTGCGCAACACTTGCTGCCATTATCGGCTTTTTCGGTATCGACTACCTGTGGCGACGCTCAGTGAATAAAGCGTGGCAAAGTCGCGGCCAAGGCTAATACCAGTATAGTTGAGATTTGTACCGGTTGAATTAAATATCGAATTGAATTTGCGAATATTTCTTTCAAACACAAAAAAAGCCCTTCCGGGCTTTTTATCGTATAAATTGTACTTTAGGCTTTACGACGTCTTCTCAACGCCACTAGTGGTAACGCGAATAAACTAAGCCAAGACCAGCTTGCAGATTGACGCTCATATGTTTCTGCCTCAGGTGGTGTACAGTTTTCTGGTTCACCAGAAATTGGGGTAAGTAAAACAGGTAAGCTTACCGATTCATACTCAGTCTCACCCTTACTGTCCTTCTCAATTTCACCTAACGTATTGCGTCTTTCAACCGTTTTGGTTGCAATCGCATATATCTTGTTGTCATCAGTGATCTTCACAGCTTCTGCAATGGTGTAAGGGAAAGAATCGTTCTTACAAGGAAGAAGTGAGTTTATATTCACTAGTTTTTCTGCACCAATTTCATATAAGAAGGCTTCACGACGACGGTTTGAACCACTCTTTTCTGTAACACCTTGACCTACAACAAGGCCATTATTGTTAATATCTGTGATTGCTGTCGCCGAGCCCTCGAAGTATGCAGGCATTTCTTTGAACTCAGCGGTGTTCGCATTAAAATAAAAGCCCGTTGAATCATAATCTCTTGAGCCACCAGTAAAGCGTCCAAACACACCAACAATCGTGCCATTGTCGTTCACATCTACCGCTTGGCTGTATTCGATATAACTCTCAACTTCTTTGATGCGTTTAATTTCATTGTTAGTAAAGTAAACGGCTTGTTCGTAAGGTAGTAGATCATCATTGCTTTGACGACGTGCACGAGAATAACCAACTGTTAATCCTGCCCCATTGGTTGCCACTGCCATACTTGAATAGGCTCGTTCATCATCTTCATCTGGCGTAAAACCAAGTCCAAGATCGGTTGCACTAACTAGGCTAAAATCGTTATCAAACATCCACTTGTAGGCTCGAGTATGATATGGCGAGGTCAATCTTTGAATACACACATCGACAGGCTCATCTACACCATCACAACTGTCTTCTATATTTTCTGTTGCTCTTTGCGATAACGACGTTGAACTTTGTCCCACAACAATATAGCCGCCATCAGCGGTTTGTTTAATATCAGTGGCAAGAGAAAGGCCGCCATATTCTGTAAAGGCAGGCTCTAACCTAATTTTCTCTCCAGCAGGTGTAACTAAAATACCTTTATTTCGCCAATCACGTACAAAATAAGTTTCTTCTTCTGTTTCACCCTCAGGAGTAAAAGTTATCTTTTTAAAAGGTGCTGAGCCCCAACCCACTATCGTACCGTCTTCTGCGATGCTTGTAAGATAGTTAGTGACCGAGCGAGTGAGTCCTTCGTAATCAGGAGATTGTTCATCAAATACCACAAACTCTTCTGCGGTATTGTTGTTATACGTCAAAGAAATTGCTCTTTCAATTCTTTGATACTCTTGGCTAACGACTCTACTTGAATTCATAACATAAGACAGCATAAATGCATGAGCTTGAGCATTCGTATTAGCTGCATCATTGTTTTGAATATCTTCTAGTGTGAAGGTGATTTCCTCTTCGATCAGCTCATACTGCTTTTTTGTACTGTCGTAATAATTTTTGAGTGCTGAATCATCGAAGTCGATATACGACACATCAATCTTTACACCAAATAAATTGGAAGCGTGACCAATCACATCTCCAGCTTCATTGGCATCCGACACGTAGCTATATTTGCTATTATCATGTCTTGGTAATTCAGTTAACTGATAGGTGGCAGCGGCCGCCTGTTGTGAAAGGGCTACGGCGACACTCGCGGCTAAAAGTTTAAATTTCATTTTAATCCTTACTGCTGATTCTGTAATGCTTCTAGTTCTTCCCAGCGTTCAAACGCGGCTTCCAGCTTCGACTCTAGCTCAGTCAAATGGTTCAATGCCTTGTGGGTCGTTTCTTGATCTTGTTTAAAGAAGTCTGGATCGCTGACCAGTGCTTGTTGTTTGTTCACAGCCTCTTCAAGTTCCTCTACTTTACTGGGCAGCGACTCTAATTCAAGTTTTAATTTGTAACTCAGCTTATTTGAACGAGCAGGTGCCGCTGCTTTTTTAGTCTCGGCTTGTTGCTGCTTTTCTTGATGAACCTTTTGTGCTTCTTTCTTTTGCTGCTCTCGTCTTTGCTGGTACAGTTCAAAATCACTATAACCACCAACAATTTCTGTCACCAAGCCCTCGCCTTCGAACGCCCAAACACTGCCACAGGTATTATCGATAAACTCTCGGTCGTGGCTGACGACCAGCACTGTGCCCTGGTATTGGTTTAAGATTTCTTCAAGTAGCTCAAGCGTCTCAATATCCAAGTCATTGGTCGGCTCGTCCAGCACAATAATATTTGAAGGCTTAAGGAAGAGCTTTGCAAGCAATAAGCGGTTTTTTTCACCGCCTGATAATGCTTTTACAGGGGTTCGAGCTCGCGCAGGCGGAAATAAAAAGTCTTGCAGATAGCCAAGCACATGACGCGAGCGGCCGCCCATCATTACTTCTTGCTTACCTTCTGCGACATTATCCTGCACTGTTGCTTCTTCATCCAATTTTTCACGGTATTGGTCAAAGTACGCAACTTCCAGATTCACGCCTTGTTTTACACTGCCTGCGTCAGGTCTAATATCACCAAAAAGCATTTTTAACAGCGTAGTTTTACCTGCTCCATTAGGACCGACCAAGCCAATACGGTCGCCACGCATCACCAGCGTTGAAAAGTCCTTCACAATGCATTTTTCTTGGAATGCTTTGTCTAAATGTTTCGCTTCAAAGACCAGCTTACCGGAACGATCCGCCGTCTCGATGTTGAAGTCTGTCTTACCTTGTTGCTCGATGCGTTGCTTGCGCTCAACACGAAGCGCTTTTAGTGCTCGCACACGCCCTTCGTTACGGGTTCGCCGGGCCTTGATCCCTTGTCTTATCCAGGTTTCTTCTTCGGCAAGCTTTTTATCAAACAAGGCATTCTGTTGCTCTTCCACTTTTAAATCATGGGCTTTTTGTTCTAGATATTGCGCATAATCTCCAGGGTACGAAACCAACTTGCCACGGTCTAAATCTAAAATTCGAGTCGCCATTGCGCGAATAAAGGCACGGTCGTGAGAGATAAACACGATCCCCCCTTTAAACTCTTTCAGGAATTGCTCAAGCCAGATGACACTTTGCATATCAAGGTGGTTAGTCGGCTCGTCGAGTAACAGTAAGTCTGGATCGCTCACCAAGGCTTTAGCCAGTGCGACTTTGCGTAGCCAGCCACCGGAGAGCTCTTCTAGGCGCATATTCGCATCTAATTGCAACTGGCTTAGCACTTGCTTGATCCTTGACTCAAAACGCCACGCATCTTCGCTTTCCAATCGCTGAGTCAGGCGCTCAAGCGAGGTCATCAGTTTATCTGACTGGTTGGTTTGTAGTTTTTCACTCACTTCATGAAATTCAATGAGCAGCTCAGCAACATCAGGTAAACCGTTCGCAACATAATCAAAAACCGACCCATTTGCGCCCTTTGGTGGGTCTTGTTCTAGCCTTGAAACTTTTAATCCACCAACACGGTTGATTTCACCATCATCAAGTTGAACTTGATCATCAAGTACTTTCAATAGCGTTGATTTACCGGCACCATTTCGGCCCACAATACAAACGCGCTCGCCTGATTCAATAACGGCATCAGCTTGGTCAAGTATAGGGTGTGAGCCAAAAGCCAGTTGGGCTTTAGCAATTCGAATGAGATCCATATTATTCTATAAATTCTTGTAGTTGTTGTTGAGTAAAAGGCCAGCCAAGTTCCTGACCTGTCTCGCCTTTTTTAATCACTGGAATTCTATATTGATATTCCGTCATCGTCTCTTCACTATCGACGATATCAACGAGTTCAATTTCGGCTTCAGGCAAAAATTGAATTAACATCGCCAATGCTTCTTCACAAAGATGACAACCATCGGTGTGGAACAAGGTGCATTTAATCATGACGGATCAACCAGCTGTTGTGAATTTGCTTGTTACGTTTAAAATCCAAAGACAAGGTTTGTGATGAGTATTCCTCAGCGGTTAGGCCAAGTGCCGCAAGTCCCATTTCATCGATTTTAAATCCGCGTTTGTTGTTAGAAAACAGCAGTACACCATTCGGTGCTAATATCTTCTTTACCCAACCAAATAGTTTTAAATGATCTCTTTGTACGTCAAATGCGTCAGACATACGTTTAGAGTTAGAGAATGTTGGTGGGTCTAAGAATATCAAATCATATTGACCAACTGCTCTTTCAAGCCATTTTAAGCAATCCGCTTGCTCAAATCTGAAACGTGGATTCTTCAAACCATTTAGCTCAAAGTTTTCTTCAGCCCATTTTAGATAGGTCTTTGACATATCTACTGTGGTAACAGACTTAGCGCCGCCAACTGCAGCGTGTACAGAAGCACTACCTGTGTATGCAAATAGATTCAATACGCGTTTATCTTTCGAATGTTGCTGAATAAACTTGCGGGCTAAACGGTGATCAAGGAATAGACCCGTATCAAGATAATCAAATAGGTTAACCTTAAACTTAGCACCGTACTCTTCTACTATCTCAGTGCGGTTTTGCTTGTCCAGGGCTTTGTATTGCTCTTGACCTTTTTGGCGCTTTCTTACTTTTACCGCGATGTTTAGCGGGTCGATATTCAGCTGCTCGGCGGTCAGTGTGATCACGTCTTGCAAACGTTTTTGCGCAACACTATCGTCAATTTCTTTTGGCGCTTTGTATTCAAAGATGACTGCGTTGTCGTTATAAACATCAACCGCAACATTGTATTCAGGGATATCCGCGTCATAAACACGATACGCATTAACGTCTTCTTTTTTCAGCCAAGATTTTAAACCTTGTAAGTTTTTCTTCAAACGGTTGCCAAACGCAGTCGAGCCTTCAAAATTAAGCCCACTGCTCTGTTTATTTTGCTGTACCTGCATTTCATTCATTTCATACAAGTTAAGCAGCACGTCGAGCGGGCCATTTTTGAATTTATAAGACTTTTTACGCGCTAGTTTTAGCACTTTTAATAGGCTTTCTTCACTCGCAAGTAACGCCAAATTCCAGTCTTTATAGTGCTTTTTAAAGGCGATACCCATATTGCGATATAGCGTAATAATTTCAGCCATACCACCTAGACGTTCACCATAAGGCAAGTTACTCAGCACAGTGCCAGGACGTTTAGCAGCAAGGCTAAGCTGATTGGCATCTTCAAACTTAAACTTAATATGTGACTCAACGCCTGCGCGCTTAGCATTACGCTCGGCAATTGACAGCACACGTTCATCGATATCACCACCGATCAGCCATAAGCTCTTTTGCTCTGGTTGTACATTTAATTGTGCTTTAAGCTCGGTGAACTTACTTTCACGAAAACTCGGCAGGCGTTTAAAGGCAAAATCTTTATTAAGGTTAGTAGGTAAGCCAAGCGCCATAGATGCCGCTTCAATCAATAACGTGCCAGAACCACAGCAGGGGTCAAAAAGTGGCTTATTGGTATCTTCAAGCCAACCGCTACGTTTAACCAGCGCTGCCGCTAAATGTTCACGAATTGGCGCTTTACCTTGTTTGTCACGATAACCTCTATCAGATAAGCGAGGTCCCGAGAAATCGATATATAGCGCACAGCCTTGCTTAGATAATTTCGCTATGATGCGAATATCCGGTGTCTGTTTGTCAACATCTGGACGTTGTTCAAACAGGTCATTGAAGTAGTCAACGATCCCATCCTTAACCACCAGGCCAGAGAATTGCGTATTTTTAAGCGCATTATTCGTACCATTAAACTCTACTGCAAAGGTCTGCTTTGGGCTAAACCAATCTTGCCATGCCTGAAAACGAACAAACTTGTAGAGAGAATCTTTGTCATTCACTTCTGGTTTGTCATCGATAAGCAACATCACGCGCGTTGCAAATCGTGTCATCATACAGAACTTTTGTACGTCTAGATTAGCGCCAGTGAACTTAACTGAACCAACGGTTTGCTTGTTTATTTCAAAACCAAACTCGGTTAATTCTTCAACCAGTAACTGCTCTACACCAATAGATGTCAATGCGATAAATTGCAATTTGAATACCCTTAAATTTCAACTGGGCGCAGTATAACACACAAGTTATCGTTAGTTATTAGTTGAGCTTGGTTGTATGGGGATAAATTACGTTAAAAATTTAGCAAGTTCAGAAAATCTAACTTATCTAGCGCGCTTATGTTCGAACTCCTTCTTTGGTAATTTAGTAGTAAGTTATGGAGCTCCCCTTTTTCAAACCACACGCCACCACAGCACCCGCACTCACTAAAACCAGCTTCAAAGAGCGTATAGTCTTTAAGTGTATGACCATCATCAGGGCATAATTGTAAAACGTCACGCTCAACCAACGACCGTTTCGCAGTAAAATCGGTATAACTAAAGTGATAAGTATGTTTAATGGAATCAATAAATTTGCGCGGCAGCCAAATGGCACCACATGACTGACATTGATAACCGCAATGTCCTTCAGCGTCGGCGTAAGTTAGTTTTAATGTTTTATCGCAGAGGCAGCGCATTCTAATCCCTCGATCAGCAAACAATTCAAATTAGGTACAGGTTAATACAGGAAATAATTGCTGGTCAATAAAACGATGGGATGAAATTGGCTATGCGCTTTGATGAACTCGGTGTGTTAACACAAGAGGCGCTAACCGATCATTCAGTACTTTTATCGCTTGAAATTGTTCAAGCTCTATTCCCTCATCAAGAATAAATTGCTCGTTCAAGCTTAAACAAAGACTTGACTGACCATCATGCTCGATAATTAGAAACTCGCCGTGGCTTACTTTGGAATTTAAACACACAACCGCCTCACTCACAGGTTCACCACCAAAATATGGCTTAAAAAACCAGCTTTTTGCTTGCATCGGTTGCAGATGAAACTTTGCCGCAGTTGCATTTAAAGCGATTTGGCAGCATCTGGGCTCATTCCAAACACCAAAACCGCAAAGGTAGGAAAATACACTCTGATAAAATTCAGCTTCGCTGAGACTAAAATTGGGATTAGCGGTTGAGTCTTCAGTAAGGTTTCGCAAACGAAAAGGCGTGCAAAGCTGAAGCTCGTCACCCAAATCAATTAACAACCTGTTCCTTTCTGTGCAGCGGATCCATTGCCACTCTTTTGAAGCTTGCAAAACTTCTCTCCCACCAACCAATTAGCTCAACTAGTAAGTGGGAGTATAACGCGAAAAACGCAATGATGAAATTTTTTATAATAACGTTTTGTTTTGGATCATTTGGTTATATGACCGATCCTTATAAGGACGAAACGATCTTTTTAACAAGTGCAGGCCCTTCATAAATAAAGCCTGTGTAGACTTGTACTAAATCTGCACCAGCTGAAAATTTCTCTTTTGCAGATTCCGCACTGTCAATACCACCTACACCGATGATTGGTAGCTTATCGTCGGTAATACGCTTCAATTCGCTGACAACATGCGTCGATTTTTCACGAACAGGTCTTCCAGACAAACCGCCTGCTTCATTACCGTGCTCTAGGTTTTCTACCGCATCACGGGCTAATGTTGTATTAGTTGCAATAACACCATCAATACGATTATTAACTAACGATTCTGCGATCTGGGTTAACTGAACGCCATCAACATCTGGTGCGATCTTTACTAACATAGGCACTGACTTGTTATGCTTGGCGATCAGATCCATCTGTTCATTTTTCAGGCTTTGCAATAGATCATCTAGCGCCTCGCCATATTGTAGATCTCTCAGACCCGGTGTATTTGGTGAAGAGATATTCACGGTGATATATGAGGCATGCTCAAATACTTTTCTCATACCGTGAATGTAGTCATCTTTACCTTGTTCATTCGGTGTATCTTTATTTTTGCCAATGTTGATCCCAAGGATCCCATCGTATTTTGCTGCTTTTACATTGTTGACTAGGTAATCGACGCCCTTGTTATTGAACCCCATGCGATTAATAATCGCATTTGCTTCAGGTAGACGAAAGATCCGAGGCTTGTCGTTGCCCGCTTGTGGTCTTGGCGTGACAGTTCCCACTTCAATGAAACCAAAACCCATTTGCGCAAATGCTTCGATACACTCAGCATTTTTATCAAGACCGGCGGCCAACCCGACTGGATTTTTAAACTCTAACCCTAGAAAATTAACTGGTTTGTCTTGAACTGATTGAGACCATGCAAGGCTCATTGGCGTATTCGCAAAGCGGCGCAGGTTGCTTAGGGCAAAATCGTGTGCCCACTCCGCATCTTTATTAAACATAAAACGACGCGCAAGATCGTAAAACATGGTAGCTCCTCAGTATTGGTAACGTAATCAACTTAGCTAAAATTACCCAAGCGTAACTTTAGCTAAATGGATTATGCCAATGGCATTAGACAAAAAAATACCCCAGTCAAAGCTGGGGTATTGTAGCGATTTCTAGATTATTTGGAAGTATCGCAGTTGTGGCTTAGTAACATTAGCTCACGAAGTGCAACTGAGAACTTAGCAAAGTCATGGCTTTGCGACGTCTTAAACTCAGTTAACATTTGCTGCCAACGGTGTAATAAGCCTGCTTGCTTATCCATCCACTGTTCAATCTGTTCATTGATATCACTGTCATCACCAGCGAAGCTGTTTAACACAACCTCTGACAATGAACGCTGTTGCCAATCCAGCTCTTCACGATATGAAGCACGAGCAAGCGCCTGCCAGTGGTTTGCAACAGGTTGAGCCGTGATTTGGTCAAGGAACCAATGTAGGCCCATGTTTGCACCAAGTGTGAAGTAGGTATTAGACACAACACCGATCTTACGACCTGAGCTATGTGCAACTTCCGCTAAGTCCATGACCGAGAACAAGCTTGAAAGTGACACGATACGCAGTGCAATCTCAGCTGGCACACCTTGAGATTCAAGATCACGTGCTTTATCAACGATCTGCTCGCTTTCATTTGCAACCATGTAGTTGTGTAGATTTGCACTTAAATCTTTAAATGTTGGTGCAAAGAACGCGATGGTTTGCTCGATAGTTTGAGACTTGTCACGGTGGCGCAAGAACCAACGTGTTGAACGGCGAACCGTACGACGTAATTGATATAGCATTTCCGTTTGAACTGCCGCTGGGATCTTATTATCTAGCGCAGAAATCGCTGACCACGTTTCCTTCATTTCAAAGATTGCACTTGCAATTGAGTAACAAACCGCAATTTCTGCGTCCGTTGCACCTGTCTCTTCGTGCATACGAACCATGAAGTTTAGACCCATATCGTTAACGATATTGTTTGCAAGTTTCGTTGCAATGATCTCTTTACGTAGCGGGTGATTATCCATCGCAGCATTGAAGCGCTCGCGCAGTGGTGCTGGGAACGAGTTCACTAGCAACTGACGGTAGTATGGATTTTCTGAGATCTCATCAACAACTAATGTCTCTTTTAATACCATCTTAGAGTAAGAAACTAACACCGATAGCTCAGGACGCGTTAGGTCTTTACCTGCCGCCGCACGCTCTGCTAGCTCTTCATCAGTTGGTAAGAATTCGATTGCACGATTTAACTTGCCGTCTTTTTCAAGTGCATGAATAAAGCGTACTTTTTCTTTCAGCGTTGCAGGACCTTTAGACTTAGTAATCGACAGCGTGTGCGTTTGGCGGTAACAATCTTTCAGTACCAATTCTGATACTTCATCAGTCATTGAATACAGTAATTCGTTACGCTGCTTATTCGTCAATTCACCTTCAGCAACTAGGCCGTTAAGTAGGATCTTGATATTAACTTCATTATCCGAACAGGCAACACCACCTACGTTGTCGATAAAGTCGGTGTTGATACGACCGCCGTTTGAAGCAAACTCGATACGACCTAGCTGAGTAGCACCTAAGTTACCACCTTCACCAAAGATCTTCGCTCCAAGCTCACCACCGTTGATACGTAGCGCGTCGTTTGCACGGTCGCCTACTTCAGCGTCAGTTTCAGATTTAGACTTAATGTAAGTACCGATACCACCGTTCCAAAGTAAATCAACCGGCATCTTCAACAATGCTTTGATCAACTCATTTGGTGTCATGCTCGACTTCTTAGTGCCTATCATCTTCTTCATTTCAGCGCTTAGCGTAATTGCTTTCGCCGCACGAGAGAAAATACCACCGCCCTCAGAAATTAGATCCTTATTATAATCTTCCCAGCTTGAACGTGGCAGATTAAATAGACGCTCACGCTCTACATATGAGCTTGCCGCATCTGGGTTTGGATCGATAAAGATGTGCATGTGGTTAAATGCCGCTTGTAAGCGAATGTGCTTAGATAGCAGCATCCCGTTACCAAATACGTCACCACCCATGTCACCGATACCAACCGCTGTGAAATCCGTTGTTTGACAGTCAACGTCCATTTCACGGAAGTGACGCTTAACCGATTCCCAACCGCCTTTAGCAGTAATCCCCATCTTCTTGTGGTCGTAACCAACTGAACCACCTGACGCGAAAGCGTCACCAAGCCAGAAGTTATAAGACTCAGCGATACCATTTGCAATATCAGAGAAAGTCGCAGTCCCTTTGTCCGCTGCAACAACTAGGTATGGGTCGTCTTCGTCGTGACGTACAACATCCACTGGCGGCACAATGTCACCATGTACGATGTTATCTGTGATGTCTAGTAGACCACGGATGAAGATCTTGTAACACTCTTGGCCTTCTTTGAAGAACGCTTCACGTTCAGTTGGAAGTTGTTTACAAACAAAACCACCTTTAGAGCCCACAGGTACGATAACCGTATTCTTAACCTGCTGTGCTTTAACTAAGCCAAGTACTTCTGTGCGGAAATCTTCACGACGGTCTGACCAACGTAGGCCACCACGAGCCACTTTACCGCCACGTAAGTGAACACCTTCTACGCGTGGAGAGTATACGAAGATTTCAAACGCTGGTAATGGCAATGGCATATCTGGCACTGCACTTGGCTGGATCTTGAATGACGTATACGACTTATTCGTGCCATCAGCTTCTTTTTGATAGAAGTTAGTACGCAGTGTTGCATTGATCATATCAACGTACAAACGAATGATACGGTCATCATCTAGATTCGCTACGTTTTCAAGTTCTAGGTAGATAGCATCAACAACCTTCTGAAGTGCCTTTTCAGTGGCCACTTTCTTCGGTGCAAACTTCTTCACGAATAGATCAACGATCATCGCTGCAATGTGCGGGTAACGGTCAAATGTATTTTCGATGTAAGATTGCGAGAACGTCACACCAATTTGGCGCATGTATTTAGCATATGCGCGTAAGATAGATGCTTCACGACCAGTTAGACCACCTAATAACACTAAACGGTTGAAACCATCGTTTTCTAGGCGGTTATTCCACACATTAGTCAATGCTGCGCGGAAACGTGCTGATACTTTATCAAAATCAGTGATCCCTTTGCTGTCAATAAGCATAGAGAAATCCATGATCCAGTTTACTTGACCATCAGTCGTCTTCACGGCGTACGGAGTTTCACCAATAACACGTAGGCCAAAGTTCTCAAGCATTGGCATCACGTCTGATAGGTGAATTGGCTCTGCTTTATGGAACAGACTCAAACGAACAAGCTGCGACGTTGCTTCTTCCTGAGGTCTGTAGAACAGCATCTCAAGTTTGTTATCTTCGTTTAGTTGCTCTAGCTTCTCAATGTCTACTACTGCTGCACTCGGCAACACTTGGTCTTTATAAGCAGACTGGAAGGCATTCGTATATTTACGGTTTAACTCGTTACCACGAGACTCACCCGTTCTTTCAAGAAGTGCAGATTGTAACTTGTCTTCCCAAGTACGAGCGGCTTCTACCAAGTTATTTTCGATTTCTTTCACGTTGTAATCTATGTTGTTGTCATCAACACGCACGATGTAATGCGTACGCGCTAGTGTTGATTCAGAGAAAAAGGTGGTGAACTCTACTTTGTCGCTAGACTTAAATGCACGGCCTAGCAGTTGTTGAGTTTCACGGCGTAACGCTGTGTTGTATCTCTCTCTTGGCACATAAACCATACAAGAGAAGAAACGACCATACACATCCTTACGCACAAATAAGCGACACATGTCACGCTCTTGAGTTTGTAGAACGCCCATTGCCACTTCAAGTAGCTCGCTTTCGCGTGCCTGTACTAACTCATCACGTGGATAGGTTTCAAGAATATTGAGTACCGCCTTGTATGCATGTGTGCCTTTAGCAAAGTCACATTGCTCCATAATACGGTTAATTTTACTCTTAAGTACCGGAACATCTACCGCACTGTTGTTGTAGAAGCTAGAAGAGAACAAGCCAATGAAACGGTCCTCACCAATCACGTTACCTTCATCATCAAAACGCTTGATACCAACATAGTCGATATACGCTGGTCTATGAACGCGTGAAAGTGAGTTTGTCTTAGTTAAGATCAACAAGTTGTTACTGCGTGCCTCTTTGCGCGCAACTTCAGGCAGTTCAGACAATAAACGGCTGTGATCGTCACCAGAGTTCTTCATCAGGCCGAGACTTGTGCCTTCAACTGGCTTCAGCTCATAGTCACCTTGAACTGGAGTCAAATCATATTGGCGATAGCCCATAAAGGTAAAGTTGTCGCTAACCAGCCAGTCTAAAAACTCGACGGCTTCAGCAACTTCTTCTTTTGAACAACTATAATGACGGGTCGGCAGCTCTTTACTTACGCCCACCAACTTATCACGAATTGGTAGCCAATCAGCAACCGCAACAGAAACATCATTTAAGACAGATTCAAGCTCAGCTGTAAAATCAGCGATCACCGAATCATCTGTTTGCCTGTCGATTTCGATAAAGAATACGGTCTTAGTAGACGTAGATTCTTGTTCTGCTTTTAAGTTAGAAACTGCGGTGATTGCACCGGCATCGTTTCTTTGTAACTTAAGTGGAGAATGAAGTAATAGGTGAGAGACTATGTTTTTGCGATTCATCGCCATGCGCACTGAATCAACCAAAAACGGCATATCTTTAGCGATTATCTCGACAATCGTATGCGATGATTGCCATCCATCCTTTGCAACCTCAGGATTAAAAACGCGAATGACGGCATCGTCAGACTTGTTTTTATCAAGGGCATTCCAAAGGCTCAATGCTGCGCCGTATAAGTCACTGTCGTTACGATGTGCCAAATCCTCTTTAGACATGTTGCTGTACAAGGTTTTGGCAAACGTTTCGACAAGTGACACTTTGTCAGCATGGACTTTTTTATGGATAAGCTTGCAGACGTTATCTAGGATAACAGAAGCTGTGCCTTCATTTTGTGTCATTATGTGTTCCTTAATCTATACCACCTTTGAACGGTAGATTATTTGTACAGCCATTTATTAGCGTGGAGTCAGGTAAATTCTAACCTTTCTGACGCTAATAAACAGCCTTTTTGACGAAAACATTTCAAGCTTTTCAGCTGTTTGCTCATCTATTCACAAAAAATAGATATAAATCGCCAATACCAAATAAAAAGGAGCACAATTATTCACATTATTTTTTCTGGTCAGACCAGATAAGCGTTCCAATTGCCGGTAAAAGCAGCACAGCACCCAGCATATTTACCAAGAACATGAAGGTTAAAAGGATACCCATATCAACCTGGAACTTAAGCGCAGAGAAAATCCAAGTGCTTACGCCAATCGCCAATGTGATACCAGTAAACAGTACCGCACTGCCTCGCTCAGCAAGCGCATTTCGATAGGCAACCGACAACGGCATACCCTGCTTAAGCTGTCCCATCATAGAGGATAGAATATAAATGCCGTAATCGACACCTATTCCCACACCCAAAGCAATTACCGGTAACGTCGATACCGTTAAACCGATTTCAAGCTGCACCATAAGCGCCTGAGCCAGCGTTGATACCACATATAAAGGTAGTACCACTGCGATAGTCGCTCGCACGCTCCTAAAGCTCGCTAGGCACAACAGAATCACCGCACCGTACACGTAGATCATCATAGGAACCTGTGCCTCGGAAACGGATTCGTTTGTTGCCGCCATCACACCGATTGGACCTGATGCTAATTTAAAGGCAACGTCATCAGTTCCCTCTTCTTCTGAGAACGCTTTTATCTTCGCAATCACATGGTCGATAGATTCAGCCTTATGATCTGCCATAAAGATGATAATAGGCATCACCGAACAATCACCGTTAAGTAGCCCTGAGCTTGTCTCCACTCGAGAGGTAGCTTGGACTAGAGAAGCGGTATTTCTTGGTAACGTCTGCCACTTTAAGTTACCTTCGTTGTACCCAGCATTAACCGCTTGTGCAACGGAGCTTAAAGAAACAGCCGATTGTACACTCGGTAAGTTTTCTACTCGCCATTGGAAACGACTAATACGCTCCATTGTATCGTGCTCAGTACAAGCCGCAGGTGTCGCTTCTACAATGACCTTTAAGATATCAGAAGAAATTGCATAACGGTCTGAGATAAGGAAAGTGTCTTGGTTATATCTGGCATCTTCATGTAACGCCGGTGCACCAGCATGTAAATCACCAATACGCATTTTTTCAGATTGCCAGTAGCCAAATGCGAACAATACTGCACTGATAAGTAAAATCACTCTGGCCACTTTTTTGTCTGTGGTTTTCACCAAGGCCTCTCGCATTGCCTCAAACATACCATGGCTGGCATTCTTACCATCACCAAGTCGCTTAATATTTGCGGACTCAAAGAACGACGCCATCACAGGAAGCAGCACCAAGTTGGTAAAGATAATGACCGCAACCCCTAAACTGGCAGTAATAGCAAGCTCACGGATAATGCCGATGTCGATTGCCAGTAAGGTTAAGAAGCCAACGGTGTCCGAAAGTAGAGCAATGCCACCTGGAATAAGTAATGCTTTAAAGCTCGCTTCAGCAGCCACTTTGCAGCTGACCCCTTCCGCTACCTTTTTACCTATGGCGTTGATCATTTGCACACCGTGACTCACACCAATAGCGAAAACTAAGAAAGGCACCAAAATAGACATGGGATCAACACCAAAACCCAAAGTACTGAGTAAGCCCATCTGCCAAATCACAGCAATAAATGAACAAACAATCGGAAGCAGCGTAAGCTTAAAGCTCTTACAGAACATCCAAACCATAATAAAGGTAAAAGCAATTGCTAACGCAAAGAAGAGTACTACTCCTTTCGCGCCATCAGCAATGTCCCCGGCCATTTTCGCAAAGCCAATAATATGTATGCTCACTTTGTCAGTGCTAAGAGGCGCTCGGATCTCAGACTCTAATTTTTGCGCAAAGGCTAAGGTATCAAGCTTTTCTTGGGTTTGCGGGTCGGTTTCCATTAACTGGGCGGTTACCATGGCACAAGAATAATCACTCGCAACCATACGACCCACAACTTTTGCTTTCTCAATGTTCTGCTTTACAACCGCTAGGCCTTGTTCAGTAGGTTGAAAATTAGCAGGAATAATAGGTCCACCGGCAAAGCCGTCCTCTACCACCTCAACGAATCTCGCACTGGGTGCAAAGATTGAATTCACTAGTGGACGATTAACACCAGGGATAAAATAGAGCTGATCATGCACAGCCTTTAGCTGAGTGAAAAATGGCTCATTAAAGATGTCACCATCTTTATCACAAACAGAAATAAGAATACTATTTGCACCACCAAACTGCTTTTCATGCTTCAAATACACTTTCATGTATTCATGATTTAATGGAATATTTTTGTTAAATGACGCATCGAGCTGAATTTGTGTGGCTTTGAAGCCCAAAAATATCGTCGTCAGTACGAAAAAAGCCACGACGGTAATGCGATGCCTAAAGATGGCGTATACCAATTGATTTAAAAACGCTTGCATTAGTTGTTCACCTCTACCTCAGCAATCCCCTGCTCCGTCGCTAGAATTAGCTGATCCTTTTTAACCACGCCTGCTAAAATAGAGTGGCCGTTTTTTAGTTGTTTTGAGGTTAGCTTACCTGCTTTCAACGTGAATATTACGCCGCTGTTAGCAAACATATAGGTCACATTATCTTTGTGGGCAATACTATTTATTGTCGCCGTTTTTTGAGTGTCAAGTTGCACTACTTGCTGTGCATTGCCAATAAATGCGTTACCCCTAAGGCCCGCAACAATAAGTTGCTTATCTGAGGTTTGATCAACAGCAAAAAATGAACCGCGATAAAAAGGCTCAAATTTTTGCCATGTTTTTCCTAAGTCATCACTTTGTGCCACAAGTCCCATTTCACCGGCAAGGTACATCATGCCTTCGGCGATCAACAGGCGATTAAAATGGGGAAGAATAAACGCCGTTTCTTGTTCGTATGCCGCGGGGTCTTGCTCTTTTAAATCGGCTAAATAGTCGACATCATCGGGGTGAACAAATTCACTGATAAAACGTTTTGTCCAAGACTCACCACCATCAGTGGTTTCAAAAAACATGCCATAAGCGCCCACAGCAAAGCCGTGTTGTTGGTCAATAAACTCAATATCAAGACAAGGCTTTTCCAATGTTGGTAGATATTGTTTTAGCGCCCATGTTTTACCACCGTCTGTGGTTTTGATTATGCTAGCGTCGTGGCCACAAGCCCAACCAATATCTTTGCCTTTGAATGTCACAGAGGTTAACAGTGATTGAATTGGCACCTCTGCCTGCGTCCAGTTTTGCCCTTCTTGTTTAATAATTATTGTGCCGTGTTTACCTACCGCAATTAACGCATCACCGTTATCTGTAATATCTGTGAAAAGCGTTTGCTCTGGGTGAGCGACCATCAGGGCTGATTTTGCTGAAATTTGATCACTACTTTCGGCTACTGCTACATGCGCCATAGTTAAAATCGAGGCTGCTACTAACTTCTTCATCATGAGAAAACACTCGAGTTGTGAGAGGAAAGGAGGAAGAAGGCTGAAGCGAGGTTGCTTCAGCCTGATAATATTTGATTAACGGCGACCCTCACGGCGCAGCGCACCCTGAGTAAACTCGTTATCGTTGAAAGACTGACTGAAGTCGTACATGTCTTCTTCGTTATCTAACCCAATCGCAAGGTAGCGACGAGAGTTTAGATCATGATAGACATCCAACGTACTCCAATGTGTCGGCACTTCGTAGTAATTAAGACCATGTGCCATCGCGACGCGATACATCTGATCACGGTTATCATAGATATCCGTTACGTGGATTTGCCAGCTATCTTCATCAATATAGAACACACGCTTTTTGTAAATATGGCGAGTGCCTTCTTTCAGGTTAGCTTCGACTACCCATACACGGTGTTTTTCGTAACGTACGTGTTCAGGGTTGATGTGGCCAGCCATCAAAATATCATCATACTTAAGCTTGTCACTATGTAACTTATAGCTGTTGTAAGGGATATACATCTCTTTTTTACCAACTAGTTTCCAGTCGTAGCGGTTTGGAGAGCCGTTAAACATATCAAAGTCATCTGTTGTACGTAAGCTATCTGACGCAGTTCCTGGTGCATCATATGCAACGTTTGGCGCACGTCTTACACGACGCTGGCCAGCGTTATATGTCCAAGCCTGACGAGGTGTCAAAATTTGGTCCATTGTTTCATGTACAAGCAATGCAGTTCCAGCAAGACGTGCAGGTTCTGTCACTTGCTGCTTAAACTTAAACAGGATATTTGACTCTTGCAATGCTTCAGGGGTTGCATCTGTTGCAGAGTACTTAACCAATAATTGCTCATCGAAACCGATAATGTTGTAAGCACCTGACTCCGTAGGCATCGCTTGACCGCCGTAACGTGCAATCGACAAGCCACGGAAACGCAATAGGTGGTTCCAGATAGCTTCTAAGCCATCTTTCGGCACCGGAAACGGAATACCGATAGCGGTATTTTTAATGCCGTTACCACCTTCGATCAGCTCTGCTGTAGATGCGTATTTCTTTGTTGCATCATACACAAACTGCGGATAAGACGCGCTGCGTCTAGTTGGGTAAATGTTCATTTTGAACGTTTCTGGATACGTTTCAAATAGCGCAATTTGACCAGGGCTTAACAATGACTTGTATTTATCTAAATTCGATTTATCAATTGTGAACAATACTTTGTCATCAGCAAACGGATCTGGATGGTGCATGCCCACTTCATAACCAGCTGGAGGCGCGGTGATCCCACCATTCCAAGCCGGAATACTGCCATCAGCATTACCCGCTTTCTCTGCACCGATAGGCGTCAAATCTTTACCTAAACGTGCAACTTCGTCAGCGCTAATCTTAGCCATAGCGCTGCTGGCAGACAGCATTGTAATTATTGTTGCTGCGATAAATGTAGGTTTTCTAAACATATCGAAAGCCCTTAAATTGAATACTTAATGTTGAATGAGATGAAGTCACGGTCCGCAAAGGTATTCGTCTTACCACCACCCCAAAACGTGTTATAGCCAAAATCAAATGACCACGAATTTAGGTAGTTAAAGTTAAGATTAATGCCCAGCGATTTACGATCCTCAATGAACAAGAACATAGGATCAGGGGTGATACCGTTAACATCATGTGAGAACACTACGCGTGGAGAAAAATTCACACCACTGAATAGGTTGTTATACTCACCCTTTGCAATAAGGCGATAGCCCCATGCAGAAGCCGATGGGAATGGATTGGTCTCAGGACCATTTGAAACCGCTTGGTGGATAAGATTGTAATCTCGGCCAGAAAGCCCCTCAATCGTGCCACTTCGGCCAGTACCTGAAACATTCAAACGAAGCTCATCGTACTCTGGCATGTCTTTAATAGTAACTGCGCCTACTTCACCAACCACAGCCCAACTATCTGCACCGAGCGATGGGCCGAACAAATGTGTTGCTGTAAACTGTGCTTGAATAGTGTCTCGCAAGATATAACCTTGCGCCACTTCACCAGGACCCACAAAAGCGATATCGTCCCCTTGACTAAGCTGAGATAAACCAGCCAAATCATCACGCAGACCCGCGGCGGCTAACTGTTCAACCATGCCAGCGTAAAGTAGTTCAACGTCATCTATCTGTAGTGGTTCATCTTGTCTATATGCCACTTCACCAGCAAATGCGGTTTCACCGATCGCAGTATTAAAACTTAAGCCATACAATTTGATGTCTTCAGGATAGGTAATTTGCGCTTGAGTAAAGGCGTTTAGGTTAGTGACATTGTCTGCGGTAATTTGATTTTGTGCGATGTAAGCTAAATCAGCCATTATCGCTTGCTCTGTAAAGTTAGATGCTTTACCAGAAATCAAAGGTCTACGGCTATGGTAATTAATGTAATACAGACCAAATTCAGTGTCATTTAGCTCTGGAGAGAAAATGCCTAAGCGTAAACCGTACTGACCACCATCATCTGGTTCGCTCTTACCGTTATTTCCTTTTCCTTTAAGCGCCACTTTAGTCGGATAAGCCATATACATAGACGCTGCGGCACTGCCAACTGCTTGTGCTGTTGGTACTACACCTTGAGCAACCAATGCGGCCGTTGCATCAGCATATAAACTGTTTAATGCGTCAGTGAGGTGATACAAATCGATATCAGGGTTTGAGGTAAAACCAAGCTGAACATTTTGCATATAACCATTTTCAGATGCAAAATCATTGGTTGAGAAGTAACTACCTGTTGCCGGCAATCTGGTTTCATGCCATTGATACTGATAAAAACCTTCAAGGTTGACGTTTTCAGACAAACCAATCGACGCCCAAAGCATACCTACAGGGATAAAGGCTTCTTTTACTTCAGAGCCTGGCGCTTTCAGACGGTCGATATCAACTGGGTTGACGTTAATTCCGTGGGAAATAAGTGTACTTTCGCCCCAGTTAACTACTTGCTGACCTAAACGCACGGAAAGCGGGTTTTTGCCATCATTGAGGTCAAAATCCGCCCACACAAATGCATCTAGCAAGCGTAAATCCGAACAGACTTGTTTTCTGGTATCGTCGTCTTCACACGGGTCAACTTTTTTGCCTGAAACAGGGTTGCTATATGCAAAATCCCCATCTTCCATCGCAAAGTCGTAGAAATACATGAAACGAGTGAACAAACCATAGTTATCTTTGGTAATTGCTAAATCATGGGTACCTTTTAACAACTGAGAGAAAGTATCTCCAGAGTCAAAATTTAGGTTACCAGCATCACCATTATTTGAATAGGCACCCTGTTGTGACCAGATCTGTGACGAAGAATAGATGGTATTGCCAGTGGTTGCTTTATAACCATCCCAGTCAAACTGTGGATGATTACTTTTACCGATGAAATCAAAGTTACGATCTTCAACGCGAATGCTTTGACCATAAGAAAAAGTCGAGTCGAAGGTAATTTCGAAATCACCAACCTCAAAACTGGCCGCGTGTACTGACGTGGCGGCAGCTCCCATTACTGCCGCGCTAAGACCGAGCATGATTTTGTTTTTCACAAAGAGCGATCTTTTTATCATTATTTCTCCCCCTTTTGGCGGGTCATGTCTAGAGCTTAAGCTCTTAGAGTTATTGTTTTTTGTTGTCTAAACGATAGAAGCGAAACCGCGAAAATACAAATACTGCTCCACTAAATCAACGCTTTTTCGCCTCTAGGGGCGTATTTTACTCTTGGTAAGACGTCCTACCAGATAATTTATAACACGTATTTCAAGCTTATAACAAACTCATTTAACAAAAATAAAATATGTTTTGCAGTTCTACTTCGATTAAGTGACTTTTTCTAACGATAGAAACTTATTACTATCATCCAAGATGAGACGGAATCTCCCCCTGATCCCAATTGATGAAATAAAGGGGCGAATACGCTCTGCGGGGAAGCGAATACTCTTCCCCCCATCTTCAATCACTTGCACTGAAGTATAGTGCCCGTAGTAGTAACCGAGACACTTGTCGTAGCTCAAATCCATGTAAAAGAAGTACTCTTTCATCTACTGCGCTAGCGCCTTCTCTACTTTCTCATATAAGTCGTCGCTCAAACCTTCTAAGTTAGCCAAACGGCTCAACTGTGCGCGCATCAGCTGTTGGCGCGTTTGATCATAACGCTTCCATGACATGAACGGCGTGATCATACGAGACGCATTTTGTGGATTGATGCTGTTTAGCTCCACTAATAAATCACCTAATAGCGCATAGCCCTTACCATCGGTACGATGGAATTGCGCAGGATTAGTTCTCGCGAAGCTTCCTATCAATGCGCGAACCCGATTAGGATTGCCTTTGTCAAAACAAGGATGCGCATAAAGCGTATTTATATTCGATATCACTCCATCATTAGATAAGCTTGCACTTAACGCAAACCATTTATCCATGACTAGGCTATCGTGACGCCATTGACTATCAAATTGACTGAACAAACTTTCCATCTTTGTGTGCTGCGCGGAGACAGCTGCTTTTAATGATGCCAGCTTAGTGGTCATATTGCTTGAAGAAAATTGATTATCTAGCGCGCTATCAACACTATCAGAGTCTGTTTTCGCTAAGTAATAAAGCGCTTTATTTTTAAAGGCTCTGATCGCGACATCTTTTGCTTCTAATGAGCCTGAGTCTTGCAAAGACAAATAAGCGTGTTCAAATACCGATTGAAGTGATTGCGCAATTTGCATTTCAAATGCATCGGAAATTGAAACAAGTTTGTCTACTGGGATAATTTCAAATTGACTGGCTAACGTATCAAACGTTGGTAAAGTCAATAACTCAGCCAGTAGCGCAAGGTCTCCATCTAACGCTTCCAGCAATGAGGACAACGCACCGAGGACTTTTGGATCCAGTTCGAAATCGCCTGACGTAACCGCTCGTTTAACTTCAATCATAAAGATTTGCTGCATTGCTTCCCAACGAGCGTAATCACTACGCGCAAAACGCAATATGTGTAGTAACTCATCAATGGTATAGCTGTACTCCATAAGCACTGGTGCTGAAAAATCCTCTAGCAATACAGGAACTGGTTTACTCGCAACTTGCTCAAACTCAAACCGTTGCTCAAATTCAGTAATATCTAACGCTCGTTGTATTTCCCCGTGTTTTGTTAGCAACGGAACGCTTTCACCTTGCTCATCCAAAAGCTCTAGCTTAAATGGAATATGCAGTGGTGCTTTTACGAGATCGCAATCCGCATGGCTTTGACTCACCGTAATTGCATATGTTTGTGCCTGTTTGTCATACTTGGTAGCCACTTTTACTCTTGGCGTGCCGAATTGCTCGTACCATAGTTTAAATTGCGTTAAATCAACACCTGAGGCGTCCATCATTGCATTAACGAAATCATCGCACGTCACAGCCTGTCCATCGTGACGCTCAAAGTAGAGCTTCATCCCTTTTTGGAAGTTATCTTCCCCCAATAAGGTATGCATCATACGGATCACTTCAGCGCCTTTGTTATAAACAGTCACGGTATAGAAGTTATTCATTTCAATAACTTGCCGAGGCCTTATTGGATGCGCCATTGGCCCCGCATCTTCCGCAAACTGATGCGTACGCATCGCCATTACTGCGTCGATACGGTTTAGGCCTCGAGAACCTAGATCGCTGCTAAACTCCTGATCTCTAAATACGGTTAGGCCTTCTTTTAAACTAAGCTGAAACCAATCACGACAAGTAACTCGGTTCCCAGTCCAGTTATGAAAGTACTCATGTCCAACTATCGATTCAATGGTGTGAAAGTCTCGGTCTGTCGCAGTCTCTTGGCTTGCCAACACACAGGCACTATTAAAGACATTCAGACCCTTGTTTTCCATTGCCCCCATATTGAAAAAATCAACCGCGACAATCATGTATATATCCAGGTCGTATTCCAAATCGAACCTTGACTCATCCCATTCCATGGCCTTCTTTAGTGACGTCATAGCATGGGGAGCTTTATGTAAATTGCCTTTATCGACAAATAGCGCCAACTTCACCTCTCTACCCGACTTAGTGCTGTAGTTGTCTTCTAATACGTCAAAATCGCCAGCAACCAAGGCAAACAAGTAGCTTGGTTTTTTATGCGGATCGTGCCATTTTGCAAAATGTCTGCCGTCACTTAGGCTCCCTTCTTCAACTTTATTGCCGTTTGATAATAAGTAACGATACTTTGACTCACCGATGATCGTCACCGTATAAGTCGTCAGTACATCAGGTCTGTCCATAAAGTAGGTGATTTTTCTAAATCCTTCCGCTTCACATTGCGTACAATAAGCGCCATCAGAGAGGTATAAGCCTTCAAGTGAGGTGTTTGTTTGCGGCGAAATTTTAGTGACAATTTTGAGTTCAAAGGCCTCTGGCAAGTTAGAAAGAATCAATTCAGAATCGGATTTTTCAAGGCTTTGCCACTCTTCTCCATTTACCTGGCAAGATGCTAACTCTAAGTCGACACCATCCAATATTAATTGTGTCGCATTGCCAACCGCGACAAACTGACTGACAGCAGTCACGATTGTATTTCTTGGGCTTAACTCAAAGGTCAAGCAAAGCGTATCAACGGTATGGCTTGGTGCAAGGTAATCTTTAAGAAATTTGGCTTGTGGTTTTTGAGTCATATATAATCCTTACAAAAACGCCCCAAAAAGGGGCGAGTGATAAAACAAATTTGATATCGCCAATTCTAAGGATAGGCGTTTTATGTCTATTCGGCCTGTTGGAAAAGGCTTGAGCGAGATTGCAAATACGCTATTTTACGCTCGGCCTGTTTTCTCATTTTGATTCTTCCGCATTTATCGTTGGCGGCGTAATCTTAAGGATCTTGATACCAAGATACGCGTAGATGACCGCCAGCACAGGATTGATCAAGTTAAAGAATGCGTACATGGCATAATCAAACGGATTAATCAGTAGTACACTTTGCATATATGCGCCGCAGGTGTTCCACGGGATCAGTGGACTGGTGATTGTGCCACCATCTTCCAGCGTACGAGAGAGGTTTACACTCTTCAAACCGCGCTTTTTGTATTCTTCTTTGAACATACGACCGGGGACAACAATCGCGATGTACTGATCCGCTGCAACTAGGTTTGTACCAATACAAGTTGCGATAGTCGAAGCAATTAACGAACCTGTGCTCTTTGCTATTTTAAGAATGCTGCGTACGAAGACATCAAGTAAGCCTGTTTTTTCCATAATGGCACCAAACATCAATGCTGTCATCACCAGCCAAGTCGTCGTTAGCATTGATGACATGCCACCGCCACTTAGCAAATCGTCCATTTTTGCATCACCTGTTTGCAACGCAAAACCGTCAAAGAAAGTCGCCCACACTAATTTCACATAGCCCACTAACTCACCTTGGCTAGCATCAATTTGACTTGCGATAAGCTCACCTTGGAACAGTACTGCCCATATTGCCCCCATTACCGCGCCAATTGAAATCGCCGGAAAAGCTGGCATTTTCTTGATAGCAAGCCCAAGCAGCACCAGCAAAGGAACTAGCATTAACAGGTTAATATTGAAATTAGTTTGTAGTATCGAAACAATTTCATCTATCCGCCCCGCTTCACTTGACGCTTCAGCATTAAAGCCCATGACAATAAATATAATAAGTGCGATTACAAAGCTAGGTACAGTAGTCCAAAGCATATGTTGAATATGATCAAATAAATCACTACCAGCGACTGCAGGCGCTAGGTTTGTGGTTTCAGATAACGGGCTTAGCTTATCGCCAAAATAGGCACCTGAAATTACTGCCCCCGCGGTTACGACCTGATCTAAGCCAAGCCCCGTCGCCACACCTAATAAAGCGACACCTATGGTTGCGGCCGTCGTCCATGAGCTGCCTATACTCATCGCCACAATTCCACAAATCAAACAACTCGCAGCATAAAACCAACTTGGATTGATAATTTGTAGTCCGTAATATATCAGTGTTGGAACTGTGCCAGACAATAGCCAAGTACCTATCAAAGCACCAACCATTAGTAAAATAATAATGGCACCGAGTGAGATAGTTATCCCTTTGATCATCGCTTCTTCAAGCGTTTTCCACGTAAAACCATTTTTAAGGCCTACGAGAGCCGCGGTGAATGTAGCAAATAGCAAGGCAATTTGGTTTGGACCTGATGATGAACTGTCACCATAGAGGTACACCGCAGCACCGAGCAAAGCGACCAACAAAGTGATCGGAATAAGAGCGTCAATAAATGACGGCTGTTTTTGTTGTTTCAAAAGGAATACTCCTACGCACGACGACCCATGCTTATAATTATTTTATTTGCAGTATACCGTTTTGAGCCGTTTTGAGTAGCTAGGTTGCCAGTGGTCGAGCCACGCACCATTCTCAAGAAGCCTCAAAAGAGTATCAGCTTAGAAAATCTGGCAGATGATAACAAAATTTGTTAAGTAAAAGTAAGGGCAACAGGCATAATAAAAGGCGCTTGAAGCGCCTTTTATTTATTTTTTAACTTCGTTTTTGGCTATCCGCCCGTATGAAATTAGGTCCTGCGTGATAAGGGCAGCCTCTTCTAGGTAAGGGTCTAATTCTGAAATAACCTCTGGCGCATCGTCCAAATCTTTAACTGGCTCTAGTCCGAGACGCTTCAACCTTTCATTTGTCCGCTTCAATACCAGATCATCGCGATCTTCGCGCTCTTTAATACGCTCAGATTCAACTAAAGAAATCGCTTTATCATCCTTGCGCGCTTTGTATTCTTCAATGTCTTTATAAATATATTCGAATTCTGGTTCAACTTTTACTCGCTCGTCATGGCGCTTGCTCAAGTACTGAATAGTTGGCGACAAGTTATCTAAACTCGCATATTTTGCACGAACAATACTATCCCAAGGCAATGCATTATCCTCTTGGCTTTCTCCCCACTCTTCAGGGTTGATCGCCGATGGTAGCAAGATATCAGGGATCACGCCTTTATGTTGAGTACTGCCACCGTCAATACGATAAAACTTCGCAATCGTGTAAGTTACACTCCCTAAAGGGTTTTCGAATAAATCGTAATTTTTACCGAGGCCACGATGTTGTTGCACTGTACCCTTACCAAAGGTTTGCTCACCAATCACCACAGCTCGGCCATAATCTTGCATCGCAGCAGCAAAAATTTCGGATGCCGAAGCACTGTAGCGGTCAACTAAAACAGTCAAAGGTCCATCGTAGAAGGTAATGCCATCTCTATCTTGTTGACTTTCAACGCGGTTATAAGCGGTATGGATCTGAACAACTGGACCTTGATCAAAGAATAAACCTGATAGCTGGGTCGCTTCGTAAAGCGAGCCACCACCATTTTGGCGAAGGTCAATGATAACCCCATCTACTTTGGCTTCTTTAAGTTTAGCGATTTCAGTTTTTACATCTTGAGAAAGATTATTGTAGAAACTCGGAATTTCTATCACGCCTATTTTGCTTTGTAGCTCAGAATACTTGGCTTCAAAAACAGAAGACTTAACCGCGCGATCTTCCAATTTTACTTTGTCACGAACAATTTCAACGACTTTAGGCGTACCGTGACTATCTGTACCTTTAAGGTATTGAAGTCGAACCTTGGTCCCCTTAGGGCCTTTGATGAGATCGACCACATCATCTAAACGCCAGCCGATAACATCTACAAATTCTTTGTCATCTTGTGCTACGCCGATGATTTTGTCGTCCGGCTTGAGCTTTTCGGCTTTGTCCGCAGGGCCACCAGGAACTAAACTACGGATCACAGTGTAATCTTCATCGTAACTTAATACCGCACCAATACCTTCAAGCTCTAAGTCCATATCCATTTTGAACTGTTCTGCACGGCGTGGCGAGAGATAGGATGTGTGTGCTTCAATGCTGCGTGCAAACGCATTCATGATTACTTGAAATGCATCTTCACTATTCGTTTGGACTAGACGTTTTTGCGCATTTTTGTAGCGCTTGGTAAGGACTTCTTTGATCTCTTCCCAATTTTTCCCAGTCAATTTTAAGCGCAGCGCATCAGATTTAACACGCTGGCGCCAATATTCGTCAAGTTCGCTTGTCGCGGTTGCGTAATTTTGCTCTTCTCTATCAAAAATGAACTCATCTTTTTTGTCAAAGTTCATTTCTTTGTCGAGTAAGCCAATGGCAAAATCATAGCGCTCAAAGCGACGCTTCATGCTTAGGTTAAACATATCATAAGCAAAACCCAGTTTTCCTGAGATCAATGCATCATCAAATTGCTTACGATACTGTTGAAAACTATCGATATCCGACTGCAAAAGCAAAGACTTGTTAAAGTCGATGGCTTCTACGTAACGATCGAAAATTTTATCCGATAAGCTGTCATCAAAGCTGAAGCGTTTGTAGTGTTGTCGAGTAAATAGGTTAGTCACTCGTTTACTAGCCGTGGTGTGTTGCGCTTCAGGTTTAAGAACCGGCAAGTCCTTAATAGTGACTGTGCTTGTTGAGGCTAAAGTAACACTCGATACGAACGCGGCGACTAGGGAAATGAGTGGTAACTTTTTACTCATATACAACTCCTTACTGGATATATAGGCTATCTGCTTTAGTTTTAACTTGCATTCCTGTTACAAGCTCTACGTGCACTTCATCATTTTTGACTTCAGTGATAGTAGCGTTAACAAGCGCTTGACCAAGTTTAACTTTAACTTTGTTATTAACCTTGACCTGTTCAGCCGGTAAAGGTTCAACTTTACCACTGCGCTTAGGTTTAACTTCAGCAGGTTTATTACTCATTTTAGGGCGTTTTTGGTCTTGACGATCCCTTGAGTGAGGTTTCTTTTTGTAAGATTTTGTTTCGCCATCGCGATTGTTTGGACGCTGCGGCTTTTTACGCTTAGCCATTTTGGCACGGCTCTCGGCCAATGCTTTTTCTGCGTGTTCAACGTGCTCTTGTTCAACCTTTTCAGCCTGATTGCCGTCTAGGTCTACACGAAACTCGTTTTTAGTGACTGCTTCGAGATAACGCCAGTTTGAAGTGTATTTACGAAGTGCTTGACGTACTTGGGTTTTACTGACTTTGTCCGAACCCTCAATACGCTCAGCGATATCTTTGAAAATACCAACCTTTAATGGCTTAATCCCCTCCTTTTGCTTGAAGCAGTTAGGAAATTCTGAAAATAAGAAGTCTAATACTTCATTTGTGTCTTTTAGCTTGTTTGTGGTTTCCATTTTTAAACCTATTAATTACATCTGCTCATCGAGCGACGAGTTTATATAGTGTGTAACCCAGTCAATTAGCTCTTCTATATCTGCTTCAAGAAGCGCTAAATCACCGCGAAGATGTTCCCAAATACCTTCTATGAGCCTATCTATTGTGTCACAGTCTAAATCTTCGGGAAGTAAATCCCATGCGTGATGAATAAGTTCATTTAAGCGTTCTGCAACAACTTCTTCTTCGCCTTCCCAATCACCAACATCGGCGTAGGAAAACAAATAATCTTGTACCTGAAGCATATCTTTCATTAAAGCGTTTCCTCAAACGCTTTAACTAACGCTTCTAATCCGATCTTATCCTGCTCGTCAAATCTTGCCAGACTAGGACTGTCAATGTCTAGCACGGCAATCACTTTATTATCTTTAAAAACAGGGATCACAATTTCTGAATTTGACGCTGCATCGCAAGCAATGTGGCCAGCAAACGCATGAACATCCTCAACCAATTGCGTTTCACAAGTTGCAGCTGCTGTGCCACATACCCCTTTACCAACAGGAATTCGGATGCAGGCTGGGTTGCCTTGGAATGGCCCAAGAACCAACTCTTCAGCGCTATCCATAAGATAAAAGCCTGCCCAGTTGATATCTTCAAGAGTTGTAAATAAAAGCGCACTCAAGTTTGCCATATTGGCAATCACATTGTGTTCACCACTGACTAGCCCTTGAGCCTGTTTAACTAAAGTCTGATAAAAGTCTTGCTTTTGCATTACCATCAAATTCACGAATTGAACGACAAAAGCTAAAGGTACTCTTTCGGAGAAATAATTAAAACCTTTTCGACTGAAAAAGTATTAATTATCTGTAAAACTGAGACTGCTCGGTTAATTATCACTCAGTTTTACGATGACCTGCCCGCAAACCAAACAAGAATAGCCCCGCTGCGAGCATTGACATTAAGGCGTTAACAATAAAACCGACACCCGATTGTGCAGCGAAAAGATAGCTAAATACCGCACCACCAAGTAAGCCCAGTGTTAACAGACCACCATATTGCACCTTGTTGTACCTAAACATAAGGATATATCCAGGAACAACGAATAGGCACATTGCAAGACCAACGATGTATGCGTTAGAAATTGCGCTGAGTAGTAAGTTAAAAAACATCTCACTGCGACCGAGTGTAAAGCTGTAGTAAACCCCAAGCACACCACCCACGATTAACGGTGATAATAAAGAGAACCCTACTCCTTTGCCAACTTGTTTCATATTCAACACTCTCTACACTAATTATTCATTCAACACTACTGAGTATTGTGCAAGCAGTGCCTCTGCACTAGCCGACTTTGGTCTAATAAGTATTTATATCGAGAGTATACTGGTGACGGGAGATTTCTGTTATCAGAAACAAAAAAGCCCTCAAATATGAGGGCTCAGATTGATGATAAACCCCGCTTTTTTAAGCGGGGTTTATTTTTCCCAGTTGTTGGAGCAGTTTTCT
>NZ_NSDG01000088.1 GCF_002289345.1 Pseudoalteromonas sp. HM-SA03 | reverse complement strand
ACCGTGGTTTCTCTAATTAAAAATGTACATGAAAGCAGCAGAAGAAATTTGGTGAGAAATGTAGGCTAGGAAGGTGATTGAACCTAGCCTTGTAACGTCCATGTTGTTAAAGAGTGTGGTTTAGCAAATTAGACTTCTTTTTTAATTTACCTTAATCATTTTGGTGGATTAGGGTTTACCAGCCACTGAGGAATATAGCCATTTTCTGTGGTCAAATCATAGCCTTTAATGTCTTTTGCTAATGCAGCCATTGCGATTAGCGGGATGGATAGTGTGCCATCAATTTCAAATTTCTCTTCTTTGGTATCGTAGAATTCTTTATGAAGTAGCGTCGCTTTTTCAATCGCTTGGTTAAACTCCACACCGCCATCATCGGTAAATATACCTAAAATGACAGAAACTACGGGCCAGTAGAGTCTACTAGCATAGTGATAAGCCTCATCGTATTTGTAATCGTCTGGATTACTGGTAATTAATGCTTTTTCAATTGCCGAGGCTAAGTCTGCGCCGGGCGTAAAAATGGCTTTGAGCAAATCAACTAGCGCGTAATCAAAAGGAGTGAATTGCTCAGCATAGTTAGCCACTTTAAAAACTGAATCATCAACTTGAATTAGATAATCAATCGCATCTTGATTTCGCGTAATTATTGCAAGATACATAGCCTTTGGCCAATTAAAAATATCAGCGTCTTCTGGGTCTAATGCCCCGACTACTTCAATAACTTGGTTATCGTAGTGTAGTTGAAATGGCTTACTTGGATTATCGTTAGATTGAAAAATTCCCAATCCTAATTCTTGTGCACGCGTGAGGTATTTCCAGGCATTTTTGCTGTTTGGGTTTTCAAGGGCTTCTAGTGGGAATGTTCTTAAGTTAGTTGTTAAAAACGTAGACAAAGCACTTTGCGGTTTATTTCTAATTGCGGTGAGTGTTAATTCGTCAGGAAACCTATTGTATGAGTCTTGGCTATCTTCATAGCTGGCCTNGTGCATACGTATAATGATTCTTAATCATTTTCTATCCTTCAAATATTTTTAATANTCAAAAATGGTTGCATCAATAGCTCCTTTTACCTCTGTACCCGAGACTTTTTGCTGTACACCAATATATTCAATTGGGTCATCAATAATACCGTCCATTTTAATCATATCTTTATAGTGTTCGAGCATTCGATTTAATTCTTTAACCTGCTCGTTAAACTTAGCCTCATTTGGGTCACCATGTTTCGGATCAGCTTTATATTCTATTAGTTTCTTTTCATAATTCTTAAAAATTGAATCCATATAGGCTCTTGAGCCTTGCTGAGCACGCTTTGTTCCGGCCATTCGACT
>NZ_NSDG01000087.1:120634-132979 GCF_002289345.1 Pseudoalteromonas sp. HM-SA03 | reverse complement strand
ATAGCCGCCAAAAGCGGCTCCCACTAAGAGTTTGAGTATATGGTAGGAGCGGATTTACTCCGCGATCTTTTGATTTGGCTCTCACTGTTATTATGTCAACTCCGTTTGTTCCTCATTCTATGCTAGAAGAATCTCACCCTCTGCACTAGTCTTTATTGTGAACGCTTCAATAAAGGCTAGAATCATGAAGTTAAACTCTATCCGTGTCCTCATGACCACTATCTTTGGTGGCATTATTGTTTTTGTCGTCATCGTTACCTTACTGGTTGTTAATATGTACAAAGCCTTGCTTGATTTTGAACAAAGGGCTGACAATCGCTATAAAGCCTATCAACTGGCCGACGAATTAAGGCAAAGCTCCGACGATTTAACGCGATTGGGCAGAACCTACGCGGTAACTGGCAACGATAAATACGAAAAGATGTATATGGATGTATTAGCGATCCGTAATGGTGAAAAGCCAAGGCCTGAAGGCTACCATAAAATTTATTGGGATCTGGTGCTTAACTATGGTGAGAAACCAAAACCAGACGGACAGCGAGCAGTGTTACTCGATGCCATGAAAGCGGCGGGCTTTAGCCAAAAGGAACTCAACTACTTAAGTGAGGCACAAGCCAATTCCGATGGTCTTGTTGCATTAGAAGTTGAAGCCATGAACGCCGTAAAAGGTAAGTTTAAAGATAGTGCCGGCAATTACACCATCCAAGGCGAGCCCGATTTGAACAAAGCGGTTAAGCTTACTCACAGTGATGATTATCATCGCTATAAAGCCAACATCATGAAACCAGTTGAATCGTTTTTTACGGAACTTGAAAGTCGTACCAAACAAAATGTTGTGCAAGCTCACAGTGCTGTAGAGTCTTATGTTTTGTGGGCGATGGTGATGTTAGTGATAACCGTATGTTTCAGCTTATTCGGCGTGTATTTAGTTCGTCGTCGTATCGTGAAACCGATAGAGTTACTTGGTAGAACTTTTGAAGAAATAGGCAGTTCAAACGATCTTAGAAAAACGGTAGACGAAAGCGGTGCGACAGAGATTAAAGCGGTGGCCAATATCGTAAACCGTATGCTCAATAGCTTTAAAAATACAGTCACGAATATCGGCTCAGCGGGTGGCGCGATGTCACAATCTTCCAAAGAAGTAGCGCATTTTATTCGCAGTAATAAAGAGATAAGTGAAGAACAAAACGCCCGTCTTGAAACCATCGCCACGGCTGCGGAAGAGATGACCGCAACACTCAATGAAGTTACGTCTAGTACCGTGAGTACCGCAGATTATGCGAATCAGGTTGAACTTGAAGCACAGCGGGGGATGGAAGTAATGTCGCAAACCAGCCAGCAATTTAGTGAGTTGTCAGTGCGCTTTGACGAAACTGCTAATATTATCTCTGAGTTGACTGAGCAAAGTGACCAAGTGTCAAATGTAGTGAGCGTAATTCAGGCTATTGCAGAGCAAACGAACCTGCTTGCATTAAATGCTGCCATCGAAGCGGCAAGGGCGGGAGAGCAAGGCCGCGGTTTTGCTGTTGTTGCAGATGAAGTAAGAACCCTTGCACAAAGAACCCAAAAATCCACAGAAGAAATTCGCGATATCATCAACCAGCTGCAAACCAAAGCGGGCAGTGCGAATACCGCCATTCAGCAAAGCCAGCACCAAGTGCAAGCGACAGAAGAGCAGGTGATGGTATCTTCCGAAGTGCTTGATAGCATCTTTGAAGCTGTGAGCAAAATCAAAGACTTGACTCAAGGTGTTGCCACCGCCTCACAGGAGCAGTTATCAGTAACCGAAGACATTAACACCAACATCAATGGTTTGAGTGATATTTCCCAAGAAGCAGTCAAGCGGATGAATGAGTTTATGGCCATTGTTGAGCAGTTAGAGCAAACCAGCCACCGCCTCAACGACAATGCGAGGGAGTTTACTGTTTAGTATATAGGAAGTGTTTTACGCGGTAGTATTTTTTCTACAGCTCGCCGCGTAAAGCGGCTCCCACTAAGAGCTGAATATGTTGTAGGAATGGGCTTACTCCGCGCTCTTTTCTTTAATAATCGCCGCATAAAGCGCCTCCCATTAAGGGTTTAAATATGTTGCGCTCCCTTCATGAGCAAGACTAAGAAAAATCAATAAACCTACAACGTCCCTTAAATGTGATCTAAATCAAAAATGCAAATGAGATTAATTATCAATGTTTTTGACTTTTTTGTGGTTTCCATTTAGAGTACGCGCCAAAATTTACTTTAATGCAATAAATTTTGGGATATTAACAATGACAAACACGCCTTTTAAACATGGTGTACTCTCTGCTTTGGTGCTTTCAGCCCTTAGTCCAGTTGCTTTTGCTGATTCGGTAAAAGCGCAGCCAGACATGGAACGCATCGTGGTAACTGCGACCGGCTTTGAGCAAAAAATACCAGAAGCACCCGCGAGTATTTCAGTGATCACCGCTGAGGATATTCAAGCTCAGTCCTATACGACTTTGCTTGATGCCGTGAAGTACCAAGAAGGCGTGGACATTGGCACAACTCGAGATAAAACCGGCCAAGGCAGCGTGAGCATGCGTGGTTTAACAGGTGAATATACGCTGCTACTTATCGACGGTAAGCGTCAAAATAACCACGGTGATATCTACCCAAATAACTTTGGTGGTAACGCGTTTAACCATATTCCACCTAAAAGTGCCATTGAGCGTATTGAAGTCATTAGGGGGCCAGCTTCTACACTTTACGGCGCAGATGCGATGGGCGGCGTAATCAACATTATTACTAAAAAGTCAGTTGATGAATGGACTGGCAGCATTGATTTTGGCCGAAGCCTGCAAACAAACGACCAGTTTGGTGATGACATTACCACTGACTTCAGTATCTATGGGCCTTTAGTTAAAGGTTTACTCAACTTTTCTGCTCGCGGTAGTATTTATGAGCGTCAAGCATCGAACCCTGAGTTTTCACCTGCAATCGATCCAAATGGTGAGCTGCATCATCGTGAACTCGGTTTTGGTAGTGGTGGTAGAACGGTTGATAACACTAATACGCAACTTGGTGCGACGTTTGTATTTACGCCAAACGACAACCACACTGTTACTTTTGACTACGATATCTCAAATCAAGAGTATGATAATACGCCAAACTACGACGTTGAGTCGGGCAAAATTACCTATCCGCTTGGCACTAAAGACAACATCGAATCAATCTGGCAAACACGCCGTGGCAAGGTAAACCCGCGCGCAGGTTATGCGGCGGATCAAGAATTCGACAGAAGCTGGTGGTCACTAACGCACCAAGGTACCTTTGGTGATATTGAATCTTTTGTGTCATTGGCGTTTGTTGATACCGATAACAATGGCCGTACTATGCCGCTTTCTGTTGCAGAGCGTAAATTACTACAAGCCATGTATGATGGCAGTGGCAAATATGCTGATATGGAAGAAGCTGAGCGTAAAGCGCTTGCAGAAAGCACATTCTTACCACGTCCAAAGCGTACACTTAACAGCAGCCAATATACACTAGACGCGCGAGTGGATATTCCAGTTGACGATTTACTTGGCGATCACGTGTTTGTTGTGGGCGGCCAGTGGGTTGACGGAGAATTGCAAGATGGCGTATTTGGTATGGAGTCTGGCGTTGATCAAGGCGTTCAGGAACACCAAATGTACTCGCTATTTGTAGAAGATAACTGGCACTTAAGCGATCCGCTAACAGTTACAGTGGGTGTCCGTCACGATAACCACGATGTATTTGGTAGCCAACTTTCTCCGCGTCTGTACGGTGTATACGAGCTGTCTGACGATTGGACAGTAAAAGGCGGGATCAGCACAGGTTATAAAACGCCACAAACGACCGACTTATACAACGGTATCACCGGCTTTGGTGGTCAAGGTACGTCACCGTTTGCAGGTAACCCAGATCTTGAACCAGAAACCAGTGTAAACAACGAAGTTGCATTGTATTGGACGCACCCAACTGAGAACCACAATTTTAATATCACTTACTTCTCAACAGAGTTTGACGATAAAATCGCCCGTGGTGACACCATCAAGAGCTGTTCTGCAACCAATGGTGTAAAACCATGCGTGAATTTGGGCGTATACGACGAGCTTGGCTACGATACTTACAGCCAAAAAATCAATATCGACAAAGTTGAGATCCAAGGTATTGAGCTTGCAGGTCGTTACCAGTTCACTGATGCAGTTTCACTTTACGCAAACTACACTTGGACTGACAGCGAGCAAAAGAGTGGCCCTCAAGAAGGTCAACCACTAACCAATACAGCTGAGCACATGGCAAATGCCACGGTAAACTGGCAAGTAACGGACGAGTTTTCACTAACGCTAAACGCTGAAATGCGCTCTGATCGTTACCGTGGCTGGGACAATAACCTAGACAAAGCCATGTACTACAAAAACTACAACCTACTGCACTTAGGTGCTAAATACACCTTTAACGACAATGTTACTGTATTTGCGCGTATCAATAACTTATTAGATGAAGACTTTACGTCTTATAGCACGGATTACAACGACTTAAACGGTGATGGTAAATACGAATACCTAAGCGGCCGTGGTGTGGTAAGCGAAGTGGTATTTAGTGATGACTACAACGTAAAAGACAAAGCCCGCAATATTTGGTTTGGTGTAAACGTGACGTTTTAATATCCATGTAAAGCACTACTAGATTACAAAACTCAAAGGAGGTGCAATTTGCACCTCCTTCTTTATTACCTCCAGCGTAGGACGCAGCGATCATTTCTCTACCTTTTACTTCACTCGTAGCAGCGGCTTTATGCCGCGAGATTTTCAACAAAATCGCAGGGTGAACCTACTCCCACCACATATCATTACCCCAAGATAACTCTTCAAATATCACCGCTGGTAGGAGCCGCTTCACGCGGCGAGATTTTCAACAAAATCGTGAGGTAAACCCACTCCCATCAAGTAATATGACCGCTTGATACTTCCTCAAATGCCACCGCTGGTAGGAGCCGCTTCACGCGGCGAGATTTTCAACAAAATTGCGGGGTGAACCCACTCCCACCATGTAACATGACCGCTGGATAACTCCTCAAATGCCACCGCTGGTAGGAGCCGCTTTACGCGGCGAGATTTTCAACAAAATCGTGGGGTGAACCCACTCCCACCCCATATCATTATCGCTGGATAACTCCTCAAATATCACCGCTGGTAGGAGCCGCTTTACGCGGCGATCTTTTCAACAAGACCGCGCGCTCACTCCCTCAACCTCAATCCAACACGTTCAATGCTCGATAGGTATCATAGGCAAACTGGTCCGTCATACCGCTAATAAAATCCTGAATAAGGCGGCAGCGATAATAAAACTCAAAAATCGGCTCGGCTTGCTCAGCCTCACTAAGCTGCGCGACCGTCTCGCGGTATACCGCAACATACTTTTTGGAAATTCGATTAATCAATCGCGACTCTATCGCAAAGTCATGGTCGCCATTTAATGCTGCGTTAAACTCATCAGCGTTTAAGTCAAGCACTCGCTGATATTCATTCAATATGCTGCTGGTGATCTTGTAGCCTTGAAGCTCCAACTGCTCGACTTCTTTATTCGAAAACACCTTGTTGGCCGCCACTGTTTTCAACGACTTTACAATGGCATGGAGGTGGCTGTTATCCTCCAGTAACGAAGTATTAAAACTCCCTTCGTAGATCGCTTTAATGTTATCGATAAAACGCGTTTTGGCATGTTCTGCAAGCGGGTGCAACAACCCCACACGGAGCCAAATAAAAAACTCATTATCAAAATTCGCCATATGCTTGCTGGCTTTGTCATTGGCATAGTGCAGTTTTTTACTCATAAGCTCTAATAGCTTGTCATCGGTGATCCCAAACCCTGCCGCGATATTTTGATATTCCTCTATTAAACAGCCCGTTAACTCATCTACGCTAATAATGCCTTTTTCTACAGCGTCTTCCATATCAGCAAGGCAATAAGCAATATCGTCAGCCGCTTCCATGATATAAGTAACCGGGTGGCGATTACCCACTTGGATCTGCAATTTGTCACACAGCTCACTGACAAAACCACTTTCACTAAAATAGTATCCCACTTTCTTTTGCAAATAAGACTTATCAATGGCCACGGTTGATTTAGGTGTGGTCGCACAGCGGGTATATTTCATCACGGTGGCACATTGTGAGTAGGTAAGGTTAAGTCGAGAAAGCGTATGAATAACACGAATGGCTTGAGCGTTACCCTCAAAACTACAAATATCGAGCAGTAACTCCATTTCTTGATTCAACACCGCCAGATCAGACGCTTTGCTCTCCTTTGAACCGTACCTAAGCGCCGCCCGAGCACTTTTTGCAAACTGTTGATACTGGCTTAAATAGCACTTAAACCAATCATTGATAGCGGCCTCGCCAAAGTGACCAAACGCAGGGTTACCAATATCGTGCATCAAACAGGCCATTTCAGACAAGGTGACCAAACATTCAGACAAATCCACCTGCTGGCCATTTTTATCTTCATATTGCAGCAAATCTTGCCTACCTTGCTGCGCCAGCGCATCAACAATTTTTTTAGCAATGTAACGGCCGTTTTGCTGCACCTCAAGCGTGTGCGTCAAGCGCGAACGAACCGCCGCATTGCGCTCGAGCGGAAACACTTGGGTTTTTTGTTGCAGCCGTCTAAGCGCAGCACTGTTGATAATACGCCCACGATCGCTTTCAAGACTACTCGCCTCGCTACCACCAGTATTATAAGAACGCTCGTTTGTTATTTTATTTTTGAAGTGCATGCGACTTTCCTGTTGAAACCCAAGCTACATTTTCAATGTAGGTGAATGTGGAAAAGTTGTAAACCGAATCGACACCTCGCATAGCCAGCCAACAAGCAAACCTTCATATAAGGTAAGGTAGTGCAGGATCTCTACACCGAACTAACAACAGGCAAAACACCGACTAAGCCAGTAAAGTGATAAAAATAGCTGTAATACGTTGTAATGGGCTAGCCCATCTATATTTGTTACTTTTAACAGTTTGAATTAACCCTGGTTTTAACGGTCTGGCAAAAAATATCTAACACTTTGGTGGCAAAGACTTCGAAATTTGACGCAAATCACTACAAAACTTACGGATTTTCGGGTTTAATACTCTCAGCATTCGTTTACATCTAATTTCAAATGAATATATACAGCGGTTAAGGATGAAGTAACCGCTCACGAACAGGATCTTTATGTGTTTGAGCGTTTATCTAACCATTTAGATTAGTAAGATCAGCTTTACTGTGGCATCACATTGGCAACGGACAGCAAATGTGAGTTTGCAGAGTTTCAATGGTGATATGGAAATTATACTTTTCGTCATTTACACTGCGCCACTAAATGAAGTTATGTTAGGTAAAAGATGTCCGAAATTACGCTCGCTTATTACGACCAACATGCAGATGAATTTGCAAACTCAACACTCAATGTGGACATGCAACCGCTTTATCAGGAGTTTCTTCCTGAATTACCAAAGCGTGATAAACGTCATATTCACATTTTAGACGCTGGTTGTGGTAGTGGCCGCGACGCTGTCGCGTTCAAACAACTTGGCTATGAAGTTAGTGCAATGGATGCGTGCGAAAAGCTAGTGAAGATTGCCGGCACACAACTAGGTCAACCAGTGAGACACCAATTCTTTGAAGAGATACAAGATATCGCTGCTTTTGATGGTATTTGGGCCTGCGCTAGTCTTTTACATGTGGCAGAGAAAGACCTGTCTAATGTTTTTGTGAAGTTACAAGACGCGCTTAAACCTCATGGTGTGTTGTATGTTTCATTCAAATATGGTGCGGGTGAACGGGAGCACAATGGGCGCAAGTTTACAGATCTTAATGAAGACGGATTATCAAAAGTTATCACAGCATGTCCAAACCTCAACATCATCAAGCAATGGGTGACGGAAGATAGAAGACCCAACCGCGACAACGAACTTTGGTTAAACGCTCTGATTAGGAAGGATTAATTAAGTGAGCAGCAATATCCAAGGAAGACAGCTCGCGCTTTGCACCAATAAGCAACTTTATATAGGGGGTGATGACCCCTTGTTACCTGCACTGCTCCATGCCATAGAACAAGCTGACGAGATTGAAGTTACCGTTTCATTTATTCAGCGATCTGGTCTTGATTTACTTTTTGATGCTTTGTACGACGCTCTAGCAAACGGCACTACCTTAAAGCTACTTACGTCAGATTACCTAGACTTTACTTGCCCGTTTGCACTTAAAGAATTGATGACACTACAGACTTTAGGGGCTGATCTACGAGTATATGAAACTTGCGGAAATGAGAGTTTTCATATGAAGTCATACATTTTCACCAAAACCAAAGGTGAAGATGGTCAAATTTATGAGGGGAGTGCGTTTATCGGTTCAAACAATATAAGTGCAGTGGCACTAACTCAAGGGTTAGAATGGTGTTTTCGGCATGATTTTATAGCTAGTCAGAGTGGTAATAACAAGGCAACGTTTTTGCAGTTTAAGGCCGCGTTTGCCAGTTTATTTACTCACCCTCAAACAACATGTTTAAGCTATCCGTGGATACAGCACTATCAAAAACGTCGTAAGAAGCCACAGTTCAAAACTGTTAGCAAGGTCGATGACGACATAGATATTGAGCCAATTGGCCCTAGACCTGAGCAGCGAGAAGCCCTAGAAAAACTGAATAACTCAAGAGCACAAAGCTATAAAAGAGGCTTAGTGGTATTAGCGACAGGAATGGGCAAAACGTGGCTTGCTGCTTTTGATGTTCAACAAGTAGGCGCTAAAAAAGTTCTTTTTGTGGCACATAGAGAAGAAATTCTCAAGCAAGCGGCCAAGACGTTTGCACGACTAATTGATTGTACAGCGGGGTTTTATACCGGTAAGCAAAAACAAAGTGATGCCGACTTTTTGTTTGCCTCTGTACAGAGCATTGGTAAAACAGAGAGTTTGAGGCAGTTCACTGCCGATTATTTTGACTATATTATCGTTGATGAATTTCATCATGCGAGCAGTAAATTATACCGAAATTTGCTGTCTTATTTTGAGCCGCAATTCTTACTTGGGTTAACAGCAACACCAGAGCGAACTGACCAAGCCGATATTTTAAGTCTGTGTGACAACAACCTCGTCTATGAGCGGAATATGGTGCAGGGAATTGACGCCAAAACGCTCGCGCCGTTTCACTATTATGGTATTTGGGATGAAAGCGTTGACTATACCGCAATCCCTTGGCGTAACGGTAAGTTTGATCCAACCAGTCTAAGCAACCAATTTGCCACAGAGCACAGGGCAAAGCATGCTTTACAGCACTGGAAACAGTTAGCGCAAACACGCACGCTGGCTTTTTGTATTTCGACCACACACGCCGACTACATGGCAAACTACTTCAATAAAGCGGGAATTAAAGCGGCTTCAGTACATGGAAAGTCAAGCATAAAACGCAGTGAAGCACTTGCGCATTTAGCATCTGGAAAACTACAAATTATTTTTAGTGTTGACCTGTTTAATGAGGGCACTGACTTACCCAGTATCGACACTGTGATGATGTTGAGGCCCAGTGAATCAAAGGTTTTATTCTTACAGCAATTAGGTCGTGGACTGAGAATCCATCAACAGAAAACGCATTTGGTGGTATTAGATTTTATTGGTAACCACCACAGTTTTTTGAACAAGCCTTATGCACTTTTTGGTACACACTCGCCTAGAGACTTAGTTGCTAAGTTCAGTAAAGACAACCAAGTAGCTCAGCTACCTGAAGGGTGTTTTGTAAATTACGACCTAGAAATTACTGACTTTTGGCAGCAACTCGCTAAAGAACAGCGAACCACGGCTCTTGATGATTATCAAAATCTAACAGAGCAGTTAGGCCATGCGCCTGATGCTTGTGAGTTTTTCCATGAGTATGGAGAGTTTAAGAAGGTAAAGGCTTATGGAAGTTGGTTTGAACTCGTTGTAAAAGCAAAGAGCGTTAGTAGTATTTCAACTAAGTGGCTTGCGCCCTACAAGGTGTTTTTAAAAGAGGCTGTCGAAGTGACCAGCATGACAAAATGCTTTAAAGCCATTTTGCTTGAAGCCTTTGTTCAGCTCGATGGTATAGCTTACCCACCCACATTAAGAGCGCTGGCAGATAAGAGTTATGATGTACTATTGCACTACCCTCAGCTAAGAAAGCTAGACATATCAGAACAGGACAGAAGCAAAAGTAAAGGCAGTAAAACTTGGTTCAATTATTGGTTCGATAATCCGATTAACGCTTTCACGGAAGCAAAAAAACCTGAACATAAGCGCAAAACACACCACTGGTTTTCAATTGAACAAGCGCCAAATCAATCCATTGAAGAAGCACAGTTCAAACTAAACCTTAAAGTTGAAACGCAAGATATTGAACAACTGACCGACTGTATATTGGAGTTAAGCCGCTATCGACTTGCTAGATATCTTCATACCAAACGTGACAGGCTAGCCGAACCCGAAAGTACACACACGGTGACAGATAGTGTGATACCAAACCAACTTCAAAGCACAGATGTTCTGGAGAACGTGGTACAGCTGCCATATTTTCCTAATTTAAAAATTGCTTGTGGTCACTTTAAAACAGGTGACAGTAGCGAAATGTCCTTCGTGCCTGCACCACCAGAGTGTGGGAAAGTCGACCCTGAAAAACATTTTTTGGCTCATGCTAGTGGCAATTCTATGAACGGTGGTAAATACCCGATCGTCGATGGGGACTTGTTATTACTCGAACGGATCACATCAAGCAATGCAGGATCAATTACAAATACCACTATCGCCATCGAGCGCTTTGACGCAGCTGGCGACGAACAATTTTTACTACGAGATGTAAAAAAACAGATTAATGCGCAAGGTGAAGTAACCTACTTACTTGTGGCAAGAAACCCAGAGTATGCAGTAATGGAAGCCAACGATGAGTTTGTGACGTTTGCGCGGTTGAGGGAGGCGTTGAGACGCTCTGAGAACTAGCGCAGAGTAGGTATGAGCTGTCAGCGTCAAAGAAGAGCTGGTTAACAACCAGAGAGGTTTCTCTATCAACATAACGGGTGATAGGTTATAGCTTGAACTCTATGTAGATGGATTGTAAATTGATTTATCGATAAAAACTTTGATTGTATTTCACAACTTTAGTAACTAGGACACGCAAACAAATGGATGGCTCAGCGTCACAACAACGCAACACAGTAAAAAAAGCGGCTTTATTTTCATTTAATAAGTTTGTTGCTTTTACCGTTTTTATAACCAGTATCGTTATTGGTGCTTATGCAACTGATCTTGTTGAGATAGTGAAGGCCTACGTGCTTTATTCTGGTAGTAGCTTGATTCGCTTTATACCAATTTTGGTGCTTAGTGTGGTGATGATAAGTTATTTGTATTATCAATTTGAGCGAGTTGGACTAAGCACTTTTAGGAGATTCATAAAGTCAATTTCAACTGTGTTTGTATGCGCAACATTTTTTTCAGCAGGGATGTTTCTAAAAGATCCTTGGATATCACTTTCCATGTTAAACGATGAGTACGATGGTCCCGTCAAAACTTTTCAACACTACGCGGGGTTTGAAGTAAAGAAGGAAAAATGTGAAAAGCGCGGTAAAAATCTTACTTGCTCCTTTTACGCTATTAATCTGCTTCCTCGTGATAATGCTTTTAGGATTAGAAAGAAAAGTTATGCGATTGACCACAAAGATAGTCAAGCTAAATTACTTGCATACTATGTAGGTGAAAAGCGATATGGTAGTTATAACTCTGATTACTTTACTGTGCCTGTAGGAAGTAAGCGAATGTTTAAAATGGAGTTTGAGCTCTCATCGGACGAAAAAATGGTATTTGCTCCGTACTTGTCAGTAGTACTGGATGCAGAACATCATGAAGAAAAGCATCTCAACTTTAGATCTATGGATGTTGTGGACTATGTTCAGTAGTCCGTGATTTTGCAAAGGTGAATTATGAACCAAGCCTTTAAATTTTTACTGTCTATCATAATCGTCATTATGACTTTCGTCGTGTCAGCAACCTTGGCTGGGATGTTGGCGGGGTATGCGGGCTGGTGGAAGAAGCCGGTGATAGGCGGTGTAGCAGCGGCTTGCGTGGTGCTGTCGGGTTATTTGAGTGCGCCGGTGTATAAGCTGTATTCTGCGGCGGTATGGCTGTTGATTGGTGCAGTTGCAGCTTGGGTGATGTCGAGTGTGTTTATGTATGCTGAGGATGCCGACACCTCAGTGCCTTTGTATGTGACCTACGCAAGTGGTATGTTTGCTTTGGCGCTTTGCTGGGGTTGGGAGCGTCGAAAGGTTGTGTGAGGTATTGGTTCTCTGTAATGGGGTGCAAGAGATCACCGCGTAAAGC
>NZ_NSDG01000087.1:120523-120592 GCF_002289345.1 Pseudoalteromonas sp. HM-SA03 | reverse complement strand
GGCTCCTACGTGAAGTGGTTTTTACCAGTGGGATCTAGTATGGTGGAAGGGGATTTATTCCACGATGTT
>NZ_NSDG01000087.1:270-120508 GCF_002289345.1 Pseudoalteromonas sp. HM-SA03 | reverse complement strand
TTGTGCAGAGATCACCGCATGAAGTGGCTCCTACGTGAAGTGGTTTTTACCAGTGGGATCTAGTATGGTGGGAGGGGATTTATTCCACGATGTTTTTTGTTGAGATCGCCGCGTAAAGCGGCTCCCACCAGTGGGATCTAGTATGGTGGGAGCGGATTTATTCCGCGATGTTTTATGTAGAGATCCCCGAATAAAGCGGTTCCTACCTACTTATTCAATTGTTAAAGGAATATTCAATATGACTCCAAGTGCGCTACGCAAAGCAGTTAATGCCTTTTCTAAAGATACTCAGCATCAACCGGATTATTATTTTGTTGAAGGTTATTTGATTGGCAAAGTTGCCATTAATGATATTGCTGAAATACACGAGTGGTTGCCTGAGCTCTTTGGTGATTACACGGCTATTTACCGTGCTCAGTTAGAGGCCTTAATGGATTTGCATGAGCAGTGCGTTTCAAGCTTGGATGGAAAAACTTATAAGTTGCCAAAAGAGTGTGCGCTCTCTAAGCAAGACTTTGCTGCATCATTAGTAGAAGGGGCTCCGTTACCGAGCTTTTGTCTTGGTCTGCTTAAAGCCTTGGATAAAGTATCTTTCGAGAACTTGTCACTAGAGCAAAAAGGTGCGGTAAATGAATTACAACAACAACTCACCGGTTTTACTAGCTTAGATGCAGCAAAGGCGGCATTTTCAAACGCTGAGCCTACGATGCCTTTTGAGCGAGAGGCTCATGACGTAAAGCGTTATTTGGCAGGCGCGATTATGGAGTTAGGGGATACTTTAATTTGGGATCCTGAGCTAGACAACGAGCTCGGAGCGTTTGAATTTGAAGAAGATTTTGATGAAGCACAAGAGGAAATAAGAAACTCACTGATTGAGAACTTACTCAAATTGACTCACATTGATTCAATCCCTTTACTTGACCAGTTTATTCTTAATGAAGAACAAGACTTTATTACGCCTGATTATATTGAGGAAAATCAAGGCGATTTTTGGCTTATCCACGAAACTAGACCTTATATGCTTATTCGTTACCATAAAGCGTGGATTTACTTTTGGGCAGACAGAGTACAAGAGGCGGTTGATGAGCTAGACGTGCTGCTGCGACTTAATCCAAACGATAATCAGGCCTGTCGATACCTGTATGTGAACGGTTTAGTTATCTTAAAGCAGTGGGATAAACTGCAAGCTTGCCTTGATGAATATGAAGAAGAGAGTATTTTTATGCTATCTGTAGAGGCGTTGATGCATTTTGCGCAGGGTGGCGAGAGCAAAGCTTTGAATGAGCTAAAAGCGACAATCAAAGGGTACAATAAGCACTTTATCAAGATGCTTACAGGTCAAGAAAAGACTAAGCAAAAAGAAATATATGGCTACACATTGGGTTCAAAAGAAGAAGTCTTAAGTTATATAGATTGTGGTGGCAAAAAAGCCTGGTTAAGCGTGGAAGGAAGCCTCTTTTGGCTGCGTAAAAAATCATAGCGGACTTTGGATAAATTAAGCAAGTAGAGATGCAAAGCTAAGAGCTGTTCACCGGTGAAGTTGGCCTTCACCGGGGTTATCGACAAGGTTTTCTCGCCTCAAAATAGTTCACTTAATTAAGCGAATTAGTATTAGAAGTCATATCGGATAGAGGCTGCAAAGCTTCGTCCCGCACTTTCAAGTCCATCTAAGCTTTCTGTCATACCGTGGCCTGCAAGATTGCCGTGTTGGTAGTAAGTTTTATCAAATAGATTACGGATAGCTAAATTTACGGCAGTATTATCACCCAATTTAACTTGTGCTAACCAGTCAATCGTGCCGTATCCAGGAGTTTGGTATTTACCTGTGTTCACTTTGGTCATTTTTTTAGCAAAATTAAGGATAAGATCTGAACTCACCATATCATTTTGATACTTGAATCCTAGGTTCCCTGACAGCGGATTAATAGAACGGATATATTCATCTGTCTCATCATTTTTACCATCTTGATATGTTGCGCTAAATGAAACAGACAATGTATCGGTAGCATAGTAAGTGGTGGAGAACTCAGCTCCTTTGATCGTAACTGAATCAATGTTCTGGTATTGGAATTTGTCATGGTTATAGGCAAAGTTTCCTTCATCATCCAATATGGTGTCACGGCTTATAAGCTCTGTGGACAAGAAGTTATCAAACTTATTGTGGAACAGTGCAGTTGAAATAGTGAAGTCACCAATATGGCCACGTAATCCAAGTTCTAAGGTGTCACTTTCTTCTGGACTTAAGTCCTCTGCTGGTAAGATTTCATATAAATATTCTGCAGAAGCCTGATTGTAGTGTTCAATATAGGCTAGATCATAAGGCGGCACTTTGAACCCTTGGCCGTACTGAGCAAAAACAGAAAGCATGTTGTTTAGATAATACAAACCACCTAAATTAAACGATAAATGTTGATCGTCTATTTTCGCAAATTCTGTACCATCGGTCTTTAAGGTACCGCTTGGGTCCATGCTGTAATAATCGAAACGTAGGCCAGGTGTCACGATAAGTTTGTCATCTAGTAGCTTTATTTCGTCATTGATGAATAGGCCTGCGCGAAGTGTATCATTTTTCGGGAATTTATTAGTAATGTCATCTTTGGTGACTTCGCCTTCCACTTCTCGGTATTCACGCACTGTGCGTAGGCTCTCAGTGGTTTCTATATCAACACCGTAACCAAGAGTATGTTGCTTATCGAGTGCTTTACTCGCGTGAGAAATAAAACCATACGTAGTTTGCTCATAAGTACCGGTTTTCCACATGTCGCGTTTTTCGATAACACCAAACATAGGCGCGTTAATATCGAGTAAGGCATACTCTTTATCATCTTGAACACTGTTTGTGTAATACAAATTAAACTGTGCTGTGTCCCAAACGCTATTGCCCGTATCGTTGTGATAACTCAGGCGGAACGAATCTGTGTGCTTTTCGGTCTCTGTACTTTCCGTCGCGATGTTGTAGCCATATTTAGCTAGACCACGGAAATATGCCAATAGACCATCGGCAAGGTCGCCACTTACATCTTGGCGCCACAGATCAGCAGAAACATTGACATAATCTTTGTCGTTGAAGTTGTATTTTAATTTGTAAAGTAAGCTTTGAGAGTCGATATCAAAGGGAGCGCGGGTGTTGTGCTTATTTTGTTCCTCTTTACCATCTCTGGCTGTTAGGCTCAGTAAGTGGTCAAAATTGCCATGCTGGCCTGCTAGCGTTGCACTTAGATTAGTTTGTTCACTGAGGTCGCTATAGCCTATCCTTACACGTGCGCCAAGATGCTCATTGTCGTTAAGATAATCACTGGCATCTTTGGTGGTAAATACCACAATACCCCCCAACGCATCGGAACCATAGAGAGATGAGCTGGCTCCTTTCGCAACTTCAACTTGTTTTATCGTATCAGTATCAATAAAACCTCGGCCCACTATATCGTTGAGTCCATCCGCGCCATAGCCTTCATTCATGCGCATACCGTCTTTTATGATCAATACTCTATCGCCGCCCATAGCTCGAACCTGAATATTTTGTGCACCACCTATACGACCCGTAATCTTTATACTTGGATCATACTGAAAAAGCTGATTTACATCGGTGATTACTTGTTCTTCGATGTCTTGGCTAGACATTACGGAGATACTGGCTGCTACGTCTTTAAGTGGCTTCTCACTACGAGAGCCACTAACAACGATAACTTCTAAATCATCTGCGGAAACCGCGTTATCGGCTAACGCAACCGTTGATCCAGAAGCAATAATTGAGGCGATAAGTAGTCGCAAATAGTGTGTTTTTGCAAAGCGCATGATGAGATTCCTATGAATATTTTATTGCTGAGCTGCTACTAAAATTTGCGAAGATCATACCTTTATTATTAAAAAGATCAATCTAAATAATAATAGTTTCCATTTGTGTTGTTGTAAGTTATTACATTTTCAAGTACATTGTCGCGATAATTTATAGAGGGGAATTATTGTGAATATACAAGCAATAGAAGTGCTAATGGCCAATGTATCTGAGCTACTAATGACACCAGTTATTATTGTAATATCAGTACTTTTTGTTTACGCATTTTTTGCAGTTGGACGCTTTGTATCCGAATTTTTAATTCGTAGGAAAAGTCGTTTGTCATACCAACGCGGAATAGATAATAAGTCGTTACAAAGCCACAACGGCTTTCATGTTCATAATTATTTTATTGCGAATCCAAGTGCATCTGAAGATGAGTTAGAGGTGTTTGCGTTAAAACAGCTCGAAACGCTTCGAATTGTTACGCGGGTTGCTCCAATGCTAGGTCTTATCGCGACAATGATCCCAATGGGACCGGCGTTAAAGGCGCTCGCAGACGGTAACATTCAGGGGATCAGCGAAAACTTAATTATTGCGTTTGCTGCGGTAATATGGGGACTTGTTATTTCTACACTTACTTTTTGGCCCGCTTCGGTTAAGAAACGTTGGTGCGCTCAGGAGTTGATCAACATTCGAAAACTGAGAGGGGAATAATTTCCATGCGTTTTTTAGATGAAGATGAAGAATTAAACCCTATTGTGAGTGCCGTAAATTTGGTTGATGTTTTTTTGGTGATTATCGCTGCATTACTGATTTCTATTGCGCAAAATCCGCTCAGTCCATTTACATCAGAAAATGTCACTGTGGTAAAAAACGCCGGTGAACCTAACATGGAAGTGATCGTGAAAGAAGGCAAGGAAATTAAGCAATATAAATCTAATGGAGAAATAGGCTCTGGAGAAGGCATGAGAGCCGGGGTCGCATATAAAATGGCAGACGGTAGTTTTGTCTATGTTCCAGAGAATGAAAAGAAAACTGAAAATAATGCGAAGGAGACAAACAGATGACCCGACTATTCGCGCTGCTCATTTTAGCTTTGTCTTCTTTCCAAAGTTTTGCACAGCAACAGCCTGAAGTGTTGATTATGATGTCAGGGCATGCTTCTAAGTCAAAAGGAGAGTTATTGCTCTCGCTGGCCGAAGATCAGCCTTTTAAACTGACTAACTTTAGCACTCGTGGCAAATCAGAAGATGAGATCCGAGCCGCTTGGCAAAATGCTAAGCTGATTTTACTGGATGGTATTAACCCTATGCTGTCACAGTATATGTTTGCAGATTACACATCATATTTGACAGATTATCCAGAGGTTCCTGTGATCTCTTTAGGGGATCTTGAAAACATGAAAATGAATCAAGGGTTATCCCCGTCGCAGCATACAACATTGGGCGCATACTACAATAATGCAGGTAGCCAAAACTACCGTAACATGATGTTGTACATATCGGCTAAGGTGTTTGGGTTATCGAGTGAAGTGCCAGATCCGGTAAAGGTAGTACCAAATGTCGGTCTATATCATCCTGATTTTAAATCTAGTGTTACAGCTGATCAAAGCGAATTCTTTAACTGGTTGGATGTTGAAGACAATCAGCCGGTTATCGCGATTGCTATTCACCGCTCTGTAATTGACTACGAGCAACAGCAAGTCGTGGATGCCTTAATCCATGGATTACAAAAGAAAGGAGCAAAGGCGCTCGCCTTTTTCTTTGAAGGTAATGACGAGTCATTGACTTACCCAGAGCTATTAACGGATGAGAATGGGGCGAGAGTTGATTTGCTCATTAATTACCGCTCACTTCACTACGTAGAAAAGCGTCGTGCTGAGTTTGCTCAAATTGGGGTGCCAGTTATTCATGCAATGAATTACACCGAAGGTGATGAAGCTGCTTTTAACCAAGATCATGCTGGCATTTCTCCTTCGTTAACGCCATTTTTCTTAGTAATGCCTGAGGATACAGGGAGTGTAGATCCGAGCATCATCGCTGCGAATGATAAAGGTGTGAAGGTGGTAATGCAGGCGCAGCTTGATGCGCTGGTTGAGCGGGCATTTTATCACGCGAATTTAGCGCATATTAAAAATCGTGAGAAAAAAATCGCGACATTTATCTGGAATTACCCTCCCGGAGAAAAAAATATAGGTGCTGCATTTTTAGATGTTCCAAGCTCAATTGTGAATATTGCCGATGCAATGAAAGCCAAGGGTTACGATGTGAAGCAAGCTCATCCAGAGCAAATTATTGAGCAAGCTGGCAAACTTTTACGTCCTTATTATCGTGGAGAAGATGCTGAAGCACTGGTTGATGTTGGTCTTGCTGATTATATGCCTTTATCCACTTATCAGCGTTGGTTTGACTCTTTGCCACAACACGTTACAGCGCCAATTGTGGAAAAATTTGGCAAGCCAAGCGAAAGTACCATGGTGCGTGAACACAACGGTGAACCTATGTTTGTTATTCCACGGATGGACTTAGGCAACATGATAATTTTGCCTCAAGGGGTTCGCGGCAGTAACGCAAAAGAGCATTCAGCAGCCTATCACAGCACAAAGTCCGTTATTAACCATGGTTATTTGGCAATGTATTTGTATGCTAGAGAGACGTTTGGTGCGGACGCGGTAATTCACTTAGGCACGCACGGCTCACAAGAGTGGTTAAGTGGTAAAGAGCGCGGATTATCTGTGTATGATGCGCCGAATTTGGCAATTGGGAACATTCCGGTGTTCTATCCATATATTATTGATAATGTTGGTGAAGCGATGCAAGCTAAGCGTCGAGGCCGAGCGACTATGATAAGTCATCTTACTCCAGGGTTTGCCAAAGCAGGGCTTTATACGGACGTTGCTGAACTTAGTGAGCTTATTACAAATTATCTGATGCTTGCTGAAGGCTTGACGCGTGAGAATACACGGGCAGAAATCATTACCCTCGCAACTAAGTTGAATATGCTGAAAGACTTAGGACTTGACGAAAAAGCTTTATCTCAAGCGTTCGATGCACATATTAGTAAGTTGCAAGATCATCTTAATACCTTAGCGCAGATGAGCCAACCTTTAGGGATCCATATTTTTGGCGAACTACCGGAAGAGGCGCATCTATACAGCACAATCTTACAAATGCTTGGGGACGACTTTACTCACCTTGCGGGTGAGTATGAACGTGAGCATGGTTTAGCTTTCGCAAAAGAGCAACAAATTGATGAGCGTAACGTTGTAAAGCTTGAAGCACTTGAGGGTTTTCAGTTATTGCAGAGCGTGTTGGGTGGGCAACAACAACTAGAGTTACCTGACACCCTTAAAGGACCAATTGACTTAGCAAAGACCTATTGGGATAACTTCCATCAAATCGCTGAACTAGAGGGCTTACTGAATGGATTATCAGGACAATACATACCTGTAAGTCACGGTGGTGATCCTATTCGCAATCCTGCAGCTGTGCCCACAGGTCGTAATCTGCTTGGTTTTAATCCCGCAAAAGTACCATCAAAAGAAGCCTATGAAGCAGGAGTTAACATGCTAGAGCAAACTGTTGCTGATTATCAGGCAAAACATGGGCGATATCCTCAAAAGCTCGCATTTTCTCTTTGGTCCCTAGAGACTATGCGCCATCAAGGGGCGTTAGAAGCACAAATTTTACACGCGATGGGTATAAAGCCTAAATGGAACCCACAGGGTAATATTATTGGTACGGAAGTGATCCCATATTCTGAATTGGGGCGTCCGCGAATTGATGTGGTGATATCGGCAACAGGCCTTTATCGCGACGCATTTCCTAACGTGATGCTGTGGTTGGCCGAAGCCATTGATAAAGTGGCGAAGATGAAAGAAGAAAACAACTTTGTTTATCGCCACGCTAGCAATTTAAAACAGCAGCTTATAGAGGAAGGAAAATCTGAGGATGATGCTGATTACCTTTCATCGGTACGGATCTTTTCGAATGAAACAGGTGCTTATGGTACTGGCTTGGCGGGAATGAGCCTTGCTTCAGATACGTGGGACGATGACAGTAAGCTTGCAAATCTTTACTTAGACCGGATGGGGTTCGGTTATGGCAAAGATGAATCTCGCTGGAGTGAGAATCTTTCAGAAACAGGACTCTATGCCAAGGTGTTATCGGGTACAGATGGCGTTGTATTTTCTCGTTCGACTAATCTATATGCTTTGATGACTAATGATGATCCATTTCAATATTTTGGTGGAATTGGTTTAGCTGTTCGCAGTCTGGACGGTAAAACTCCAAAGATGTATGTAGCGAACTTACGTCGAAAAGGACATGAGAAAACCCAAACATTAGATCAGTTTGTGAGCAATGAAATGCGCAGTCGGTATTTCCATCCTCGCTGGATACAGGCAATGCAAGACGCGGGGTATGCTGGGGCAACGGCAATACTTGATCGAATGAACAACATGTGGGGTTGGGAAGTGATGACACCCGAAGCGGTCAGGGACGATCAATGGCAAGAGTTTTTCGACGTGTATGTTGATGATAAGTATGACATGAAGATGCGAGAGTTCTTTGATCAGCATAATGCCGAGGCGTTAGCACAGATCCTTGAACGTATGCTTGAAGCGGTTAGAAAAGGGTATTGGAAAGCCTCTCCTGAGACATTGAAAAAGATGCTAGATACTTACACCCAAATTGCAAATCAACATGATGTAGTGACTGATAATAAAAAGTTCACTGAGTATGTTGAACAACAAAATGCGGGGTTTGGTTTAGTACCCTTGATGCCTGGGCAAGCTGTGCCTAACGTTGATATGACAGCAAGTAAAGCCAATATGGAGCAAGTGACTGGTCAAAAGTTAGAACAAGTCGCTCAAGGCAAAGAAGTTGAAACTGATTATACCTTGTGGTGGCTACTGGCAGGAATTTTCTTTGCGGGTATGCTGCAGCCCTTGATTCGACCTATGTTGACTTCTAAAACATACACTTGATAGCGCTACAAATAAGGCAATATTTGTAAACACCAGTAGAAACACAGCAAGCCGAGATGGGCTTGTTGTGTTCTCACTGTACTTTACCTATTTGCAATAAACTTACTTGTTTTGACTGGTATGGTGGGCTATTAAATGTGAATTATTTTCGAATGTAAAAAAATATAAAACCAAATTAAATTTAAAATTATATTAAAAGCAATGTGTTGTGAGTTCCATTCCTCGTTTTTAAATTCTCTTCCGAAAGTTTATTACTATAGTTATAAGAATTAGTTATATTTTATAGCTGATAAAATAATAAAAATCATTATCATTCGCAATCTCGTTGTTTTAAGTGTAAGTGAAAATGATTCGTTTTGTTGTTTCTTTTGTTTCTTCAGTAATTATCTTCCCCGGTTATGCAGCCAATACGGACTCTAAATCCATTGAAGTGATAGAAATTGTTGCAAACAAAGCTGAAAAATCGTTGTTAGAACTTTCCGGTAGTGCGGCTGTACTAAGTGATGATGATATTGAACAGCTTGTAGCAACACAGTTGAGCGATTTGTTTAAAACGGAGCCAGGTGTAGCGATCACAGGTTATAGCGGTCGCCCTCAAAATATTACCATTCGTGGTATGTCAGGTAATCGTGTATTGGTATTGCAAAATGGCAGCAGAGCTGCGGATGGTTATGGCGCAAGTGACATCAACGATCTGGTCGGGCGATTTAATTTTGATTTGGAAGACGTTAAATCTATTGAAGTAGCAAAGGGACCTGCCTCAACGTTTTTTGGGGCAGGTGCACTAGCTGGTGTGGTTAAAGTGAATACCAAACAAGCAAGTGATTATCTAAGAAGTGAAGATAACTATTTAGCAATTAAGAGTTTGTACAACGGTACCAACTCGGAGGTTAAAAACACACTCACTGCTGCAACTGGATTTATTGGGTTACCTGTTTTACTAAAAGTCAGTGACTGGCGTGCTGAAGAGCAGCAAAACTTTCCCGAGTCACGCGCTCCGCTAGACGTTAAAGGTCAAAGCGCAAAATTTAGTAGTCAGTACGAATCAGGTTTGGGCCTTTTTACATATGATTTTAGCTGGCTGACACAGCAGACAGAAAACAAAATTAAACCGGAAACCGTGCCCCAACATGACGGTGCGTGGCAAGTTGAATCTCAAAAACAACGTGAACTCCAACAAACTCATAGCCACAGCGTTAAATGGCAATCTGTGAATTCATCTCTCATCTTTGATGATGCGCTTGGACAAATGTTCTGGCGCAAAACACAACACGAAAACGACACTGAACAACTAATCAGCCGTCAATTTTTTGAGGTTCAGACTCGATATAGGCAGCTGCTTTCGGAAGACCGTTTTTCTCAGACCAGTTTTGGTAGCGTATTAGATTTTGCTAAGTTTTTTAGCAATCATGAGCTGATGTATGGCATTAGTGCAGAACAGGTTGAGCATGAGCGTCCTAAAGTCGATACCGTGATTGAGAATGGTAGACGGAAAGTGACGATTGACGCACCGTTTAATGCAGCTAAAACAGTGATACTTGGTGCTTATGTTGGTGACGACTGGCAGATTAATAGTAATTTTAGAGCGTTAATTGGTTTGCGTTACGACCATAATGCACTATCTGCTGAAGGTGACGAAGACACGAGCTCAAATGAAGTCACAGCTAGCGCACAAATCAGATATGAAAATAGTTATGGTTTTAATGCTTACGGAGCATATGCACAGGGCTACCGAGCTGCACCATACGATAAAGTATATGGCAATATTCCTCATTTATTTGCCTTTCCTCCGTTTGAAATTGTTGCCAATACTCAGTTGAGAGCGGAAACCAGTGATAGCTTGGAACTAGGGTTTTCGCAAACAATTGATAAATTGCATTTTGCCAGCAGTATTTATTACACCCGCTACGACGATTTTATCGATTGGGTGAACATCCGTTTAAGATTAAACGATGGAGTAATGGAGCGCCAGTTTGTCAATATCGATGAAGCGTATACGTTCGGTGCAGAAGCAGAGGTAACTTATCAATTAGAGTCACTAATGTTTGGCGCAAATATTGGCTGGATGAACGGAAAGAATAAAGACAAGCAAGAATACCTAAGAAATCTTATTCCGCTTGAATATACATTTTATGCCAATTATGAGTTCAGTGACTTTTTAATCAATCTGCAATGGTATGGACAAAGTCAGATGACTGACTTACCTACGTGCCTAGACCCATTTTTAAGTGTAGAAATACCTTGTCAGTCAACAGGAAGTTGGCACAGCCTAGACTTATCCGTAAGTTACACACTATCAAAAAATTGGAAATTCAATACCGCGATAAATAATGTGCTAGATAAGCATTATACCCGATATCAAGATGTTGCTGGTCAATCCAATTCCGACTTCGACTATTCACAACCAGGTAGAAACTTTAGAGCATCTATCCAGTATAAATTTTAAAGGGTGACCATCTTGAAAAAACCATTATTACTATTGCTACTGTGGCACCTAGGTGCGACCGCGGCAGAGCTTCAGTTTGTTACTGGTCGTGCTATTAATTCACAACAAGCTGAACAGTTACTTGAAACCAAGTTAGCAAGAAAATATCAATTTTCTTACCGTCGTAAAGGTCAGTTTGGTAATTATTATAGCTTTATGCCTACTTATGACGCTTTGCCAATATTTAATATCGTGGATAGTGTTGCAACGGATCAACAAGGACTAGCATTTCGGTTGTATGTCTCTCATTTTTCGACGTTAAACTTGGATGAGGGCACGGTTTCTGTTGCTCCTTCTATTGAGCAGGTTGGTGCATTAATTGATAAACAAGTTGACCATTTTTCGATAGAAGAAATTAAGCGAGGGTGGTGGCTTGAGCAGCAAGGTTTAAGATTTGTTTGGAACGTATTAGTAAGTGAAACCTTGCAAGGTGAAATCGTTACTCAGCATTATTTTATTGATGCTGATGCCACTAAAATCCTTGGTCAACGCGGCGCTATTCCTGCCTACCAAAGTGAAGTTGAGCCTGAATACTCAGGTCGAATCAAGCAGTCATGGTTATTTGATCCAGACCCAAAAACTAGCTTAATGAGTGAAGACATTGAGCAACAGTTTACACCGCAGACTGAATTTGCGGATGCAGCATTTAGACTTGTTGAGCTTAGAGATTTAACGCTAATTGGCAACCAGCTAGCACTGACGGGGCCTTATGCTCGAGTAACTGACTTTGCAGAACCACACGAAGTTGTGGAAATGTTGCCTGTAGCTGGTGTAGCAAAAAATCATCATAGCTCTGCCAGCTTTTTACAACAAATGGCCTATTTTCACGTCGATTCTGCTCAGCGTCATTTGCAGGAATTGGGTTTTACTGGCGATAAGTTGATCCACTATGCGCCGATCACCATTGATGCACAAGGTTCTTATAATGACCAGTCGGCATATTCATTTCATCAAAAACGGATTTTATTAGGAGTTGGGGGGCATGCTGACGCGCAGGATGCTGATGTAATATGGCATGAATATGGACACAGTGTTACTAACTTCATCAATCCCTATGACGACGGTGCGGATAGCGGTGCAATTGGGGAAGGGTATGCCGATTTTCTCGCCGCAAGTCATAGTTACCGAGATCCGCAAGGCTACGAGTTTGAGCCGGATGTTATGTTTAACTGGGATGCTCGTTTTGGACAACGTAGACCAAGAACGTTAAATGATAGTAAAGCTAGGTATAATCCAAATTATCACTACCCAGCCCATATTCATGTTGCAGGTTCCCTTGGTGATCAGCTTTGGTCCACACCATTATTTCAATCCTTCAAAGAAGCTGAAGCGCATTATGGTGTGAAAGGCATGAATGACATGGAGAAGATTGTTATTGAAGCTATGTTTGGCCTAGGGGCGGGGATCACTATGCCCAATTTAGCGCTGTCTACACTTGATATGGCAAAGCGCTTGTACCCCAATGAACACTATGCTGATATTTTACAACGGCATTTTAGTCATCATAACTTGTTGCCAAAATTATTGGTCATTGAACAAGCCAAGGTCATTGATACTCTCACCTCAGATCCCTCTGTGGTTGTGAATATCAAAAATATCAGCCCTTACTCGCTTAAAGATATCCAGTTCGCGTCGACTGAGGACTCAACAATAAAAATCGCAACTCAACAGGTTGGCGATATTAAGGCTGGAGATTCGATAACACACACTTTTTCCATCACCTTCGATGATGCGTTTGAATTGAGCTGTGGGAAGAGTGCTTCTGTTCCTGTACTGGAGAAATATTCAACAGGGATCCCAGTATTAAATCAAAGCCTACAGCAACTAGAAGTTACCTTAGGCCAGCCAAATCTATTTGTTGTAAAAGGTGAGGGAGGCATACTTAAAGACGCAACCGGAGAGCCTAGTGGAGTTGTGCACAGTAAGGGGATCACCAACTTTTACCTTGATGTAGAGCAGCAATCTCTGCAGGTTAGTGATGACCTTAAATTTGAATTACAGCTTGAACACAATGACTTGAGCCAAGTAAGTATAAAGTTAATTAGCCCTGCGGGTGTTGCCGTAGTCATTTGGGATCAAAGCTACTACCCACATTCAAAATTTGAATTTAGTCTGCCTTCTGATGTTGCAAACGTAGATTTCTCGCTACTTGAAGGTCANACGGCCAGTGGCAGCTTCAGGTTGTAGATCACAAGCCTGATTTCTCCGAACTAATTAATACGCCTACGCTTAAAGCTTGGCAGCTTTCACAAGTTACCGATTATCACTGTCATTCTGCGTCTGACGATAAAGCACATACAGATGACCAAGATAATCATCTAGAAAAAATAAATGACAACACGAGTGGCAGCCTGTATTGGCTAAATATTGGTTTAATTTTAATTGGGCTTAGGCGACTCAAAATACACACTAGGAGTAAACATGACATTTAAATTGAAACCGCTTGCGCTTGCGCTTTCGGTGGTGGGTCTCAGTGCTTGCGGTGGGGGGAGTGGTGACACTAAAGCAAATACTGAAAATGAGACAACGGTAGACCCAATTAGTTATTCGGTTTCGATCAGCGTTGATAACGCAGTAACCGGTACTTTATGCGCAGATAGCAATGAAAACTTAGTGTGTGACAGTGTCGAGGTGCAAACTTCAATTACAGATGGAACCGCAACATTAACAAGTGAAGATGTTGCAATCCTTAACCAGAGCTACATTGTGACAGAAGGCAATGTGATGATACTCAGTGCGCCAGCTGCAGTTGCGAATGACGCTAGTATCGTAATGACACCTGCAACGACTCTGGTTAGCGCGAATATGATACAAGGCATCAGTAGAGAGCAAGCAATTGAGGCTGTTGTTTCTGCACTTAACGATGGCTTATCACTGTCTTTGTCAGCGGATACTTTATTGACAGCGCAAAGCGCAGACTTAGCAAACTTCAATACTGAATTTGTAAAATTGTGGCAGGCTGCGCAACAGCAAAGTGAAAATAAGGGGGCTATTCTTGCGGGCTTTGCGATTCAACTTGCAGATATTATTACCGCGATAAAAAACAATAGTCATTTTAATCAGCTAGATAGTTTTGTTGCGAATGCATTAAATTGGTCTGTAGGGTTCCCTATGACTGACACTGGGGTAACTGCATTCGCTAACCTAGATGGCTTTTACAATACCGCTTCTGTTGCGGACTTTCCAGGTCAAGACGCAGATTATGGTCTTGATCTTACACAAAATAATGATGCGGATGGTGCTGCGGGTTTTAGTTATGTAAAACTCAGTAGTACAGGTGAAATGCTTGCAGCTGATGCTGAACAATGGAGCTGTGTAAAAGACTTACAAACAGGGCTAATTTGGGAAGTAAAAGATGCAAACGCAGGTATTCGCCACAAAGACACGTTGTTTGCATTTAAACCTAGCGACCGCGAATCGATTTTTCCTGCTGAAGTGGCTGAAGCCAGTTGTGATAATGCAGAAGGTGTATGCACAGTATCGCAATATGAAAGTTACATAAACAATCTAAACAACGGTGTCGGGTTGTGTGGACACTCTGGCTGGAAGTTACCTAAATTCAACGAGCTGTATAGCTTAGTGCACTTTGCGAGCACAGATAAGAATGACGGCGATGTTTTACTTGGAGTAGACGTTAATTACTTCCCAGAAACACATGCCGGAGATATATGGACAGCAACGCCATCGATAGAATGGCACACTTCTATGTACTATGCCTCTCACATGTGGGCGCTTGGGTTTAACGGTGATTATATTGGTGCAACGACTTCTTATGCATACTGTGATAGTGCACAAAAATGCGAATATCCAAGTGTATTACCTGTGAGGCTTGTAACTTTAGGAGCAGCAAAATGAGATATTTATTAGTCACTTTGTCTTTATCAATGTGCTTTACTGTACAGGCTATTGAGCAAGCGTGTTCACAAACTATCGAGCGCTCTTCACCTAGCGTAGGTTTTATCGATAATAAAGATGGTACCGTAACTGATAGAGCAACACAGCTTACTTGGATGCGCTGTAGTATTGGGCAAACTTTTAATGCACAAACTTCAAGTTGTGATGGAATGCCAACCGCTATGTACTGGCAAGATGCCCTTAAAACCGCAGAAAAGATCCGGACTTCTCCAAGTCATGCAATTTATCAATACGCGGGTATTAAGAATTGGCGTTTGCCTAATATCAAGGAGCTTAACTCAATCCGTGAAGTTGCCTGTGTCAACCCTGCAGTAAACCAAACGGTTTTTCCTAATATTTTTGCTATCGCTGAAGCAGAAGGTGGGTATGCATATGTTTGGTCAGCTACGCCTTTAGCGTCTGAAGCTGGGGTAATGTATTTGGACTTAAATGGTGGCAGTTTAGCGTCTACCTTTGGCTTGGAAGACTATGAGAGACAAATTTTACTCGTAGCCGACAAAGTGACAGAGTAGACTTCAGTACTTGTCGTTTGGTGTTGTTTGGTTTTTGTTCTTGGAATGTCCTAGTCTCGGTGCTTGGCTTGCTGCGAGTAGGCTAGACGCAAAGGTTGAGCAGCAAAGAGCGACAAGATGAGCTCTTCATTTTCACTATGTTACCGTCATGCTGAGATAGATTAACGAGGCGCAACTGCTAAGTAAACTGGTGCAAAAAGCTTGAAAGAGCAACAGACCTCAATATGATAAACCAATGCGTCAAGAGTACTTATATCTAGGTTGAATAAGACTATTGATGCATTGGTATCAAGCTTAGTGTAGGTTAATACCAATTGAATTAATTCTCTAATCAATTTGAAGGGTGAAATAGCATATTAGCTTCGTTAAAAATTTCTCATTTAGAACAACTAAATAGCAAAATTTTTGCCTTGCCTATATGGATATAGGTACCTTAGCGGTAGCAGGACGCGAGAGCGGTGCTACTAAAGCTATTTCCCCGCTTCAAGATAGATCATTTACTTAATACAACTGGTATAAATCGTTTTAAAACGGTTCAATCATCCACTTTGCGGATAACTGGTCCGGTTCGCCATGGCGATTTAACTCAGGTTGGTTTTGCGCTTGGTTAAACCAAATATATTGCTGCCAAAATTGATTTTTGATATTCCAAACACCACCTTGATAAATCAATGCGTAGAGTGCTTGCTTAGGAGAGTCTACGAGTTTGAGATAGCCTGCGCTGTTACTGCTGTAACTTAAAAACAGTGAAGGGGCCTGAGTGGCTCTAAAATAGTGCTGACCCTGTGTATTGGTTATCTGAATTAAATCGAGAGGCTCAGTTGGGCTAAAGGTAATTCGGCTGTCATTGTTCAGGGAGTGTACTGCTAAATACTGATTATTTACGGGCGATTTTATCGTGATTTGTGTGCCCGTATCTGCACTTAACTGCGGATATGTCCAGCCGCTTGGTGGCGTTTGCCAGGTTAGAGATTTCCAGCGCCAATTGTAGGGAATATCTAAGTGTGGGTCGTTAAGATCGTCAAAACCAGGTTCGGCCTCGATATTAAAAAGACATTGGTTTCGCTCTGCATCTAGCTGTGCAACACGCTCTGTTTGGCTAATTGTGCCTACATTTAGCTCCGTCATACAAGCTTCAAGCGACTTCCCTTTTCCTGACTCATTAGGGGCCAGTACATAAGTATGGTCACGTTTACTTTCGTCCTCATACCAAGCCTGCATAGCGGCCTCGTCAAACGACAACCAGTTTTGTACTAGTCGCTGTGCTTCTTGCTCGGCTACGCTACGTCTTTGTGCTTTTGGTATTGCCATTGTGCGAATAAACGCAGCCCAGAGATCTTTACTGGCCTCCAGCGCGACAATCGCAACTGGTTTCATGCTACTAATACGATAAGACTGCCAGCCAGACTCTAAGCGTGTATTCTCCTGCCAAATCACATCGCCACTGGTGAAGTTAAGCACATCTTTGGTATCGTGCGAATGCTGCTCGGCACCTTCAGAGCAAAGGTAAGCTTTTACTTGCCAAACCTTTTCGTAGTTATCTTGTGGGAGCCTTACCGTATGTTCTGAACTAAATGAGTCTTGAAATAGGTGAACGGCACGGCCAAACAAAAAGTAATTATGATCTACTTCCGTAAGGGCGGCGTGGCCACCACCATCCCATACTTTGAGGCGTTTTTCCTCAGCCATGGCTGCATCAATAAAATGTTGAACAAAACGTTTTTGCGCGCGATAAGCTGCATCTACACCACCTTGGCCTGCAATATCATCATAGCGGCGCATAAAGTGATCTAGCTGAATGTCAGCTGGTTCTTGCGAGACTGCGCTAAAACAGTTTGGGCCGGTAGGATCGGTACTGGCGTTGGTGACGTTAAATCCAGCAATATCAACCCAACGCTCACCGACGATAGCTGAATTGACACTGTCGTATCTTGGTTCATAGAGCGGGTTGTTGTTTAACTGGGATTGGAGTCGAGTAACTTCATCTTGTGCGGTATGTAGTGCGATGTTCTTTGCCAGACCATAGCGCCAAACGTGTCTGGGGTCGTTGGGATCTGGTTCGATAATATGTTCGGCATCCAGCACCTCAAGTGCTGCGGTGCGGGTTAACCATTCATGTCCCATGGGCATGATCCCCTGTCCACCAAATTGGGTGAACGCTTGAACTGTGCTGCTTAATGCAAGTCCTAGTGCAAATGTAAGAGGCTTTATTTTCATATCTACTCCTTGAAAATTAAAAGCAAAAAATAGTGTTTTTACTCAATTGAGGGGCAAGGATTATAGTTTGTAAAATAAATGTTTCAATTGGTTTTTGTTTGTAATTGAAGTGTTTTCTTACTATCAGATTGGCTTTTTGAACGTTAGTTTGCTACCTGCTTTTAAAATAATTTTATTTAATATCAAGTTGTTACTGACTATTTTGTAGATGTTTTATGTTCTATAACGTAGTGAAATATGGATCTTCTCATGCTAGTACTCGGGCTAAATTACTTCGCTTTTATCCATTTTAACGAAAGTGAACGTATGTTTAAAAACCCTTTATTAACAAGTGTGTTGTTTTGTTGTGGAATTAGAACTTGTTTTTAGTCGTGTATGTTTTCAAACTGTCGCAAATATGTGCTGCTCAGTGATCAGCATTAGCAACTGCTTATGAGCAAGTTGTTAATGCTGATTTCATATCGTCTACAGCAAACTTAAAATGTGTTTGGCGTTTTGTCGGGCAAGACAGCCCTTGACGGGATCGGTTGAAAACGTTTTAGCCGATATCTTCATAGGCTTCCCTTCATGAAGTACATCACCGCTATAGACCTTAACTCGACAGGTCGTTTTGTGTTGCTCTTCTGAATAAACAAGCTCCACTTTTTCGGCCTTCATGATTAAGTTTTTGTAGGGGTATCCCGCATCAGTAAATACTTTTTCAGTTTGTACCTGCTCGGATGTTGATGCGAGTGCTGCTAGAGGAAATGCAAGAATAATTGCGTATTTCATGATAAAGACTCCTTCCGTCTCTGATTTCACTGCTAAGTATTGTGTGCATTCATAAAACTGACAAACTAGAAATTCTGACCTATAGTTAAGTTTTAATTAAGTAAGATGGCGAATGAAATCACCTCCACTCAAAGGACTTNCGGCGGCGGAATTAGGCAGTTTTAAGCAGGCGGCGGAAGCCTTATTTGTGACTCAAGCCGCTGTGAGTCAACAGATAAGAACCCTTGAGCAACAGCTTGGTTGTATGTTATTTGAACGACAAACAAGAAAGGTATTGCTAACTCAGCAAGGACAAGACTTGTTGCCGTACTTACACAAAGCCTTTGGGCAAATGGAAATGGGCTTGTCGACGTTAAAATCAGATCCTAACCCAAACACCATTAACCTGTCGGTTTTGCCTTCATTTGCTACTTGTTGGTTGTTGCCAAGGTTGGCGAGCTTCAACAAAGCATTACCAGACTACCAGCTACGTATTGATCCAACCGAGCAACTCGCCGATTTTAACCACGACGATATTGATATTGGGATCCGCTTTGGATTTGGTAACTATCCGGGACTGAAAAGCGAGCTCATCGCGGAGGATGAGTTAGTCCTTGCCTACCGTCCTGGATTAATTGACCCAAATAAACCGTTGCGAGAACAGCTATCTAAACTCAATTTTATCTATGATGAAGGCCGGGATAATGAGCATGCGTGGCTTGAACTAAACAAACAACTGGATTTGAGTGGTCATACATTCAGTAATCTCAAAATTGATAATGCGGCGTTGGTACAGCAAGCAACGGTGGCAGGGCAGGGGTTTTCTTTGTTACGTCGACGTTTAGTGAATCAATCTTTAGCGCTAGGCCAATTAGAAATCTATCCCGACTTTGCATGGTTATGTGAATATCGGTATTACTTGGTCGCACCAGAGCGCCATTTTGAGTGGCCTAAATTAAAGGCGTTTCGAGATTGGATTGTGGCTGAGCTTAGCGCATGTTGAAATAGCGATTTTTTATATGTTCTTGGTTAACTTTAGCTTGGCCCATAAGGCGGCGAGTTGAGTACTGCAAAAAATAAAGCGGATAGGATAAACAGGCCAAGCCACTGTTATATACGCACCAGTGGCTAGGCTGAGTTATAAGCAGCTATTTTAGGTCAAATCGGTCTGCATTCATTACTTTGGTCCATACCTCAACAAAGTCACGGACAAACTTCTCTTTGTTATCATCTTGTGCGTACACTTCAGCGTAAGCGCGCAAAATAGAATTAGAACCAAAGACGAGATCAACGCGAGTCGCGGTCCATTTTACCGTGTCCGTATCACGTGTTTTTATCTCATATAGGTTCTCTCCACTTGGCTCCCAGCGATATGCCATATCGGTCAAGTTGACGAAAAAGTCATTACTCAAAGTGCCAACGTTATCGGTAAATACGCCATGCGATGTTTGCCCGTGATTGGTGCCTAGCACGCGCATTCCGCCGATCAGTATGGTCATTTCCTTGGCTGTGAGTCCCATCAGTTGGGCTCTATCAAGTAGCATTTCTTCTGGTTTTACGCTGTAGTGCTGTTTTTGCCAATTACGAAAACCGTCATGTACAGGCTCTAATACATCAAATGACTCAATGTCGGTTTGCTCGTCTGTGGCGTCACCTCGCCCAGCGATAAAAGGCACTTGGATTGATACACCAGCATTTTTAGCTGCTTGTTCAACGGCAGCGCAGCCACCCAATACGATTAGATCAGCCATGCTTACGGAAGGCGTAAAATTACTTTGCACGGTTTCTAATGCGGCGAGTACTTTCGCTAAACGCTCTGGCTCATTTCCAAGCCAACCTTTTTGCGGGGCTAGTCGGATCCTCGCACCATTTGCCCCCCCTCTAAAATCGGAATATCTAAACGTTCTTGCACTATCCCACGCGGTGGCTACTAATTCTGAAAGCGTCACATTGGTTGCTAGAATTTGTTGCTTGAGGGCGCTAATTTCACTGTCGTTTAGGGTGTAGTTAACGCTGGGGACGGGGTCTTGCCAAAGTAGATCTTCGTTAGGGACTTCAGGGCCAAGATAACGACTTTTAGGGCCAAGGTCACGGTGGGTGAGTTTAAACCACGCTCTTGCAAAAACATCGTTAAAATAGTCAGGATCGGCATAAAACTTCTCTGAAATTTTGCGATAAGCAGGGTCCATTTTCAGCGCCATATCGGCATCTGTCATCATCGGCATGCAGCGTTTGGATGCGTCTTCAGCATCAACCGGCTTATCTTCTTCTTTTATATTAATAGGCTGCCATTGCCATGCACCCGCAGGACTTTTAGTTTGCTCCCATTCGTACGTGAACAGCAAGTAGAAGTAGCCATTGTCCCATTGAGCTGGGTTAGTCGTCCAAGCGCCTTCAATACCACTGGTTACTGCATCAGAACCAATGCCTCGCGAGCTGTGATTCATCCAGCCAAAACCTTGTTCATGCAAGTCCGCGCCTTCGGGCTCTGGGCCTAACTCGTCGGCATTACCATTTCCGTGCGCTTTACCCACAGTGTGTCCACCTGCGGTTAGCGCAACCGTTTCTTCATCGTTCATTGCCATTCGAGCAAAGGTAACACGCATATCTTCAGCTGTTTTTAACGGATCTGGATTACCATCTACGCCCTCAGGATTAACGTAGATAAGACCCATCATCACAGCGGCAAGCGGGTTTTCTAAATCGCGTTCACCGCTATAGCGGCTGTTTGAATTATTGGAGGGAGCCAGCCACTCTTTTTCGCTGCCCCAGTAGGTGTCTTTTTCTGGATGCCAGATATCTTCTCGGCCACCGGCAAAGCCAAAGGTTTTGAATCCCATTGACTCATAAGCAATGTTGCCCGCCAGCACGATTAAATCGGCCCACGAAATACGATTGCCATATTTCTTTTTAATAGGCCAAAGTAAACGCCGCGCTTTATCTAAGTTTCCGTTGTCCGGCCAACTGTTTAGCGGAGCAAAGCGCTGATTACCCGTGTTTGCGCCACCGCGACCATCCGCAACACGATAACTGCCTGCAGCATGCCATGCCATTCTGATCATTAACCCTCCATAGTGTCCCCAATCTGCGGGCCACCATGGCTGTGAGTCTGTCATAAGTTGCTCGAGATCTTTCTTCAGGGCGGGGTAATCGAGGCTGTTAAATGCGCTTTTGTAATCAAAATTGGCATCCATCGGATCGGTCTTCGTATCGTGCTGATGCAATATGTCTAAGTTCAGGCTATTTGGCCACCACTGGTGCTCGCTATGCTCTGACGACGTATTTGCACCATGTGCAAAAGGACAAATCGACGGTGTGTTTTGCTTCTTATCCATGGGAGATCCTTGTTTGTTCGATGACGGAAGATTGCTAGGGCCTGTTTATCTTTTAAGTTTGTTTTTGCAGCAGTTTGATTGATATGTACATCGGGCAAGTTGTACGCCGTGAGCAAAACACGCTCTGAGGAACAAAAATCAAACAGTAAAGGTCAACAGGCCCTAGATAAAGGTAGTCCCGATAAGTGCTTTTTACCAGATTTCGGTGGCCTTAAAGGCCAATATTGAATACCAAGAGAGTGGTGACATTTGTGACTCTCAGGGTAGTGAACACGCCAAATCTGACTGATTACATGATTTTTAATTAGATGCTTGAATATTCAATAAAAGTAAATAAATATTGCGTAAATCGTCTGGAATTGTTTGTTGGAACGGTTTAATTGTGTTATCAGTATAAAAAGGCGCAATAAATAACCTATTTCATTCCCTGTAGTGATAATAAGAAACTTTCTATCGTCAGCGTCTACTTATAATTTGGAACGTTACAAAGGAAACCGTTATGACAATAACAAAACAAAAAACGACTTTGGCGTTGGCAATCGCCAGCTTGTGTGGTTCGGGCGCTATGGTGTGGACGGCCCCAGTGTTTGCCGAGGAAGCTGCGTCGGAACCCGTTGAAAAGATTATGGTGACGGGGTCGCGTATCGCGAGGGCAAACCTAAGTAAACCCGGTGCGGTAACCACAATATCGAGAGCGGATATCGAGCAAACCGGGTTTAAAAATATTGGTGATATGCTGCAAAATCTAACAGTTTCTGCCAGTGCTCCTAATGCTTCCCAAAATGAAAATACGTCGGGTGTGACAAACTTTGACTTGCGTGGTTTAGGCGCACAGCGCACGTTGGTTTTGCTAAATGGCCGCCGCTTACCAAACGGGGGAAATGGCGCGGATGCTGCAGTTGATCTGAGTGCTATCCCTACTGCGATTATTGAACGTGTTGAAATTTTATTGGACGGTGCGTCTTCTATTTACGGCTCTGATGCGGTGTCTGGTGTCGTCAACATTATTACTCGCCAAACGAGCGATATTTTTGAGGTCAGTGGCTCCATTGGCCAATCTGCTGAAGGCGATGCTGATACAACCTCTTTGGAACTCGTAACAGGCATTGTTGGTGATAAAGGGCGCTTTATGGTGAGTGCCAGCTACGATGAAAAACAAGAAGTGTATGCCGGTGACAGAGATTTTAGTCGTTATGATTTAACCCTCAATCCCGATGGCAGTTACGGTCAAGGCGGTAGCTCCGCAATGCCTTGGAGTAACCTGAAAGTCACGGATGAGAACGGCAAGGAAATATTTGTTACCCGAGGCCCTGAATATGGCGAGTGGCGTGAAACTATCTCCGATGCGTCACTTGCGCAAAATGACTTATATAACTACCAAGAACCAAGCTTGCTGCAAACGCCTTTTGAACGCTATAGCATGAGTGCGTTTGGGGAATATGATCTTGGCAATTTGAAGTTTTCGGATGACGTGGTATTCAATTTCGAGGCGCTTTATTCACATCGAAAATCCACAACCAATGGTGCGCCTCAGCCACTCGTTCCAGTTTGGGGTGGGTATTTAGATTTTACCTACTCTCCTGATAACTACTACAACCAGCAATTCGGTCCGAAAGACAAAGATGGTAATCCTTATGCCATCAATGATTGGCGTCGAAGAATGGTAGAAACCAATGGCCGTATGAACCATGTAGAAAACAGCCAGTACCGTATTGTGATGGCGCTCTCTGGTGATTTTAATGCAGATTGGAGCTGGGAGTTGGCCTACAATTTTGGTCGCAACTCAAACAAACGACTAAAAACTGGCATATTCAATTGGCCTGCGGCTAAAAATGCGGTTGGGCCTACTCACTTTGATGATCAGGGCGTGCTGCGTTGTGGTGCAACACCGGATGCGCTAATTGAGGGTTGTGTGCCGCTTAATATCTTTGGTCAACCTGGTACCGACTCCGAAATTTCCGAGGACATGCTAAATTACCTCTCTGGTGATTGGCCGGGGATCCAACAAGGTCATAACCAGATTAAAATCGCCAGCGCGAATGTAAGTGGCGTAGTGGCGAGTTTGCCTGCGGGCGACCTTGGTGTGTCTTTTGGCATCGAAAATCAAAAGGTTGAGGCGCGCAATCAAACAGATGCCGTTTCAATTAATGTTTTAGTCACGGATGGGTTAGGTAGACCAACTGGCGGCGAATACTCGCTCAATGAAGCCTACCTTGAAGCCGTTGTACCGCTATTATCAGATCATGATTGGGCGGAGAGTCTAGAATTAAACCTCGCGACTCGATATTCAGACTTTGATACGTTTGGCTCGACCACCAATTCAAAAGTCGGCGTATTTTGGGCGTTGAATGAGCAGTTGAGTTTTAGAGGGACTTGGTCACAAGCATTTAGAGCGCCTAATGTGGTGGAACTTTATAAAGGAAGTTTACCTGGTTTTGAAAATGGCGACGATCCTTGTGCCGTAGCAAATCCAAACCAAAACTGTGTTAGCACAGGCGTTCCCGCTGATGGTAGTTACCGAGAAACGATCGGACAGATCAGAACCAATACTGGCGGTAACACCGAACTTGACCCAGAAACCGCGACGAGCAAAACACTTGGGGTGATTTATCAGCCGAGCTGGCTTACTAACGGTTCAATCACCTTAGATTTTTATGACATCCAATTAAAAGATGCCATTGGCAACATTAGCGCGGTGACTAAATTGAGTGAATGTATGAATAATGGTTTGTACTGCGACTCTGTACATCGTGTTCAATCTGGAGAGTTTCAGGGGGTGATCACCGGCATCGATGTATTTAATGAAAACCTCAATGCGTTAAACCGTCAGGGGGTAGACGCGGAAGTTCGCTTTGACATCGGGCAGTTTTCACTTGGTGATTTGAGTACCGCGTTAAACTGGTCATTTGTGAGTAAACATGAAGTCATTGAACCGGGCCTTGCAACCAAAGATAGAGCCGGACAGCGCGTTAATGGCCAGATGGCGGTGCCTGAGCACAGAGTTAACTTTGCACTTAATTGGCAGCATGACGACTTTAGCGCAAGTTGGCAAAGTTACTACATCGGTTCGATGTTAGAAGAAGTATCGGTTAAACAAGGCGACCAAATCGTTAACTTTACCAATACGGTTGATAGCACGCTGACACATAATGCTCAAGTAACCTACCATTTTGATTCTGTTGATACTCAAATTACGCTGGGCGTTAACAACCTATTGGATGAAGCGCCACCTTTTGCGACGGGTAATGGAAATAACGCAGATCCCATTCATTCGTCTTTATATCTGGGTCGTGAGTACTACCTAAGATTTAAGACTGAGTTTTAACTTCACATTGTTTCCCTGTGAGAGTAAGGCAAAGCGGGCTATGTAAGCCCGCTTTTTTAGTTCGCAGTTTGGTGCGAAGTTTGTTCTGGCGAAGTTGCACTTGTGGTTTGCACAGCGGCGTTTATCCGTGACACTGCCTTCCAACAGATCAAGGCCATTAGTGCTATTAGTCCAATCACAATCGCGAAGTCTACTTTAGTTTGTAGCGGCAATAAACTGTATTGGTTACCGAAGTAGACCAAGTTCATCACTAAACTTAAACAATAGCAAATCCCACTTAGTCCTAATAACACCTTGCTAAAGGACAAAATATCTTTGGCAAATTGGCTACTTATCAGGGCGAAGAAAAAGGCTATAAACATAGAAGACTTGACGGTTTCTAATTTGTCGGCATGCGTCGCAGGAAGCAAAGTGGTTAATGTAAAGCCAACAGCAACGGCCAAAATTACTCCAATAAAGCTGCCGCTAGTCAGTCTTTTGACAAACATTAGGCTTTTAGGGCTTTGCTTTTTCTGCTTGGCTCGTTTGTCAATCCACATCAAATTGCCAGTAACAATTAAGTAGGCGGTTGCAAGACCAAGGCATAAAAACGCCAGTCGCATGCCATATCCTGCAAAATCACCAAAGTGGAGGCTTGCAATGGTAGATAGTCCCGCTCGTACCGCATTATCATAGTTGTTTTCTGTGAGGTAAATTTGCGAACTGTCACTTAGCTTATATTGAACTTCTTTAATATTTGAGAACGCATCGTTGCTTTTTGCTGTAAAGCCTACCACGGCATTCTTGTCTCCAAAATGGCTAATTTTAACCATAGTGAAGGTTACATCTCCAAGTTTAGCCTGTGCTTGAGCTCTTAGTTGATCGATGCCTTGCATCGACTGTGCTTCGTTTATTGCCTCAATTTTTGGCTCGTTAAATCCAGCCGCTTGCAGTAATGCAGTTTGGTTACCGCCATAGAGCAGCACGGCGTATGAAATTTGATAAATAATAACGAGGTTGAAAACAAGCCCTGTAAAGGCATACATAATGTGAAAAGGCAGACCCATTGTGCCAATCAGGTTATGAGCATCTAACCATTTGTCTTTTTTACCTTCGGCGCGATATTGAAAGAAGTTTTTAGCAATTTTGCGCCAATGGATCACAACACCACTTAGTATAGCAACGAAGAAAAATAACGTAATGACACCAACGAAGTAGAGCCCAGGCCTGCCTAGCCCTAAATCGAAGTGAAGTTCAAAAAGCAAAGTCGAAAACTCGAATGTGTCAGCATTGACGAGCACCTCACCAGATTGTGGTGAGACCAACAGGTGTTGATCTTGGTGATCTTCTCCGGTGATCGGGTGGGGCTGGTCTAAGTGGGTTGCGAAATATACTTCAATAAACGGGTTATGCGGCGTAGGCTCTCGCATAAAAAAACCATGATCGGTATCAACATCATATTGTTGTTGAATAGAGTTTATGGCTTTATCATAGGAAATTGTAGTTATTGACTCGCTTGATTGTACAGCCAGAGGTGCACGTTCCCAGCCCCGAATATTATCTCTAAATAAGCTAAGCGAGCCTGTGATAAAAACGATGAATAATATCGTTGAAATAATGAGTCCAATCCAGGCATGTGCTTCGGTTAATGATTTTAGTGTTTGATTTTTCATTATTTATCTCATTAACAGTAATGCTGTATTTAATAGCAGTGAAGGGATAAAAATGGCAAATAGTGGCTTGCAAGCGGCTTTGGCACTTGGAAATCCGTAGCCCCAAACGATAATGCCCGCCCAAATAGGAAAGGCCAAGATCAGACCCAGCATGAGTTTTGCCGATTCAGAAAATGGTAATAGCAAATTGAGATTTAGCACCAAAGAAATAGACAGCAATAATCCCAACGAAAACCCAAGTAAGGTTTTAGGCCACATAACTTATTCCCCCTACAAATAGAGATAACAAGAAGACCAATGTTGAAATGAGATAGAAGCGTTTAATTGGATATCCACTTAACAAAGTCACTGAAACTAAGCTAAACATCAAGATAACAAGTGCTGCTAACATTGCAGAGACCAAAGGGTACTGCAATGTTAAAATAACAAGGCCTGACAAATTTAGTAGAATGGCTACAGGGTATGCCGCGAGTTTACTAATAGGTGTAGCCAAAAATCGTTGTTTTGGACTTGCCAAATAGAGCAATACGGCGGCAAACCAAAACGGTATAATTGAGAAAAAGCTCATGATGGTGATAATCATTATTGTTTGCAATTGATTGTAATGATTATAGGGATATTCTTCAAGGCTTGAGTAATAATTGTCTCAAATTAGAGAAGTGAGTGACACGGTATTAGCAGGGTTACACTGCGAAACTGTAGAAATTCGCGGTTTATTCCCTGCTATTAAATATTTTCAGCTAAGTGTAAACGTACCTTGCATAATCGCGAAATGGCCCGGGAAAGAGCAGAAGAATTTGTAACTTTCACCTTGCTTTAACTGCTCGGTAGAGAAGGTCACTGTGGTTTGCTCGCCACCGCCAATCACCTTTGATACGGCTAAAACGCGGCTGTCGTTTGGTTTTATATAGCTATTATTTGCACCTGCCGACATACCATCGGTCGCAACAGCTTGAACATCTGCAGCTTTGCTTAACACCCAGTTGTGGCCCATGGTAGTGGCTGGCAATTTGCCCGTATGCTTTAACGTGACTGAAATTTCTTTACAGCTAGATGACGCACTGAGTGATTTTTTAGAAAACTGCATCATGTCGTTGGCTTCGATACTGAGTTCACATTCATTTGCTAATGCGGCATGAGAAAAAAGAAAGGCACCGAGGCTAAGCAATGTGAAGGAAAGAGAGGTTTTCATATTAACTCCTTAATTAAAAATCATTCTCATTATTATCTTTGCGGACGTGAATGTAAATGGATGCAGATCAATAAAACGGGTCTATGCTTGAGATGACTCTAATTAAAAAGTGATTTCAAAGATGAAAAAATACTGGCTGCTGCCATTGTTGTTTGCTCCACTATTTGTCAATGCGGCGACATCTTCTACCGTCACATTGGCTTCCGATTATTTATTTAACGGCGTAAGTCAAACTAAGGAAGACGAAGCGCTGCAAGTCAGTTTAGATTGGTTTGGAAAAAGTGGTTGGTATGCTGGAGGCTGGGTGTCTCAAGTAGATTTTGGTGATGGTACGGATTTAGAAGGAGATCTGTATGGTGGCTACAAATTTACGCTAACTGAAAAATTAAAGCTTGATGTTGGCCTCTCCCAATATACCTATCATGGTGATGATGTGAGTGCTGATTACAATTATGCAGAAGCCTTTGCAAAGTTTAATTATGGCCAGACAAATTTAGACTTTTGGTATGCATGGGATTACTTTGGAACAGGGGCTGCTCACGGGATAGTGATGCTCACGCATAGTATCCCAATTACAGATCGGTGGTTACTGACGCTCGGGGTTGATCATTCAATGAGCTTTGATAGTGATAAATACGAATGGGAGTCGGGTGATGATGACTATACCCACTGGCATCTAACTGGAACTTACTCGATTAGTACTTGGTCTTTTTCATTGGGTTATGAAAGCAATGACATTGATTCTTATGCAGATTCTACATTTGTGGCGTCAATCTCAAAAACATTTAACTTCTAAATTTACCTTTTATTAACTTTTGTGTTGATTTTAGTTGCGAATTGTACTTTTATATAGCTATATGATTGATGCTCCATAACTTTTTATAGGAGTAAGCAATTGATGAGGTAATAGTGATAAAAGCTATGGAGTCGCAATGATGAAGGGTACGATAAAACTAACAGCACTCTCTTTGGCGGTATTTTCTCGGTTTAGCTTTTCAAGCCCGCTAGAATTTGCCGGTGGTGCAGACATGTCTAAGTTAGTCGAGGCAGAGCACATATTGCCAAATCTCAATGACTATACAACAAACCTTGTGACCGTAAAAGGAGTGGTCACTCATGTTTGCAGAAAGTTAGGTTGCTGGATGACGCTGCGAGTAGCAAATGGCCTAGACGTAAATATCGAAGTTGAGCAAGGCGATATGGTATTTCCACTTGCTGCGATTGGCCGTGAAGCCCATGTGACCGGGCGCTTCGAAGCGCTAAACCAGCGCGCTTTGGCTTGCGTGAGTAAAGCAGACGATGAAACGGCACTTATGCGTTTGGGATTTAATCCAACGGCCGTAACCATTTCGCATTTAGTACAGCAGATAAAACACAGCTAGGCTCCCAAACGTGGTGACATAGAGGTTCTTAAAGCGAAACGCCAGTATTACCGCGACCGTTGCGGCGACCAAATAGGGATTGCTTGGCGTGATGGCAAGTTGCTTGTCCTGAATAAATACAATGGGTACCCAAATGGCAGTCAGTACGCAAGGGGCGCTAAAACTTAAAAAGCGTTGTAGTTTAGGGCCGATAGTAAAAGGCAGTTGTTTTGCCAAAAATAAATACCGAGTTGCAAACGTGACACAAGCCATGGCTAAAATAGTGGTGATCATACACGCTCCTTTTTACTTTGTAGCACATATCCTACCGACATTCCGAGCAGTGCTGAGGCGATTAAACCAAATTCAAAATGGATCAGTTTGAACACTAAGATAGTTACGGCCGACGTTAAACAAGCGCATAACACGGGTAATGCGTTAATGCTCGGGACCACTAAAGCAATAAATATTGCCGCAATCGCGAAGTCTAAGCCAAGGTTGGTCAAGTCAGGTAAAAACTGACCTGCGACAATACCAATGAGCGTCCACAGATTCCATGCAACATAAAAGCTACCACCTGCGACGAGCGCATACACGAGCCGAAGTTTGCCTTGATAGGCACGGTGGTGATGGGAAAACGCAAACAATTCGTCAGTGAGAAAAAACGCAATGGGGCCACGCCATTTAAGGGGCTTATCTATCATTTTGTTGCGGATCGCAAGGCCATAGAGTAAATGTCTCGCGCTAATAATAAAGGTAGTCGCAAGCAAGGTGATAAGCGCGGTGTCTTTGGCAATAAGCTCTATCGCCACTAACTGCGCCGAGCCTGCAAAAACTAATAACGACATTAACTGTGCTTCGAGCGGTGTAAAGCCATTTTGCACGGCAAGGGAACCACACAATATTCCCCAAGGAAGTACGGCGAGATTTAATGGCAACATATCCCAAAAGCCTTTGCATACTGCGACTTTCATATTAACAAGCCTTGCTATATTGACTGGGAGTGATCCCCATATTCTTTTTAAAATGACGGTTGAAATGGCTTTGGTCATAAAAGCCTACACTTAATGCTGCATGGGAAACACTTTTGCCACTACGCAGTAATGCCTTGGCATGATTAAGCCGGTGTTGTATTTGAAAGGCATGGGGAGTGAGGCCGGTGTGGGCCTTAAACACACGAATAAAGTAAAAGGGACTCATGCCGACAAGGCTCGCTAAGGAGTCGAGTGATACATCTTCAAATAAATTATCCAAAAGAAAATGGCGTGCAGTGGTAATTCGTTGCTTCACCGAAGGGGTTTTTGTATCGAATGTGACTTTGCCTTGCTTATTGCTTAAATAAGATAGCAGAGTAATAAGCTGAGACTGCTTTTCAAGCACGCTGGTATCACATTCTAAGACGTTAAAAGTGGTGTCCATGAGTGCCGCAAGCGCTCGGTCGTGTACCACTGCATCATGGAAAAAAGGAGCTATTGCCTTGCCATCACCAAGAAACTGATTAAATAGTTCAGGCGTTGGGTAGAGTGAACGGTATGAAGACTTATCTTTTGACGCCTTTCTGCAATCGTGCACCTGCTCTGCATTAATCAAAATGACACTATGCTGACTAGCTAAGTGTTCACCGCCGCTGCGGTAGAATCGCTGTGCACCACTATCCACTAAGGCAAGCGTATAGCCGCTGTGGCTATGTCTACCAAAGTCTTCCTGCTTATCAATGTTGTGTAGTACTTCTAGGCCACCGAGTTCACGATGAAAACTAAACTTTGAGTGTTGCATAATTCTCTCCCCCATTGATGAAAAGCGTATCTGTCTTCACTCAAAAAGTCTTGTACAAAATTGCACAATGCCACAAACAATAACCGGGTTAACAACGCCTAATGCCAAGTTTCTTTTTTAAGCACGTTAACAAGGCGGTGATTGATTAAGCATTGGCCATCGATTACTTTAAGCTCGTCTTCATACACACCGTTAAATACGGTGATTGGGGCATCTGATTGAGATTTTGGCTGCTGATAAAGAACAAAGTAGCTTTTAGCACTAAACTTATTTGCCTCGATAGGTTGAATATCGGCACTGGTTATCATGTGCATACTTTTTGTTGTTTTTATGGCTTGTTGCTGCCTTATTGTTATTTCTTCAGCACCAGTAATATTGATATTGAGTGCTGGGATACTAAATGTTGCATCCTGTGTAAAAACACTTTTGTATGCTTGCGTTGAACCCGAATCTCGATATTTTATGTAATTGTGTAGTGTCGCTTCACAGAGGCGCTGGTTACTGCTTGGCTTGGTGGTCATGCAACCACTCATAACACCTGCCGCTGCAACTAAAAGGAAATATGATTTCATAACGTGACCCTAATTTTTTCTCAACCTGAGGTTTGGATAAGGAATGAGCTGATTCATTGTTTTTAACTCACGTAAAATTATTCCCGTGTCTAGCCAGAGAGTTTTGGGGATAACACCGCTTCCGCGTCCTGCTCTCGCTAAGGTACCTACATCCTGTAGGCAAGACGAATTTACGCACCAATAGCTGGCTATTGGAAGTGAATTCAACGCAGTTAGCGCTAAAACTGGCTGCTAGAAAGGCATTAATTATCCGAAGCTCAGGTTCGATAATCTCAGTGAATTTAACCGTATTGTCAACCAAGCTAAAGCGTATGATTTATCTTGACGTAACGATTGCGTAAACATGTAAAGCCCCTTTACAGCTTTTTCTGCTGCGGTTTTATTAGATGCTACTGATCTGTTAAGTGTGTATTTATAGCATGCAGATTTTCACCTTATGACAATTTAATATTGACGAATAAATTAACTTAGTTTACTTTTGTGAAAGCGCTTACATTTTGCGTGTGTTTTTTTAACTCCATTTGTAAGCGCTTACATTTGTTGCTAGGAACGCGCTGAGTAGTCTTCCAGCGTATAGCTAAATAACCTGCTCTGAGAAACGATAAGTTAATCGACAGCTTATCTAAGCCTCAGGTTAAATAATAAAGTTCTTAGCATTCAACCATTTGACAACGACGTTTTGCATCGGGGTAACTGATGAAAATTGCAGCAAGAAAATTAACAAGGCTATGTACCGCAATCTCTGTGGCTATCATAGCGGGATGTGGCGGAAGCGCCGAGACAGAAACTAATTATAAATCCGTTGATACCACAGCGCCGGTTTCAGACTGGATGCTAGTGTGGAGCGATGAATTTGATAGCGATGCGATAGATACATCTAAGTGGACGCACGAGGTAAATTGCGACGGCGGTGGCAACAATGAAAAACAGTGTTACACCGACAGTGAACAGAACGCGTTTATTGCCGATGGCATGCTGAATATTGTCGTTACCCCTGCGCAAGCAGGCGCACAACTGCCGTATACCTCAGCAAGATTGAACACCAAATATAAAGCTGACTTTAAGTATGGCAGATTCGAAATGCGGGCCAAGCTACCAAGCGGGCAAGGCAGTTGGCCCGCGTTTTGGATGTTGCCTACGGATGAGGTTTACGGTGGCTGGCCCAAGTCTGGCGAAATAGACATTATGGAAGCGTTAAACCTCAAGGTCGCTAGTGAAGATGGCTCGGTTGAATCTAACGTGCATGGCACGCTTCATTACGGCCGTGATTGGCCTAATAATGTTCACACCGGTAAAGCATACGCCATACCTGATGGTGTAAATCCAGCCGATGACTTCCATACCTATGTTGTGGAGTGGCAAGAGGGAGAGATTCGTTGGTACGTTGATGGTTATCTCTATGCCACGCAACGTCAATCGGAGGTTCGTTACAACTCAAAGCAAGAAGCGGTTGGTTTAAAACACCGTGGATGGTTTGCTGAATACTACGAGCAAGGCTCTGGCGAGCTGGTTACTCATTGGGATAGTGCGCCTTTTGATCAACAGTTTCACCTTATCTTAAATCTTGCCGTTGGCGGTGATTGGCCTGAAAACGTTAATAATAAAGGTATCGACTCGGACGCCTTTGTGAACGGACAATCGTTTGTGGTTGACTATGTCAGAGTGTATGAATGCGGCTCTAACCCTGAAACGGGCAAAGGATGTGAAACGGTGCGCCCAGGCTACGACGACCTTGAGAATGCGTTAGTCGAAGGCGAAGCACCTATTCCGTCGCCACCTTCTTCGGGTACCGCTAAAAACCTAACCATCTTTGATGATAATTTTAACGTTAACTGGCCAGCTTGGGATTGTTGTGGTGGCTCTACGCCTGCATTGGTTGCAGACGAAAGCCGTGGCAATGTTGTTGAGTTTGTGGTCGGTGAGACGCCAACCGTAAATGGCTTTACCAGTCGTGCCGAATTTATCACAGATCCAAGCGGTAAAGCCTCGCCATTTGATGCAACGAGTATGCTAGAAGCGGGCTATATTCGGTTCGATATGCAAGTGACGCAAATGCCTTCAGACCCAAGCGCAGCATGGAAATTTAAAGTTGAAAGCCAAGGTGCTTCTAGCGCTGCTGAACTCGATCTTTTTGCAAGCGTTGAAGGACAATCACCAGCCGCAGGCTCGTGGCAAACTTATACCTTCCCACTACAGCAGTTGGCTGATGCAGGACTTGATGTGTCAGCTATTGATGTAGTGATGCTCTTCCCTGCATGGGGAGCTGGTAATGGTGCTATCTATCGTGTTGATAAGGTTGAGATTGCACAGGATACAAACTTACCTTCGTTGACCTTATTTGAAAATGCCATTAACGCTGAGTGGCCGCTTTGGGATTGTTGTGGTGGCTCGACACCGACTGAAGTCTCTGACGATGCGACGCATGGTATTGTTGCTGAATTCACGATTGGTGACACACCAACGGTAATGGGGTTTTCGTCTCGAACAGAAGTGGGCGGAGCTGGAAAGCCGTTTGATGCAACTGCAATTTTAGCAGGTGGCGTAGTACAGTTTGAGATGAAAGTTATGAGCTTACCGTCAACGCCTGATGTCCCTTGGCTACTTAAAATTGAGTCTGATAACGCCGCGAGTGCGGTTGAGCTACCACTGTCTGAATCACAAGAGGGTGTAGCGCCACAGGCCGGTGAATGGCAAACCTATACTTTCTCAATTGAAGCTTTGGCTCAGGCTGGTCTTGACCCAAGTGCAATTGATGTGGTGATGATTTTCCCAGCTTGGGGCTCAGGTAGCGGTGCGGTTTATCGTGTTGATAACGCAAAAATCTTTCATCCTGACGGTGACAAGGCGAGTGGCGGTCTAAGCTTATTCAAAGATCAAGCTGCTGAGCAGTGGTCAATTTGGGATTGCTGTGGTGGCTCTACACCCACAATAGAAGTAGACGAAGATGCAGCCCATGGTCAAGTTGCGCAATTTGTTATTGGTGCAACTCCAACTGTGATGGGGTTTTTAGCGGATGACGATGTCTATTATGATGCTTCCCATTTACTAGAAACTGGCGTAGTTAAGTTTGATATGAAGGTGACTTCAGCACCTGCAAATATCGACGCTCAATGGCTGTTTAAAATTGAGTCAAATGATGCTAGTGCGGCGGTAGAGCTTGCTCTAAACCAAAGCGCTGAAGGTCAAGCTCCAGAAGTTGGCAAATGGCAAACGTATACGTTTCCACTTCAAGCTTTGTACGATGCAGGACTCGATATTAGTGCCATTGATGTCTTGATGGTATTCCCCAGTTGGGGAATGGGCGAAGGTGCCGTTTACCGCATAGACAATGTTGAAATCATCAGTCAATAAGCCAGTGTGGATCGCCAATAGTGCTTTGAACTCGGTGATCCAGCAGCAAGAATAAAATCGCAGGGCAGTCATGAAGAACAAACAATTCAATAAAAGTAAGCTTGCCGTTCAGTTGTCGCTGGCAATAGCGATGAATGCGGGTATGGTCAGCATAGCTCAAGCAGAAGAGCAACAAACAGCCGAAAAAGTCGAAGTGATCGAAGTGAAAGGGATCCGCGGAAGTTTGATCCGTTCAATGGATTTAAAGCGCTCCGCATCGGGGGTTATGGATGCCATTTCGGCAGAGGAAATGGGGAAATTTCCAGACACCAACTTAGCCGAGTCTTTACAACGGATCACCGGTGTTTCGGTCAGCCGCACCAACGGTGAAGGCAGCCAAATTACCGTACGTGGTTTTGGGCCTGATTTTAACTTGGTGACATTAAATGGTCGCCAAATGCCGGGCACTGGTAATACTCGTTCGTATAACTTGGAAAACCTAGCCGCAGAAGGCGTGAGTGCGCTTGAGGTATATAAAACCGGACGTGCTGATGTACCAAGTGGCGGTTTAGGGGCTTTGGTCAACATTGTCACGGCTAAGCCACTACAACGCCCAGGGCAACACTTTAGCGCAACAGCAAAAGCGATTGTTGATACCTCTAACGAAGCGGGAGATGATGTTACACCTGAGGTTTCCGCGGTTTATAGTAATACCTTTGCCGATGAAACCTTTGGTTTTGGATTTTCCTTCTCCCATCAGCAACGTGATTTTCAAAAGCAGCAAGCCAATATTCAAGGCTGGCAGGCCAATGTTGATCTACCTGATTTAGACCCATCTAAAATCATTGATGGCCGTGCTGAAGATGCCGAGGGTAATAAAGTCGGAAATTACTTTTTTCCAAAAGACATGAACTACGGCATTGAAGATCTAGAGCGAGAAAGAACGAACGGTCAAGTTACCTTTCAATATGCACCGACTAACGGTTTTGTTGCCACCTTAGATTATACGGCAAGCCTTGCCGTAACTGGCTCTAATACGGTGGGTTGGGGTATTTGGAATGAGTTTGGCGGTAATATAAATGCCTATGAGTTAGATGCCAATGGCACCGCGGTTTATGCCGATATTGGCGGTAATGATGCGTCGTTCACTGCAAATAGAAATACCACGGAAGTCGAGGCGCGTTCACTTGGATTAAATCTGGACTGGCAAATTAACGATAATTGGCATGTAGAGCTTGATTATCACGACTCGAAAAACGAAACCGATAATGGCGCAGATAAAGGTTTGGGTAGTGATGGTCAAATCATCTTAGGCTCAGATCAGTTGCTCACTAAGATTTATGATTATCGGCAGGGCGAAGTGCCACATGCAAATGTGCTTTGGAAAAATGGCACGAATGAACTCATGGCAAGTGAAATTGATTCTAACTTTAGCCAATTTATTCATTCTCCCGGAGAGGCGACAGTCGAGCAGTTACAACTTGATGCCATTTGGTTTAACGACAGTTTTGATATTGGCCTAGTGAGTGTGCAGTTTGGTGCAGCTCGTACTGAACAGTCAACTGGGGGATATGAAGCGTGGAGTGGTCTACGAGGAGGACCGGGCTTTAACCCTTCGTTTAGAGAAATTTTCCCAGATAGCATGTTTACGCGCCATGAAACTGGCGATTTGCTAGACCAATTCGCTGGTGGTGGCAGTGACCTACAGCCGGGGTATTACTATACCTATGACTTTGATGAAGCTATTGCAAGGCAGCTTACGTATCTTACAGAAGATGTGATCGGTGCTGACTACTACTCGGCGGATGCCTATTTTGATGGCATAGACAGCCAAAGTCGAGTTGATGAAACCACTGACAGCATCTACTTGCAATCCAAATGGGAGTTTGAATTTTCTGACTACTTTATGCAAATCAACGCAGGCCTACGCTATGAACAAACGGATGTGACAAGTGTGGTGCGTCAGCGTGTGGAAACGCAAGTGAATTGGGACAGTCCATCTGAATGGATTATGCAATACGCTGCAGGCGGTGATGACAATTTCTTAACGCAGCAAGGGGATTACGACATTCTATTACCGATGATCGATGTGCGTTTTGATATCACCGAAGATTTAATTGCACGAGCGTCTTGGGGCAAAACAATGTCGCGTGCGCCGCTTAGCAATCTTGCGGGTGGCAGAAGTTTGTCAGGCAGCCCAAAACCGGGAGCAAGAACTGGCTCTCGAGGCAATACAAATCTATTACCGTTTGAGTCGACCAACCTAGATTTTTCACTTGAATATTATTACAACGAAGGAAGTTACGCGTCACTTGGCTACTTCAAAAAAGAGGTCGATAACTTTATTCAAACCACAATCACGCAAACCACCATTGAAGGTCTTTACGATATTTACAATGGTCCAAGGTATAAACAAGCGATTGCAGACATTGAAGCCCGTGGAGAGCAGGCAACCAGTGATGCCATTTTTGCGCAAATGATCGCCAATGGTCACGGTAATGCCGATGGCAAAATTGAACCAAGCAGTGACGATCCATTGATGGTATGGAACATCAGTCAGCCACAAAATACCGATAGCAAATCGGTTGATGGTTTTGAAGTGGCGGTACAGCACTTATTTGGTGAAACGGGTTTTGGTCTTGGTGTTAACGCAACTTTTGTTGATGGCGATGTTGAGTTTGATAGTGAAAGCTTAGTGCAGCAAGCACCGCTGACGGGGTTGAGTGACTCGGCTAACTTCCAAGCATTTTACGAAAAAGACGGGTTATCGGTGAAGTTAACCTACGCATGGCGTGACGCTTATCTTATCGGGGTAGGTCAAGCGCAGGGCTCGGCAGATGCACCACCGCAATATGCCAAGTCTTACGGTCAATGGGACGTGAGTGTGAATTACGATATTGATGAGCAGTTTACGGTGTTCTTTGAAGGTATTAACTTAAACAATGAAACCGAGCAAGGATATGGTCGTTATGAAGCGCAATTCTTATTTGCTCGTCAATACGGTCCGAGATACTCGGTTGGTGTGAGGTATACTTTTGAGTGATCTTTTTCGCATCCGTTCACTAGGGCCTGTTGACCTTTGCTGTTTGATTTTTGTTCTCCTGAGTGTGTTTTGATCGCGACGCTCGACTTGCCGCCTAGTAATCTAAGCAAAAGTTGAGCAACAATGAACAAAGCGCACTCAGGGGAACCCAAAGGGCAGCGCTTGATTGGCATTTCTACTGTGTTATCGCCTAACTTACATAGAATAACTATGCTACGCAGGCTCTGCCTTGTATAAATACCAATCAAACTGCTGCAAAAACAAACTTGAAAGATCAACAGGCCCTAATACCAATTTCACTTAATTAAGCAAATTGACATAATACCAATTGAATTAATTCTCTAATCAATTTGAAGGGTGAAATAGCATATTAGCTTCGTTAAAAATTTCTCATTTAGAACAACTAAATAGCAAAATTTTTGCCTTGCTACTAAAGCTATTTCCCCGCTTCAAGATAGATCATTTACTTAATACAACTGGTATAAAAATGCAGACCGATGAGTCTGCATTTTTTTTGGCTCTAAACTACTTACTTTAGTAGGGGCGACTTTATGTCGCGCTCATCCAAGCGCATATTGCATAGGGAAATGATAAGGCTGAGTTCGAAGAAGGTTTTTTTGATAAACTCAGTACGTAGCTCCCACCTATCGCATATTACTTTGTAAATTCATGATTTAGTGTGATGATGCAGTGAGTGTGAATCGGACATGTTTGCGGGGTTGATGTTTTGGACAATTATTTGCTGTTTGTAGGTGTCGCTTTGGCGACAATTTTGTTACCAGGGCCTGCGGTGATGCTGACTATCAATAACTCAATTCAAAGAGGCTTTGCCAAGTCTTTAGCTGGTATTTGTGGTGTCGCGCTCGGGATTTTGATTGTCGCTGCGGTATCGGCATCAAGTTTAGGTGTGATCTTAGCCAGTTCGGTGTTGGCATTTACGGTCGTTAAATTTATTGGCGCTGCATATCTTTTCTATTTAGGCTACAAAATGTGGCGAACTAAAGGTGAAAGTAAAATAGGCAAGTCTATTGCTGCAAGTACGATGAAAAAGTGCTTTTTAGAAGGCTTTTTTGTTTCGATCACCAATCCTAAGGCTGTTATCTTCTTTATGTCTATCTTTCCGCAATTTATCAATGTGGAAAATGCCTTTATGCCGCAATTTATGTTGCTGGTTTTTACCTTTAGCCTGCTGGTGTTTATGGTGCATATTTCTTATGCGGTGTTTTCTGGCCTTGCTAAGACTAAATTGTCATCACCGAAGAGCATGACGATGATGAACAAAGTGAGCGGTGGCGTGTTTTTTGGGTTTGGCGCCGGTTTGGTTGCCGCCGGTAAGTAGTTTGAGTGGCTTGAAAATGTAAGCATACTCCCTTTTCCCGCGAGTAGTTAAAGGGAGCAAAGCTTGGATTCGGCATCGCTTAGCTCCGCACTGCAGCAGGCTTACTCGCCTTAGTGCGACTGGTTGGGCTATTTAGATTTGAATAAGCGCTTGAAGCACTCATTAAGCCAAAACAACCCAAAGTTGTTAATATGCCAATGACGACGTAAATAATAAAATCGATTACCATGATGTTGCTCATATTTAGTTCCTCTCCGTTGGTACAATGTGCATTAAATTTTGTGGGTATCTACGTGTGATTCGACGACACGGAAACTCTGTGGGACCTCAAACTGAGGCATTAAGTTAAAAACAATCGCTGGGTACTTAAACTTTCTGTTTCTTGATGCGCTTGTAGGGCTTAAACAAGTGATATAAAGCGGCTCGCCATCCAAATTAAAATGAAAATTATTGCTGCAATCTGACGATTGAGAATGCGGCCCTCTAGGCGTGCTCTGCGAAACTAGGTTTTGCAATTCCTGCAGTTTACGCCAAACAGACTTATTAAAGTCGCTGTCATCTAAGTGTTGGCTCTGCTCNCCCGCCACAAACGCGGCACTTTTCATGCTGTCAAAATCTACCTTTTCGACAAAAGAATAGAGGCTCGTTATCAAACTAAAGTTGTTGTGTCTTGAGGTGAGATCGCCAAAACCTAAAACCTCAACATGGTTAAACGCTAATTCGGCTCTATTACCACCACAAATGCATGGAAATTGCTGCTTGTTCACGAAATCAATAAAACTATCTTGCAGCTCGGGTTGTGGTGTCATGTTTTATGCTCCTAATGTTGTTATTTGCGCTAGTTGGTTTTGGTGGTTTCCAATGCTGAATGGCGAAATGCATCTACATTGTTTATCTATCACTATGTAAGCAAGGCTCGAACCACAAATTCAAATATTTAAGTTGCTGAATTTAATTGGTTTTTAATCTTCTCGTTTTAATGGGGTAATTTTTTCACGTTTTATTCAGGTAAGAAGTACACGGTTGTAAAAATTGGTAACGGTGGGTTTTTCGCTTCGGGCAAGGTTTACCCAGATTGGTTGTTATTGTCCGAGTAAAGGTAAGTTTTTGAGGTTTTTATAGTCCATTGCAATGGCGATACAGCGGTAGAGTAGCGCGGCTGGCATGTCTTCTTCCAGTTTAAGGACTATCGCTCGGTTTCCTTCAAACTGTAACTCGTCGGAAAATAGTACTCTAAATGTATCAACTAGCTTCGTTTGACAGTGAAAATAAAGGTGATAGTTGGTAGGCGTTTTGGCTTTCCAAGCCATACGGAAAGGACTACCCGATTTAACATTAAAGCTTAACTCTCCCCACTTTATTGCCTCAATCACTGCGCCAAAGTTTTGCTCACTGGCAACCTGCATAACGAGGCTACGCAGTGCCCTGATTTTTGCTTGTGCAGCAGGTGGATAGGTACTAATCACTTGTTCGGTTATGTTTGACACTCTGGCTCTTCCTTGGTGTTAGCTCATTTAGCTCATAAAGTAGAGTATTAAATTGAGCAGGTGAGGGCAAGTGTGCTCTTGGTGTGACTTTTTAAATCGCTTGTTTGTGCCCTGTAAAAAGAATAAACGAGCGCATCAGACAATTGGCTTACCTTAGATCTTTTAAATTCTAGTCCACATTAAAGTTGCTTCATTAGACACTAAAAAAACGATGTGAACACAGCCTCGTGCCCACATCGTGTTAAGGGGACTAATTGCAGCTTAGTGTCGGTGATGCTTCTGAAGAGATCTGTATCTCAGACAGCGTTACCTCTAGTATTCCAGCGGTTGAAAGCTCGAAAGGGACAACGGTTTTAGTGAAGTCCATCCCTTGGGCTGTAAAGCAATTTAGGTCAATGCTTAGTGATTGCCACTTGGCTAAAGGCATCGCTTGAAGTTGCTTAGCAATATCGACTTTTGCGGTGCATGAGCCGTTTGCGTCCGCTTCGCCTTCACAGCTCATCGCTACCCAAACCGGTTTATCTGGCGCTGCATCAACTTGTACTTTAAAAGTAAGGGCGCTGTCAGTTGGAACACTTGGGCTTATGTCTTCTCTAAAGTAGCTTTCACTAGCGAGTCTAAAGCCGCTGCGTCGACTACCGTCAAAAAGTAGCTGAATGGCATCTTCTTGTATTTCTTTGTCCGTTGTGCGGTAGCTAATACCACCGAGCGTATGGGTGTTGGCATTTATCAGTTGATTTTCGGCACTGCTGTATAAATGGCCTTGCCAAGGTTTATTGATTGATCTTACCAGCAAGTCTACACCGCCGGCGAGATTTGCCTGAGTTTGTATTTGCTCTGGTAAATTATCTGCTAGTACATTTTGGTCTGAATAACGTAAGCCAAAACCATAAGGTAAAAGCGGGTCGTAATTTTTATCTTGGTAATTTACGATTTGTGTCGGCGTTTTTGGCCAAGAGTAGCTAAGCTTGCCAGTAAAGTCATACTTAACTTGGCCGTTTTTGTCGGCAAGTAATACGTCACTGATACCAATTCCCTCAGATCCCGGTAACCATGCCGCCACAAATGCATCGGATGCGTTGAGTTCAGGGTTTACCCACATTGGGCGACCACTGATAAACACCGCCACTGTAGGAATTCCAGCTTGTTTAAAGCGTTTGAGTAATGCGAGATCAGATTTATCAGACGGCTTGTATTCAAGTGTTGCTCTATCACCGTGGCCTTCTGCATAGGGATCTTCGCCAAATACCACAATGGCAACGTCAGGCTTATCTTCAAAATCACCGCTAGTACTTAATGTGACGGTGCCACCAGCCGCTTCTGCTTGCTGCTTTATACCATCATAAATAGAAGTAGCGCCCGGGAAGTCGGCATTGGTGTTGTTGGTACCTTGCCAAGTAATGCTCCATCCGCCCGATTGTTTGCCGATATTGTCGGTACCATCGCCGGCTAACAAAATATGTTGGTTTGGTTTAAGTGGTAATAGTTGATCTTTGTTTTTGAGTAAAACCAGTGACTCACGTACGGCTTGGCGCGCAACTTTACGGTGCGATTCTGCGCCAATGATTTCTGAGTTGCCAGCCAATGGACGATTTGCAGGACTTGGTTTTTCAAAAAGTCCCGCACGGAGTTTAACTCTTAAAATACGACTTACTGCATCATCAATGCGAGACTGCGCGATAGCGCCGCTTTTTGCTTGCGCTAGCGTATTGTTGTACAAGGCTTTCCAGTCGTTCGGGGCCATGACAATATCAATGCCGGCATTAATGGCCTCTGCGCAGCTGTCGTTCGTACAGCCTTTTATTTGGCCGTGACCATTCCAATCGCTCACCACAAAACCATCAAAATTCATTCGCTCTTTGAGCACTTGGGTAAGCAAATAATGACTGCCATGCACTTTTTCGCCATGCCAACTGTTAAACGACGCCATCACCGATTGTGCTCCGGCTTCAAGTCCGCCTACGTAGCCTTGAGCGTGAAGTGCAATTAATGCTTTTTCAGAGGCGATGTTGTCGCCTTGGTCGTCACCATCAACTGTGCCACCATCGCCGACAAAATGCTTCACCGTGCTGATCACGCGGTTCTTACCAAGAAAGTCCGCTTTAGGATCGCCCTGTAAGCCTTTAACAATAGCGCTGGAATACGCTTTTACGATGTCGGGATGCTCCGAGTATCCTTCATAGGTGCGTCCCCAGCGATCATCACGTACCACCGCGACCGTCGGGGCAAAGATCCAATCAATCCCGGTGGCTAACACTTCTTTTGCGGTAATCTGGGCGATTTTCTCGATGAGATCTGGGTTATTTGCCGCGCCAAGGCCAATGTTATGTGGAAATAGCGTAGCGCCAATGACGTTATTGTGGCCATGAACCGCATCCGTTCCCCACATGGTAGGAATAGTGCTGCCATCTAGGCTATCGTCAATCGATGCCTGATAAAGCGCTTCGGCAAGTTTGACCCAATCAGCAGGCGTTGCATGTTTGTTGTTGTAAGGAAATGCGCCGCCGCCATTGAGATATGAGCCGAATCCGTATTCTCGCATTTCTGCGACGGTAATATTTCGAATCTCAGGCTGGATCATCTGCGCAATTTTTTGCTCCAGGGTCATCTTAGCGAGTATCGACCGAATTCTTTCTTCTAGATTGCTATCGGTTTGAATAGCTGGAGTCAGCGCTGGCCAGTTTTTCACTTGGCGAGCTGCATCTACACTGGTTTTATTTGGGCTTTCGCTACATCCTGTTAAGGTTGCGATAGCCATTGCAAGACTTAGCATGGTTATTTTCGTTTTCATGTCTTAATTACTCTTGAAACGCTGAGGAGTTGCGCCTTTTAATCCAAAGTAGGCGATGTAGATATAGCATAAAGCTGGCAGTAAGAATGATAGCTGCAGATTGATTCCGTCTGCTAGCATCCCTTGAAATAGCGGGATAACTGCACCGCCAACAATAGCAAGACAGAGAATACCAGAGCCTTGTGCCGTTTGTTTTCCAAGCCCATTCAACGATAAGCTAAAGATAGTCGGGAACATCACGGAGTTACAAAGCCCGACCGCCAAAATGCTCCAAAGGGCGAGCTGACCGCTGCTAAATACTGCGATAAGTACTAATGCAAATGCACAGGCTGCATTAAAGGCAAGCACGGTTCTACCCGATATTTTCTGCATGACTAACGCGCCAATAAAGCGTCCGACCATGGCTCCACCCCAATAATATGCGATGAGCTTTGCGGCTTGGGCTTCGGTCATGTTGCCAATGTCCGGTTGATGTAAGAAGCTAACGAGTGTTGAGCCAATCGCCACTTCCGCCCCAACATAAACGAAAATACCGATTGCACCAAGCACCAAATGTTTATGCTGCCATGCTTTGATTTCACCTGTGGTGACTTCCTCAGTAGTACTACTTAGCTGGGGAAGTTTGATAAAGGCAAAGATCAAAGCCAATGACGCGAGCATGGCTGCCAACATTAAGTAAGGCAGTTGGGTTGCGCTGGCATTGCCCACCTCAACTGTGCTTCCCTCACTGAAGATGAGCATGGCGCCAAAAAATGGGGCGACAGTCGTACCAAGAGAGTTAAAGGCTTGGGTCATGGTGAGTCGTGCAGGGGCAGTTTCGGGAGAGCCAAGTACACTAACAAACGGGTTAGCAGCAACTTGTAGCACTGTGATCCCTGCCGCTAGTACAAATAGCGCGAATAAAAACACGCCGTAGATACCACTTTCAGCCGCTGGGTAAAAAAGCACACAACCAACGCCTGCGGTAAGTAATCCAGTTACAATGCCTTTTTGATAGCCGATTTTTCCAACCAATTTGCCAGCTGGCACCGAAACAACAAAATAGGCACTAAAAAAGCAAAATTGGATGAGCATCGCTTGAGTGTAATTAAGCTCAAACGCGCCTTTGAGGTACGGAATTAAAATATCATTCAAGCAAGTAATGAAACCCCACATAAAAAATAGTGAGGTGAGGGCCCCCAAAGCAAATCGGTACTGACCAGTATGGCCCGTGGCGATTGCTGCTGAAACCTGTGGTTGAGACGGTACGCTCACGACAAACTCCTAGTTGATTTTTTTTGGTAAAGCGCTTACATTTATAAAAATGAAAGCGCTTACATTTTTAATGATGATTGCAGAAAGCGAACACGAATTCAAATAAAAAATGTTTTTGCCTTGCACTGTGACTAACACAACACGCTCGTACCTTGGCGTGAACACATAACTTGGAACGATTAACCATGAATAAAATTATCCTGCCAACACACTCGGCCATGTTGAAGGCAGACTATATTTTCGGCGTTGCGACTTCGTCATTTCAAATCGAAGGTGAGCGGCGTGGGCGTTGTGAGTCAATTTGGGATAGGTTTTGTGAACATGATGGCGCGATAAAGGATAGTAGTAATGGTGATAGTGCCTGTGAGCATATATCTAGGTGGCAGCAAGATGTTGAACTTATAACCAGTTTGGGGGTTGACGCCTATCGCCTTTCTATTTCTTGGCCACGAGTAATGAATGATGATGGCACGGTTAACGATGCAGGACTTTCATTTTACCAACAATTGGTCGATGCGTTGGTTGTTAAAGGCTTAAAAGTGTTTATCACGCTATATCACTGGGACTTACCACAAGCGCTTGAGGATAAGGGCGGATGGCTGAATCGAGAAACGGCTGTGGCGTTTGCACGATATACCGAGGTGGTATGTAAAGCGCTTGGCGATAAAGTGTATGCGTACACCACGTTAAATGAACCATTTTGTAGTGCACATTTGGGGTATGAATTAGGTATTCATGCACCAGGCTTGCGCTCCCAAGCGGCGGGAAGACAAGCTGCTCATCACCTGCTTCTTGCTCATGGTTTAGCGATGCAAGTGTTAAGAGCGCACTGCCCAAATAGCCTCCATGGAGTCGTGTTGAATTTTGCCAATGCGGATCCTGTGTCTACAGCGCATTGTGACGTGGAAGCGGCAAAAATCGCGGATGATTACTGTAATCACTGGTATATCAAGCCAATTCTTGAAGGGCAGTACCCAGATTTATTTGCCCAGCTCCCCAAAGACGTACAACCAGATATGCTAGCTGGAGATTTAGAGATTATTGCTGCCCCCATTGATTATCTTGGCGTGAACTATTACACCCGAAATATTTATCAATCTGATGGTAATGGATGGTATGAACAAGTTGAGCCTAGTGCCGAAACGCTCACTACAATGGGCTGGGAAGTCGTGCCAGACTCATTTTGTGCATTGCTTCGGGAGTTACATGCTGAGTACCAGTTGCCACCACTTTTTATCACAGAAAATGGTGCAGCCTTTGACGACAAAATGGAAAATGGCGAAGTATTAGACGTGCAAAGGCTGGCGTACTTCCAATCTCATCTGCTTGCGGTTAATCAAGCTATGGAGTTGGGCGTTGATATTCGTGGCTACTTTGCATGGAGTTTAATGGATAATTTCGAATGGGCAGAGGGGTATACGCAACGCTTTGGTATTGTGCACGTTGATTATCATACGCAGCAAAGAACCTTAAAGGCGAGTGCAAAAGCCTACCAAACGATGCTGTTTGAGCGTAAATCAAGTGTCTAAAACTATGCGCATTTTTAGCCAAAATTGGTATAGTGCGCAGATACAACTGATGGAATAAAAGTAATAGATATGGCAACGATTTACGAAGTCTCAAAAGCTGCAGGGGTATCATTAGCCACGGTGTCACGGGTGATGAATGGCAATGCAAAGGTGAGTGACAAAACCAAAGAGAAGGTGCTCGCGGCAATGTCAGAGTTAGGTTATAAACCTAACGCCATCGCGCAATCTTTGGCTTCTAACCGCAGTAACAGTGTGGGGCTTATGGTATCTGAGCTACACGGCTCTTTCTTTGGTGACATGATGAGCACCATAGAGAGTACGCTAAGAACGGCGGGTAAACATGCCATTATTGCTGCGGGCCACAGTGATGAAGAAAAGGAACAACAAGCCATCGAATTTTTATTGGATAGGCGCTGCGATGCCTTAATTGTGCATGCAGAAGCAGTCAGTGATGAATATCTCATTGAGCTTGCGGGACGAGATGTAGAACTGGTGCTAGTGAACCGCCACATTCCAGAGTTAGCAGAGCGCTGCTTTTATACTGACAACGAACTGGGTGGATACTTAGCGACTGAGGCGCTATTGCAGCGCGGACATCGAGATATCGCGTATATCAGTGGACCGTTATTTAAGCTTGACGCCAAAGCGCGTTTGGCTGGTCATCAAAAAGCCTTAGCTGAATACAATGTGTCATTTGATCCTAAGCTCTCATTTGAAGGCGGTTATCATGAAACCGATGGCATCGCGGGATTTAATCATTTAATGCAAACAGGGCAGCGCTTTAGTGCCTTGGTTTGCGCAAACGATGAGATGGCATCAGGTGCGATGACTGCGGCTAGAGAAGCTGGACTTGATGTCCCATCAGCGCTTTCCGTTGTAGGCTTTGACGATGTGTTGTTTACCAAATACCTTTACCCAAAACTCACCACCATAGATAACCCTATTCGTAAAATGGGCAATGCGGCCGCGCGTTGGGTACTTAAGCATGTGTATAAAGAGAAGCACCAACCCGATGTCGAAAATCTCTACCCACCAAGCTTAATCTTGCGCGATTCTATCGCCGTAAAAACAGAGTAATAAGCGATGACCAGCCTGTCGATATCTAATGCATTGAAGTACACCTTAATTGTATCGTTAGGCGGGTTTATTTTTGGCTTTGATGCGTCGGTGATTTCGGGTGCAATTGGCTTTATCAGTGAGGCCTTTAAGCTTACCCCATGGCAGCAAGGGATAGTCGTGAGTGCGCCTACCTTAGGTGGGGTGGTCGCAACACTTATCGCAGGACCGGTGGCCGATGCCATTGGCCGTAAGCAAACATTGCTGATGACCGCGTGTTTGTATTTTGTCTCCGCGATTGGCTCGGCTTTTGCAACTTCGTTTGAAGCATTGGTGGTTGCGCGTTTTATTGGCGGTATGGCATTTTGTTCCTTGATGGTAGCGCCCATGTATATTGCTGAGATCAGCTTAGCGGATCAGCGAGGGCGTTTGGTATCGGTTAATCAGCTCAATATTGTCGTTGGCCTATTTATCTCCTATTTCACTAATTATTTCTTACTTCAGCTCAGTCATAGCAATGCAATGTGGGTGTCTGATTGGCAAATAGATAGTCAAACATGGCGTTGGATGCTTGGTGTTGAGGTGCTGCCAGCACTGGCGTGGATTTTGTTGTTACTGTTATTGCCGCGAAGTCCTCGGTGGTTATTGATGAAGGATCAGCAGCAAGAGGCTAAACGCACATTAACGCGATTGTTTGGTAGCAACAATGCACAACAGCAACTTGATGCTATTCAAGCGGCGTTACCTAAACTGCAACTGAGTAGTTTGTCGCTCGCGCGCAAAATGGGCAGTTTGTTTAGTAAGCGACTTCGTGTCCCTTTGATGGTAGGGGTTGTGCTTGCCATCGCGCAGCAAGTCACCGGGATTAATGTGGTGTTTTTTTATGCCCCGACCATTTTTGAACAAAGTGGTATTGGTACTGATGCTGCATTTATGCAAGCGATTTGGATTGGTCTTATCAATGTGGTTTTTACCATCGTTGCGCTATTGACCATAGATAAACTCGGACGACGGCCATTGTTGCTTATTGGATTAACGGGCATTTGCTTTAGTATGGCGCTGTGTAGCTGGGGCTTTAAGCAAGCAAGTTATCAGCTAAATACAGCGCATATTGCTGAAATTAAGACAGAAGTAGCCGATTTTCCTGCGCATGCATTAGCGCCAATATTAGGCCAGACTTTCACCTCCGATGTTGCATTTAATGACGCGATAAAGCAGCGTTTAACTGCAGATCAGTACCGGCAATACAAGTCAGTGATTTTCGCACACAGCATTAATATGCCTGCAAAACTGGTTCTGCTTGGGATTTCCCTTTTTGTTGCGTCGTTCGCGATGTCGCTTGGGCCAGTCATGTGGGTAATGTTTTCGGAGATATTTCCAAATGCAATTCGAGCCGTTGCGATTTCCGTTGTCGGTGTGATTAATAATGCCGCCAGTTTTACTGTACAACTAGTGTTTCCGTGGGAGCTTGAATCTTTAGGGGCAAGCACCACCTTTTTATTGTATAGCCTGCTTTCATTGCTTTCGTTTGCGCTGGTATTTTTGTTTGTGGAAGAAACCAAAGGTAAGAGCTTGGAGCAGCTAAGCGAAAGTTTGGAAGCGAGAGCTGGCTATACCAATTAGTCTTAATACTTGCTCAATTTGAAGGAGTAAATCTGACGCTAACTGTGTTAAAAATTTCTCATTTAGAACAACTAAATAGCAAAATTTTCTCCTTGCCTACATGGATGTAGGTACCTTGGCGTGAGTAGGATGCGGAAGCGGTGTTATCGACAAGATTTTCTCGCCTCGAAATAGATCACTTAATTAAGTAAATTGGTATTAGCAAAACCCGCGATAAAATACTTTTCCATGTGATTTTTTTGTAAATGAATCTTCATGTTTGGGATTTATTATCTTTTTTGGACTAGTCCAGAAATTCACATTTAAAGGAAAGATAATGAAATTACCCGTGCTGATTTCTTCTTAGCTGATGGGTCGCTATCCAAGATAGAGCATTACTTTTGGCAAAGTGGATGCGGGTCATCCCAAAGCCATTGATAACGGTGCTTGGCCAGGATTGCAGTAAACCTTGCAAAAGTAACTACTCCCTTTTTCATCTTGTTTTACACTTCAATGCGCGTTTTTCAGTTATACCAGTTGTATTAAGTAAATGATCTATCTTGAAGCGGGGAAATAGCTTTAGTAGCACCGCTCTCGCGTCCTGCTACCGCTAAGGTACCTATATCCATATAGGCAAGGCAAAAATTTTGATATTTAGTTGTTCTAAATGAGAAATTTTTAACGAAGCTAATATGCTATTTCACCCTTCAAATTGATTAGAGAATTAATTCAATTGGTATTATGCTGTGCGTTCCTCTTTTGACAAGGATAAGATTGATGGATTTTAGATCTGACACGGTTACGCAACCGACCCCCACCATGAAACAAAGTATGTTTGACGCGCCGCTTGGTGATGACGTTTATGGTGATGATCCGACAGTGAATGCACTTGAACAGTTTGCGGCTGAGCGTCATGGTTTTGAGGCAGCGCTGTTTACCAGCTCAGGCACGCAAGCAAACCTACTTGCATTGATGAGCCATTGTGAAAGAGGGGATGAATATCTGTGCGGCCAACAGGCGCATAATTATAAATTTGAGGCCGGTGGAGCCGCTGTACTTGGCTCTATTCAGCCGCAACCATTAGAAAATGAGGCCGATGGCAGTATTTGTTTAGAAAGAATTAAACAAGCGATTAAACCTGACGATTTTCATTTTGCGAAAACTAAGCTGCTTAGTTTAGAGAACACCATCGGTGGTAAAGTACTGAGCCTAGAATATATCGCACAAGCCAGAGTGCTGTGTGACGAGCGAGGCTTAAAGCTTCATCTTGACGGTGCAAGAGTGTACAACGCTGCAGTCGCGTTAAAGGTTGATATCACAGAAATCGTAAAGCACTTTGATTCATTTACTATCTGTTTATCTAAAGGGCTTGGTGCGCCGATCGGCTCTTTATTACTTGGTGATAAAGCGTTGATAGAAAAGGCGAGAAGGCTTAGAAAAATGCTTGGTGGCGGTATGCGTCAGGCGGGCATGCTCGCGGCGGCTGGTCTTTATGCTTTGCAACATAATGTAGAGCGTCTCGAGGAAGATCATCAAAACGCGCAATATTTAGCTGATAAACTTGAGCAACTGCCAGGGTTTAAGCCATGTAAGCATTTAGTACAGACAAATATTATCTTCGCTGAAGTGGAAGCTGGCATTGATCTTTTTGCGATAGCAAAGCAGTTAAAGGCAAAGGGCATTAATATCACTCCGGGATATCAAGGCATGCGATTTGTGACGCATATGGGAGTGAGCCGCTCCGATGTGGATGAGCTAATAACAGAGCTCACTAATTTGTTGATGTGATAGGTATTACACTTTCTTACATTTAATGTATTCTATTTGGGAACTGTTACTGCTAGTTTTGTGCGAAAGTTATATAAGGAAAATTCAATGTTCTCTTCGTTGATAAAGGCTACGTTTGGTATTTCAGCTATGCTAATCAGCACTACAAGCGTTGCCAATTCGGTCGATTTCTCTGTAGGTACTGGCTATCCATTTTTTGGTCAAATCGAACTTTCTCTTCCACAAGCCGATAGTAATAGTCGGTGGTATGGGAACTATCTCCTCGGTTTAGATGATGGGTTTTCTGTAGGTTATGAAAAAGCGATATCCGAAAACAACAAACATGCATTAGGTGTGGTGCTTGGCGCATTAGGGGCGAGAGATGCAGGTCCAGTATGTAAAGAAGAAGGCACTGTATGTGACATTTTCGAGCCACTTATCGATCTCTTTGATAGTGAAACGACAAATGGTATCGGTGTAAGTTATAGCTACTATTTTACCAGCATCAATCAACCAGGTTGGCGGCTTAAATTGGTTGCAGGTTATGGTGAAAGTGATGGATATAACGCCGAGCGTGCTGATGGCAGTTTAATTGTTAGCTATCAGTTTTAAGTCATCGCCCTATGACCATTAGTTTCGGTTCTAGGGCGATTCCTTTTTTATAATCTAGTCGTTAAAACTTGTACTTCACGTTAGCACTGATAGTTCTGCGCTGTCCGTAGAAACAGTCTCCGCGGTACAGGCAGCTGGTGATAACCGTTTTATCGCTGACATTATCAACTTGCAAACTGAATTGATATTGTTCAATGTCATATCCAATCATCATATCAATAAGCGTAAAATTGTCGGTCACTAATTGCTGATGTAGTGTTTGACCGTTTAGTTCAACTGTACGACTGCCATCGTAGGTTTCTCCCACATGTCTGATCCCGGCACCAAACTTCAGTCCAGGAAGCCATTCGTCCGCGCGGTACGTCGCCCAAATTGAAGCTAAGTGTTTAGGTGTTGCTGAGAGCTGAGCATCATCTGTGATTAACGTAACTAAATCTTGTGCTGCATAGAGTTCTGTGGACGATAGCGGAGAAACGTCTTGCTCTGTATCTAAATAAGAATAAGCGGCATAGATATCAAGGTGCTGCCATTCAAGCTGGGCTTCAAGCTCGAATCCTGTCACCGCAATTTCACCGTCTTGTACTTCAAATTCAGGGGAAACTTTTCGTATTTGATTTTTGTCTTTAATTTCAAAGATAGATGCAGTAATAAGGTGCTCAGTACCCGTTGGCTGATATTTCAAGCCAAGTTCAACTTGTTCGCCCTCCAGCGGTTTATATGCGCCACCTTGTGGTTTTTGTCCAAATACAGCCTTAAACGATTCTGAATAGCTAGCATAGGGCGCTATGCCATTCTCAAATTGGTAAAGTACACCGATCCGACCTGTTGTGGCATTCTGACTATTCTTGATTGCACCCGCCGTTTGCACTTGATTTGAAACGTCATCATAGCGAAGTGCTGCATTGAGTACCCAGCTATTTACTTCAGCAGTAACTTGCGCATAAGCACCAAGCTGTTTGTTGTTAAGCGTATTCTCAGGGTTATCGACAACTGCTGTTGGTAACTCAGTGCTTTGTCCATACACTGGGTTATATAAGTCTAGTGGTGCAGCAACACCGCGGCCGCGATCAGAATCAGTATCCGCATTTTGGTAATCTACACCCGAAACCATAGTTAATTTCACCGTATCTAGTTCCAAATATTTATGGAATTGAAGATCCATCGTCACACTACGTGCACTAGAATCGGTGAGGCTGGCGATACGCTTAACAGTACGTTTGTCGGCTTCAAATTTTGGTGGCCAAGAATAAATGGTACGGTACTCGGATGAACTATCGCTGTAGCGACCAGAAAATTTAACATGCGTGTCTAAATCAAAGCTGTGCTCAACAATAGCGGTGATCGCTTGTTGCTCAGTATCGTATTTATCCCAGCCTGGCTCGCTGACGAAACGCTCACTGGGAATTTGGCCATATTTTGCAGGTCGAATAGTGCCTTCATGCGGGAAGAATTGCGTTGAAGAGCCTGATTCATTTCTCTGAAGGTTGGCAAGTAAGGTAATTTTAGTTTCATCTGAAGCAAGCCAGCTAAAGCTTGGTGCAAGCATCAGGGTGTTGTCATCAACATAATCGGTCTGCGTGCCGCTGTCTCGATACATGGCAACAGCACGTGCTTGATACTCCTGCTGTTCACCAAATGTGGTGTTGTAATCAAGTGCTAGTTGCTTACGGTCGTAGTTGCCTACTTGCGCCCAGATCTCACCTTCAGTGTCTGCTTTTGGTAATTTTGATACTGCGTTGACGATACCACCAGTAGATCCTTGGCCGTAAAGCACCGATGACGGGCCTTTTAAGATCTCTACGCTTTCGAGTGCATAAGGGTTAGTACGGGTATTGTTGTAATTGCCAAACAATTTTTGCAGGCCGTCAACATAGAGTAAGGGGTCGACGCCACGAATTTTAGACCAGTCGCCTCGAGTATCAACACCATATGGCCCATTATAAACACCCGCAACATACCCGATCGCATCTTGCAGCGTCTCTGCACCTAAATCAGAAATACGTTGCGCTGTTAATACCGAAACTGAAACGGGCGTTTTGACGATTGGAATCGCCGTTTTTGATGCAGTAGCACTAACGTATGAAATCAGGCCTCTTGGACTAACTTCGATGATTTCAATGTCGTCTTTATCTTGCTTGGTTTGTTCTTGTGCAATTGCAGAGCAAGATAACGCCAATGCAACACTGGCAATTAGAGTTGGATATTTGTATTTAAATGAGCGCATGATTAATACCTATGATCTAAGTTTGCGCAAATGATATTGTAGATGAGAGTGATTATCAATGCTATTGTTCTGTAATTTGCAAATATTACAAAGTTTTATTGTAGTTACAATATTCGCTACGTATTGTTGTACCTTATATTGGGGCGGTCATAGACGCAGTGCTTTGAACAGTATTTAACGTTATCCCAGTCTCTTTGCCATTTTTCCGCCAAGAAAACGGGCGTTCGCAAATAGGGCATACTTTATATTGTAGGTTTGATTTCTTATGAGCCATTTAGGGTTGGTACCAATTAGTCTTAATACTTGCTCAATTTGAAGGAGCCAATCTGACGCTAACTGCGTTAAAAATTTCTCATTTAGAACAACTAAATAACCTGAGCTGCGGATAATTAATGCCTTTCTAGCAGCCAGTTTTAGCGCTAACTGCGTTGAATTCACTTCCAATAGCCAGCTATTGGTGCGTAAATTCGCCTTGCCTACAGGATGTAGGTACCTTAGCGAGAGCAGGACGCGGAAGCGGTGTTTTCCCTAAAACTCTCTGGCTAGACAAGGAAAAAACTAAGTTGTGCTTTAGCAACAATGAGTTGGAACATTCCTTATCCAAACCTCAGGTTAAATAGCAAAATTTTCGTCTTGCCTACACGGATGTAGGTACCTTGGCGATAGCAGGACGCGGTAGCGGGGTTATCGACAAGATTTTCTCGCCTCAAAATAGATCACTTAATTAAGCCAATTGGTATTAGTCATTTTTAGTATTCATACGGTAGTGATGAAAAGTGAGATCAAAAAAGCCCCATAGCAAGTGCTGTAGGGACTTTAGAAAGGAAATAGGGCAGGTTATGCAGATGGAATGAGTGCATACCCTCCTTTTAAATGTCCGATATTATTAAAGCCAAGTCTTGCTAGCGCTTGAGCGGCAACTTGTGAACGGCTGCCGCTACGACACACCAACACCAACTCTTTCGACTTGTCTTGGCTATGTTTGCAAATAAAGTCTGTAAGGCGGGTTAAGGGCACATTTTGATCAAACGCTCTGTCGTGGTTTAGGGCATATTCATGCGGTTCACGTATATCAATTAATAACAAACCTTTGTTGTTAGCGATGTGTGTATTGAGTTCTTTTGTGGTGTACTCGTGCAGTGCAAATTGGTTTTTATTGCAAACCGTTGCGCCACACATGATCTCACTGCCAGCCTCATCAATAATGTTTTTATCTATTTGTGCCTTTTTCTCGACAAATATATCAACAGTAATGTCATGTTGAAGCACACTATTTAATAGCAAATTACGATTACACTCTGCTACTAGGGTGGTTGCAAACTCATTGTTGTAGTCGTGGCTTGGGCATAACAAAGTATCGGTTTCGATAAGCTGAGCAAGTAACTGAATACTATGCAACATCGCTTTTGATGAGCTGGTGGAGAAGTTAGTTCTTCCTAGTGCGCCCATCAGGATAAGGTCACCACAAAAAACGTATCTGATGGTGTACTTATCTTGTTGTTGCTCCAAAAGTATAAAGGTGACGCTATCTTCCGTATGTCCTGGGGTGGCTAATTTTGCAAGACGGTAGTGACCAATCGCTAGCGCCTCGAGTGACTGGCCTTTAAATTCAATGTGTGTAGTTTGAGTTGGCCAGCCCAAATGATCGCATGTTTGCTTTGGTAAATTCAGGGCGGTTCGACTCGATGCGTGATCAGCGTGCCCATGAGTATCAAGCGCGGCGAGTAGTGTCAGCTGTTGGCATTCCAATATCGTATTAAGACGTTCTACCAGCGCAGGAAGTGGATCGATAATAATCGCTGTTTTTGACTGCTTATCTGCAAACAACCAACAGCATGCACCACCCACTTTGAATTGCACTAGACCGTCAAGCGCTTCTTTATTGTTAACGCCATTCGCTGCCTGCATGAGACAGCTGTGACCGAGTGCCTGAGCGCAATGGAGAATGCGCTCACATGCCGCGTCTATTTCAGTTTGAGTTGTAGCAGGACCAAAAGACAGTCGAATAGCCGATTCGCTTTGCCATGCAGGGAGCCCCATAGCATCTAGCACAAAACTGCGCGTAACCTTTGAGCTGCAGGCTGAGCCTGAGCTGACACGGATGTTTGCTGCGTCGAACAAATCCATGATTTCTTTTGAGCTAAATCCAGGAATTGCAAAGTTTAGTGTAGTTGGAACGCTATTACTGAATTGATTATTAAATACAATAGTCGGGAATGCATCTCTGAGCGTTTGCGCCAGTTGATTTCGAAAATTGTGTAGCTTATCTACGCTTGCAAATTGGCTGTCATTTTCTTTTAGCAGTTCATCAAAAATCACATTCAGTGCGGCAAGGCCTGGCAAATTTTCTGTTCCTGAGCGTAAACCGCTCTCTTGACCGCCGCCTGCAATAAATGGTGTAAACGGCGCAGTTTCTCGAATATAAACAAAACCAATACCTTTTGGTGCATAGAGCTTGTGACCACTAAAAGGTGCGTAGTCAACTGTTGTTCTCGCTAGGTTTAAACTGCGTTTGCCCAGCGCCTGTACACAGTCAACCATCCAAAAAATATCTGAATTATGCTTTCTTATTACGTCTTCTAGTTTGTTAAGGTCTTGATATACACCGGTTTCATTATTGACAGCCATAGTGCAGATCATTAACGCATTAGGCACTTCATTGGCGATAAACGCTAAATCTAGATTACCTGCACCATCAACTGGAATGGCTTTGACATCGGCATTAATTTCTAAAATTTGATTCCAATGTTTGAGTGATTCTGGTACTGCTTTGTGTTCAGTTGCGCCATAAAGTAGGGTATATTTTTTGTTTGGCTGTATCTTCTTTTTTGCTTCACAAATGGCTGATAATATGCCTGTCTGGATACCTTCGGTTGCGCCACTGGTGAAGATCACTCGACCATGACCAGAACCTAAAACAGCACGTGCTTTTTGACGAGTGTGCTCCATCAGCTGTTTCGCTTGAAGTCCAGTAATATGGCTGCTGCTGGGGTTGCCAAACATGGTTTTCATTGTAACCAACGCTGCGTCTGCTGCTTGCTCTAATACAGGGGTTGTTGCATTAGCATCTAGATATATTTGAGGTAACACCGTTTCTACTGTCATGACTGTGCCTTTAGGTATAAGCAAATTACCGATATAACAAAAAGTAATAAGTAATTATTTATAGTTATAATAAGGGAGATAGGCGTACGTTTCAACTATTGGGGATGTGTTTCTTGCAGACTAGGTAGAGTGATGTTTAATGTAAATTTAATTTGAAAAAAATGTGTTAATCATGTTTAATTGCGTTCGCTCAAAGGCAATACGGGCAAGGTAATTGTAATGGTAAGGAAAGGCTCTTAGAGTAATGGATGAATGATGTTGCAACGAATAACAAAACCGACAATGTGGCCGTTATTTTTCACACTGGGTGTGTACGCTACGTTGATCTGGGTACAAGGCTTCTATCAGGCGCTTGGCCAAATTATCAGTGAATCCCATATTGCGCTTACCATGGCGTTGGGATCGTTTGTGGCAGGTGGAACGGCATTGGGTGGTGGTGCCGTTGCTTTTCCTGTGATGACTAAATTATTAGACATAGATCCAGCTACTGCCAAGGTATTTTCTCTCGCGATACAAAGCTTTGGTATGACTGCGGCGACCATCACTATTTTTTGTCGCCGCATTCCAGTATATAAAAACGTTATTTTAATGGCGTTGCCAATGGCTGCGCTTGGCGTAACGCTAAGCCTATTGTATATCGCACCTCTAACACCAAGGCTCCTCGTTAAGTCTATTTTTAGTTTTTTGCTACTCTGCTTTGCGTTAACGCTGATTTTGAGGTGGTGGCGTAAGGCACATCATCAACCTAGCAGTGAGTTTATCCAACCTAAAATGCTACGCTTTATGGCTGTTGCGTTAATTGGAGGTATAGCGAGTGGATTGGTAGGATCAGGGGCTGATATTGCACTCTTTGCCTTGTTGGTGATTGCTTACAATGCAGATGTGAAAAAGGCAACTGCAACCTCTGTTGTGGTGATGACGTTTACCTCATTGATTGGAAGTAGCATCAATGCTTGGTATCTCGATACGATCACCAGTGAAATAAATGGCTATTTGCTAGCGGCAATACCGATTGTGGTCGTTGGTGCCCCGCTAGGCGCTTATGTTTGTTCAAAAGTAAAAGTAGGGCATCTGGTCAGTTTTCTTTTAGTCTTGATTGGGCTTGAAGTGAGCTTTACCTGTTATGAACTATATCCAACGCTGCTAGGGTTGTTTTAATCTAATGCGGTTTACAAAAGTGTGTAAGCCGCTAAGCGATAACGAAGTTAGATTACTCTCGCCAAAAACAAAACCCATTCTTTACATTTTATTATCATGTTTGCGATTATTGCAAAAAACATTACAAATATAAAATGTAAATGATAGTTGTTATCATTACTATTGTTTTGCTAAACTTCGCCCCCTCTCTGATAAATTATTTTCTGAAATAGGTATCTGTGGCTATTTCAGAAAGATCCAATTGCGTAGTTTGGAGTTAAAAAATGCAATACTCTCGCTCTTCTGTTCTTTCCGCCTCATGCGTTGCGGTTAAGCTAGCTTTACTAGGTGCAAGCACAACGGCTTTCGCTTCTGAAGACATAGAAAAAATCAGTGTCTATGGCAAACATAATAAAATTATTTTGCAATCTGGGACTGCAACTAAGTCTAATATGGATCTTATGCAGACTCCTGCGGCGGTTGTTGTTGTTGACAAAGAGCTACTAGATTCGCAAAGCGCAGCGACTTTACAAGAAGCATTACGCAACGTTAGTGGTTTATCTCAGGCAGGTAATAACTACGGCATTGGTGATTCACTCATGGTTCGAGGCCTAGGTGTAAACTACACCTATGATGGTATGTATGGTGGTGCGGATTTAGGAAACAGCTTTAACCCAACACGCTCTTTAACCAACATTGAAAGTATTGAAGTGTTAAAAGGCCCTGCTACAGGTCTTTATGGTATTGGTGCAGCAGGTGGTGTAGTTAACTTAGTCGAGAAAAAGCCACAATTTGAACAAGCGCTTGCAATTAACGGTAAAGTGGGCGCATGGAATACTTATGGCTTGGGCGTTGATTTTACAGATGCAATTACTGACAAGCTTGCCTACCGTGTTGTTGCAAACCATGAGCGAAGCGACGGCTATCGAGATCTAGAATCAAATAGAGACGAAATCTATGCAAGTTTGCGCTTTGAGCCAACTAGTGAACATGCTTTGCTATTTTCAACAGCTTATATCGATGACTCGCAACAAGTAGATTCAATCGGCGATCCTGTACGGATTATTAACTGGGATAGCATTACTGGGCAACCTGGACAGGTTACAGCCGATCGCTTGCCAAATGACCCACAATATGACGTCGAGAAAGGTAAGTGGTTAGGTGTACAACTGAATGATGAACAGCGCGCGCAACTTGCAGAGTCAATCCGTATTGGCGATGGCTTAAAACCTTTCAATCTTGGCGATGGGAATCTTATTTCTCCTTTATCTCGCCCTAATGAAGGTGAAGAGTTACGGGTAAAGCTTCGTCACGATTGGTATCTAAATCGCAGCTCAAAGCTGACTCAACAGCTGTTATGGCGTAGTTACGATTCGGATTTTGTACGCCAAACAGGTGCTTACAATTATGTTTATTGGGAGCGCAATGGTGTGATTAATGCAAACCCAAGAGCCCCACTTGTGATTGATGATGTGTTATATCCTTATGCGGCTCGCCGTCAAGAGTATCGCCGCCAAGTTGCCAGCGAAAAAACTTGGCAGTACTTTGCTGATTTACAGTTAACTTGGGATATGGCCTCTTTGAGCGGTGAGCATTTAGTCAGCGTTAATTATGAAAATCGTGATATGCGCTTAAAAAGTTGGTCTGCATATGATGCCGATGGTAAAGGCTCAATTCCATTTATCTTAGATATTCGCAACCCAAACTGGCCGACAGGCGAATTCGAGGATTATAACCCATCGCTACGCAGTAACTACGATAAAACGCTTACAGCTTATGGTATTAGTGCTCAAGAAGTGGTGTACATCACTGATGCACTAACTGCTCGTGCTGGTCTTGCATATACTAGCGTTGAACAAAAGTATCAGCATTTAGGCACTGATCGTTCACCTGAAGAGAGTGAAGAGCTGGACACAGATGATGCTGGTATGACGTATAATATTGGCTTGAATTATCAAGTGACTCCTCAGCTTTCTGCTTTTGTAAATATGGCAAAAGGTCGTACTGCATACAGTGTATTGGGTAGCCTAGAAAATGAAGCTGATGCAAATCGTAAAAACAGACCTGACTCTGAATCTGAAACGTTAGATATAGGCGTGCGTTTTACTGCCTTTGACGAAGATTTATTGGGCTCATTAGTGTGGTTCGAAACTAAACGTACCAACCTCATGTACAACAATCCTGAGTATAACGAGCAGCCAGGCGACGACTACAATGTGAGTGTTCCACGCTATTTCTTCGATGATGAAGATGAGTCAAAAGGTGTAGAGCTTGACTTAAATTTAGCATTGAACGACCAAATCAGTGTGAATATGAACGCAACTTATCAAGATGCTGTTGAGATCCGTTCGAATGAACGCTCAGGTCAAATGAAAGGGGTACCGAAAAAGTTTGCCAGTACGTGGGTGAAGTATACTCAACCCGTGGATTGGTTTGGAGGGGCGCTAGAATACAGTCTCGGTATTAACTATGAGAGTGAAAGAACAATTAACTCAGTGTCTTTCGGTCTGCCTACTGCAACCATTGATGGTTATACCCGCTGGGATGCTGCAATTAAGTTCGATGCTGAGCAGTTCGATATTCAGCTAAACCTAGAAAACTTAACTGACGAGCGTTATTACAGTAAAGCATTGTTCTTGGGTGGCACGCCTGGCAACGAGCGTAATGCTAAGTTGAGCTTTAACTATAGATTCTAATTGGTTAGCAAATAAATTAAGGAGGGAAGTCCCTCCTTTTTATTTCTAAGCAGTCAATGCTTAGTCGCGTTTAGATTAGTTAATCACTTAACTGGACACAAGGTCTGTTATTTAATGTAACAAGTGATACGAGTGAGAAGCTCGTGTGGTGGTGTATCTCTAACATCATTTAAGTATTCTTCGATGACAGGAACATCGGCAGGTTCAAATTCACTGTTAGGTAACCATTGTCCAAACAGATATTCATACGGCGTTTCCAAAGATGCGTAGTCACCTTGGTAGAGTAGGTTCGCTGTTTTGCCTTGTGGAATGGTGAATTCACAAAACTCCTCGAGGAGGGCTGCTGTTGTCTTCGGTACTAAAATTGTTGCCATTGATTTTAGTTTGCTTTCCTCGACGGTTTTTGGGTCGTCAAAATACACACCAAAGAAACGCGTATCCGCACCTAGTAAGCCTTGTTGCTGCGCCAGTACGTTTAATTTTTCAAATGCTTGACCGATTTGCATGTAATCGCCATGGTGCTCAAGTCCGATTAACGTCATTTGCTCATTACTGCCTATTTCTACATTAAACATATTCGAATCCTCATCTACCTTAATGATATAAAACTCGGCCGCACAGCCTTTTGCCTTGGCTTGTTCACGTTGACGGAATAAGCTAGGTGGTTGCTTATATCGTTGAGAAAATGCGCGGCTAAACGCTTCAATACTTGCGTAGCCGGTCTGCTCAGCCACCTTTGCAATGGAGTCTTGGGTGCGAATTAACATACCTGCGGCAACATGTAGTCTCATTCTTCTCACGGTTGCATTGATGGTTTCCCCAGCGATTGAGCGATAAACACGGTGAAAGTGATAAGTCGACATATGGCATTGATCAGCAAGCGTGATCACATCAAGTTCGCGATTAATATTGTTATAGATGTAATCAATAACAATATTTAAGCGAGTAGTGTAATGGCTCAGGGTCGTTGCTTTTCTAGTCATCGTTCACTTCACTGTTGGTTTATGCGGCCATTTACAACTCAGTAACTAACGTCAGAGCTGATATGGCTTATCATGGCAGAACTCGATTTGATAATGTTTGCTGATTTGTACTTTACGCAACTTATTGGTTTTCCGTAAGTGCTTTTTCCACAGCTTTTAGAATAGATGATTTGGTAGACGGTTTGGTGATGTACCCAGTGAGCCCCAAAGATGCCCACTTTCTGATTATATCTTTGTTTTTATTGCTGGTTAGCGCAATGATAGGAAGTTTTTTACAATGTGAAATATTGCGAATATTTTTGGTTGTATTGTAGCCATCAAGCTCTGGCATAAATAAATCCATAAATACCATGGTGAATTTATGCTTTCTCAATGTTTTTATAGCGCCTAACCCACTGGTTTCACAGTCTACTTTATACCCCTCATCACGTAGGATCTTGGCTATCATTTCTCGATAAATTTCGTTGTCTTCTACCACCATTATTTTTATTTCTTCTTGCTTGGTTTCAAGCACCTTTGGCTCACTAATGTTGACTTCGCCAGTCTCACTAACTGGCAATACATTTTGCGCTAATTGCGCGCATTTTGAGTTGTCTTTTTCGCTCAGCAACGCAGTAAGCTCTGCGACAGAGAATTGTTTGTCTTTTAGCCTTCTAGTTAGTTCATGAATGCTATCGGCCAATTGGTGCTCCAGCTCATCCAACAGTGGCGATAAGTGTTTTTGTTTCAATTCATTTAATAAATCATCTTGAACTTTATTAATCCCTTTCTCATTGTCTAGATTACGTCTTACTGTTTGTAATGTCTCATCCGCTTTTTGGTGGTACAAGGCTGCATCATCAATCAATTGTTTTAGTTTGTCATCTATGCGACCAAAATGCTCCTCTCTGATTTTGGCAACTTCAGATGTGCCTTCCGTGCGAACCAAGGCATTATGAAGGATCATACGAAATCGGTAATTCTCATACATAGGTTTGTAGACAAAGTAATCAGTAAAAATACCTTTCATACAACACCGAAAGGCCACGCCAGATTCTTTATTTTCACAAAGCAAAATATTTTCATGAGCATAGTTAAGTAAGCCATGTTTGGCGAGCAAGCTATAAATTTCGACACTTTTTGCTACCGTTTTTCGAGCGATAACGATGACATCTGGTGGAGACTCAGTGAGCACTTCTGCTACTTCTTTATGACTAGTGAGAGTACGGTATTCATTGACTTGAGAAGCGACAATATCGACAACGCCAGTCATTTCAGTAGGGTCGTCGCAAATAATAATCACTTTTGGATGTCGTTGTGCGTGTTCAACGTCTTTTTTATGCATAGATTCCCTCTGATTATGAGAATACAACAAAGCCCATTAATTTTAATTATTTACTAGAATGAGACTTTTGCAATCCGGATTCCGAGACAGTTTGCAAGAACTCTGACGGCTTACAAGGATCGGTAGTAATAATAGCCTTAAATGTTAGTGCATTTAGACCGTGGAAGCGTTACAATTGAGACTGTATATCATTGCCATTTAGGGTAATGTTTAAACGATAATTATCCGAAGCTCAGGTTAACTACGTATATTTCTAAATTTATTTCTGTATTTTTGAATCACGGCTTTTTCCTATACGGTATAAAAAGGTAAGGTGGGGCGTATTTAGTGAAATAGCTCTACCTTATGTTGTGGTTGTACGTAGCATCTTATATTAAATTAGGTACACGACTCATTTCATGACAGATATCACTACGCATCAAGCTTCTCGCCGGAGGCTACTGATTGCGCTTGCAATCACTTGCTCTTTTATGATCATTCAAGTTATTGGCGCTTATTACGCTAATTCTCTCGCTGTGTTAGCTGATGCCGGACACTTGTTTGTTCACAATAGTTCCTTGTTTATCGCATTGATAGCGTCAAGTGTGGCAGTTTATCTTGCTAAAACATACAACGATGGTTACAAGCGAGCTGAATATACCGGTGGACTTATCAATGGCATTCTCTATCTTTCAATTGCAGTAATTATCTTGCTCGAAGGAAGTGAACGGTTGTCTCATCATGCGGGTGGTCATGACCTAGAGGTGAACAGCTATTTAATGTCTATGATTGCAGCAATTGGGTTTTTGTTTCATGGGGCTTCCGCTTGGGTGTTGTATAAAGGCCGTAAAGACAGTATCAACGTCTACGCTGTTTTCTTGCACTCATTTTTTGATTTACTTTCCACTATATCAACATTTATTGCGGGTGTGATCATACACCTTACAGGCTGGGAGGTGGTTGATATTCTCTCAAGCATGCTGATTTCTGTCTTTGTATTATTTACAGGTATTAAGGTGATAATTGCTTGTCTTAAAGGGCTTGCTACACCCCCAGAAGTTTTGCCTACGGTTCAAGAAGTTGAGAAAACGATTGTGTCTACGGAGCATGTTGAAAGCGCCCATAATATTACGGTTAGCAAAATCGATGGGGCGGTTGTCGTTGGTGCACATGTGGTATTAAAGCATCATTGCACTATCGAATCTCATGATTCAGCATGCCGTGTGGAAGTGGAAGAAGCGTTGAAAAAGTCCTTTAATGTACTGAGCAGTGTGCTACAAATAGAGAGTCATGACTGCCCTCATCATTAGGGTAAACAGATCTTAATTTGTGATATATTTTTTAGTTATTTGTTACACTACCTTGGCAGGTTTTAAAATATTTTTTATTGTTATACATAGGCAGTATCACAAATTGGTGGTGTAACATTTGAATCAAAAGCAAGCGCTCATCATAACTTTAGTCTTAGGTTTACTAGGCGGGTTGGCCAATCTGCTGCCAATTTGGTTTTTGGATAGCTCTGAATTTCTTTTTGGCCAGCTGTTTGTACTATTTATCCTGCTGCTATGCGGATGGCGCTATGCTATCATTGCTGTGATGATAGGTGCCGGTTTTATTTGGTATCGATGGGGGCATGCTTGGCCCTCTGTGGTTTTTTTCTTCGAAGTGTTGTGGCTTCACTTTGTCTGCGTCCGTTTTGCCAAGCCATTTTTTGTGCGGGGTATCGTTTATTGGATTTCGCTGGGTTTACCTGTATTATTTATTTTTGGCTATTTTGCCCTCGAACTACCGCTACTCGTTATATTCACTGCACTGGCTAAGTACCTAATCAATGCTGGTATTTGCCTCGCTGTGGTTGACTTGCTGAGTTTTTTCTTTACTCGCAACAAGTGGCAAGGGATGCCGCTCAATCAAATTCTTAATTCTATCGTCAACCTTGTTATCGTTTTAGTTGTATTAATGACAACCGTCGTACTGACAAACAATTACTATAAAAGAATTGAAGCAGAGATAAAAACACAGCTTGAAGAAGCCTCCGGCTCTATTGTCGCTCAAATTGATGACTACCTTGACGCATACCGTCGCGCGATGGTGATATCTGCAACGGATGTATCTTTAGGGATTGATGCTGATTATGTTATTGAGCGGTTGCTAAAAACTCATGCAAATTTTAGAACTGCGATTGTCGCGGACAAAGATGCTAATGTTACCCACCTTTATCCGCAGCATTTTGCTGAGTCGATGAAGGGAACAAATGCCAATGTATCAGATAGAGATTATTTTATTAAAGCACCTGAATCCCCCGAAGGATTTGTTTCAGGCATATTTCAAGGACGTGGTTTTGATGAAGCACCTATCGTCGCAATTTCAGCGCCAATCTTTATCGCTGAAGCGTTTAAAGGAATAGTGGAAGGGTCTTTAATATTTGGCTCATTTGAACGCTTTATTCCAAAAATTCTTGCTGAAGACGCTAGTTTGATCGTGTTGGATAAACACAAAAGGGTCGTCTATAGCTCGTTAAAAACCGAATTTAAAACCTTAGATATGCCAAGTGATGTGGTGTTGCAAGCCTTATTTGATAAGGAGTCCTCAACTTTTGAGGACTCGACTGAGCAGATCTTATTTAAACAAGCTGCGGTATCTAAACAATATGAATGGTCAGTTATCACCATGCTCGACCGTAAATATCTTAACTTAGTTGCTGCTGAGGCTTGGTCAGATGCATTGGGGCTTGCGTTTGCTATTATTGTATTGAGTTCTATTTTTGTTCGTCAGCTCACTCGATTGTTGGTGCGTCCAATTGTGGCGCTCAGTCATGATATTCGTGCTTACGAACCCTCAACTTTAATCGAAAATTCGGCCAATGCAGATAGCAGCTTTTTAGAAATAATTGAATTGCAGCAGCAGTTCAATCAGTTGGCTTTCAAGCTAACACTGAGTTTTACAAAACAAAACCAAGCCAGCTTAGAAAACGAAAGGCTTAACCGCAAGCTTACCGACTTCAATCGTGAGTTAGAGCAACAAGTTGCTGAGAAAACGGAAGAGCTAACCAAAGCTGTAGAAGCCGCTAACGCCGCCAACCATTCTAAGAGCCGATTCCTTGCAAACATGAGTCATGAAATTAGAACGCCGTTAAATGGAATCATCGGTATGTCGGATAGCTTGATCAGAGAGCAAAGTCTTAGCAATGAGATGGCAGACCAAATAACAATTATACGGCAGTCGGCAAAGAATCTAATGCTTATCCTCAATGATATTTTGGATTATTCTAAAATTGAAGCGGGGGCTTTGAAAATAGAACGTCGGGCAGTGAATTTGCAAGAAATGCTCGATAGTTTGGTCAGCATTTTCAAAACTTCCAACGTTAAATATGGCGTTGAGTTTAAATACGAGAAAGGTGCTGAACTCCCTACATACCTTGAGTTAGATGAACTACGCGTGTCACAAGTGGTAAATAATTTACTCAGTAATGCTGGAAAGTTTACCAACAAAGGCCACATAACACTCTCCGTCCATTATGAGAGTGGAATGCTAAAGTTTACTGTTGCTGACACTGGAATTGGCATTTCAAAAGCGCAACAGGAAACGTTATTCCATGAGTTTACTCAGGCAGACCTTTCAACCACAAGAAAGTTTGGTGGTACCGGACTTGGCTTAGCTATTTCTAAAAAGCTAGTCGAAGCGATGCATGGCGAGATAAGTATTCATAGTGAACTTGGGCTTGGCAGTCAATTCTATGTAGATATTCCGGCCTCAAAAGGGCGGGGGGTTAAGAGAGAGCAGCAAGAAGTTGGGGCTCCTGATTTCAACGGCCTTGATATTCTATTGGTAGAAGACAATAAAATTAACCAAGTGGTTGTTGGTAAGTTGCTAGAGAAAACGCACTGCTTGTTAGATAAAGTGGACGACGGAGTGGAAGCCTTAGTTGCGATGAAGGCGAAAAAGTATGCCTTGGTTTTAATGGATTGCCAAATGCCGAATATGGACGGTTTTGCTTGTACCAAAGCAATCAGAAACGAGTCAAATATATACGGCAAGCCACATATTATTGCGATAACAGCGAACGCCTACGAAGAAGATAAACAAAAATGTATCCAAGCAGGTATGGATGATTTTATTGCAAAACCCATTGATATTAACGAACTTTATCAAAAGCTTAGTGAATGGCAGCGCTCAGAAGTGCCTGATGGTGAAAGGCTAAATAAGGGCTAACGCTTATGTTAGCCTGCAGTAACCACATTAAAGTATTAAGCCCGAGATCAAGCCCGTGAGCGTTCATGTTGCTCATAAAATGCCAGTAAATCGTCAATCGCCATAGGCTTTGCGAAGTGATAGCCTTGCATATATTCACAGCCTACGTCTCTTAGGTAATTAAGCTGAGATTCTGTCTCAACACCTTCTGCAATACATTTCATGTTTAAGCTTTGCGCCAATAAATAAATGGTTCTAATGATAGATTTATTCGCGGGTTTTGCGCTCATATTACGTACAAAACCTTGGTCAATTTTTATAATGTCAAGAGGGAATTCATTTAGATAGGTGAGTGAAGAAAAGCCAGTACCAAAATCATCAAGTAGCAATACAAAATCTGCCCGCTTCATTTCGTTGATAGTTGCCCGTGCCTTAACCATATCAGACATAAAAATTGACTCGGTGATTTCAAGCCTTAAACACCGATTTGTAAGACCATGCGCTGTTAAAATCTCAGTGAACTGGTGTGCTATATCTGAACGTAAAATATGTACCGCGCTTAAATTAAGAGATAAATAAAAGTCGGGTTCTTGTGTAAACAATGAGCGCAATTCTATCAAGGCTCTGATAAGCGCTTGCTCAGTCAAGATTTCAATCAAGCCGCTTTCTTCAGCGATTGGAATAAAATCGCATGGAGGAATTAGCATGTCATTATTGCGCCAGCGCATGAGTAATTCAACGCCTGCAAGCTGACCCGTTGTGGTATTGATGATAGGCTGATAGTGATTAAAAAATTCTCCGTCTTTAACCGCTGTTTTCATTGCGGTCTCTAACCGAAGCTTTTTACTGATCTCTTCATTCATTGACTCAGTAAAGAATTTGAAGGCATTCCTTCCCGATTGTTTTGCGTGGATCATGGCGATATCCGCGTTACGGATCAAGGATTCTGAATCCGGTGCATCAAACGGGTAAACTGCAACGCCAATACTGGCGGATACACTCATGGTGATCCCATCAATTTCGATACGCTCGGGTATGTGCTTCACTAAGCGGGAGACTACCTCGCTCACATATTCTATGCTAGGGAACGACTTAATTAGCACAAGAAACTCATCGCCGCTCTGCCTTGCTAAGATACAATTATTGTTAATTTGCTCTTTGATCCGCTTAGTTATCGCGACCAATAATTTATCGCCGATATGGTGTCCGTAGGCATCATTTATTGGTTTAAATTTATCTAAATCAATAAATAGTAAGGCGCAGCTTTGCTGTGTGTTGTTTGCGTTAAACAGTGCAAATTCAATATGCTGTAACATCAAGCTGCGATTTGGTAGCTCCGTCAAAGCGTCGAAATTGGCGAGATATCTAAGTTCATTCTCGGCTTTTTTCTGCTCTGTCAGATCGGTAACAACGACCACAAAGTATTGGAGGTTCACATTGTCCTTGGAAACCGCGCTAATGCTAAGTTGAACCGGGTGCACTTTATCCCAGCCGTCTGTAACTTGAACTTCCTGTCTTAGATATTGATTTGGTCCAAGAGATTTTAAATTTGCAATTAAACCGTGGAACTTCTTTTGCCCGATAGCATTAACAAAACGCTCAGTCGTTAGGTCGTTTAACGCTTCGTTTTCCTGCAATTGAAACGCTCTACAAAAGCTACTATTAACCGAAATGGGCTGTAAGTTAGGGTCTAAGATCACAATCCAATCATTCACTTGGCTGAAGGCCTCGCCCAGCATATTTGCGCGCATCTGGTTCGCTTTTTGCGTGGTTACATTGGTATAAATACCGTGTAGTTCAGTGGCTTTACCTTGTGCATCAAACTCCGCAACTTGGCCAAAGTCGTGAAACCAGTGCCAATTGTTATCAGCGCAGCGCAGTCGATAAGATAGAGAAAGCTGCTCTTTAGTTGGGTTAGAAATAAATTTCTTCCAAGCTCGTTCGACGAGTTCTCTATCATCCGGATGAATGGCGTTATAGTGTTCTTGCAGCGTCATAGTATCACTTTCAAAGCCAAGCGCTTCGGCGCGTTGCTGTGTGATCTGGCGTGCAGCGAGATCCGCTGACCAAACGCCGCTTTTGGTTGATTTCAACGCCAGCTTCGTTTGTCTTCCTGCATGTGTAACGGCTTTAAGTACAGTTTCAAGCTGACGTTGTTTCTGTTTGTGCTTTATAACGATGAGAAATATTAGCGCGAATGCACTTAGACCATATAAGATTAATGCAACAGGCGAGCGCCACGGGGAGTGAGCAACATTAAAATGCAAGTTGAGTGCGTTGCTGAGGTCATCACTGTCAAGCGAGCGTGGTGCAATAGTCAATTGATAATCGCCAGGGAGTAATTGATTTAGAAATACTTTATTTCGTTTTAAGTTTGAAAACGAAAGTGCACTTGGGCCATGTAAAGAAGCCCGGTATTGAATGTGATGATTGGCATTGAAGTCAAAATCAGAAAACTGTAGCTCAATGCCCATGTCATCATACTTAAAATCAAGTGCTTGCAAAATTGTATCAGGTGCTAAGTAGGTTTGATCCCGGCTTAAAATATCCATTTGAGTGATCAGAAGTGGATGGCGCTTAACAGCACTGTCTGAAAACTGTTCAGGATCGAAAGTGATAGAGCCGTTGACTGTACCAAACATCAGCTTGCCAGATTCAAGTGCAGCAGCAGCCCCTCCGTTAAACTCAAGCGTCGGCAGACCTTGATTCGTTCCGAAGGTTTCCAATACTTTATTTATTGGGTCAAATTTAAACATGCCGCGTTGACTGCTGGCCCAAATCATCCCATCTCTATCTAACTGGAGGTTGTAAATAGCATTACTCATCAAGCCTTGTTCAGTCGTTAGCTTGTATTCTTCGGTGTAAGTATCTTTATTGATCCCAACAAGGCCTTCGGTTGAGGTTGCCAACCATAGCGTTTCAGCTGTATCTACTACCCAACTATTAACGGCAGAGACCAAGTGTTTATCCGATTTGTTGTAAATCGTTGTTAGGGTATCTGTTGACTCATTATATTTAACTAAACCGATGTCCGTACTTATCCAATATTCATCATCGGTCGCATCCAAAGGCGGCAGGATCAAAAAGCTTTGCGCTGTTGCCAGATGTTTTGATAACCCCTCTAATGCGTGCACTGTATTGGTGGTGGCATCATATTCGTAAAACCCATTGCTATTGATAAATGGAAACTTACTTTCTGAATACTTAGCTATACCCCAACTATATGGCTCAAGCTTGTTACCACCTTTAAGCGTAATTGGGCTTAACTGTTTGGTGTCGATGTTAAACAGCGCGGTCTCTTGAGTTGTTTGGATTAGATAGGTATTTTCGTCGAAATGTGAAGAATTAAAAATAGAGAATACGGCACCTGCTCCGTACAGTGCTTTTGGATCTCTATTTTGCAGGTAGCTAGATTTCAATTGGTGGGTGCTTAAATCAAACTCGTTAATGCCGTTATCCGTACCAAGGAGCACTGTGTTTTTGCTAGTAGGATGAATCGACCAGATATTGTTATTGGCAAACCTGTCTTGAGTACTTATGAATGTGGTAAAACGCAACGAGCTCGAAGGCCATAAATATGCGCCATCGTTATATGTACCCATCCATAGGTTGTTGTTTCTATCTGCGTAAAGCTTAGTGATACTGGGGTTGGTGAGACGATACTGTCCCTCGGTTAAGGAAAGGACTTTTGAGCTGGTTTTTTTTCTTCTATCAATAAGAAACAACCCATGCTCGGTAGCAATAAACTCGCCATAGGGAGTGATTTGGTGTCCCCAAATATTTTTCTCAGAAACAAGCTCATAGCTTTTTGCAGCAACCAGTGTTTGGTTACTGACTGGAATGACAAATAAACCCTCTACAGTACCCACAAGTAGTCCCAACGATGGGTCGCGTTTGAGTAATTTAACATCATGACTGAATTCTGATTTTGAATCTGTGTAACTTATTTGCTCAACATTACCGGTTGCAAGAGAATAAGTGAACAGGCCTTCTGTTGTACCAATAATCACAAAGTTACCGATAACGTTTGTGGCGCGAATATAACTACTAGGTTTAAAGTGAGTAAGTAATTTTGATTTTAACGTACTGCTGTCTAATGTGTAGAGGTCACTTTCAATGGAGAAGATAATATTTTCTTGATGGCCAATGGCTGTAGCGATCGGTTTTGGAACTGCGTTACTGTCTTGGCGTTTACCGTTGTATATTTGTCGAACTGTGTAGTCATCAACATTCAGTAAAAATGCGCCACCGACACCAGTAGAGATCAACAACTCGTCATTCGAGATATTGAATAACCCAACTATTTCTTGCTCATCAAGACCCTTAGCGGCTGCAATACTAACGAGTTTATTGCCGTCATAACGGTTTAACCCTTGCAGTGTTCCTATCCAAATAAAGCCATGCTTATCCTGTGTTATAGCGGTGATTGCAGNTGGCTTAACCCTTCCGCCACAGAGAAGCGAGAAGTATATTGGCTGAAGTTATGAGCTTGGCTAGGCGCGACTATGCAACACAAAGAAAATAATATAAAAAAACACAATAGCGCTTGCTTCATTAAAAGACCTTTCTCTATCCAATCTCATTTAGTCCTTTAATAATATGTTACCAAATCAAACTAAGCTGATCCTCGCTAATAGAACTGTTAGCGGTAACGCGCAGTCTAGCGGAAATACTAGATTGAAATCAACTTAAACCTTGGTTTTTTATGCAATATATTTAACAATTTATACATGTTTAAGGTTTGTCATTTGTAGCAAATAAAACAATCTGCTTGGATGCAAGAGCACCTCTACTCTGATGTGTAAAGTAACGCTTATTAAGTTAACTTAAGCGTAGCAGTTCTATTGGGTTTTTCTTAATTTTATAGAAATAACCATCAGCTAGAGAAAGGGCGTTTTGTGGAGCGTAAATCACTAAGCCTTTGTCACAGCTTACAAAGAAAAATAATTCGCATTTCTAGCCAAGTCATGTGTTGATAATTGTTATCGTTTAGATTAAACTTGTTTGCAGTTAATGAGTTTGAGATTGGTTATCATTTATGTACGTGTGCATTTGTCATGGTGTTACAGATAAAAAGATTGCAGAGACGATAGACAATGGTGCTCGTTCAATGCGTGATCTTAGCCAGACATTATCTGTTGGTAAGCAGTGTGGAAAATGCTGTAACTGTGCGAAGACAATTTTAAATGAAAAGCTGATTGCGATTGTTGATATCACTGATCAGGTTGCGTAACAACACATTATCACGCAACCTCAATTAAATACTTATAGTTGAGACTGTAAGTAGTTTTCTATTCCCATCACCTTAATTAGGTGCTGCTGAGTTTCAAGCCAGTCAATTTGCTCTTCTTGCTCGTTTTGAATTTTATCCAGCGCTTCACGGCTGATGTAATCTTGCTTTTCTTCACACAACTTAATTGCTGCTTGCAGATCAACCAAAGATGCTTGTTCAAATGCCATATTGCAATCAATCATCTCAGCGCTGTTTTCACCAATTTTTAAACGGCCTAAATCTTGTAGGTTAGGAAGGCCTTCCAAGAACAAAATTCGCTCGATAAGGCGGTCGGCGTTTTTCATTTTTTGGATTGAAACTTTATAATCCGCTTTATCTAACTGGCTAAAACCGAAGTCTTTAAACATACGTGCATGCAAAAAGTATTGGTTGATACCTACCAATTCATTGGCCAAAACTTTATTAAGCGCTACGATTACTTCTCTATCACCTTTCATTTGTAGAATCCTTATTAAAGCTGAGATTGGATATAATTCGGTGCGCCAATAAGATCAATCAGGCGAATCTGCTGTTCTAGCCAGTAAACGTGATCTTCTTCCGTATCAAACAACAGCTTTTCAAGCGTTTCACGAGACTGATAGTCTTGCTCTTCTTCGCAGGTTTTGATTGCTTCTTTAACGCATTCGACGACTTCAAGCTCCAGTTTTAGGTCGTTTTCCATCATAGACTTAACATCTTGGCCGATGAGGAGATCACGACGTTTTGTCATGTTAGGTATCCCTTCCAAGAAAAGAATGCGTTTAATCAACCAATCCGCATGCGTAGTTTCTTCTTCACGTTCGTGCTCAAGGCGCTGGTACAGTTTGCTCAAACCCCAATCTTCGTACATACGTGAATGGATGAAATATTGATCGATAGCTGCAAGCTCATTGGCTAATAGCTTATTGAATGCGTCGATGACTTTTTGTTTACCTTGCATGCTGTTACCTCAAACTGTGAATATGCAGCTAGTCTAACGATTTTTTTTTATGTGTCAATAAAAAATCTTTATAAAACAGTGTGTTATATATTGATTATGATTCGCATTTAAGTTGATGTTTTGGCCTCACAATACAAATTATTGTTATTTCATTTTGAGTGGGATCAGCAACGTAAGCAAAAATAAGACTTAAAGCTTAGCGCTACTATTGACAGAGCAAGTGCAGGTGGTAAATTGACAACGATCTTTTGTCTTAAAGAGAAATGTAGATTTGAATAAGTTAGTTTTGATTTTTGTGATGTTTCTACTTGCGGTGCAATCCGTGAGTGTGTTTGCGTCTGAAGCTAGCTTCCATCAAATCGAAGTGTCTCACCTCCAACATACTCACGACCATGCTGAAGATGTGCAAGCAGACTCCAGCGGACATCATACAAAAGACTGCCACCACTGTGGCCATTGTAGTGGTACGCATTTGAATTTAGTGATTTTAAAATCTTTACTCCCCTTTGAAATGCGACCCAATAGTGAAATTTACCCTCAATCAGATACCAAAGTGCGCGCTTTTGTAGAGCAAGCACATCGTCCACCGATCGCTTAAACAGCGGTTATCATTGAAGGCGCGACCTCAATTTGACTTAACTAAGCTGAGCTTAGGTTAATGAGTAAATTGATAAATCCAACTTAGCGCAAATTCGTGCTTGTGAGTAAACAACTAGGCCTGTTTTCTATGCTTATCTGTTTTGCTTTCAGTGATACTGCCTACTCCGTTTATACCGATTGTATTAGGTAATTGAGCTACTTTAACATCAATTGGTATTACTCCTTCTCAGTTATTGACGTTGATTACAGATAACTCACGTTGGCCTGAGAAGCGCATTCTTGTTCGTGAATTGACACCGTAAAAGTACAGCGTGGTGCAATTCGCTAAACAAGTTAACGGTTTTGAACGTCAACTTACGTTCTTGAGTAAAAAGAGTATCGAATGACAAATTTTAAAATTTTCTCCATCTACTTCGCGTTGAACGCACTTTTTAATTCACTGGCATATGCAGGCGACGGCCATGAAGAACATGAAGAGGAAGAAGATGCTATCGTACTAACGCAGCAACAAATGCGTTTTGCCGGAATTCAGACCAAAGAAGTCAAGTTGGAAAGCCATGAGCGATTTTACTTTGCACCAGGAGAAGTAAAAGCCAATGGCTATACCAGCTATTTAGTATCGCCAAGAGCCGATTCAATTGTGTTAAAGCGACACACTACGCTTGGCTCTATGGTTAATGTTAACGACCCACTTATCACCTTATTCTCAGAGGCAATGGCGCAGGCCCAAGCGCAGTATTTGGTTGCTTCAACAGAGTGGGATAGAGTTAAACGCTTAAGTAAAGAAACCATCAGTGAGCGTGAACGCGTTCAAGCAAGTGCTGATTTTAGTTCGGCTTATTCAAAGTTGTTGGCACTTGGAGTAACAGAAAAGGAGATTAAAGAAATAACCACTAAGCCTGCCAGTGAACTTGGCCAATATACGCTCGTTGCTGAGCGCGAGGGGGTGGTGACTCAAGATGCCTTTACTCAGGGCCAGCATGTTGCTTCTGGCACAACTTTAATGGCAATCACTGATGAAAGCGAGCTATGGGTAGAAGCCCGTTTACAACCCAACTCTCAACTTTCGTTAGCGGTTAACTCTAAAGCATTGATTGGCATAGAAGAAGAGCAATATGCGGCTCGCGTTATCCAAGCAGCGCATACTATCGACTCCATTACTCGAACCAGACAGATCCGCCTATTGGTTGAAAATAGTGACGACAAGCTACACGCAGGGATGTTTGTTAACGTCAACTTTATCATACCGTCAAAAGAGCCAACCATTGCGTTACCTGCAGACGCGTTAAGTCGTGGGCCTGACGGCGATTGGGTGGTGTACATCGAAGAAGCACCCGGCGAGTTCCATCCCAAAGAAGTGACTTTAGGTGAAGACTTTGGCGCTCAGGTTGAAGTTATCGGTTTGGCTGTGGGTGAGCGCGTGGCCGTTACCGGGGCGTTCTTTATTGCGTCAGAGCAAGCCAAAGCTGGCTTCGATCCGCATAACCATTAAAGGGGGCCTTACCATGTTTAATCGAATTATCGATTGGTCTGTAAACAATCGGCTTCTAATTATTCTTTTTTTACTCGTTATCACGGCAACTGCTAGCGTGACTATTCCAAAACTCAACTTAGATGCGTTTCCCGATGTAACGAATGTGCAGGTTGCGGTGAATACTGAAGCGCCGGGACTGGCAGCGGAAGAAGTTGAGCAGTTAATCACCTATCCAATTGAGGCTGTGATGTATGCCTTGCCAGATGTGCAGCAAGTGCGTTCAATTTCTAAAACAGGTCTATCTGGCGTTACGGTGGTATTTAAGGAAGGCACCGATATCTATTTTGCCAGACAGTTGGTATTTGAGCGCCTCCAAGCTGCAAAGGAGTTGATCCCAAGTGGTGTGGGTACGCCGGAAATGGGGCCAAATACCTCAGGGCTTGGTCAAGTATTTCAATATATGCTGATGAGCGAGCCGAACTCTGAATATGATGCAATGGCCTTACGTAGTCTCAATGACTGGGTGGTTAAGTTGCTAATTATGCCCATTGATGGGGTAACTGATGTATTGGCTTTTGGCGGCGATGTGCGCCAATATCAAGTCAATATCGACCCAAATAAGCTATTGGCTTATGCGCTCACTCAGCAAGATGTGGTGAGTGCCATCGAGCGTAATAACCAAAATGTTGGCGGCTGGTATTTAGAGCGCGGTCAAGAGCAGTTGGTGATCCGTGGAACCGGTTGGTTTCAAAGTGGGGGGAAGGGGATCCAGGAGATTGCCAACGTGCCTGTTAAAACCATTGATGGCACGGTCGTGACTGTAGCTCAGGTTGCTACTGTATCGATTGGTGGAGAAATCCGTCAAGGCGCAGTCACGATGTCTAGAAAAAGCGCCTCTGGTGAAGTGGAACAGCTCGGTGAAGTCGTAACTGGCATAGTGCTCAAGCGAATGGGAGCAAACACCAAAGCAACCATTGATAGCATTAACAACCGCGTGGAACTTATTAATAAAGCACTACCCGAAGGGGTAAGGTTTGAGCCGTTTTACGACCAGTCTGATCTGATCAGCAAAGCAGTACAAACCGTCGTTGAAGCCTTGGCACTGGCATTTATTTTTATTGTTGTGGTGCTCGCGCTGTTTTTAATGAACCTGAGAGCGACTTTTCTGGTGCTCATTTCAATTCCTATTTCAATTGCCATTGCACTTGTGGTTATGGCGTGGCTTGGCGTCTCGGCCAACTTAATGTCGCTAGGTGGTATCGCAGTCGCGATAGGGATGTTAGTTGATGGCTCAGTGGTGATGGTAGAGAACATCTTTAAACACCTAACAAGGCAAAAGGAAAGTGATGACTTCTCTGTAGGACTCATTGTTGAGCTCGCAGGAAAGGAAGTGGCAAGGCCAATTTTTTTTGCTGCCAGTATTATCTTAGTAGTGTTCACCCCGTTATTTAGTTTTGAAGGGGTTGAAGCTAAACTATTTCAACCCATGGCAATCAGTATTATTTTGGCTGTTGTTGCGGCGATATTTGTTGCCCTTATCATTGTCCCAGCGCTTGCGACCTACTTATTTAAACATGGCGTTAAAGTGCGAGAGAGTATTATTCTCGTCGCGCTAGAAAAAGGCTACCGCTGGACGTTAAATCGAGTGTTGCATAGGCAAAAGTTGTTGATGGCAATCGTCATATTATTGATGGCGGCGGCTGGTTTTACGTTCACTAAAATTGGTACCGAGTTTGTCCCTGAACTTGAAGAAGGCACCATCAACCTAAGGGTAACGTTGGCACCTTCCGCCAGTCTTGAAACCGCGCTTAATGTTGCGCCTGAGCTGGAAAAAATGCTGCTCACTTTTCCTGAAGTAAACTACGCGCTAAGCAGAATTGGTCGAGCGGAGATAGGTGGCGATCCTGAACCGGTAAATAACATTGAAATCTATATTGGCCTTGCGCCAGTAGCACAGTGGCAAAGCGCAAATAATCGCTACGAATTACAAGCTTTGATGGAACAAAAGCTATCGGCTTATCCCGGCTTACTGTTTAATTTTTCACAGCCTATTGCGACGCGTGTCGATGAATTACTCTCAGGTGTTAAAGCGCAGTTGGCGATTAAGTTGTTTGGCCCAGACTTAGCTGTGCTTGCAAAAAAAGGAAAGGAAATTGAAACGGCCGTGGCGCAAGTTGAAGGGACAGAGGGCGTACAACTTGAGCAAATAGCAGGTGAGTCACAACTGATCATCACTCCAAAACGTCAAGCGTTATCGCGCTACGGTTTAGCTGTCGGGGACGTTATGGCATTAGTGCAAGATGGCATTGGTGGCAGTAAAGCGGGGCAGGTCATCAACGGTAACGAACGCTATGATATTTATGTCCGCTTGGCACCTAAGTACCGTCAAAGCAAACAGACCATTGAAGAAATACGCTTACAATCGAGTTCAGGGGCGTGGATCCGGTTGGCTGATGTTGCGAATGTTGAATATCAATCTGGTCCACCGCAAGTAAGACGAGATGACGTTCAACGTCGAGTGGTGATCCAAGCTAATGTGCAAGGTCGGGATATGGGCAGTGTAGTAAGTGATATTCGCGCGGCTATTGATAGTAAAGTTGACTTACCGACAGGTTATGGTGTTGAAATAGGTGGTCAATTTGAAAACCAGCAGAGAGCACAAAAACGCTTGGTAATCGTGGTGCCGCTATCTTTGGCGTTAATAGCATTGTTGCTTTACTTTGCATTTGGTTCAATAGCTCAGGCTGCGCTTATTTTAGTGAATGTGCCGCTTGCGGTCATTGGTGGGGTATTTTCTTTATATATCTCAGGACAATATCTATCGGTCCCAAGTTCGGTTGGGTTTATCACCCTATTCGGTGTCGCGGTACTCAATGGTGTGGTCATGGTTGAGAGCATAAACCAGCGATTGGCTGCGGGAGAATCGCTTCATTCAGGTGTCTTTGAGGGAGCAATTTCAAGGCTTAGACCCGTGCTCATGACTGCGATCACCTCTGCCCTTGGACTCATTCCCATGCTGTTATCGACAGGAGTGGGTGCTGAAATTCAAAGGCCGCTTGCCAGTGTAATTGTTGGTGGATTATTAACGTCAACCTTGCTGACGTTGTTTGTATTGCCAGCACTTTATCCACTATTCTCAAAGCAAATTAAAAATTCGTAATGCCCGTGGGGGCCAGTGAGAGTGGCTCCTTCTTCGAATCAATAAAAATAGGATTGAGTATGTCTCACGCACATCATCACCATCATGGAAACAAGCTCGGTTGGGCTGTATTTGTTAATATTCTACTGAGTGTCGCGCAGGTCGTTGGTGGCATTCTCTCTGGCAGTCTCTCTTTGGTTGCTGATGCGCTACATAATTTAAGTGACGCCGGTGCGCTTATTATCGCGTTAGTCGCGCAAAAAGTTGCAAGAAAGCCGGCCTCACTTGAACTCACTTATGGCTATCAACGTGCTGAAATAATTGGGGCGTTAATTAATAGCGCGACACTCATTGTTGTTGGGGTTTATCTGTTATTCGAAGCGGTTTCTCGATTTTTAAATCCCGAACCAATTGATGGCTGGATAGTGGTGTGGCTTGCGGCCTTGGCGTTAGTTATCGATGTTATCACAGCGCTTATTACTTATTCTGCAGGTGCAAAAACCAGCCTAAATATTCGTGCGGCATTTATTCACAATGTTTCTGATGCTGCGGCTTCCGTTGCCGTGATCGTGGCTGGAACATTAATCATCTTATATCAATGGTATGTGGTGGATCTTATCGCCACAGTGTTGATCTCCGCGTACGTGATCTACCATGGTGTTGAACTGAGTAAAAGTAGCATTAGAATTCTCATGCAGGCTACGCCAGATAATGTGAATATTCAAGAGGTTAAGGAATACCTTGAGACTCAAGAGAATGTTAAGACAGTAAGCCATATTCATGTTTGGCAGCTCAATGAGCATGAATATATTTTAGAGGCGCAAGTTGTCATTACGTCTTTGAGCGACCAAAGCACGCTAGCGCGGTTAAAAGAGAGTTTACAGTCGCGGTTTGGATTGTCGCATACCACACTTGAATTAACGGAGGACTCTTTGGTAACACATCAGTGTGTAGAAATTAAATAAACACAAATGAAAATAGTTTGCATTAATGTTTGTGTGATCATATAGTGCCCCAATAGCTCATACTGGTTTGCTTGCACAAGTAAGCTAGTTCGGTATAAGGGGAAAATATGAAAAATCGCATGGACCTAAGTGCAAATCGCTTATCAAGCGGCTCTTGCGCGTTATCTTCAGTGTTGTCACCTTGGCAAGCTAAAATACTCTCTGGTAATCAAGCATATCAAGCGCAAATATTTCTGCGTGCCCGTGATGAATATCAGGTTGCATTGACACTCGCGACAGGTATTTTAGATGAGTTTTTATTATGCCAAAAGGACAGCGTTGTGATGAGTGCCATAGAGCACAGTTTACCAGCCGTCGTAGTATCCGCGCATAATCTAGCTGATACCTTTATTGCGCTTGACCAACCAAATAGAGCGTGCCAGCAACTTATCTCAATCCATCTGAAGATACATGCAACCTACCTCGAATATAACAACGAACTTGCGCCTATCGTCTTACATCATTTGCATAAAACTCGACAAGAGTTGATCCATTTTGCAACACGCTATCCTCATTTACCTGAGCTTATTCATCAAATTAACGAAGCGATGCTGGTAACGCACCAGCATTCTCGCGTTTTACATTAACATTTGGAGGTCGAATGGCTTATACCTTACCTGAATTACCGTACGCATATGATGCACTGGAACCACATATCGACGCGAAAACGATGGAGATCCATCATACTTTGCATCATCAGACATATATAAATAAAGCAAACGCAGCGTTAGAGGGGACGGAGTTCGCGGGTAAAGACACCGAAACGTTGCTGAGAAACATTAAAACGTTACCTGAAACCTTACAAAAAGCAGTGCAAGAACACGTCGGCGGGCACAATAACCATAGTTTGTTCTGGCAAATTATGACTCCGAATTATGCGCCTTTGTCTGATGGGCCGTTAAAACAAGCGATAGAAAGTGAATTTGGCGGTTTTGATAGTTTTAAAACTGAATTTACAAACGCAGCTGTTAGTCGATTTGGTAGTGGGTGGGCATGGTTAGTCGTCGATGAGAGTGGCAAATTAGCGGTGACGAGTAGTCTCAACCAAGACAGCCCTTACATGGAGCAACATACCCCAATATTGGGTTTAGATGTGTGGGAACACGCTTACTACCTCAAGTATCAAAATCGTCGACCAGAATACATCGCCGCTTTTTACAATGTCATCAATTGGCCTGAAGTTGAACGCAGATATAATCAAGCAATAGGTTAGTACTTTTCATATTTCCTCAGTTAGTTAAGCCCCTTAGTGGGCTTTTTTCATAAATACTCCAAACATGGTTGAGTACCAAAAATGGCTAGTTTGCTATAGTGATAGCTATTAGACTGAGTGAAAACGAAGTACGAGCGAAAGTCATGTATACACCAGAAGTTTGTTCTCAAGCTAGAAATAGTCGCGACGCTAGATTTGATGGGTTGTTTTTTGTTGCGGTAAAGAGTACAGGTATTTATTGTCGGCCAATATGTCCAGCACCTGCTGCGAAAGAAAAGAATGTAGAGTATTTTCAATTTGCCCACAATGCTGCGCAAGCAGGCTTTAGACCTTGTATTCGCTGCCGCCCTGACAGCGCACCTGGGAGTTATGCATGGCTTGGTACGGAAACAACCGCAGTCAGAGCCAAAAAGTTAATCGATGAGGGGGCCTTAATACGTCATTCGACAGAAGATTTAGCCGATAGGTTAGGCATTTCGGTCCGTTACTTAAATAAAGTATTCAATCAATATTGCGGCACCAGTCCCAAACAATATGCACTTTATAAGCAATGTGACTTAGCTAAGCAGCTATTACAGCAAAGTGATCTTCCTGTCACGCAAATCGCGTTTGCCGCCGGGTTTAACTCATTGCGACGCTTTAATGATGCATTTCAAAAGCTGTATCAGTTATCACCAAGTCAACTCAGAAAAGACGCAGGTAGTGGCTCTGCCATTGCGATTTACTTGTCCTATCGACCACCGTACAACTGGGAGAAAATGCAGCAGTTCTTAGCAATGAGAATTGTGCCAGGTATCGAGTGGTTAACAGAAAAAAGTTATGGGCGAACCGTGATGATAGAAGGGGAAATAGGGCGCTTCACCGCGACTATCGAGCCTGAAAAACACCGTTTTAAAGTGGATATCGCGCTCTCTGATTTATCCTTGTTAGTTCCGATGATTGCACAGATCAGACGTGTGCTAGATTTAGATGCGGATACCTGTTTTATCGAGTCTCACCTTCATGAATCAGCGCCTAATTTGCCGCTACAAGAAGGGCTCAGATTACCCGGAATTTGGAGTGAGTTTGAAGCAGGAATGAGAGCTATTTTGGGTCAACAAATCAGTGTTCAAGCGGCGAGAAACTTACTTACTGTATTGGTTGAGACGCTCGGTGAGGTGGCTGAAGATGGCATGCGTTATTTCCCTAAACCAAAGGCCGTATTTGATAGTGATCTCGACTTTTTCAAGATGCCAGCGCGGCGAAAGGCTGCTATTAAAGCTTTCGCTGAGCAATATGTGGGCCCGGAACATGTTGAACTTGATGACTGGTTAAATATTAAAGGCATAGGGCCTTGGACTGTCGATTATGCAAAAATGCGTGGATTGAGTCATCCAGACATTTATTTGGGTGGTGATTTGGGTGTCAAAAAGGTAATGGAAAAATCCTTAAAAACAATAGATATCGAAAAGTGTGCGCCTTTTCGTTCTTATTTAACTTTTCAACTATGGCAACAACTATGATTGAAACTACATTAGCCTCGCCCACTGGAGAGTGGATAATACAAGCATCCAATGATGGTTTACGATATGTTGGCTTTTTTCCAAAAACGCGCTTCGAGCAAGGGGAGAATCTGCATACAGAAACGGCAAAAAAACAGTTAACTGAATACTTTGTTGGCAAACGTCAATGCTTTGATGTGATACTTGATGTAGATGGTACACGTTTTCAAAAGCAAGTATGGCAGGTGCTAGCACAAGTACCATTTGGTGAAACGCATAGCTATGGTTGGATAGCTGAGCGCTTAGGTAACAAAAATGCCGTCCGTGCTGTTGGCGCTGCTAACGGCAAAAATCCAATTAGCATCATCGTACCTTGTCATCGCATTATTGGTGCAAATGGCAAACTAACAGGATATGCTGGCGGACTTGAAGCGAAAGAGTGGTTGTTGCAACACGAGGGAGTGAGCTTTAAAAAATAGAGTATACTAGTGGTTGATCGTTGTTATTTCGATTGACTATATGTTTGGAGTGAATGTTGAGACTGCTATTTATTGCTTTTTGCGTTTTTACTTCGTGGGCCAGTATGGCAACAGAGGTTCGCTTTTGTTATGAAGATAAACATGCTCCACCCTTTATTCATGGTGCAGGACAAACCGTGCCATCGGCAAATCCTGGCGTCACGATCCAGATAGTGCAACAGCTTGACGAGCACGTAAAAGAGGTGAGCTTCACATACACTCGAAAGCCATGGAGCCGTTGTTTGCNAAAATGGCAAAGTCGATGCTGTGGTAGCAAGCCACCGAGCGTCTAGAGAAGGGCAAATGGCGTATCCAAAAAATCCAGATGGCACTATTGCACAGCAATATGCAATTAATCGGATCAGCACGTGTTTACTCAAAAGCAAAACGAATAAAGCAGCATTAAATCTGAGTAAAGAAATAGAACTCGCGGTCCCTCGTGGCTATGCTATTCGAGAAAGTATGCCTAAGCATTTTTCCATATTTGAAACCGACTCGTTGGAACATGCTATTGCACTGGTTGAAAATGAATTACTTGATGCGACCATTGGCCTTTGCCAAATCGGTAATATGCCAATTTCATTATCGCCCCCCTTTAACCACTTAGAAGCGGTCTTTCCACCGTTAGAAATGTCGTTTGGTTTTATGGCATTTTCTGAGCAGTTTTATCAGCAGCACCCTGAATTAAGTTGGAAAGTGTGGCGTGCAAGCCAGCTTATTAATCTCGATACCTTATATAGTGAGTATTTGCGTTCACAACCCAGCCAAATGGATAAGCAATAGACCTTTTAATCGTTAGCCAGTAAACTAGCGCGAATTTTTATTTCGAAATATCTATTATGGCCCAGCTTTATTTTTACTATTCGGCAATGAATGCCGGTAAATCTACGACCTTATTGCAGTCGGCATTTAATTACCGAGAGCGAGGTATGCACCCGCTTATTATCACCGCTGCAATTGATAACCGTGCTGGTGTGGGCAAAGTAGCGTCGCGTATCGGCTTAGAAGCTGAGGCGCAAGTTTTTGAAAGCCAAACCGATGTGAAAGCACTACTGATGTGTGCCCATACCGAAAATAAAATTGACTGTGTATTGGTAGATGAGTGCCAGTTTCTAACAAAAGCTCAAGTCGCAGAGCTGACGGATATCGTCGATGAGCTGCGGATCCCGGTATTATGTTATGGTCTTAGAACTGATTTTCGTGGTGAGCTGTTTGAAGGCTCGCAATATTTGCTGGCGTGGGCAGATAAATTGATTGAGCTAAAAACCATCTGTCACTGCGGTCGCAAAGCAAACCGAGTGCTTCGCACCGATGAGCACGGCAAGGCTATTGCGGATGGCGATCAAGTTGTGATTGGTGGTAACGATAGGTATGTTTCTCTTTGTAGAAAACACTATAAGGATGCGCTAAACGCATAAGTATATTCAAACCTGATGTACAGCGAAGAGTGGCTTCTTAACAGTACAGATCCCGTTCTATGGTCACTCAGTATTTTTTCTTACTATAGTGCCAAATTTATACTATTTTCTGATTCGAATAATTTGGTAAACCTGCAGATTTGTTCCATCCTTAAGAAATAGGAGTAAGGGTGTCATTTTAATGAGTCAATTTTAATGAGTCAGCAGCAGTCATTATCTTTCTTAAACGTTTCAGAGCCTGATGAACAAAGCCTAACCGAGTCAGCATCTCCTTGGGTTGTGTTGATTGTCGATGATGAGCCTGAAGTTCATGATGTGACTAAACTTGTGTTAACGGCCTATCGGTTTGAATTAAAACCGCTCGAGTTGCTTCATGCCTATAGCAAAAAAGAAGCGATTGATATTTTAAGCTATCGAGATGATGTTGCATTGATTTTACTCGACGTCATCATGGAAAGTGAAGAAGCAGGTTTAGAATGTGCGCAATACATACGTGAAGAACTTGGCTATCATAACGTGAGAATAGTACTGCGCACAGGCCAACCAGGCAGTGTGCCGGAACATGAAGTCATGCTGCGCTATGATATCAATGACTATAAAAATAAAACTGACCTCACAAAATCTCGTCTATTCACTATGTTAACCAGCTCGCTGCGCTCTTATCGAGATTTAAATCGACTTGAGTTGTTGACCGATGAACTAACCAGACTCAACGAAGGATTGGAAGAAAAGGTCAAGCAGCGCACCCATGAACTTGAGTCGTCAAATGATGCCTTAAGAGAGGCATATAATCGTATTGCTGAGCAGCAGCAAGCTTTGATCCAATCAGAAAAGCTCGCATCAGTAGGGCAGTTCGCTGCGGGTGTAGCCCATGAAATTAATAATCCGCTTGCGTACTTAAAAAGTAACTTAGAGTTTGTACAAAGTTCGTTGGTTAAGTTGTATCGAGCTTGGCAATTTTTGGCAAATAATTCGCAACTCTCTCCTGAATGTACAAAATCGCTGAGTGAATTGGAAAAAGAGTATCAGCTAAACTGGGCTTTGAGTGAAAGTGATGATGTGATGGCAGAAATGCACTCGGGACTAGACAGGATTCAACTGATTGTTAAAGAGTTGAGTGTGTTTTTTGAGAGCAATCAAACCCAGTTTCAGCAAGTCGAATTCTATTCTCAAATTATGGATTCTGTGATGATTAATTTGGAGTTGGATGGTACAAATTTGAGCCTGATTGAGTTTGAAAAAGGAGAACGGTTTGAATTGCACTGCGCTCCAGCACTCCTAGAACACAGTATTTATTGCCTCATAAAGAACGCGTTAGAAAGTGTGGGGAGAATGCGAAAGGCCATTAAAATCATCACAAAGGTTGAGGACAAAGGTCTCTCTATCGATATCTTTGATTGTGGTGAAGGGATAGCGGATAAGCTGGTACATCGAGTATTTGATCCGTTTTATACCACTAAAGCTGCAGAAAAACACGTGGGGCTTGGGTTAACTATCGCATCTAATATCATTAAATCTCACGGTGGTGAGCTGATCATAAAATCCACGATCGGTAAAGGCACTAGAGCGACTATAAAATTGCCACTTATTTGAGTTCCACTCTGTTTAATGTACTCTCCAGTTATTAAATCTGAACTTAAAGAAATCAGCTAGCATGTTATCTATCCAATCCTCAAGTTATCTCTTCAGTCGATATATTAAGATGCAGAAAAACGACGATTAACACCTATAGCGTACTATAACTTTAGGTGCAGAGTGTCCGTTGCGGACACTTTTTCCGTCCGCGGACACTTTTTCTCTTCCTCAAAAATCTAATAAATCAATATAATCAAAATCTTAAATCTTGGCACAAAGTTCGCCTTTCTTACTACATACAATCTAATAAAGAAGATACGTTATGTGGTTAAGTACAGCTTTTTTAATTTCACCCTTGATGATGTTGGCTGTAGCAACAGTCGTGGTGGTATTTGACTCGTTAATTCAAGGAGAATCATTATGATTAAAGACACAAGCGGACAAGATGAAGTGCTCCAAACTAGTAAATCCAAAAAGAAGCTTGGTCTTGTAATAGCAGGTGCTGTAATTATTGCAGTGCTTACCGCGCAGATCGTGTTTGGTGGGCCCAATGCTAGTAGCTCCGTGGCCAAAGCTAGAGTACAAATCGCAGCTGTGACTTTCGGTGAGTTTACCCGCGATATTGCCGCCACAGGTTTTGTCGTTGCTGCAAATGCACCACAAATTTACAGCCAAGAGCAGGGTTATGTCTCTTTACAGGTTAAAGCGGGTGATAGCGTGACTCAAGGTGAAGTACTAGCCACGGTCAAAAGTCCAACCTTAACTAACCGGCTCCAACAAGAAGAAGCTGAGCTGCAAAGACTGAGTGGTGAGCTTGAAGGGAAGAAGTTAGATGTTAGACGTCAAAATTTGGCATTAAATCGCTCCTTAGATCTCGCTCGCGTTGAACTATTAGCGGCAGATAGAGAGGACCGACGTGCTCAATTGTCTATCCAAAAAAACCTCATCAGCCAAATTGATTTAGAAGCAGCGCAAGACGACCTTGCTCGGGCAAAATTAAACTTCAATCATGCAGAGCAAGAAGTTGCGCTAGGCAAAGATACCTTGGCCTTTGAACTTAAATCTGTTGAGAATCAGCTTGAGCGGCAACGTTTAATTGTTGAAGAATTAAAACGTCAAGTTGCAAGCTTAGATGTGATTGCGCCGGTTTCAGGCATAGTAGGTAATTTATTAGTTGATCAGAATGCGCTTGTGAACGCCAATCAAGGGCTGATGAAACTCGTTGACCTAAGTGCTTATGAAGCGGAGCTTCAGGTTCCTGAAAGTTATGCGGCAGAGCTTGGACTCGGGATGGCCGTCGAGCTCAGGATTGGCAACCAAAATATTTCTGGCGTGTTATCTGCGATTTCTCCAGAAGTAAATAACCGTGAAGTCACCACTCGAGTACGCTTTTCGGACGAAAACATTGATGGCATTAGACAAAACCAACGTTTGTCTGCTCGGATTTTACTAGAGCACAAAGAAAACACCTTAATGGTCAAGCGTGGTGCTTTTATGAGTGAAGGTGGGCACATCGCTTACAAGCTAAGTGGTGATATCGCTGAGCGAATTGAGATCACCACCGGTACCTCTAGCATCAGTGAAGTTGAAGTGCTTAATGGTTTAAAGCAAGGCGATCAAATCATCATCAGTAGTTACGACGCATTCGAACGTGCGCCCAGCATCTTATTAAGATAAGAAGGAAAATAATAATGTTAATTATGAATAATATCGGCAAAGTATACCAAACTGATATGGTGCAAACACACGCGCTCAGAGATTTTAACCTGCAAGTAAATGAAGGAGAGTTTATCGCGGTAACGGGCCCTTCAGGTTCAGGTAAAACGACCTTCTTAAATATTGCTGGGATGCTAGAAGGGTACTCTAGTGGCCAATATATGCTAGATGGAATCGATGTTGGTAAACTTAACGACAATCAAAGAGCTGATCTGCGAAACCAAAAAATCGGTTTTATTTTTCAAGGCTTTAACCTTATCCCGGATTTAAACTTGTACGAAAATGTTGAAGTGCCACTACGTTATCGTGGTATCAAGGCGGCTGAGCGCAAGCGCAGAATTGAAAACTGTCTAGAGCAAGTTGGCCTTGCTGGCCGTGCAAAACATTTGCCACAACAGTTGTCCGGTGGACAGCAGCAGCGTGTGGCGATCGCAAGAGCGCTTGCTGGTGAGCCACGCTTTTTACTCGCCGATGAACCAACGGGGAATTTAGATAGTTTAATGGCGCGTCAGGTGATGGAGTTACTAGAACAAATTAACCGTGACGGCGCAACGATAGTTATGGTTACCCACGACCCGGAGCTCGCAAGGCGTACACCAAGAAATATCCAAATTGTAGATGGACAGGTTGCGGATTTTACTTTGTATCAAGGTAAAGGTGCGGCTTCACAAGCGTTGAAATCTCAAATGGGAGCTTAAGTTATGTTTGCGCATTACCTTGATTTAGCTTGGCGTAGCCTAAAAGCCACGCCGCTTGCGACTAGTCTAATGACGCTGGCCATTGCCATTGGCATTGGCGTCACTATGGTGAGTTTGTCCGTATATCACATGATGTCCGCCGATCCAATTCCAAGCAAAAGTGGCAAACTCTATGCTGTACAGCTACAAGTGATGGATGAGGGGCAAACCTATCATTCAGCTGATGATATTCCCTTTCAGTTGACATTTTTAGATGCGAAAAACCTGTATCAAACGCTAAACGTCGACAAAAAAGTCGCGATGTTTAAATCCGGTTTTGCGGTTCATGTAAGCAACCCCGAAGTGAGGCCCATGCTGCAAACGACACGGCTAATCACCCGAGAGTTTTTTGCCATGTTTGAGTTGAGTTTTTTGTATGGTGGAGTGTGGAGCCAAAGCCAAGCCGACAATGCTGCACCAGTGGTTGTAATTGACGAAACTATCGCACAAAAGTTATTTGGCCGCAGTGATGTGGTTGGAGAAAGTATTTATTTGGCGCAGCGAAGATATCAAGTAGTAGGGGTAACTAAGGAGTGGCAGCCAAACGTCAAAATGTATGACTTAAACAATGGCGCGTTTGCTGATGCCGAGCGTATCTTCATTCCCTTCAATCATGCTGCAGCTTATGAGATTGACACTTGGGGTAATACGAATGGCTGGAAGAGGGAAGAGATTAACAACTTCACGGACAAAATGAATTCAGAAATGCTTTGGACTCAGTTTTGGGTTGAATTAGAGAACGAAAAAGAACAACAAGTGTTAGCAACACAACTGGATAATTACATCCAAACCCAACAAGATTTGGGAAGATTCAACCGTAAAACACGAGAGTTTTCACTTCGAAATGTCACTGAATGGCTTGAGTACAATAATGTGGTTAGTGAAGATAACAAAGTCATGATTGGTTTAAGTTTTATGTTCCTTGCCGTTTGCTTAGCCAATATTCTCGGATTGTTACTAGCGAAATTTCTTAAACGTGCCCCTGATGTTGGCGTAAGAAGAGCGCTTGGTGCAAGTAAAACGCAAGTGTTTTACCAACACTTGGTTGAAGTGGCGTTACTTGGTTTTATGGGGGGAGTGATAGGGATAGTTTTTGCTCAGCTTGGCTTATGGGGGATCCGCAAAACTAGCCATGTCTACGAAAGTCTTGCAACGATGGATGTCTCTATGTTGTTAGCAGCGCCGAGCATCGCTATTGTGACTTGTATTCTTGCAGGGCTTTACCCAGCTTGGATAGTGTGTAAAACATCACCTGCTACTTATCTAAAAGTGCAATAAGGCAATAAGGAGAGTCCCATGTTGGAATTAAAACCCATTATCAATGCGTTATTGCGCTCTAAAGTTGGTGCCGTACTTGCCATCCTACAACTTGCCTTGACGTTGGCAATTGTCAGCAATTCGCTGTCCATTATTAGTGAGCGCGTCAGCTATCTCAATAAGCCAACTGGCTATCCAGAAGAGTCGATAATCACCTTCAGTGTCATGTCGTTTGACGACAAGGTAGATGCAAACCAGCAGCTTATCGTTGATGAGAGAATACTAAAAAGTATCCCAGGTGTTATAGAAGCTGTGGGAGTGAGTTCGGTTCCGCTTTCAGGAGGAGGTAGCAATTCGGGATTCAGCTTAACCTCAGAAGACGATGGTAAACATACAAACTCGGGGCATTTATACGCCAATGAACAAGTGATCCGCACCTTGGGCGTAAAATTGATAGAAGGCCGTGATTTCACATCTGGTGATGTCCTGATCTCAAGTGAATACGCTAAGCAACCAGATGTTGTTATTGCCAGTAAGGCGTTTACGGACGAGATATTTGGTGAGGGTAGAGGATTGGGAGAAACGATTTATTATGGTGGCGGCCCGTTAAAAGTCGTGGGGATTGTTGAGCGTATGACTAATGCTTGGCCGCGTTTTAGAAATGCTGATCGCTTAATTATTTTTCCCATGGTAAATGCGAATGGATTTCAAGATTTCTTAGTTCGCACAGATCCGAGTTTGCGTGGCGAAGTAATGAAAAAAATAGAGTCGGTGCTGCTTCAAGAAAACCCAAATAGAGTGATCACCAATATGAAAGGGCTTGATGAAGTAAAGGAAAGGTACAACTCTAAAGACATATTGATGCTAAGAATGTTGCTAGTGCTAATCACAGCATTAGTCGTCGTGACGGCGCTGGGAATATTTGGTCTTACTCAGTTTAATATTAGTAAACGCACTAAACAGATTGGTACTCGCAGAGCTTTGGGGGCGCGTAAGTCTGCAATTGTTCGTTACTTTGTGGTAGAAAACCTCATTGTTTGTGCAATTGGCTTAGTACTTGGCACTGTGGCTACGGTTTTCCTAGGACAAAAGCTAATGTCTTTGTATTCAGTGCCGCCGCTAGAAGTAAGCTATATTTTGATAACGGCGCTGGGGCTTATCGTGCTCTGTATCGCGTCAGTTATTTTTCCTGCTAAAAAGGCAGCGAACATTTCACCGAGTATCGCAACAAGAAGTGTATAACCCTTATGCTAATCAGGTTGTGCGAGCAGCCTGATTAGCATTACGTAACTTGCCTTGTATTAGTTGTGCTAGTATAGGTAAGTGGCAATATGTAATAACAAGAATAAAATCATATGGATAAAATCTTAATTGTGGATGATAACCCTGCGGTGCTTGATGCACTGTCATTGTTACTAGAGCTGCATGATTATCAAGTGGTTACCGCGTGCTCACCGTTAGAAGCAATTAAAGTGGTATCGTTTCAGCAAATTGCACTAGTTATCCAAGATATGAACTTTAGTGCAGACACCACCTCAGGAGAGGAGGGGGCTGCGCTTTTTCACCAATTAAAAGCACTAAATGCAAAACTCCCTATTATCTTATTAACGGCTTGGACTGAGCTCACCATGGCGGTTGAGTTGGTAAAAGCTGGAGCTGCAGACTATCTAGCCAAGCCGTGGGACGACCAAAAGTTACTCACCACAATTGCAAATCTCGTCGCGCTTGGTGAGGCACATAAGCAAGTTGCAAACTTTGAACGGGCTGAACAAGAACGCCAACAGTTTAATCAAGGCGCGGATTTATGCGGGTTTGTGTATAAATCGGTGGCCATGCAGCGAGTCATAGATATGGCGCTGCAAGTCGCCAAATCTGATGTGTCAGTGTTAATAACCGGTCCAAATGGTAGCGGTAAAGAAAAAATCGCGGAAATTATTCAAGCGAACTCACCACTAAAAAACCAACCGTTTGTCAAAGTGAATGCAGGCGCGCTCCCAAGTGACTTAATCGAAGCTGAGCTTTTTGGTGCTGAGAGCGGTGCTTATACCGGTGCGAATAAGCAGCGTATTGGTCGCTTTGAAGCTGCTGATAAAGGCACGTTATTTTTGGATGAGATTGGTAATTTACCTCTTCCAGGGCAAACAAAATTGCTACGTGTTTTGCAAAGTGGCGAGTTTGAGAGGTTGGGTTCAGTCGAGACAAAAAAAGTATCGGTCCGTGTCATCTCAGCGACGAACGCGGATCTGCTAGCGGATATTCGAGGGGGGAAATTTCGTGAGGATCTATATTATCGCTTAAATGTCATCGAGCTAAACTTACCCGCGTTGTCAGAGCGAGTGGATGATATTTTACCTTTGGTCGCGCATTTTTTACCTGCAAGGGGGCTTACTTCGGATGCCCAGCAAGCATTATGTGAACACCCTTGGCCTGGTAACGTACGGGAGCTTGAAAATGCCTGTAAACGGGCGGCTGTATTGAACCCTGAGGGCGAGCTCAGTGCCAAGGGTTTTGGTCTTGACGTGCAGGCAAATACAGCACAAGTTAGCGCCTCGCATACCATACGAGAACCCAGTAAAGAAGAATTGGAGCAGGCGCTCAAGACTCATCTTGGTGTGATTGCGAAAGTGGCGCGACACTTTAACATGAGTAGACAAGCGCTTTATCGTCGCTTGCAAAAGTTTGGCATTGAATATTAAGGACAATAATGACGACATCGCAGCAACATGCATTGATCATTGCCATCAGTATTATTATTGGCCTTATTCCTTTATGGTTTTTACTCGATGATCACAGCGGTTTCATTGTAATAGTACTGGGCTCCGTCAGTGTAGCACTAGTGCTACATAGACTATTAATGCGTGAAAACAAAGCGGGGTGGGAGGCATTAGAAGTCGGCTTGATGAACTTTAAAGATGGCGAATTTTCTACGTCCATTACCTATAACGCTAACAATGAGCTCGGTCGACTGTGTCAGCTATTCAATGAAACGGCAAAACAGTTAAGAGATGAAAAACAATGGATTTATCAGCGTGAGCTGATGCTTGATAAAGTGCTAGAGTCGTCACCTCAGGTACTTGTCCTCGTCGACTCACAAGATGTGGTGGTATTTGCCAACAATAGTGCGAAAACGTTTTTTAACTGTGAGCATCGCCTTGAAGGTGAGCGTTTTAGTAAATTGTTATCCGAAGTCCCGGATGAACTTCAGCAAGCTGCAAATAACCAACTTGATGGCTTGTTCTCAATACAAAACAGCAGTGGTGAGTCGCAAATGTGGCATCTCGCCAACGGTGAGTTATTACTTAACAACCACTTTCACAAATTATATATTTTTAAGCAATTCACTCGAGAGTTGAGCCGCCAAGAAGTGCAAGTTTGGAAGAAAGTGATCCGCATCATTAGCCATGAGTTAAACAACTCATTAGGGCCTATTTCATCTATGCTGCACAGCGGACAGATCTTGGCTGAACGCGTGGATGAACCTAGGCTAAGTCGAGTATTTGCGACGATAGAAGAGCGCATTGTGCACCTTAGCGAGTTTGTTCAGGGTTATGGTAAGTTCGCCAAACTTCCTCTGCCAAACATTGAACCTGTGAATTTGCAGGTTTTGTGTGCGCGACTGCAAAGCCATTGGTCATTCCAGTATCAGCTTAATCAAATGCAATTACAGGCAGACACGACACAGTTAGAACAGTTACTCATTAATTTGATAAAGAATGCGACCGAGTCTGGCTCAAAGATAGAGGAAATCCGCGTTCAATCTGAGCAGCGTAACGACGAGGTTTATATATGGGTGCTCGATAGAGGCGAAGGCATGAGTGACACTGTGATGGCCAACGCCTTAATTCCATTTTATTCTACCAAAGCGTCAGGAACTGGGCTTGGTTTAGCGCTGTGCAGAGAAATTGTTGAAGCACACAACGGTAAAATCAGCCTCTATAATCGCGAAGGTAAAGGTTTGTGCGTCGAAATTAGGTTACCGAACAAATTACCCTGAGTTTAACTCAGGATAATAAACTTAAGACTGAGAACATCAATTATTTTGGTGGATCAATCGAATGATTAATGCTGGCGTTAACCCTAAACCACCCTGCAATTGAATAGCGCTTTTCGTTGGCAACCAGTACTTCATGAGGGAATTCATCACTTAAAAAGGTAACTAGCGTGCCATAACTGGGCAGCACCGTAGTGAGTATTTCGTCGTGATTATCGGGATTGAAAACGACTAGTTCGCCGCCATTGTCTGGCGCCCAAGACTGATTTAAGTACAATACCGTGGTCAAAATTCGGTTGGTCTTTCCCTTAAAGGCGTCCATATGCTTTTTGTAAAACGCCCCTGGAGGATAAATGGCAAAGTGGCTTTCATAACTAAAGAGTCCCATAAACAGCCGTCTGTTTAAATAGGCTTTTAGCTCGCCCATGTAGTTGAGCCAAACAGATTCCAACTCATTGCTGCTATCTAGCCAGTGAATTTTATCTCTGCGAATTTTCTTATTTTGCTCGTGAGAGGCTAAACGACCAATTCCAGCTTGCTTAAAATCATCACTGCTTAGCTCTGCTATTCTCAATTCCAACTTGGATAAAATGTCGGGACTGACGAAATTTGGCAAAATACTAATGCCTGTGGTTTGTAAGTCCTGAGCTAATTTCTCGAACGGAAATTCTAAGTCTAAATCTAACAATAGCGGTGCCTCTAAAAAAGGTCTTTTTACCCCTTTGTTTGGTACCGATCCAGCGAGTTAATTTTACCTTGTCGATAAGCGAATTTTGTTAATGATGTTTTCGCTGGCGGCTTCGATTAAATCAAGCACATGTTCAAAACCTTGTTCACCACCATAATAAGGATCAGGCACTTCATGCTCACTCATGTCACCAAATGCTAAAAACAGCTGAACTTTATGCGCCAAGCCGGTAGGACAAATAGAGAGTAGATCGCGGTAATTAGCGTTGTCTGCGCACAAAAGTAAGTCGTAATCTTCAAAATCGCTGGGTTTTACTTGCTGCGCTGATATGCCTGAAAAGTCATACCCTCTTGCGCTGCCTGCCGTGACACTGCGTGGATCTGGAGGGTTACCTTGATGATAGCCAATGGTGCCAGCGGAATCGATACGGGTTGTTAACTCTGTTGCTGCGAGTTTGTGCTTTAATACCGCCTCCATAGTTGGAGAGCGGCAGATATTACCCATGCAGACGACTAAGATACTAGAAATTGCGCTCATATTGTTGTCCTTCAAGTACCTTTTATACCAATAGTATTTATTCTCCAAGTCTACCGATTTTTTAATTCAGAGCAAAATATAAGATTCCGGCTAATACCAGTAGTATTCATTCACCCAGTCTAGCGATTTTTTTAGAGCAAAATATAAGGCGCCGGCTAATACCAACAGTATCAGGACGCCAAATTTAAGCCGTTAGTTTGGAAGGTTTTCGTGAGGGCCAAATACCTCATAGAAGATTTGCTCGGCTTTTACACCGGCATTCATCAGTTGGGTTTTGATAAAGCGCATAAAGGCAACCGGGCCGCATAGGTAGAACTCTCCGTCTGTTAGCGGCAAAGTATCTTTGATTACGTTGATATCCATCAGTCCGGAATGCGTACCGTCGGCTTCTGACTCCAACCAAGTAACCACATTAAAATCTCGGATATTGCTACCAAGCTCATTGATTTCTTGGTTGAAACCTAAGTCACATGCGGTTTTATTCGCGTGTAAAAAGTGTGCTTCGACTTCAGGTGAATGCTGGCTATGAACACCAAGCATGCAAAGCATAGGGGTAATTCCAACCCCTGCGCTAATGTATACCTTTGGACGGGCTGTGTGTTGTCTGACGAAGTCTCCAGCTGGTGGAGTGAGCTTGAGGGTGTCGCCCGCCTTAAGTGTATGAAGATATTGCGATACGGCACCGTCGTGTTTAGTNCCTAAGGTACGAACCATTGGGGGCAACAGACAAAGAGTATTGGCGGATCTGCTGAAACCCTGCCACTTCTTTTGGTATAAAAACAGAAATAAATTGCCCTGCTTGGTAATGAGGCAAGGCTTTACCATCGACAGGCTTGAGATAAAAGCTTTTAATATTTTCAGTATTGCTTATTATCTTTTCAATTGTAAATTCTCGAGTTCCTTGCCACCCACCTTGCTGCTCAAGCGCGGTTTGGTACAGGCCATGCTCTGCGGTGATAAATAAATCGGCTAAATACTGGTAGGCACTAAGCCAAGCTTGCTCTATTTCGTCTGTGAATTGCTCGCTGAACTCGGCTTTGAGCGTTGCAATTAAATGCTGGCCAACAATCGCGTATTGCTCCGGTAAAATCCCAAGGCTAACGTGCTTATGGTTGATACGTAAAATGGCGTCACTGAGCACTTCTGGTTGATCAATGTAAGTGGCATAGGCCGCTAATGCTGCAAATAGTGCCAACGGCTGTTTTCCCGAAGCCTGATGGGATTGGTTGAATACCCCTTTCAGCTCAGGGTGTTGATTGAACATATTATGATAAAACTTGGCAGTGATCTCGGGACCGACCTGAGCCAATAGTGGTGCACTTTGTTTTACCAACTCAATCGTGTTGTTTGTAAGCATTAATATCTCCAATTTGAGAGTAGAGTTAACCCATTCGCCCATCGACGCGTTTTTGTACCAGCATGGGCGCGAAGGTAATGAAAAAAAGCATAAAACCAAAAACCCAAGCCACGGCACTTAACAGCCATGCATTGTGCGGGTTTATAAAATGAATAAGGAAGGCGCGGATAAGACCCGATACCGTGATACAGATAAACGCCAGTGTAGTTGTCGTGCCTACTTGTAATAGTCGACCAGTGTGGCCCAAGGTAACGCGAGTCATCATGGCTAAGATCATTAAGCCCATGCCATTAATTGCCACTAAGTGAAGATGGCTGCGCAAATGCTCTGGTGCAAAGGTGTTGTTGTATGCGCTAAGTATTAAACCCACTGCGATTGCACAATATGAAAGATATAATGACCAAAGCAGTGGTACGTTAAATAATTTACTGTTAAACCAATAAATTGCTTTTATTGAATGCAGTAGCCCAAGGAGCAGAAGTGCAGCACTTAAATAGTGAGTATTTGGTATCGTAAACTGCAGGATATAGGTGAAAACGCAGATGATGGCGAGGTAAAATATCGCCCTGTCTAACCTTGGAGTATGTGGTTTTTGTGCTTGCTGCAATCCTCGGGCAATAAAAAACGGAATAACGCGGCCACCCACCACACCAATCAACAGCATGTAAGCAATAAGCGTTGCTTGGCTTGCAGCGCTTAGCAATAAGAAGTGCTGGTTGTGAAGTAAAATCAAAAATATGATGTTGCAGCCACACAACATACTTACAGCAAAAATAAAAACACGATTGTTTTTGGATTTTGCATCAACAATTACGCTCGTTAAATTGATTAGTACAATAAGCCAAAAACTCAGTTGTAGTAGCAAGGTGATGATGATTGATGAATTTGCCACAAAAAAGCTCAGTCTGGCGGCACACCAAATAATACAGAGTGACAGCAGCGCGCCACCATGTAATGTCTGTCTTTGCGTCCAATTTTTTGCTGCGGTTAGCAAAAATCCGGCGACGACAGCACCGCCAAAACCAAACAGCATCTCGTGGGCGTGCCAATAGGTCGCTGGGTATTCATTACGCCAATCAATATTGCCATTGAGCAGTAAAGCCCACACAGAAATACTCACGACAGCAAATATGCCTGCGAGTAAAAATAGCGCTCTAAAGCCGAGCATCAACACGGGCCAAGTAGATGGTGTATACCAACACACTGCTTTTGGACTGGGCTCTTCTAGTTGGATTAAACTCATTTATTTAACCTCCAAACCTAGGTGGTATAGACAAACAAGGCGGATGACGTAGGCAAGCTTAATCAAGGCGGCCAATACGATAGTACTAATATGTGCTGCAATTTGTGAGAAGAGGCTGAAGCTTTCAGCGCTAAAAAAACTCACTTGCAGTGACAGCATAAACGCTGCGAGAGAAGTGAAAATGGCGATGTTGCTATATCTTAAAAGCTGGTATGCGCGGTTCATCGTTAATTCTGCGAATGTTGATATATAGACTGCACATTGCAGGTGTCACGCCAACTTTAAAATGCTATATAAATCATTGTATTAGTATTCTATTATTGATGTCTGAGTCAAATTGACCTATCTTAATTAGTGTTTATTTGAATAAATTGAGTCTTTTTGACATGAATTCGTTAGAACTCTCCAAGTCGCTTGAGCTTAGTATGTCGTTGTCACGACTTTCGTTAGCGCAAGAGGGTCGCGAGGTTAAGCAATACGCTAAGTCCCTGCTATTAGCATTGAGTCAATCTGTTACCGCTGATGCCATCGCCATTCTTTATGGCGATCAGCATGCATTAACTATCCTAGCTTGCAATGGGTTGAGTGCGGACGCTGTTGGGCGGCAGTTTTTGCTCTCAGAACAACCTAGATTGATGTCTATTTTCGAGTCTGACGAGCTAGTCAGTTTTCCTGCCAATAGCAACTTACCCGACCCCTACGATGGTCTGTTGCTCGCCGAAGAAAGTCGCTTGCCAGTGCATGCCTGCATGGGGTTCAAGGTCGCACTGCAAAGTAGCGCCTTATTGGTGACGTTCGATTGCCTTAAACCTGACAGCTTTGAGCATTTGTCCGACGTTTATATGAAAACCCTACAAACAATTGTCTCAAGCAGTGCATTACGTATGTTTGAGGCTGAGCGTCTCTATGAGCAAGCACGTTCATCTACACATACCCAATCCCAAAAGTCCATTAAAAAGCAAATCTTAGTAGGAGAGAGTGCGGTGATGCACTCGCTTAAATCAGAAATTGAACTGGTAGCAGGCTCTGAGTTTAATGTGCTTATTCAAGGTGATACGGGAACGGGTAAAGAGTTAGTAGCAAAACACGTACATTTTAATTCCCAACGAAATGACAAACCGTTTGTACAAATTAACTGTGCGGCGCTTCCTGACTCGATAGCAGAAAGCGAACTCTTTGGTCACAAAAAAGGGGCGTTTACTGGGGCCGATAAAGACCGATTAGGCAAGTTTGCAGCCGCAGATGGAGGCACACTGTTTTTGGATGAAGTTGGCGAACTGAGTCTGACTTTACAGAGTAAACTATTACGTGTGTTGCAAAGCGGTGAGGTGCAAGCGGTAGGTGCTGACCGCATTCATGTTGTGGATGTTAGAGTGGTTGCTGCCACTAATCGTGATTTAAAAGAAGAAGTGAGACGCGGAAAATTTAGGGCGGATCTTTATCATCGCTTGAGTGTGTATCCTTTATTTGTTCCTCCACTGACTGAAAGGCTAGATGACATTCCGCTGCTGGTTGGGTTCTTTTTAGAGAGGCTAAGAGGCACGCTCAACGCAAAACAAGTGGTGATGGATAGGCAAGCACTCAGCCGATTAATGCATTACGACTGGCCGGGTAATGTCAGAGAGCTTGAACATTGTGTCAGTCGTGCAGCATTAAAAGCTAAGCATCAACAGTGGCAGGCTAATATCATCGAGATCCATGACATAGATATTGAGCCCAAACACAATCAACAAATACGGCAAACTGATCGCCTCATTAAGGAAGAGAAAGCAGGTCCTGTTACCATGAAACTCGCCGTCGAGCTACTACAAAAAGACATGATCGTTAACGCGATGGAACGTAATGGGTTAAATTGGTCCGCAGCTGCGAGAGAGCTGGAAATGGATAGAGCAAATTTAGTTCGACTAGCGAAGCGTTTAGGGCTAGATGTTAAAAAGCAGATGAGTTGAGTAACCTGAGCTGCTGTTATAAATTTCAATAACTTAGCCTGTTTCTTATTCTGAGTTAAGATTGAATACAAGCTATTCAAAAAATGAAACCTGAAATGTAATGAAAATTGTTATTAATACTCTTATAAGTTGTTTATTTTAAAAGGGTATATTAAGAAAACTGTTATTTTTATTTAATCTTGCGAAGAATAAATATTGAACTAGGGTTATAGGGCGTCACTCGACATTATTAGGGGGCCCTATGCAGGGTAATAAACAAGTCATAACAGCGCTAAATCAAGTGCTTACGCTAGAGTTAACATCGATAAACCAATTCTTTCTACACGCAAGAATGTACAAAAATTGGGGGCTGGAAGAGCTAAACGAGAAAGCGTATAAAAAATCTATCAAGGACATGAAGCAAGCAGATGATCTTATCGAGCGCATATTATTCCTTGAAGGGTTACCAAACCTCCAACATTTAGAAAAGTTACGGATAGGTGAGCATACAGAAGAGATGATGGCGTGCGATTTAGCGTTTGAACTCGATCAGTTACCGACACTACGCGATGCGATTGCGCTGTGTGAACATGAACAGGATTATGTTAGTCGAGAGCTACTTGAAGATATTCTTGAATATGAGGAGGGCTATGTGGATTGGCTCGAAACGCAGCACTTCTTAATCAAAAATACTGGCATTGAAAACTATCTGCAATCGCAGATTGAGGGGTAAGTTATGCAAGGCAATTCTACTGTTATCGACTTACTCAACAAACAGCTTACGCTTGAGCTTTCTTCTATGGATCAATATTTGGCTCATGCCAAAATGTATGAAGATTGGGGACTGGAGAAGCTACACAATAAGTTATCTCACGAGTATGAAGAAGAGCTCGATCACGCAAAGCGGATCACCGAACGTATTTTGTTTTTGGAAGGCACACCAGATACCGCTTCTCGTGCGCCAATTCACGTTGGTACTGATGTGAAAGAAATGCTAGAAAATGACTTGGCTGCGGAAATTCTGGTAAAAGATCATTTGAAAAAGGTGATAGCTGTGTGTGAGCAAGCGCAAGATTATGTCACGCGCGAAATGCTCGAAACTCTGTTAGATGATACTGAAATGGACCATATTTATTGGCTTGAACAGCATATTAATTTAATCAAACTAATTGGTTTACCAAACTACATTCAGAGCCAACTTGCTAATAGCCCTGAATGATCCCAACCACCGCACCTATCTTTGGGTGCGGTTCCTTTGTGCGCCATGCATTGTCTGGATGGAGTATAACGTGCAAGGTATTCGCTATAAAATTAAGCAATCACAATGATTTGAACTAAAGTTTAGTTATGTGTTGGGTGGTTAGTAATGCGATGAAAATATTATTATTGTTTTTCTGCCTTTTTAGTAGCTCGGTTTGTCTCGGAGCAAACTCCAAGAAAGTGTTTCGTATTTATCATGACGCTGATTATTCCAATTTAAATGAGTCAGCCGAAGCGATAAAAATGGGGTTTTTAACCGCATTCGATGAAGTAGATAATCAAATCCAAGGTTATAAGATTGAGCTGGTGGCCAAAGACCATCGTGGTAATAGTAATCGTAGCTTGCTTCACTTTAAGCAATTTTTAAAAGACCCAAATGCCTTACTCGTGCTTGGTGGCGTACATTCCCCCCCTTATATTAAATTTCGTAAATTCATCAATGAGAGTGAAGCTCTGTTGTTGGTTCCTTGGGCAGCAGGTGGACCAATTACAAGATATCCGAGTAAGGAAAATTGGATTTTTAGGCTTTCTGTGGATGACACCAAAGCAGGTAAAATACTTATCAATTATGCGAAACAACAGGGTTGTGTTGCACCTCATTTATTACTTGAGGATACTGCATGGGGGCGCTCCAATTACGACACATTGTTAAGAGAGTATAAAAAGGCTAAGCCTAACAGTGCGCTACCCGTATCTTGGTTTAACTGGGCCACTCGAGAGAGTGAAGCAAGGATTATTATTCATAATATCATTGAGAGTGAGCCGCAATGTATCATTTTTGTTGGCAATGCGATTGAGGGGGCCGAGTTCGTAAAAGCCATGGCGAGTATTGACGAGGCGCAGCGCCTGCCCATTGTTAGTCATTGGGGGGTGACTGCGGGTAGCTTTTTTAACGTTATTGGGAAAAAACTATCTGCTGACGTCTCATTGGCGGTCCTACAAAGCTGTTTTTCTTTTGAGAATAAACCGTTAAGTGCGTTTTCGGCACGAGTATTTAATCGTGCCAAACGGCTTTTCCCAACCCAGTTTGCAACGCATGGATTTGTTCAAGCGGCTCCTGGATTTATCCATGGCTATGATATTGCCAAGCTTCTTATTGCGGCAGCGGAGCAAATAAAACTGACAGATTCGGTTGCTACCAATAGAGCCTTGCTAAGAAGTGCGTTTGAGGATTTGCAATCGCCGGTCAACGGTCTAATAAAAACCTACCAACGACCATTTCGGGTGTGGAATGAAAAAAACGATTCCGCCCATGAAGCGCTAACCGTGCAAGACTTGTGTATCGGACAATATCAATCTAATGGCAGTATTAAACTAGTTTATAGTTACTCGGGGTCGTATTGAAAACTAAATTCACCTTAACGAGTAATCGCGCTTTTTACACCTTTTTAGGGTTAACGGCAATTGTTTCACTTCTGCTCAGCGCACTTTTTGTTGGGCTGAGAGCAAACGTCATTATCGAAGACTTAGTGAGAGAAACGAATGAAACTCAAGCCCAACTCGCAGTTAACAACTTAACTCAGTACCTTGAGAGCCGTAAACAAATACTATTCGATCTATCTTCGCACCCTATTGTTGTAAATGGTGCAATGGGAACAGGCCTCTCAGCAACACAATTACGAGATTTTCTGCGCAGTTTTCAAATTATAGGCAAAGCAGAGAAACTGATGGTAATTAACGTTCTCGGAGAAGTGGTCTATGCAAACTTTGACTCTAATGAAATACTAGGGCAACAACCTATTTGGTTGGATAAGGTGATTAATGCTGAAATCAGTAATGCAATAGATTTAACTAAAGTTGCCAACCAGCATTTTTTTACGGTAGCGGTACCTATTTACTATAACGGTTTTGCTGAAGGAGCACTTATTGGTGAGTTTTCGACCAGCCTTGAAATCCTACTGGCGACTTCTTTAGACTCTCAACTTCATAGCATCTCGTTAAAAGGGCAATGGCTTGAGTTTTCCGATGTTGAACGTGTTGAGGATTATCTTAGTATCAAGTCATTAGCTATTGGAACAACGGGGCTTCAATTAGATTATCGCTTGCGAAAAAGCTTGGTTACTAACGACGTACAAATATTTGTCTTGGACCTTTTAGGGGCGATAACCTTTGGGTTGCTCCTGTCCTTTGGCTTGCTTTACCTGTTTGGTAAACAACTATTGTTAAACCCGTTCAAGAAACTTGAAGAGTCCAGAGCAACACTCACGCGAAGTGAAGAACGATTTAAACTCGCAATATTTGGTAGCGATGATGGTCTTTGGGACTGGGATCTTGAGAAAAATACCGTGTTTTATTCAGATAGATTTAAATCTTTGCTAGGCTTTTCTCAAGAGACACAAGCCTTATTTTCTGAGCATATTTCTAGTTTATTTGACCGTGTTCATCCAGCAGATCTCCCCAATCTAGAAAACTCAATTAAGTTTCATATGACGGAAGAAGAGTCTTTTGGTGTCGAGTGCCGAATAAAAACGAGGCAAAACAGCTATCGCTATTTTTGGCTAAAAGGCGCGGCTGCACTTAAAGATGGGCAAGCAAAGCGAATAGTTGGTTCACTGTCGGATATTACCTATCAAAAGCTTCATCAAGAAGCGCTGAAAAAGGCAAAGGAGCAAAATGACTTACTTGCTCAAGCAATAGAATGTGCAAATGTTGGCATTACAATTGTTGATGCAACGAACCCAGAATTACCAATCGTATTTGCCAATAAGGCTTTTAAACAAATCACCGAATATGGAGATGAAATACTTGGTAAGAATTGCCGCTTTTTGCAAGGAGAGCAAAGCCAACAGCAAGCTGTAAACGAAATCAGAGATGCAATAAAAGCCCACGCATTCGTCAAAGTCGAATTGATAAACTACACCAAATCTGGAAAGGCATTTTGGAATAGTTTACAGATCTCCCCAGTATTTAATGAACAAAACCAAATAACAGCATTTGTTGGCATCCAACAGGATATTACCGCTGCTGTTGAAGCGAAAAAAGAGCTAGAACAAGCGAAGCAAGCGGCGGAACAGGGCGCGCAAGCTAAAAGCGAGTTTTTAGCGTCAATGAGCCATGAGATCCGCACACCAATGAATGGTGTAATAGGCATGTTAAGCCTGCTAGAAGATGAACACCTGACTCAAACTCAATTACATAAAGTGAGTCTAGCAATGGGAAGTGCCAAGTCGTTGTTAAATCTTATCAACGATATACTAGACTTTTCTAAAATTGAAGCAGGCAAACTTGAGCTTGAGTCACTAGATTTCGATGTTAGGGCTTTGCTTGGCGAGTTGATTGAATCCGTTGCGTTGCAGGCGCAGAAAAAGGGACTTGAACTTATCCTTGATGTTATTCAACTTGAAAAGCCATTGGTGCAGGGGGACCCGAGCCGCATTCGACAAATCATTACCAACTTAATTAGTAATGCAATCAAGTTTACCGAGCAAGGCGAGATCATCATTCGAGCTTGGTTTAGTGAGGTAGACAATAAGCTGAGGTTTCATTGTTCAGTTGAAGATACTGGCATAGGGATACCAGAGGACAAAGCTGACAGACTTTTTGCTAAGTTTTCTCAAGTAGATGCTTCTACCACAAGGAGATATGGTGGTACTGGTTTGGGGCTGGCCATTGTCAGGCAACTCTGTGAGTTAATGGACGGCGATATCACCGTGAGTAGTCGGTTTGGTCACGGTAGCCAATTTGAATTCTTCGTTACCTTGGTTCATGGTGAGAATACTCAATTCGAAGCTACAAAAGTTGATCTGAAAGGGAGCAAAATACTCTTAGTTGACGATAATCTCGCGACCTTGACGAGCTTAGAATCTCAATTGAAACACTGGGGAGCGGAGGTGCGTAAAGCCAGCTCAGGCATACAAGCTTTATCAATGTGTGAAGCTGAATACCAACGTGATAAAAATGTGTTTAATATAGCTTTGTTGGACATGACGCTTAGAGGTATGTCGGGTGAACAGCTCGGCGCTGTACTAAAAAATGATAAGCGGTTCAAAGCGATAAAGCTTATCATGATGACGAAAATGGGGACCAAGGGGGATGGGCAGTTTTACGCGGAGCGTGGCTATTCGGGTTATTTTCCAAAGCCCGTGACAACCAAAGACCTTTTTGATGCGTTAACCATTTTAGCTGAAGATGGCAGGGCACTGGCTAATGCGAAGCCACTGGTTACAAGTCACTATTTGAAGCTGGTAAGAAAGGCGAATGAAACCGAATGTACTTGGCCAACGCCTTGCCGCATTCTATTGGTCGAAGATAATGAGGTAAACCAAATTGTTGCATTAAGTATGCTCAGAAAATTGGGGATCACAGACGTTGAAGTCGCTGAAAATGGACTTGTTGCTATCGAGCTACTCAAATCTCATCAAGATGAATGCCGCTTTGAGGTGATCTTAATGGATTGCCAGATGCCGGAAATGGATGGCTATCGGACTACCGAGCTAATCCGAGACGGAGTCGCAGGCGAGAGTTATCAGAGAGTGAAAGTATTAGCCATGACCGCTAATGCAATGTCCGGTGATAGGGAAAAGTGTCTAAATGCAGGCATGAACGACTACCTCACAAAGCCCATTTCGGAAGAGCCATTGAGCGAAAAACTACAATATTGGCTATACAAAAGTGAATATGCTTCTACAGACGATACAGAAGAAACAACTTGATGGGTAACTGAAGCAAATTGGCAATATTTTCTATCTATGGTAGTCTTTACTGTATATAAAAACAGTTGTCTTGGTTTGCGTTGAGAAAAGAGTTACCCGCCAAATATTACTTAAGCCACTTTAGTGAGCTTAGCGATTATTTACTTAAAGTATGTCAACCGCTATTAAGTAGTGCTCAGCGTGAGCTGCTGGCTGAGCTACACCGCTTGCCTGAAGGTGAATTGTGTTTGTTAGTGCGGTTTATTTCCCGCAAAACTCCTTTTCTGGATATCAATTCACTGCGCTACGAAGAGATCAATAATATTTGTGAAGTCGCGCTTTCACTAAAAGCAAAAGGGTTCCTTCGCCAAGTACAACAAGACGACTTTCAAGCACTATTACATTGCTTAACTAAACCATGTTTAATTGAACTTGCCGAGCGAGAGAGCTTGACTACACTGCCAAGTAAATCGGCAAAAAAATCGCTCTGGGTAGCGCATATCAATCAATCTGTCTGCGTTGAGCATCTAAATGCACAAGAATACCTATCCCAGTATCTCACGCTCTCATTTCAAGCCGATATCGACTACTTTCTATTTTTGTACTTTGGCAAGGTAGGCTTTAGCTTAGCGCAATTTTCGATGCGAGATCTTGGTGTAATGAATACCCGGAGCGCTGACGCCGCTTACCATGCACATTTTGAACAAAAAGCAGAAGCCGTGAGCGCGTTTTATTATGCAAATGCACTCAGTGAGCTCAAAAATGCCCCTGAAGATGAATTAGTACGGCGCGCTAGACAGGCCGCAGCGCAACAATTGCCTGAGGTTGATGGGCAATATGCAGTGACTGCACATGCAAAGTACCTGTTAACACTTGCCAGAAAGTTAGGTCCTGAATTTTCCCATTTTAAAACCTTACTGTGTATGAGTGAGCACCCTCAAGCTTGTGAGATGTTGATACGACATAATTATAAACAAGGTGAAGTTGAGCTGGTGCGAGAGCAATTAGAGCGCATATTGCAGGGGGAAAGTGATGAAACATTGATGATCTTCGCGGAAGACTTTTATCAGCTTAAATTTAACCAAAAACGCACTTCTGTACTTACGGATATGCTAAGAAAAAGTCAACCTGCGATCCAAGTTGATGAGGCTTTTAAGGGACAAACAGAGGCTGGCGTTATTGCTTATTATAAACGTCATGGCATTGAGGCCTATCATGTTGAAAATGAAATTTGGCTGGCCTTATTTGGATTGACCTTTTGGCAAGAACTGTTTTATCACCCAAAAAGTATCGTAGCGAATGGGTTTTCTAGAACTCCACTGGCATTAAAAGAAAATCGCTTTTACAGCGAATTTGAGGAAGAGATTGAATGTCGCTTAGCGAATTTTACAGATACTTCGGCTTGGATGAACTGGCTTCTACGCCAGATGAGCGAACATTACGGAGAAGCCAATCGGTTGTTTATTTGGCACGATAAGATGCTCGACTCAATAAAAATATTATTGTCTAACTTGTCAATTGAGGATGTCAAATCTGTTTTAAGGCTAATGTGTAGTGATTTTCATCTGATGAAATCTGGTTTTCCCGATCTGATGATAGTCGACAAAAAAGCGGGTTTAAGGTTTGAAGAAATCAAGGCTCCAGGAGATAGTCTTAGCCGAAGTCAGCTAGTTAATATTTCTAAACTCTTGCAATGCAATATTCCCACGCGACTGCAAACCGTTGAATGGCATATTTGCAAAGAGCAACCTTATGTCGTTGTCGATATTGAAACCACCGGTGGCAACAAAGAGTTTGATCGCATTACCGAGGTCGCCATGGTAAAAGTCGTTAACGGCGAGGTCGTTGCTAAATGGCAATCACTTATTAATCCGATGCGTCGTATCCCACGAAAAATCACTGACCTGACAGGGATCACTCAGGCAACGGTGAGTGATGCTCCAAGTTTTTTTGAAATTTTGGATCAAGTTGAACGGTTTAGCCAAGGTGCTATTTTTGTCGCGCACAATGTGAACTTTGATTATGGCTTTATTCGGCAGGAGTTTGCTCGAGTCGGCCGAGAGTTTACTCGTGCGAAGTTATGTACCGTGCAGTTAGGCCGAAAGTTTGTGCCGGGCCTGCGCTCTTATGCGCTCGGGGCGTTTTGCCAAGCGATGAATGTGTCCTTGGTTAATCATCACCGAGCGATGGATGATGCTTATGCTACCGCTGAAATTTTCATTAAAATCAATACAATAAGACAGGAAAAGTAGCATGTCAGCGGTTCGTTTAATGCATCAGCAGATGGGCCTATTTTGGGGGGCTGGCGTGTGGTTAGGGACGCTTTGCGTATCTAAGCTACCTTGGCAAGCGGTTATTTCTGCAGTGGTGTTGTTGGTTATCAATGTATTTATATTTGCACTTTTTTGGTGGGATAAGCGCGCTTCAACGCTTGCTCAATCACGCATTCCTGAGCGTAATTTACTACTGTGTGGGTTACTTGGGCTCAATATTATCACACCAGTGGCGATGTATATGCTCAGGCATAAAACCATCAAGCCTGGCTTTAATTTTAAGCTGTTGATGGTACTCATCATGCAGACCATTGTATCCGGTATACTGTTTATTTGGTTATTTATATAGGCCCCAATACGCTAATAGAGTTTTTAATTGATAAATTTTCTTTGTTGATTAATTATCAGTAGGATAATTGGTATCAATGAGAGAACAATAATGAACAAACTAGAGACGCTATTAAGCCAATATGCCATGTACCATCGCAGCAAAAGGAACATTCTGACTCACTTTTTCGGGATCCCGTTAATTGTAATTGCTGTTGTGGGTATGACTTTTATCCCGCTATTCAGTGTATCAGAAGTGACCATCACCGTTGCCGCGCTGATAGGGGGAATTTTATGTGGCTATTACCTGATATTATCTCCCATTTTAGGGCTCATGATGAGCGCCATCATACTGGCTTTTTATTTCTTTGTTCAAACGTTGAATCCACTCATTGTTAATGCAGGAATAATGACCGTATTGTTTTGGGCTGGTGTTTTTTTTGTAGGCTGGGTGTTGCAGTTTATAGGGCATTATTTCGAGGGAAAAAAGCCTGCGTTTGTCGATGATTTGATTGGTTTAGCAATTGGACCATTGTTTGTGCTTGTGGAGCTTTTATTTGTATTTGGGCTATTCAAAGAGCTCGAAAACAAAATAGTGAATAATGCTGGAGAGTATAAAGCATAGGCAAATAGTTGGGCTGAAATGTGATTTTTGCCCAACTATAAATACTGTTTAAGTTGTCATGCGAGTTTCTAATTTAGAGCCTTTTATTATCGTGATATCTTGGCAATTTAATCTTACTCGGCCACAGCGAGTTTCTAATAAAAAGGTCGCTTCTGGGTAATCTTCGCCACCTGAATCGACAAATTGCTTGCGTGCGCGGTGAACCATAATGTTCATATGGTTTGTTTGTACACCGAGTGCTTTTGCTAAGTCGTCACGATAAACCCAACCTTGAACGTCCGATTCAAGGCCCGCATCTTTATCTTGGATCCGGGTTCTGGCAAGTAGCAACAGTAAGTAGTGATGACTTCTGACGCCTAAATCTAGGTGCTTCTCGTCAACACTTAGTGTTAATTGGGTATCTTCTTCGTCTTGACTAACATTGAACTCTAGCGCCATTGGCTTAGCAGCTTTTTGGCATTCAAGGTGCTTAGTTACAGCAATGGTTGTGGCAGAAAAAAACATCCATTGGTCGTTCATCAACGATACAATACTGCCATCTATTAAGGCTTGGCGATCTGAGGTATTCAGATCTTCTAAAAACCAATAGTTGAGCAATTTATCATAGTAAATGATGTGTTTAGGATCATCTTCACTAGGAAGTAGAAGTTGATTGGTTACTTCTACTACTTTTTGGTTGTTTGATTGAGAAACTAAATATTGACACTCGGTTTGCAAGTTTGCCGCCACAAACGAGTTTTGACCAGGTGCTGCAAAATCAATCTTATCATTTTCGAAGAGCTGATACGGCAGGTTCTTGTCGAGTTTTTTATCGTTTATCCAGATACCGTTTGTACTCACATCTCTGATAAACCATTTGTTTTCATTGAGTTCGATAATGGCGTGATGTCGCGAAACTCCCGGCTTGTCAATCAAGGTATCTACACTATATTTATAGCGGCCTATCGTATGATAGCTTTTAAGGTAGACTCGTTCGAGTTTCTGTTCGTCGATTAAATAAGCCATAGTTAGTTCCGTATAACTTTGATGAAAATTACATGCTTATACAAAATAGATATAACAATTCAACAAAGCGTAAATTTCATCTATATCAATGTATAAGTGCCGTGAAGCATACAATTTTATTTCCTTCTACTCAATGATAAAGACCCACGAGGTGGGTTTCGTTGAGGGAAGAATTCACCAGCACTTACGTACCGGCTTGGTCTAATTTGGAATTACAGTTTTTCTAGTTTGACGCAGAATTCCAATGCCTAAACCAATTGTCTGATATTAGGGTGATAAATCCTAGCAAACATCTTCAGTCTAATTCGTTTACTCAAATTTAGCTATTACACGGCATTACACTGAGATTACAGGAATTTTAGACTTCATTGACTTGAATATATGCACCGTATAAACCATATTTTAACTAGAGAGGTGTGAGGTTAGCTCTCATGTGTTCTAGCTTTCGTAATCTCGCTTACTTTTCCAGTTACCTAAAATAATTTTTTACTGCCGTTGCGCCAGTTGTTCTTTTTATTTTTAGTTGTGGATTGCTCACAGCAACATAAAAAACCAGACTTTCGAAGAGCTTTATAGAAGCAGGAGTATAAAATGGGCCAATACAAAGCGTTAAAAACCGTTAAGTTGGAAGGGGTATTTCAGCTTTGTGATCACTTCGACTCAGAACCTTTAAATATGGACAGTAGTGCGGTGAAGGTGGTGACTGACTTTACCCGCAGGCAGCCTCAGGTGATAGCAAAAGACGTCGATATTGACCATGCTTTATACATGATGAAAAATGGCCATGTGCGCTCAAAGCTTGTTGTTGACGATGATGATAATTTCTTGGGAGTGGTAAACTGTCGCGACCTCACCGGCAGAAAAGTTTTAAGTGTTGCACAGCGAAAACAGGTATCGAGAGAAGATGTGTGTGTTGAAGATGTGATGGTAAGTAAAGAAGAGCTCTATGCTGTTCCTTATGAAATGGTTGCTAAAAGTACGATAGGAGATGTGCTGGAAACATTGCAGAGTTTAGGATTGCAACACGTTTTATTGGTTGGTTCGGAAGGACTCAGAGGCATGATCTCAGCTAGTGACATCGCAAGAGCATTGCATATTCCAGTGAGCATTTTGCAAAAACCGACTTCATTCAAAGAAATCTTTGGGGTTGTTAGCGGTAAGGAAGACTTAGCAAATTAGGTCTTATTATAATAGGTCGTGTTGTTTTCATTGGAAAAGTTTAGTGCTACAAAATATGACATCTAGGTAGATTCTGTTCATTCTCCTATTTCCTAGGTGTGGTTTAAGAAACCACACCTCCTTAAATCTTATAGGCCTTCGCTTTGTAGGTATTTTATTGCCCCTCTAATTGCTGCTACTTGACCCGCGATACAATTTTCTGGTGTTGCATTTTGACCATCAGGGTAAACTTCTGTTGTCGTTACAAAGGCAGCATTTGTCATACCCATACATAAACCTAGCGCAGTGCCATCATAATTAATTACACCGTGCTGCTCTAAATCAACACCGATTAACTGTCCATGGTCATCTGCATCAGCAATTTGGGTTACTGCAGCCACTTCTTCGATAATACGTTTTTGAAATTTAGCTTCCGGTTTTTGTGTATGTCCGACTAAATAGAAACCATCAGGAATGTTCCAATTGTGATTTTCTTTGCCATCTCTTGCCGCCAATGCTGGACGGAATTCAGAATTATCAGAATCAGTGGTTTCGTGTAAATCAACATGACACAGAATATCTGCGGTTTTCTTATTGACAAAGCCCATTGCAGATCGAGACTCAGGTGCTGGACTATCCGCATAAAAAGAGCGATTAGGGTCAACGGCTTCTGGGTTCCAGCGATTTATCGTTTCATAGCCCCAAGGACTTAAGCAAGGCAAGATAATGAAATTATAAGCCTGTTCATATTGTTGTACTTCTGATTTGGCAAAAGCGAGCGCACCATGTACACCGCTTGTTTCATAGCCATGTACGCCACCGGTAACCAGTATGGTTGGTTTGTTTTGCTGCCAGTTTTTTGTTGTTAATGCATATAGAGAATAAGTTTGGTTGGGGTAGTCAAGCTGACCATACTCGCTGACATCAAAAGTGTGTTTGAGCGCTTCTATTTGAGTTACAACCTCTTCAGAGTATGAGCGTTTGATCGATTGGCTTTCTAACCACAATGTTTTTTCTTTGGAAGTCCAAGGTACGCCGGGCGTACCTATAGCATATTGTCTTTGCATAATAACCTCGTTATAAATTTAGGTTATCTTACTCAATGCCTCGTTTTGAAAGCAACTTTATAAGGCCTACTACACACCAATAAGCTTGGGACTAAATGTATCCGAGTAGTTTAAGGCTATGTTGTTGCGCAAGATTGGGTTTGAAAGACCAAATTCTCAGTACACCGCTCGTCAAATAAAGTTTGGTGTAACTAAACCATAGTAATCGTTCTACGGAAATTTTTTCCACTTCTTCTGCTGGAATATAGTGTTTTTGGCCTAACAGGCTGTGATAAACCACACCCTGATTGCAGATTATTACTCGGCTCTGACCACTGAATATAGCCCATAACCCCATAACAATGTAAAACATGATTGCAGCAGATAGCGTTAATTGGGCAAACGAAACCATGCTAACTCTTTTAGACATTACTAAAGTATCTAGGATAAGTAAGCTAAGCGCGATAATAGAAAGGGAAATGAAAAATGATAAGTTCATTCCTAATTTTAACTCTTTCATTGTTGTTCCTATTTTTCTTTGATTGATTTTGAGAGTGTGCAAATTATTTCAACAAAATGAATCAATTGTGGAGGTCTAGAACTTTTCTTACTAATTCAAACTTTAAGATTGATGCTTTTGGGGAGGTTGCTTCTTTATTCGTATGTATTAGTGCTTTTGATCTTTCCAACAAGCTTCGGAATGAGGTGTAAATTAACTTGCACTTTTTTAATATGACAAATGGAAAAAGTTAGCATATGTTTAGACCTTAGTGTCTTTTGTTCCGTCTTGAAATATCTGTGATCTTGTTTTGCAGAAAAGGGTTAAGGAAGAATTATGAAATTTGAACAGCTACTCAATCACTTCGATACAGGCATTTGTGTCGATCAGATGCAAAAAGAAGCCCTAATTGATATTGCATTGCTATTTATTGGTGTTGATGGCGTCATCAATGAAAGTGAAAAGCATGTTGTAAGAAAATGGGCAAAAAGCTTGCAGTGGAACTCTGCAATCGCATTAGACGATTACATCGAAGATAGCCTTTCAAAATCTGTTATTGCGATAAAAAATGATGACATTGAAGCTTATGTGCAACACCGCATGAATAATATTATCGATGAGCCGATGCGTAAACTTGCAAAAGACTTAGCTGTGCGTGTTATTGAGGCCGATGGCAATGTGAAACAGGCAGAGAGGGAGGCGCTCGCCATTCTTGAGGCAGAACTATAACATAGTTTTTATTTGCGAAGTAAGTGGACCTAATTTGTCTAGTAAAATGCTTAGGTCCACTGATATCTAAGAGTAGTTTAGGCTCTAATGTATGCATAAATTAAGTATTGTCTCACTTTGTTTTCTCATGTTTGAGAAAACTGCTGTATTAGGCGTGTTTGCTGCTCAATTTGACTTAGTAACTCTTGACTTAAAATAAAAGATTTCTCGCCATGTTCCGTGCCTTTCTCTGCGAGCGTAGTAACGCTGTCAACGTTTATGCTTATCTGTTTTACCACACAACTTTGTTGTTCAATGGCGGCGGCAACACTGCGATTTAAGTCGGCTAGATGCATCACATGGCTTTGAATGGTATCAAGGCTTGAACCGTTATTTTTTGCAAGCTCAACACTTTGATTTGATAGGCAATTACTTTTTTGCACTGACTCAACAGCGGAGCTGGAAATATCATTTAGCTCTTTAAGTAATTGCGTAATTTCTTCTGTGGAAGTTTGTGTGCGCTGTGCAAGTGTGCGTACTTCATCTGCTACAACTGAGAACCCTCGGCCATGGTCGCCCGCTCGGGCGGCTTCAATTGCGGCATTTAACGCAAGCAAGTTGGTTTGATCGGCAATAGAGTTGATAACACTAAGAATATTTTGAATGCGATCATTACCCGAGACTAAGCGATTTACGGCACTGTTCACTTCCATTAGATGCTCATCAAGATAGTGAATAGAATCGATAACATCCTTAACCGCGGCTTTACCCAGCCCAGCCTGGTGTTCTGAATTATTGGCTGCATCTGCAGCATGGTTTACGTTTTCTGAGAGCTCATCAATTGTTTGCGAAAACTCGTCCATGCAAGCGACCATTTCTTTTGCCTCGCTTGTTTGTTGTTTTAGTAACTCGGCAACAAATTGGCCACTTTGAGTGGTAAGTTTCGCATTTTCACTTACTCGAATAGATACATCGTTCACTCTGCCTACTACCGCAGAAATTTTCGCCTTTTGCATTTCAAATGCCAGTGTAATATCAGCAACTCGATCGCGAGATTGACCGTATATCACAGACATTAAATCATTATCAAAAATCGTTTTGGCTTGTGTGAGTAAAGCTTTATATTTAGAGCGAAAACGTGCGGTTAACGCAATCGTGATGAATAGCAGAGACAAAGGTAGCAGCGTAAACCAATGGTTGTTTAATAGTGGTGCTAGAGGCAAAGTTATTGCGACTAAAAGCAATAAGATAAATAAGAGGAGAGTGCTGTCATAGCGGCTCAATTTTTGTTGGCTATCAAGAGTGCGATAAGCATTTTCTGCGCGTTTAATTACTTTGGGAGAAGGGCAAGTTCTTACAGATTGGTATTCAACTATGTTACCTTGCTCGTCTTTAATTGGAGTGACGAATGCGTTTACCCAATAATAATCCCCATTTTTTGTTAAGTTTTTAACAGGCCCCATCCAAGATTGGCCGTTTTGAATGGTAGACCACATATTTCTAAATGCCGCTTTTGGCATATCCTGATTACGAACTAAGTTGTGCGGCTGACCAAGCATTTCTTCAATGCTAAAACCCGCGATGTCACAAAATGACTGATTTGCGTATGTAATTCGACTGTCCAGATCCGTTGTTGAAAGCAAAACACTGTGCTTATTTAATTTTATTTCCCTACCCATTATTTTTGACATTTGTTTTTTAATCTCGGTAGCTAAATACAAGATGAAATATAAATCTAAGACTTTATAGTCAGAAGGATTTTTTAACCAAACCGCGGTTTAATACCGGGTTTACTGACCAAGATCAGGTTTATTCATGATTACCTCACCCGAGGTTAATTTGATTGTGATACATCAATAAATTCAACCGGTTTTTATGTTACTGAATGTAATCTAGGTGAGGCTCGAAGCCCATTATAGCTGAAATAACTAAACTCAATGGCTTAAGCGAATAAGTTAAAATTATCGTGCAAAATTAGAACGTAATACTATTTCTTTGAAGCGGAGGAATCGCTTTAGTAGCGTCACTCTCATGTCCTACGACCACCTAGATACCTACATCCATGTAGGCGAGGCAACGTTTACTTATTTAGCTGCTCTAGATAAGAAATTTTTAACGTGGTTAGCGTCAGGTTTGCTCCTCCAAATTGAGCAAGTATTAAGGCCTGCATACCTCAGTGGTATTGATGGTAAGTTTGCAAGTCTGTTTTTTGGGGGATTGCCAATGTTGAATGTCAGACCGAGCGGTGCAACCAGCATCTTCAATTAATATTACGTCGTCTTTACATAGCAATAATACAGCGTGATTTGCTTGGGTTTCTATCTTAAGTTGATAACCTTCAAAAAGTGCAATTCTGCTAATATCGTTATTAATAGCGGCCATCAGCAGAGCTTGTGGGTCGTCGTCGGTATTTTCACTAAACTTAAGTGTGCCGTCTACAGCAGCTGCAATATCCTTGAGCTTTGAAGCAAGATTGAACATATCTTCAGGATTATTACCGCATGTCGTCTTTGTACACCCCAATGTTAAAATGGCGATGATGATAAGTGCTAAGTATTTCATATTAACGCTCCCAAGCTGTTAAATGGCCAAGCTCATCTTTACCGGTATCTAAATTCCAGTTTTTAATTTCCCCACACTCTTTGTTCTCAAATACCGCATGGGCGATTATGGCTATATAGAGTTTAATATTAGCAACTGCCTTATCGAAAATTTCATTGTAATGCATAGGAGTATGAGGGGTAGTTAGGTTCATTATGTAGTCTGGGTTGACTTCTTCTGGACGAGGATAAAATAAACCACTACCAGCTGCTACATGCCGCGCTAGAGGGAAAAGTCGGTAACTTTCCTCGACAGTATCGACAACCAGTCGAAAGCCCTTATGCCAAGCCTCAAAGTCTGGTGCTACCTCACTCGCATAGTCAGAGTGTACGAGTGCTAATGTATGCATCCAAATACCTTGGATATCGCTATCAAAAGTGCCGTCTGAGTTTTCACATGACCCGATGTTGAGTTTAACTCTATCAGCGTGACCAATTTCCCCTAAATTTAGCCTCTCCCAGATAAACGAATCTTGATGCATTTCACAATCGCGATGGGCTGTTCGGTTTTGTTCATAGGGGCCAACTTTTAATTCCACAACGGGGTGGATAGTGATGTCAGCTGCAACGTGAGACATATAACCGCAAAGCCAAGCAAAGCATTTTTCTTGCGTTTCTCCCTCTAGTGTTTGGCAATATGCTACAGCCGCTTTAATTACTTCTCCCGTGCGCTCGTAATGCATGAAGTCGGCCCACTTATTTTGCTCCGATTGGCCGATAGCCAAATAAGGGTAATCTGGTGAAACACACCCAAGTTCTACGTACTTTTGTTTAGTACTAAGAATAAGCTTGGCTTTAGTAGGTATATCCATCGCCATCAAAGCGTTGTTTTCAGTTGCTAAATTAACTGCTGCGATATGGGCAAATGCGCCTGGCATAAGTAACTCCTTGTTCTGAAACTTGCCTTTAATATTAGCGTAATAAAGCGAATTTAAAAATCAATGGTCAATATAATCCAATAGTTGCTTTGATTTTTGCGCTGACTTAAGTACCAAAATTTATGCTAAGGGTGAGAATACACACTACGAAAACGCTCTAGTGCTGAGCTAATAAGGTAGTTCGATGTTGTCAAAGCAGAAAATTCTAGGCCGCTACATTGACCAGTGCAAGTGTGTAGAAAGTCAGAACTAAATATCAGATATAGTTTTTAAAAGAGATTTATTCATAGAAACTGAAAGAGCAATATGGTTTTACGGTGAGATCTAACTATGAAAAGGCAGGAAGGGTTATTGATATGACTTATTGAACAGGGTAAGGAAAAGCTGGTCGGCATAGCAGGATTTGAACCTGCGACCCCTGATACCCCATAAAAATTAACTGTGTTCAAACGTGTACAATCATGAACAAACGTGACCCATCGTGAGGTATCCGAATAAAACCTAACATATTGCTGTTGCTAATAATTTCGCTGTAAATTATACATAATTAAGCAACGTGAGAATCGTGAGTTAAAACCAGTTGGTGCGATAACTGTGCGATAAATTTATTGGCTATGTGTTAGGTGTGCGATAAATGGCGTCAATTAAAGCAAAATTAACAGAGTCGGTGATCAAAAATATTCCACTAGAGATCACCCGAATAACAGATACTGAGCTATCAGGTTTTTATCTCAATGTTGGCAAGCCTAACAAAGATGGGAAGCGTTCTTTAGTTTACTACCTGTATTATCGATTAGGTGGCCGAGGCTCAAAAGAAAGGCGTTTAGCATTAGGCCGTGCGCCAGCGTTGAGCGTTGTTAAAGCTCGTGAGCTAGCAAAGCAATACATAGGTGATGTATCACGCGGAATAGATGTATTCCTTGAACAAAAAGAAAAAACCAAAGCGCAAAAACAAGAAACTGAAGCACCAACGATACAAGAGTTAGTTACAGAGTTCCTAGAGCGCTATATCAAGGTTAATCGCAAAGACCCCATAGAAGTTGAGCGTATGTTTGAAAAAGACGTGCTACCAGCGATAGGGGGCGTTAAATTAAAAGACATTACCCGCCGAGACATTTTAAGCAAAGTATTAGACCCAATCACCGACAGGGGAGCAGGCACTCAAGCCAACAAGACCCTTTCAATTCTTAAACAGATGTTCGACTTTGCTGTTGAGCGTGACCTAATGCAGGGCAATCCCATTAGTACCTCCAAGAAAAAGAACGTGGGCGGTATTGAAAAGCCACGTACACGCGCTCTTGAGTTTGAAGAGCTGATACAAGTATTCGAGCGCCTACCTAAGCTAGGCGTAAGCACGCAAGTGATCTATGCCTTAAAGTTTATCGCCTTAACTGGTTGCAGGCCGATAGAGGTGACTGGCGCGCAGTGGCAAGAATTCGACTTTGATAAAATGATTTGGACCATTCCCGCCGAGCGAGTAAAGCAAAACAAAGGCGGGGAGCGAATCCATAAAGTGCCCATCACCCAAAATATGATCATTATGCTTGATGAACTACGCGCTTCATTCAGCTATTTAGGCTCAAAGTATGTGTTCCCAAGTACTACCTGTACCACAAACGCTGTAGGTGAACAGCCCATTGATAGGCACTCACTTTCAAGAGCGGTAAACCGAAAACAAAAAGAGCTAGGCGTTCCAAAGTTTGTGCCCCATGACCTGCGTAGAACAATGGCTACTCGCTTAGGTGATGATGATATTGGCGCTGATCCGATAGTGGTTGAGAAGATACTTAACCACCAGTTGCAAGGGATGCAAAAGGTTTATAACTTGCAAGAGTATATGGAGAAAAGAAGATGTTTACTAAAGCAATGGTCAGAAAAGCTTGAAGTAGCTGTTTTATTCAGAGATTATAAAAAATAAGTTAAACTTTCATTATTTGTCATTTTGCTAAGGGAGAGAGCTTTTGGAGTGGTTTGAAGAACTTTCGAACATGGACTATTTTAAACATGTATGTATTTTTTCTCTTACAGTTTTATTATCGATCTTTCTTCATATGAGCTCTTGTAAGTGGGTGAGGGTACTAGCTGTATCATCGACCAATTCCTTAAGCAGCCTTGTGTTACATTTATCTGGAGTTGCTTGGGCCTCAAGTGTCAGTATTTATAATAATGAACTTAAAGAACAGATAGTGACTGCATCTGTGCCGCTTAGCTTAGTTGGTATTCTTTTTATGTTATCAAACTCAGTAGCAGTAATTTTATTGACACTGCGACATAGGGGAAACCATATCACACTTGAGAGCGAACGTGCATTGCCTCCTGCAAGTGTTATATCTTTTAGCGCTGATATCCATAAGGCAAATTTAGCTCGTGTAATGAAAGCAACTTCAGCTTCTAAGGAGATGTCGATCGAGTCAGATAAAGATGTGAAATCTAAGAATCATAAAAAGCAAGTTGCGAATAGCGTTATTTCAGAGATGATAAAGGAAACCATTAGTTCGATGGTAGAACTAGCAAATAATTGGAATCAAAGCCGACTTGGTGAATTAAAATACTCCGCCAATTTGTTCTCTGTCATCAAAAAAGATGACTTAGACTTTACTAAAGAGGAAGAGCTAAGAGAAGCTGTAGAATCATCACCGTTCTTTCTTTACGTCGATTCATTCGAAAGTCGAACTGCTCATTGTGATTATTTAATTATTTCCCAACAGGAATATTCTACTTGTAATAAAAAAAAGTTGTTAAAAAATGGACAGATGATGGTTTTACCATTTAGTGACAGTAGTACTAACTTACCAAAATTTCATCCAAACTTTGAGGGAGCTCCCCAGTCTCTACTGACAGGACAAGCCAGGTACATCTCTGATACAAAGGTTCTATCCGAAGCTTTTTTTAAAGGAACTGAATCGACAGGACATGCTGAGTTTTTGACTAAGAACTATAAGGCGAAAATAGAGCAGTACTACCTGAAAGACGATACACTTTCCTTATTAAGTATTCCTCTTTTCGATTCTAACAATAACTATTTGGCAGTTTTGAATATTTATAGCGAACAAAAGAATATGCTCTATAGTGAGGATCGAGCAAAAGCTTTTTATGACTTCATTAGGCCACATACTCAATTTGTTGCTACTTTAATTGAAGAACAAATCAAAGTTGCTTCGCTGTAATTATTTCTTTGTGGTATCATTTTAATAGGTTACGTTTAAGGTGGTTAATTATGGCTAAAAATTATTGGATTAAGGCGGCTGAAAATCGCACAAAATCTCAACTTGTTGAGATCTCACCGTTGAACTTAAGCGTTCCTATGATAAAAGATGAGTATAGGGGGGCCATTGATGCTCTTGCTATCAAGCAAAATCAGCATGCTGTTTCTGTGGACCTTGTTGCTTTGGCAGAAGCTAAACCGAGGATTAAAGTGAACTCCGGCGATGTTATGAATTATGAGTTGAGCACTGGGTATATAGAAGGATATAGGGCAGCTAGAGATTACATAGATAGTTGTAGAGCCTTGGCAGAAAATTTGAGAACTTTTAACTCAAAGAAAGATACTTTGAAAGTAATTTAATTGTATCGAGCTTATTCTAGGTAAACTTTGGTAATCTCAGCCCTAAAATGCCCCATCTCTTGCGAAACGGTCTCTAAGGCCGTTTCATATTTATACCCCAAGCTTTTCAGCTCAACCATCCGCTCTTGAGCATAACTATGCCTAAGACCATGTGCGCCAGTCGAAAATAACAACGCGCGGTTTGATGCTTTAGAGNGTAAGCGTACGGCTAACTACACCTAGAGGCTAACATGCCAGGGCAGTAAACTGTCGATATCGCACTGTGGCTG
>NZ_NSDG01000087.1:0-263 GCF_002289345.1 Pseudoalteromonas sp. HM-SA03 | reverse complement strand
AATTCGTTTAAGCAATGCATCACATAATCGAATGGGGTGTGGCCGTTTGCTCTGGCTGTTTCGATCACGCTATAGAGGATTGCGCTACTCTCTGCGCCACTTGTGGTGAAGCTAAACAGCCAGTTCTTTCGGCCTATGACGAACGGTTTGATAGCGCGCTCTGCCCGGTTGTTGTCTATCTTTAGATGTCCTTCATCGAGGTAGCGAATGAGTTTCGGCCACTGCCTTAGCGTATAGTGGACGGCCTCGCCCAGCTTCGATTT
>NZ_NSDG01000086.1 GCF_002289345.1 Pseudoalteromonas sp. HM-SA03 | reverse complement strand
GGTAAACAAAGCGCCACGATGCCGAGTGTACCGCAAATTCAAGCGCTCTCTGAGAATGCTCGACTCTCACTTGCCGCCGATGGCATTGCCACCATGATGAGCAGTACCATTGAGTTGTCTTATACCTATCAAGATGGCAGCCCAATTATGGGCGCGCCTTATACCATTCGATTTGCAAACGGAACAGAGTTGACTGGTAACTTAGATGACAGCGGTAAAGCAAAAATTGAGAATGCACCACCCGGTCAATACACCGTGCAATATGGTGAGGATAAGCGCGATTACCTGCCTGAAGATAATCGCCCTAAAAATCCACTGTATGGAAAAATCACCCCAGCGCGAGCGGCTGAAATGGTACGCAGCGGCAATACCGCACCACTGATAGAAGCCAATGGCATTGCAACCCAAGCTGGTGATTGGTTATGGGGCACACTACAAGGCGACTTTAATCAAAACCCCTCTACGTCACAAATCGTGGTAGGCACCTTGATTTCCATGATACCGATTATCGACCAAGTCATGGATTTACGAGATATCATCGCCAATGTCATGTTACTGACCGACGATGATGAGGCCAACGACACCGACGCTTGGCTTGCCTTTACCCTCACCGGCATTGGTTTAGTGCCTGTTGTGGGCTCAGCAGTCAAAGGCGTAGGCAAGGTTATCTTAAAAAACACCGGAGAATCGCTCTCGGCTGCGCTTGCCGTTTTACGCAAGCTCGGTAAAGGCGACCCAGTTAAATACCTAAGAGACATCAACTGGCAAGACCTAGGAAAGCAATCCGCCACGGAAGT
>NZ_NSDG01000085.1:1276-1736 GCF_002289345.1 Pseudoalteromonas sp. HM-SA03 | reverse complement strand
AATGTAACAGGAGTCAATTCGTCAATTATATGGTAGGCTTTCTTCCGCTGAACTTTGAATGAAGCTCTGTAAAGTTTTGCTTGCTTGTAGTCTCGCCATTCAACATCCACTTTATGTGGGATCTCAGCTCCCCAAAACACACCTTTCTTTTGAGCGTTCCCCCAGCAACAGCCTATAGCACCAGCGGGAGGGGAAAATCTATCGTCAAATATCAGCTTTACCATCAGGTCACTTTTTTCATAAGCGGAAATGCCTATATGTAATTTTTCGAGCTCGGAATGTGAAGAGCAACTGCAAAGCAGTATTACTGCCAGTAAAACGGTATAGAGCTTATTGAACATCCTTTTCTCCAAGTCGAACATCCCTAGTCTCATTTGTTTTTTATCTTAACTTTGGATTGTGGGCGCTTATCTAATTAAACATCTCATCGGTTAATTCAAAATGTTCCCAAGTCGCTTGT
>NZ_NSDG01000085.1:0-1234 GCF_002289345.1 Pseudoalteromonas sp. HM-SA03 | reverse complement strand
AAAATTCGTCCTTCGACGCCATCAAACGGTGCATTAGAAATCCACATTTTTACTTCACCCTTTTCACCAAAGCCGAAGATAATATAGGGCTCAACATCGGTTTCTGTTTCGCCTGTGTAATGGGTAATGCTAGGTAAATTACCCGCGATTTTGTACGCCTTGTCACGCTGTACAGTTAACGCTGCACGATAGTGTTTTCCCTGCTTATAATCCCACCACTGCGCTTTTACTTTATGTGGTATTTCGGCTCCCCAAAACGATCCATTTTTTTGCGCATTCCCCCAACAGCAACCTATTGCGCCCGCTGGGGGGGAAAATCTATCGTCGAATATAAGCTTTACCATCAGGTCACTTTTTTCATACGCGGATATACCTATATGTAATTTTTCTAGCTCGGTATGTGAAGAGCAGCTACAAAGCAGTATTACTAGCAACAAAATGATGTAGAGTTTATTGTTCATCCTTTCCTCCAAGTCGAACATCCCTTGTTTTATTTGTTTTTTATCTTAACTTTGTATTGTGGGCGCTTATCTAATTAAACATCTCATCGGTTAATTCAAAGGGTTCCCAAGTCGCTTGCGCCGATCCGATTTCCTCTAAAATTCGTCCTTCGACGCCATCAAACGGTGCATTAGAAATCCACATTTTTACTTCACCCTTTTCACCAAAACCAAAGATAATATAGGGATCAACATCGGTTTCTGTTTCGCCTGTGTAATGAGTAATGCTCGGTAAATTACCCGCGATTTTGTACGCCTTGTCACGCTGTACAGATAGCGTTGCACGATAGTGTTTTCCCTGCTTGTAGTCCCACCACTGCGCTTTTACTTTATATGGGATTTCGGCTCCCCAAAATGTCCCACTTCCTGCGGCATTTCCCCAACCACCGCCTACCGCACCAGCAGGGGGAGAAAATTGTTCGTCAAATATCAATTTCACCATCAAATCGCTTTTTTCATACGCAGATATAGCTATATTTAATTTTTCTAGCTCGGTATGTGAAGAGCAACTGCAAAGCAGTATTACTGCCAGTAAAACGGTATAGAGCTTATTGTTCATCCTTTCCTCCAAGTCGAACATCCCTTGTCTTATTTGTTTTTTATCTTAACTTTGGATTGTGGGCGCTTATCTAATTAAACATCTCATCGGTTAATTCAAAGGGCTCCCAAGTCGCTTGCGCTGAACCAATTTCTTCTAAAATGCGCCCTTTAACTCCATTAGCAAACTGAGAATT
>NZ_NSDG01000084.1 GCF_002289345.1 Pseudoalteromonas sp. HM-SA03 | reverse complement strand
TGTCCCACCGAGCCCGGTCCCGAAAGGTATTGCCACGGCCAGTTTGCTGAGCCAGATCATCACCAGTAAATGATCCAATGTACAAAAACTCTATAGCTAATTGTGCGAAAACTACGGGAATATGTGGGAGAGTTCGGGATTGAGTGAGAGCCTATTTTAAAATGAGTTTGATATTGTGAAAATCAGCGGCGCTCAAAAATTTGCGCCGCTTTTTTGTTTTGCTAATTAATAGACGGAACAGTTACCGCTTTTTGAGCCTCACCATTCTGTGCATACGCAGTTTGCGTTTCTTTACTTGTATCGATCATCACTTGCATTGCCTCCGCAACCTCTGCAAATGTCTCACAACCACACTTTGATAAAAACGCTGCTATATAATGTGGGGCTAATTGCTCTGCTATATTACTTTTCATTTTCTTCCTCTCTCATTAGCTCCCAAATTACCTTATATAAAGGTGGGGCTTCNGGTGGAATTGGTGGGCCGCCGTTGCGACCGAATCTGACTTTTTGCTCTGGCTCGTTTAATTGCTCTTCTATATATACCCTTTTTCCAAACTCGAATCCGAGCAGTAGCGTGGTAAATAGAAGGAGCAGCAACAGCCATGTGTTTACTGCGATCTCGTCGTCACGTTTCAGCATAGTGAATGCCCTCCACCATCTTTAGTCCCTTTACCTTTGCAACTATCGAATAGGTCTCCTTGTACTTCATCCGTTTTCAGTTGGTTCATGGTACGAACAACTTCATATATCCACTGCACAGAATAGCCATGCTTCTTAGCTAGTTCGACGTGGTTATCTCCAGTAAACTCGCTCCAGATTTTGTTGTGCTTCAGAATTGTATCCAGTGATACGCCCTTGCAAACATAAACGTTCTCGCCCCCAAATGTATGACGAACCCGGTCTACAGCTTCACGGCCTATCTGGCCTGCTTGTTCAGCACCAACTACGTCGGCAACACCACGAGTAACAACCTCAAAGATAGCCAGCAACATACCAATACCACGTTCTGAGCCTTTACCAAATTGTTCAGCCATTACTAGACTCCTCATATCGGCCAAGCATTAAGCCTGTGAAGTTAAGAGCACTCTCAAGCTGCTCAACATTACAATTTGAAAAGTTGCTATATTTATACACAATGCGCGCCGCCTCGAACTTTTCCTCATCGTTCAGTGGCAGCTTTTTTAAATCAGGGGCTAGCTCTTTCATGTCTTTTGCCATCAGACGCGCATACCAGCTTTTTAACTGCTCAATCAGTGCATGAACCATAGGTGCGCGTAGCCACTCCAAACGCTCAATAGCTATGTTACTGTTCATACGCTTAGCTTGTGATTTACTCCAATTGAGTAGCGCTGTTTCCGAACCGTCGCGTAAATAGCCGCGATGACTCATGGCAATCCACACCTGGCGCAGTTTATCCAGTGGCGTTTTGTCTTCGGGTGCTATATCACGAGTCATTGGTGAGTTTTTACCACCGCGCTTTTTAGTGATGATCTCAAAGCCATTGCGTTGCATATACTTGAGCACTCTATCTAGTTCACTGACTCCCATATCTTTGCAACTGTCTTTATTAGTGAGATCAAGCAACACAGTACGGTATAGGTCATCGTCCCAACCCAACTTGCTTTTACCAATATGGATCAGCTGTATATAACGTGATTTACTCATTTTCATAAGTGCCACCTTTATAGAGATTTACTAACCAATGGGATTTGGATCCATGCGCCTAGTTCGTTACGCTCGTAAAACCGCACGTAGGTTTTTGTTGAGCCAAAAATAAACGCATCATCTATTGCCTCCATACCAGCCGCCCAATCGTCCGACTTGTGGCTGTAACGGTATTTACTGCGCAGCTCCATGATCTTAGCTTTACTGTATTGGCCCTCTTTGTCGGTTTCAAACGCGTTCATTACGATGTCTTTAATTAGCTGTGCTTCATCGTCTAGCTTTTCCAGTAACCCATTTACCACACCTAAAAACAGCTCTTTTGCTATCAGGATTTCAGGGCCAAAGCTAATGTCGTCAGCAACACCAACCTTTACACGACTTTTGCCATCATATGAGGTTAGCGTGATATTGCCTTTGGCTCCGCCAATCTCAACGTTGTAGTTATGGGCCATCTCCGCAATAAAGTCGTTTACTTGCGAATACACACCACGTTTAAAGTGTTCATGTTCTGCGTTCAGTTGCTTTGCGCGCTGCACCAGTTCTAACACCAACGTATTTTGCGCCTTATCGTTGTCGCTCACTTTATCTGCTGGGACCTTGTAACCGCTTCTATTTATATAAAATTCTTGTTCCATCACATCTTCACCTTACTGCGTTAGTTTACGTTGAGATTCACCACTTACTGGGCAGTGTATAGAGTGCTCTTTTCCTGCCCTAAACCCGTCGCTTATCGCATTGCCGACGTTAGCTTTTTTGCCACGCGCTGCGCAGTTGCTCCGTGCTAGGTCTGGGTAATGACGTACCTTATATGCTTCAATGAGTTGGTTCTCATTGTCTGTACGGGAAAACTGGGTAATTTGTTGGTGAACAGCGATTACCCAACCTTCAGCAAATCGATCACCTCTGGCTATTTTGGTACTGCGTTTGCAGCGGTTTGATTGCTGCTTAACATAAGCTGTCCGATCCGCTTTTAGCTTTGCCCACATAACATCCCAGCAATAGCTAGCCAGCTCAGGCTGCGGGGCGATACCAATAAAGTGAATATCACTACTTGCGCAAAAGTTTTGGTTTACAAATGCATCCACACCAAATGCGCGTTCAATCAGGTTAATAAACATGGCTTGATACTTAACTAACCGATTAGCGCCACACGTTGTTCGGCGCTCGTCTATATCAGAAAAGCCCACATCTTCAGCACTAATGCGGTGTTTCTCCATTAGCGCTTGCGCTGAGCGCATAGCTGCTGCGGCCTCGTTCTCATTCGTTGCAGACTTAGCCAACGCTAAACACTTTTTGATCTTGTCTAAAATGCGCTTATCCACGAGGCACCACCTGCTGAACTTTATAAAACTTTACCGAATGGCATTTAGGGCATGCGCTCGATAGCTGGTCGCCTACATACACAGCGGCTTTGTCACTTTCATTGCCTACCCAACCACAATGATTGTTTGCGCATGTGTAGCCAGGCTCGGGCGTGGTAATAGCAAATTCACGTAGCTTTTGTCCGAATACGTGGCCCCAATCTTTAACCTCAACCGAATTGTGGCGCGTCAGCATTTCTTGCATTTTGCTGTCGTCAGCCAGAAGTTTGTCAGCTTCCGCTTTGGGTAGCGTGACTTGCTTTGTGATCTTGACGTTCGCAACGCCAGTGAGTGTGATTTCTACGTGTTGACTCATGGTTAAATCCTATGAATAAATTTTTCGTCGATGAAATCCACTTTGATCGTGGCTGCCAAGTTCATCGCTTTTGCCATCCATACCTGCATTTCCATAGGGTAGGATTTGTCTAATTGCTCAGGGTCGTATGACAAGCCTTTCTCAATTTTGCCGATACACTTACCTTTAACCGCTGACAAAGCATCATCAGAAAAGTACTTTGATACATCTAGCCCAACACACTTAAACTTATGCCGAATGTAATCGATCGCACTTGTTCCTAACGGTTGCATATAGATTCTATGGCATCGCCATGTAAACTCTCGTAGCTTCGGTTGGTCTAACTGTGCATCCAGTTCTGGTTGTCCAAATAGAGCGATCCCAATGACTCGCTGAAACCCCGACTCAACTTCCCAGATACATTTCAAGTGCCGGATCATGTCGTCTGTGAGATCCTGAGCTTGGTCAATAATCAAAATGTGTTTGTTGCCACTATTGCAGCTTTCAATCAGCCCTCTCTTTACCTCATTATCTAGCTTTTCCCCACGGGCTGAGCACTGGATACCCAGTTCACGGCCGATTGCCATAGAGATCCCATCTGCCGTGAGTTTCTTACGGTCAAAACGTGATGGTTCTATTACCATGATATTTTCGTGATTTTCTTTGATTTTGGTAACAAATGCTCGGCGTAGTGTTGACTTACCGCTGCCACATTCTCCAGTGACCGCAACCATCGAACTAGCTTCAGCTACAGCGAGTAATTCTTCCAACTGCTGAATATGCGAATCCAACAAAAACAGTTCATCCCATGATCTCGGGTCGTCAAATGGGTTTCGCCTAACCTTAAAGTGACTCATTGCCGAAGGTGTTAACTGGGGGGACTTTTTCTTGGACATCTCATCTTCCTCATCGTCTTCTAGTTGCTCTGGCTCATCCCATCCAAACAAATCAGATAATTGCTCGTCAGTTGCGCCATACGCCCGTAAATACTCTGTTATATGTTGTTCAATCTCAGGCCGTTTACAGTGTTTTGGCCATTCATTTTGTGTTTTTAAGCGGCTCAGGCTGGTTGTACTAAATTTGATACCTTTGGCCGCCAATGCGCGAACTACTTGCGCTTGCTTTATACTCAGCACATCAAATACAACGCTGAGTTTTGTTTGTTTTTCCAAGGCTTATCTCGCCATTTTTAACACTGGGGTCTCCGCTATCCCGTTGTGCAATTGTTCAACGACTACATCAACTTCCGTTTCAACAACTTCTTGCTGCTTTAACCAATCAACTTCATTTGGGCGCAGGTTTCTACCTAACCGTTCAGCAATAATGATCCTCAGATCTATATCATCCAACACCTTGCCTTTGCGCTTGGGCGCTTCGCTGATTTGTTTCGCAATGGCATTATCTGGTTGAATGGTTTCGCCTTTTGGCGCTATTCGCGTTTCGTGCTCAACGTCTTTAAGATATGAGTGCGTAACAAGCTTGCCGCCAAATGGCGCAGCTTTGGCTTTTTTGGCTTTCTCTATCTCTTCATCGCTCATGTTGGGGTATGCCAGCCTGTCAGCCGCTTTTATTGCCAACTGTGTTGCGTTGTCTGCGTGGTTTGCATAGCGTTCACCAATCACTGGTGCATCAATGCGGAATCCGGCAACATCAAACTCAAGCGGTTTAACTTGGTGATATACCACATCGCCCAAAGGGGTTTTTACACCCACCATTAGATCAGGCGACTCACCCACAATCACAGGGCTAACCTCTACGGTCATCCCATTGAGAATGTGCTCAAGCTCCGAAACGTCATACACCAATTGAGAGTGGGTAACTGGGTGGCGATAGGTCACCGTTAAGTCACCTTTTACCTTGCGGGTTTCGCCCTCCTTGGTAAGCAGCAAGCGGCAAATTTGCTCGTCAGGCAGCTGGCGCAACCGGTGTCTAAACTCAGGCTGATAAATCATTAACCAAACATCTAAGCGCGGCATTTTATGACGGGTATGTTTACAGTTTTGGTCTTTGATTTTGTTGGCGTTGTAAGCCTCCTGCCATGCCCATGCAGCCGCATTTAGCTCGTCAACACTGTTAACTGGCTCCATCAACAAGCGGCTTTCAAACTGGGTTTCAACTAAATCATTGCCGTTTTCAACACTGCCTTTGGCGCGAGGGCTACCCGCTTTGTGTTCTTCACATTTCACCTGCAAACTCTTCAGCACATTTTTAATGGCTTTTGAGCTGTTGGCTGAGCCTTTATCCCATACCAACATTTCAGGCACACCCATCAATGGTGAGCCGTCATGCTGTGACCAACACCACATTAAAAAATCAAACAGGTTTGCCGTCGTCTCGCCAGCCGCTTGGTAATACTTAACACGCACAGCACCACTAAAATGGTCTGTTAACACGTAACGCCATACCCGTAGGTTTTTTATGCTGTCTAAATTGTCTGGTTTGTTAGCATAAAAATGGCTTTCATCGATGTAGGACTGGCACACCCCTTTAACTTGTCGGTTCTTGCGCTCAGGTGGGTAGTACAACAAACAATAACTAGGGTCTACTTGGTGTACATGGTTTGGCCCTAAGCTCCTTAACTGCTTATGTGGAGTTGCCTTGTCTAACATCTGAATACTGGCATGGTAGCGAGCTAGTACACGGCTGATCTGGCTTGTACTTACGCTTTCATAGCCATTGGCTGCCAAAATCGACTTCGCCACTGGCACATGCATGGTGCGTTTACCGTTAGCCCTAACTGACTGGTTAAGCAGCGACACCATCACCTCGATAGCCTCATCGCTCATGCTGGTTGTGCCTGCATCACTGCGTTTGGCTTTGCCACTTTGCCAGCCAAGGCTTTTTAATCGGCGATACAACGCGTCTTTACTCAGTCCTAGCGTTTTGCACGCTTGCTCGCGGATTGTGCCCTTTTCACCATGCCCGGCGTTGTCTAGCTGTTCGGCCCAGTATTCTAGGGTGAGTGCATTCATTTCATCACCTCTGTACCTTCAAAGCCCATTTCGGCCAGCCACTCACCACTGGGGCGCGCATCGTCTAAGTCGCCATAGGTGCGGTGTATTTCGTTCCACACATGCGCGAGTTGAGTTAGTAAAATTTTGCTGTCGGCGTAAAACGCGGATTTAGCGGCATCATAGGTTTTATCATCAATCTTTACCGTCTCAAGCTGCTCACTGAGCACCAGCATCTGGTTAAACCCTTCACGCACTTGGTTTTGGGTTTTAGCCAATGCCTCAAAAAATGACTTGGCTTCGCCTTTCCAGCGTTCGGCACTAAACTTTTTGCTTTCTAAGTCGGTTTTAAGCTTGATGATTTCCTCTTCTTTTTTAGAAGAAGAATCACGAGACACTTTGAGCATGCGCTCGGTTGCATCCAGCTCCTGTGCTAACTTGTCTTTCTCCTTTGAATGCTTAGCCTTTAATTCGTCGATTAGCTCTTGAACTGCTTCTTTGTTACCGACTTCCACAGCTTCAGATTCGATAACGAGTGTTTGCTGATCGTCTGGAAGCTGTCTTAATGATTGCAAATGTCTATAACCAAGCTTCATTTTTTGAGCCTGTTCAAAAAACTGCTCACCAAAAGTACTAAGGTTTGTTAGTCTTTCATTTGTGATCTTGGCACTACAGTCAAGGTATGCGTCACAAAACTGCTCCCAAGTGGAAACCGTTTCCGTTTTTCCATCTTTAGAAAATGATAACCCTTTGTATTCTTTAGAATCTTTAATCTGCTGTACTAACTTTAATTCGGAAACCGTTACCATTTTTCCTATAAAGTTAAATGCTTGGATTTGACCCAACTGGACAAGAACACTTTGCTGCTCTGCCAATTGATTCTGCTGATGAACTTTTAAATCAATTAAGTCTGTTACACTTAAGTCACTCATAATCTCACCTCAATAAACCGTAGTTATTGCGTTCAATCTGCAAACCATTAATTGCCATAGTGAATGAATGGGCAACGGTGTTGCTGATCTGCACAGGTTTTTTATGCAATCGCCAGCGGTTTTGATTAGTGGTTAGCCGCTCTGCCCAGTCCGCATGTTCTAAGTTTGCTAACACACGAGTCATATCCGCTGGGCTACAGCCTAATTCAGCCGCTAGTTTCCCTGGTTCAGCTCCTTCGATTTCGCGTCCGGCCATCAATTCAATCGTGGCCAACACGCGCTGTATTTGTGCTGATATGTATTGGCTCATGCTGACACTCTCTTAATGGGCTTCATCGGTTTTTTAACTGGGTTGTTAAAATCACTCACGCAACTTGGGCACACAACGTCGATATCAAACGCTTCACTTTGAACATGACGCCATCCAATATGGTTTGCAGCTTGCAGCCATGCGCTTTTAGTTATTGCCTGCTTTGCTTGCTCAATTCGTTTACAACAATTGCACTGAATTAGAGGACGGTTGTTGTGTACGCTTATATGCTCAGCGCTAACGGGTTTGGTTAATAAGCTCATGCGTTCTCTCCTTGTGGTTTTCCGTGTGCCAGTGCTTTTAGCTGCTCCATACTCATTAGCAGCACAGTTTTACCTGCATGCTTACCAATACAAATGCTTGTATTTTGCTCTGGTTGGCGTTTTTTAGGCGCAACTTGGTCTTTGATAGTCATACTATTTGCTCCTAAATAAGCTGCTGCTGGGGATCGTCGAGACGTTCGACTTCGAGTTTTTGGTAAGCCAATTCTTGCATCAGAACAACTATTTGCTCTGCAACGTGTTGATGGTTACCACCACCTTCTTCCAATTGCATGGCCATTCCAATTACCTGATTTGCAAATTGGTTTAGATGATTCAATGTTGGCATTGAAGGCTTTTTGCTTTTAGGCATATCGACAACCAGCTTATCAAGGCTGTGTGCCATATATTGGAGTGGGTACTCTCTACCTGTAGCAGCCATATATGGGATTAATAAGCTAGCAGGCATATCGCCATTACCAAGGTATTTATAAAGCATATCGGTGCTTACGCCCGTTCTATCGGCGATGCGTGGCACGCTCATATTGCGTGTCGCCATTCCATGCTCCTTACAAAGTTGTAAGGACTCAGGCAGGCTGCGAGCGACTACACGGCTCCACTGGCGGCGTTTAGGCTTGGTCATAAGTCCCCCCAACTTGCAATGCTAAAGTCAGCTTACGGGTATTCCAAAAAGAAAGAATTTTTGGAACTTCCCAAGGAGTGATCTTGCTGGCTAGAATTTGATCATCACGAAAACGGGAGATCAAACCATGCAAACCGAATTTGCTACTTACCAATTTAATAACTTGCTTGAATGGCTGTGTATTGACGATAAACCTTGTGCCGCTGTGTACTGCGCGAGCGCTAAAGAACTGCGCCAACTTATTGTTGAACTTGGCAGCTATACGCATATTGAGCGCAGAGTGGTGGTTAATCGCTTGTACCAACAACAAAACACGGCTTTGTTGGCGCTGATAGCATTGTGCTATGTACGGGCTAATTATGTGCATTGTGTGGCTCCTGTAAGTTCGGTAACTCAGTTATTAATAAAGTGGTTACTTAGTCCTTACGAGGCCAAGAGCTGCTTAAGCTGCTCTACAGTTTGTTTGCGGTCTTCTCCCTTTAATACGGGAGGGGTCTCGTAAAAATCTGTTTTAGGAAATACAACATTGAGGGGCTTTTTGATGATTTTACAAATTGCAGCGGCAATACGGCGGGATTGAGTATGACCACAAACCACACCAGAAACAGTTGCTAGGTTCACGCCTAACGCATCTGCAACCATTGATAGTGTATAGCCTTCGTGTGCGATGGCTTCTTTAATTTCCGTTGATTTCATAGTACTCTACCTTTTTGAATAAAACCCTTTCTAAAATGTTTTGGCGAACGGTTAGCAAAGGGTTTGGTTAATTGTCAGGCTCAGGATAGTACACATATGTCCTCAAAATCAATAGTTTCAGACTTAAATGTCTGCTCATTATTTCAGGCTGAGCGTAAGCGTTTGAATTTAAGCCAAAAAGATGTCGCAAATTTTTTAGGAATGTCGAGTAAGCAAGTTAGTCGATGGGAATCATCTATTGCTATCCCTTCTGATAAGCTCGTTCAACTCGCATCAATGGGTTTTGATGCTGCGTTTGTAGTAACTGGAAACAGGGATGGAGTTTCTCTTGTTAACAAGGAATCTATTGATGTGGAAAGTGCTGTAGATGCAGCCTGCTATGCAGCGAGAGAGGCACTGCTTACAGTCTATCAAGCTAAAAGGTTAAAGAATGAGCTTGGCGAAAATGGAGAGTTTGATGCAATTAAAAGCCTTTCATTAATTGAGAAGGCGACTAGAATTTTAGCGAAAGCTGAATTGACTGGTAATATGAGCAATGATTCAATAAGAGATGTCTTGAGTGTAATAAGTAATGATTAAAAAATTACTTACTTTGTTTTACTCGATCAAAATATCCAATGCTTTTAAGAGCTTTGAGCAGCCGCCTACGCTCAAAGCGAAACTCCATATCAAAATGAATTATTTCTTCCTTTGAGGCGTGTTCAAAGTGTTTCTCGTAACTTTCAGTTTTTGCCAACAGCTGGATTGACTGGTCTAAAAGCACTTCTTTCTTGTGGCTTGACAGAGAAGTGACATTATTTACTGAATGACTAGCTAGCCTTGGTTTGCTCGATACTTCAATCACCTTAATTAGGTTTTTTAGCCTAAACGCCATGTAATACAAGTAAACACAACATCCAAAAATCATAGCTAAGAGTAATACTTCAAATTTCATCTCTAAACCCAACGTTTACTCGGAACTAAATTGAATATTCTAAATGCAGGGTATGCGCCTATTACTAATAACGTTGCGACGTTGATTCCTGCAACACAGTATTTAAATACGTTACGTAACAGGTCGGCCTCTAGTATTACACGATCAACATATCTTGCCATCAACAATGTGGCCATGGCAGCAGATAGAAAGCAGACAAATCGTGAGTAACGAGCAAAAACACAATCACGCATCATATGGAGCTTTACTATAAGTGCTACATAAACCACTTCATACAGTGCAAAAAATAGATAATAAAGCTGCCTTTTGGCGGCAGGATCTATATTTGCTGACAATATGGCATCTGATATGAATCGCCCGAGAAAGTGAAAACCAAAGCTAACCGCAGTTACTATCAACAAAGAATGCTCAACTTGCTCTCTCCAATCCTTAGATGGGAAGCCCGTAAGCATTTCTTTAACTCCTTGTTTTGAAAAAAATAGGAGAGCAATCAGAGCAACAAATTTGCTCACAATGATCGCCCAGCCTATTGCAACGAAAAATTCGTTCAAAGTCCTTTACCCTTTATAACTTTGATCCTGTTCAGCGCCGTAGCCCGAAGATTTATTCACGGATGCTTTCGGTGGTTCTATACCATCACCACCACCAGCACTCCCGCCAAAAATAGTTTTCAGTAGCTGACTTGGGATCTGTTTTTTTGTTTTCATGTTTTTACTCCTTATGTAAATGGAGCACACAGCATAGCAGCAAAATTGAGAAATAATCTTTAACTTAGATTAAAAATGGGAACGGATGCCGTGGCTGTCCGTGCTACGTTACTACTGGTTACTCAATCCATTAACCCAACTATAACATTTGCCAAATGTTAGGCAAACAGTTTTGTGTTTATTTTCGGAATAATTTTACTTATTTGCGACAGAGTGCCCGAATTTAGCGTAGCTCTTTGAAGGTGGACTAGGATTCGTTGCAAAAAAACACCAGTTATCTGGTGATTTATTGATACCTTATGTTAACAAATTTACTTAAAAGCCTTTTTACTTATCGGGTTTTTCGCTTATATTAAAAAGCCAACCTAACTAAGGATAGTTTTATGAAATTAATGATGATCCCACTTATTCTTTGCGTCAGTAGTTCTACCTTTGCGTTTGAAGTCTACAAATGCGACGTAGATGGTGTAATAACATATAGTGATAGGCCATGTGCTAAAGATGCTGAAAAAGTAAAAGTAAGAAGTAACGCACCAAGCACTAGGCCATCGCCTGACAAATTGGTTGAAGAATGCCTCGCCTACGTCAAAGAAAATCGTGCTTGGAAAGACCTGACTCGGTGCAACTTGTTAGTTATAGAAAAATATGGACACATGACAGCAGTGGAGCAAGACAAGTGCTTAGGTTAGAGGTCAAGGCAAAAAACAGTTATGGAGCCTATGACGGCACAACGCATTCCTCTTGTTTCTTAAATCACAGTGGCACTGGCTTAAGTAGCGTGCAAGAGCTGCTGTAATTTTTTAATCCAGTTTAAAATACACTCACCAACGCTATTGGCACTCTATCAGCACAGCCTGATGGAGATGCCAAATGACCTTACCCAATCTTAACTACTTTAAGCAACAGCCAGAGATCCGCGATGCTTTAGCACCGTTCTCTTTAAAGTTTGCCGACTCAATTATTCCCATTCTATACCTTGAGGGCGGCTTACGTGCAGATGGCGGTATCAACAATGTCGCGTCAGACCGAGGCGGACTAACTAAGTTTGGGATCAGTCAACGCGCTTATCCAAATCTCAATATTGCTGAACTCACATTAGCTCAAGCTGTTCGCTTGTATCACCGTGATTATTGGCGGCCAATGTATTGCGAGCACATGAATACAGGCTCTGCGCTTATGCTTTTAGATGGCGCTGTTCAACACGGTGTGCCTGGCATGACTCAGCTCGTACAACGTTATGTAGGCGCTAAGCCTGATTGCCGCTTTGGCTCTAAGACTCTCCAAGCTTGCCAAAGCAACCTACCCAACCAGCTCATTATTGGCTTGAGCCTGCGCCGCGCTCGTAAATACGCAAGGATTTGCGCCAATGACCCCACACAAAAACCTAACCTTGAAGGTTGGTATAACCGCTTAGAGCACATCACCGAGCTTGCCACTGTTGGAGTCAATCATGGGTAGAAATTGGCAATGGAGCTACACGCAAGGCCGTATAAAGCGAATAAAAGAAGAGGTTGCCGCGAGGCAAAATGGCGAACCGTTTGATGCCAACCAAATTCCACTGCACAGCTACGACGGTACGATGCAATCCAAATTCAAGCGTGGCTGGCAGTCTGTTTGTGAAACTGACATTCAATGCCGACTAAACGGCCACAACACCTATCAACAAATGCGGCAACGCCTCGCCAAGCAATTTGGAGCGCGCCATGAGTGATTGGGTAGGACTAGGCACCGTGGTTGGCAATCTATTGGATGATGTTTTTACATCCGATGAAGAACGCCAGCAGCTTACTAATGAACTTGCAAAAATCGACAACCAACGCCACGCACAGGTGCTGGCTCTTGAGGGCCGAATTGTTGAGCTACAGGGCCAGGTGTTGGCTGCACAATCTCAAATTATCACTGCTGAAGCCAAGGGTGAGAGCCGCCTGCAACGCTGCTGGCGACCTATCACCATGTTGACCTTTCTAGTGCTAATTGTACTGGACTCGTTCGGCGTGCTGGCGTTTAGGCTCAGCGAGCAAGCGTGGGAGCTATTGCAGCTCGGCATTGGCGGCTACGTGATTGGGCGTAGCGTCGAGAAAGCCGCTCCTGGTGTAAAAAACATAGCAGCTTCGGCAATTAAAAACATAAGGAACCCAAAAGATGGACATAGCTGACAAAGCGCAGCAAATCATTGATAAGTCAATGAGCCGCAAACTAGCGGAGCACAGTAAACAATTTGCAGGCGCTGACGTAGACCTAGATAAATGCATCGAGTGTGGCATTGAAATACCACAGGCCAGAAAGGCCGCCATTCACAACTGTACAACCTGTGTTGATTGCCAATCGCTGATTGAGCGCAGACAACGAGTAAATGGAGTTTAACCATGTATGAGTTTTTTCAAAAATGGCAAACCGTGATTGTGTGGGCGCTCGGTGTGATGGGTGTATTCATCATGGCATTTTTGTATGTACGGTTCCCCTCACGCAAAGAATTTAACAGCTATAAATCAGCCGCCCAGCAACAGGTGAGCGACACGCAAACAAACGTGCAAAACCAGCTCAGCAAACATAAAACCGAGTTACACGAGCAACTGGGTGCGCACAAAAGCGAACTGCAAGAACAGCTAGCGGAAGTAAAACGTGCGGTGAGTGACGATGTACGTGAGCTTGAACGACGCATTGAAAAAATGCCTACAACCGACGACTTACACGACCTTGAGCTAAAAATTGAGCGACTAAACACCAACATTGAATCGGTAAAGCCGGGGCTGAGTAATGTGCAAAAGCTCACAGATTTACTGATGGAAAACGAACTAAGAGAGAAACGCAATGGCGATGCATGAAGTACAAGCTGAACACCAACGGATCAGTATTTTGATTGCGCTTAAAGAGTCTGCGGACTATGGCGCAAACACTAGCATGTTGCGAGATGTGCTGAAGCGCTATGGCCTCGGCTGTAGCCTCGACCAGCTTAAAACCCTGCTGAATTGGCTTGAGCAAAACGGCTACGTTAAAAACGAAAAGCTCAGCGAGAATACATGGGTTGCACGCATTACGAGCGCTGGTATTGATGTTGCTGAAGGCACCAGCACAGTACCAGGCATTAAACGCCCTGCACCTCGGAGTTTATAGCTATGAGTGATGCTGTACGCAGAGGCAAACCCTCAAAAATAGACATGCTGCCTGAAGACATCAAAAAAATGTTGGATGAAATGCTGCGTGATAGCGGCAATTCGCAGGCCGATATTTTAGATGCGATTAATCGGCGTATTCTCGATGCAGGCATGGATGAGGAGGCGACTATTTCGCGTAGTGGCCTCAGTCGCCATGCGCAGAAGCATGAAGCAATCGCAAAAAGCTTACGTGAAACTCGTGCCGCATCAACTGCGCTGGTCGCCGAACTGGGAGACAAACCCACTGGCGAGGTGACTAAATTGATTTTAGAGATGGCCCGCACTCAGCTATTTAAAGCAATGCAGCAACAGATGCTCAACCCGTCNTGTGGACTTAGATACGATTAAAGAGGCTATGCTAGCCGTTCAACGACTGGAAGCAGCGGCATCTCGCAGTCACAAACGAGAGCAGGAAATTAAGAAAGCATACGCAGAGGAGCTTGCCAAAGAGCTGGAACAGAAAGCCAAAAACGAATCTCTACCCCAAACCCCCACCGAAATGCTGGCATTCTTTAAACGCGACATCTTAGGTTTGCAACGTGACTGATGTTCTAGATACGGGCGAACTGCCCCTCAATAAAATTACAGGCTCATTGGCTATTGCGCTGAGCACAGATATTTTATTTCAGTATCAACGCGACTGGATGAACGATGAGTCGGTTATCAAGATCGCAGAAAAGAGCCGACGTACCGGCCTTACATTTTCTGAAGCGCTAGACGATGTTATGAGTGCAGTGAGTGAGACAAGCCCACAAAACACCTACTATCTCGGCTCAGATAAAGAAATGGCTAAGGAATTTATCGAGGCATGCGCATTCTGGGCGCGTAAGCTCAATATGGTTATGGGCCAGATTGAAGAAAGCATTTTTGAGGATGAAGACGAAGACGGCACTAAAAAAAGTATTAACACGTTTGAGGTGAAATTTCCGACCACGGGTAAAAAAATTATCGCGCTGAGTTCTAACCCTAGGGCATTGCGTGGCCGTCAGGGTAACGTGGTACTCGATGAGTTTGCTTTCCACAACAGTGCTGACGAGGTAATGAAAGCTGCTGTTTCGCTCACAATGTGGGGCGGAAAAATCAGGATCATCTCTACGCACAACGGCGTAGACAATCTGTTTAATACCATGATCACACAGGCTCGTCGTGGCGAGAAAAGTTACTCAGTCCACCATATACCTATTGACCGAGCATTGCGTGATGGATTGTACAAACGCATTTGCCTAATGGCTGGTAGAGAGTGGAGCCAAGAGGCTGAAGATAAATGGTTGGCTGAGCAAGTTAACTACTACACCTCTAAAGAAGCAGCTAATGAAGAATTATATTGCGTGCCTAGCCAAGGCGCAGGCCAGTACCTCAGCCGCCGAATGCGAGAACGTGCGCTCACCAAAGACTTTAAGGTTGTGCGCTTTAAAGCCCCTGACGACTTTGAAACTTGGACCGAAGATCAACGAGTCAGAGAAGTTGACAAGTGGTGTAAGGAACATGTTCTACCGCTAATTGAAAAGTTAAACCCCGAGCTTAGCCATGCTTTTGGTGAAGACTTTGCACGTAAGGGCGACTTGTCTGTGTTTAGTGTGGGCGAGATAGCGCAAGACACCCGCCTGTTAGTGCCATTTATTGTGGAGCTGCGCAACGTCACCTATGATCAGCAACGCCAGATCATGTTTTACATTACCGAGCGCTTACCGCGCTTGCGTGGCCTTGCCTTTGACGCTACAGGTAACGGTGGCTATCTGGCTGAGGCGGCCATGCTCAAGTACGGCACTGAAATGGTGGATTGTGTGCATTTATCACAAGCGTGGTACAGAGAATGGATGCCGAAACTAAAAGACTATTTCGAGATGAATAACATCTCGCTCCCCAAAGACCAGGATGTGTTAGACGACCTCGGTCAAATCAAACTCAAAGATGGCATAGCACAAATAGATAAAGGCAAGACTACCGATACCTCTGGCGAGAAGCGCCACGGCGATAGCGCTGTGAGTATAGCAATGCTAGTACGCGCTGTGGAGATGGATGGCAGCGCCATTGAGTTCACCCCGCTACCAAGCAAGAGCGGTAGCAACGACTTTAACTACGACGACCTAGGCAGCTTTCAGGGCGCGGGGTGCTGGTAATGCGCTGGCGTATCAAGTTCGAGTACATCTTTACCACCGTTGGCGGCTTTATAGATATTGAGGCTCCCACCTATGAAGCTGCTGAACGCTACACCCTTGACCTCGATGTATACGTGGTATCAATCAAACCTATTTTGCGAGTATAACTATGCTAGTAGACATTAATGGCGATCCGCTATCAGTTAATAAACTAGACAAAAATCAAACCGAAGAAAATGCCCAAGTGGGCATGTTGCTTAGGCAATATGCTGAACACCCAACGCAAGGACTAACCCCTGCAAAGCTGGCCAGCTTGCTAAAAGAAGCGGAAGAAGGCAATTTGGCTGCGATGGCCGACTTGGCCAAAGATGTTGAGGACAAAGACGGCCACATAAGCTGCGAACTGGGTAAGCGTCGCCGTGCTGTGCTTGGGTTTGATTGGAAGATAAAGCCCCCACGTAATGCCTCAACCGCTGAAAAGCGCGACGCAGAAATGATCGCCGAGGTCTTAGAGGACGCGACTTGGTTTACGGATTTTAAATTTGATTTAACCGACGCCATGCTAAAAGGCTTTTGTGCCAACGAGTTGCAATGGGACTACATCGAGAAGCAGCAGCTGATCACAGGTTACGCATACCGAGACCAAAACATATTTAAAACCCACCCCAACGACTTTAACCGCATTATGCTGAATGACAGCAGCGACGAAGGCGAAGCCCTCAACCCATTTGGTTGGGCGCTGCATATTCATAAATCAAAATCGGGTTATGTCCATAGGGCTGGATTGCTCTCCGTACTTGCTTGGCCATTCCTATTTAAGAATTTTAGCGTACGAGACTTAGCGGAGTTTTTAGAGATCTATGGTTTGCCTGTACGCGTGGGTAAGTACCCAAGCGGTGCAACCGATGCTGAGAAAGCTACCCTCCTGCGTGCCGTGATGGCGATTGGCCATAACGCTGGCGGGATCATTCCACGGGGAATGGAAATTGATTTTCAAAGTGCAGCTAACGGCCAGGCAGATCCGTTTGAAAGTATGATCCGGTGGTGTGAACTAACTCAGTCTAAAGCGGTGTTAGGTGGCACGCTAACAAGCCAAGCGGACGGTAAAACCAGCACAAACGCCCTTGGTAGTGTCCACCAAGAAGTGAAAGAGGATATTACCCTTAGCGACTTGCACCAGCTTGAGCAGACCATAAACCGCGATGTGATCTACCCTATGTACGCGCTGAATGGTAAATCGTACAACGGTAATCGCCGGTTGCCACGTTTTGAGTTTGATACCTCGACTAGTGATGAGATGCGCGATCTGGCTTTCCCACTGCGCTCGCTAGTGAGCCTTGGAATGCAGATCCCTAAAACATGGGTTCATGAGCGTTTGAACATACCTGAACCAGGCGAAGGCGAAGCGGTATTGGAAATGCCAACCGAGCCGATGCCAGGCAATAACCCAGCGGCACTCAATACAGCAGTGGCCGCACTTAATGCGGAATACCAAACACGCAGCACGCAAACAGAGCTAGATACTGCCATTTATGCAATCACCAGTGGCGATATGCGCGAAGAGTACAAATCAACGCTGCAACCACTTTTGGACAAACTTAACCAAAGCGAAGAGTTAGCCGCTATTGAGCTTGCCGAGCTTTATCCCACAATCGAACAAGACCAACTGACCGAAATGCTCACCAAGCTGATTTTTGTGAGTGAGATTTGGGGCATGATCAATGATTGATCTCAGTATTGCCTTTAATAAACCGCCTACGGATGCGGTGGCTTACTTTAAATCTAAAGGTTATGCGATAAGCGATGAGTGGCACGATGTGCTGACTACAGCGCACGCCAAGGCGTTTACTGTAGCGCGGGTGCAGAGCATGGAAGTACTAGAGGCGATACGTAAAAAAGTAGACTCCGCTATTGCTGAGGGTTTAACGGCAAAACAATTTAGAGAGCAGCTAACGCCTGAGCTTCAGCGATTGGGTTGGTGGGGCAAAACCAAGAATGAGCAAGGTGATGAAATCCAGCTGGGTAGCCCCTACCGCTTAAACAATATTTATCGCACCAATCTACAAACCGCCTATATGAGTGGCCGCTATCGCCGCATGCTGGCTCGTAGTAAAACGCATCCGTATTGGCAGTATGTTGCTATTGATGATGCACAGACACGGCCTGAACATAGGCTGCTGCATGGCAAGGTGTTTAGGTTTGACGACCCCATTTGGCAAACCATATTCCCGCCCAATGGCTGGGGTTGTCGCTGTCGCGTTCGTGCGCTCACGGCAGAGCAAGTAAAAGCGCGTGGCTTAACCGTAGAGGACGGTAGCGGCTATGTACAGCAATTTGATGCAGAGATTGTGAGCCGCGAATCTGGCGAAGTTAAAACCACTGAGCACGCTAGGATTAAACTGCCTAGTGGTGATGTGATGACGCCAGATGTGGGCTGGGCCTATTCGCCTGGCCAATCGGCCTTTGGCACTGACGTGGCCGTGGCACAAAAATTAGGTAAGGTCGAAAATGTACAGCTACGTGCTGAAACCATTCAGGCACTCAACAATAGTGATGAACGGGCTAAAGCATTTGAGTTGTGGACACGTAAAAGCATTGAGCGCATAGAGCAATATCAAGCAGCAAAACTTGCTGGCGATACTGCTGGGCTTAGAGCGTTTGGCCCACGGCCGCAACATAAAACGGTGGTGAGCTTTTTAGGTGATGACATAAACCAAAAGCTTAAAGATAAGGGCATTGATGCGGCCCGTACTTTGATTTTATCTGAGCGCGCTCTGGCTCATGCGCACAGTGAAAAGCACCAAAAGTCAGGCAAAACACTAACGTTAAGCGAGTACACTGCGTTAAGCTCTTGGATAAACGGTGGTAAGGCTAATGTTTACTGGGACACTATGAAAGGCAACATGCTTCTGGTGATTCTGCGCGGAGATGAGGCCACTAAAGTTGTGGTGGAATTTAACTACCGAGGTGAAGTGCTTGAGCAAATGATAAATGTATTCAAAGTGAGTAAAAACGACATAACAGCAGCTGTTACTAGTGGTCAGTATGAGGTGTGGTGATAGGATGAGACTCGAACTCATATAATATACGCTGCAAAAGCATATAACCGTTACCCATTGGAAACACTACCACCACAAACAATTATTACCTAACAGCTCGGTGATTACAATATGACCACTAGAATTGAAATACTCACAAGCGGTGATGCAACTAAGGCGCTTGAGCAAATCGCACAGCGCTTTGATGACCTCAGTGACCCAATGAACGAGATAGCCGCCATTATGGAAGGCGCAACGGAAGACGCCTTTGCTGAAGAGCGTAGCCCAGTAACAGGCATCGCATGGCCAGCGCTTAGTGAAACCTACCTAAAACAAAACCCCAAACGTGTTGGTGGGCAAATGCTGCAAGTAAGCGCTGGCGGGCTAGCTGCCAGTATTGCCGCAGACAGCGGCGCGTTTTGGGCACAGATTGGCAGTAACAAGCCTTATGCTGCTATTCATAATTTTGGCGGCTTGCCAGAAATGGCGCCTGGCCCTGCCGCGATAGACCAGCGGCAATATCTGGGAGTAAGCCCCGATGAGGAATCTGATATTCTGGCAGTATTGAGTGACTATTTTACCGAAAACTAAAAAACGCCTCAGAAGCCCTCTGAGGCGTTTTTACATGTTCAAGTGCTAGCGTTGGGTGTTGTTGTAACAGATAAGCGCTTTAAAGGCGTTTCGAAACGTTTCCATCAATATCTAAAGTGCCTAAATTAAGGTGACTCGTTCTTCATTTATAGTAAACCCAACAAGCTCGAAGCTCCCGCACCAATTAAACTTCCAACCGTGCTGTTTTGTAGTAATTTTTTGAGAAAAGATTTCGCCTCTTCGTCATCACAACTTGCAATTTTCTCGGTTAATTCCTTAATGGTTACATTGACAGATAGTGTATTAGCATTTCCAACTTGAAAATTTTCGCCAGTAATACTCCCAATATTGAACGTTGATGAACTTGGGCTTTGAGTATGAGATGCAGCAGAGGCGTTCTCAACTTTCATATTAAGCATATTAGGATGACTGGTTCCAACACCTAGAGTCCCACCTTTCTTAAAAGAAACATCTAGAACTTTAAGTTCTATCTCTCTTCGCCCTGATTTTTGAATGATTATATCCCCGATTCCAACATCAGGTTCCTCGGTATAAGGAATGTGCACCTCACCATTTCTCATATTCCTTGCTGCCTTAAATTCAACACCAGATATGGTTACAAGCTCAGGGTAAGCCAATTCATCAAAGTTGCTATCAAAACTCATCAAGGTAATCTCCGTCTTTATAGTTTTATTTAACCTGCACTCGCAGTACAAAAGTAATAGTAGTAAAAGGTTGGAACTTTGCTAGTATCTCCAATTATTCCCCTTGATTGGCTAGATAAAATCTTTAGCATTTAATTAGATGGAAGCTTAAACATGTCGGACACATTCACAAGATTTGATATCTCAAAGGCGATTGGCTACCTTAAAAAGCACCCAGAATTTGAAATCCTAAAAACTAACTATAGGCTTTCTGAGGTACCGGAAGCCAGAAAACATCTCATTTCTTTTTTAAAAGCAAGCGACACGGTAAGCAAAGCTGAAGCACGAACGACTTCATTAGATGTGGCCTATCAAAAAGCTTTTTATATATTAGATACTCTAACAACGAGTGGCTTTATTAAATCCTCCCTAGCTAGACGAAATATAACTAGCAGCAGCGGCACCGAAGAAATCGTATTTATATTTATTAGATATGATTTAACAGAAAAAGGAAGCAAGTTTTACGCACAATTAGTGTCTTCGACTAACTCGACGAAAGCCCTATATATATCTTCGATTGCGCTTGTGATTGCAATCGTCTCAGCAGGTGTAAGTTGGCGAAGGCTCGAACTTTATCAGCAGCAACTGTCTAGCCAAAAAGCAGAAGTTCGAGAGTCAAGAATTAACAAACAATAAACGCTTAATTTTTTAATCCAGTTTAAAATACACTTCCAGCCCTAATCCACATACTGGCACCAAGACAAACGTTTTAGTGCCAGAGTATGCCAAACACCACAACACAAAATATTGGCTTAGCCATATGTAATTTAGCTACTTTGCCTAATGAGCAAGGTGTCAGTGAGCGCGTATTGATTATCCCTGATGGGGAGTTTCAAAGCGCCGACGGTCGACCCTTTGATGTGCCTAGCCGTAAGTGGCTAATGGATGCCACTGCATTTGACTCACTCTCACTTGCTGCAACTACCCGCACTAAAGACTTCTTGTTTGATTACGACCACCAAACTTTGCACAAAGAAAAAAATGGTCAGCCCGCACCCGCGTCAGGCTGGTTTAAGCCTGATGCGCTGGAATATGTGCCTGGTGAAGGCGTTTATGCCAGAAGCGTTGAATGGACTAAAAATGCGTATGCCGCGTTAACCGCGAAAGAATACCGTTATGTCAGCCCTGTTTTTCTTTACGACAAGCAAACAGGTCGCCCCCTTGTACTACTCCATGTTGCTTTAACCAATGACCCTGCCTTAACGGGGCTTGATGAAGTGGCAGTTTTGAACTCCCAGTACCTATTAAACAACACAGGAACCAACCCAATGAACGAAGCCCAGCAACTCCTCGCTGCGCTTGGCATTACCGTGGACGGTGATGTTACCAGCGAGCATATCGAAAAAGGCAAAGCGGCCATTACCGAGCTGAAAAGCAAGGCCGACGGCGCAGAAGGTAAAGACAAGCAAATTGCTGCCTTGAACACACAAATTCAACAAGCCACGTCGAATACTAAAGTGGACTTAACCAAGTTTGTGCCAGTTGATGTACACAACGCACTACGTGGCGAACTGGCCGCACTCAATAGCCAGCACCAAGGGGTGACGATTGAAACCGCTATTGATAAAGCCAAAGCTGAGGGCCGCGTGATTGCCGCCGAGATTGATTACCTCAAACAACTTGGTGAGCAAAGCGGACTTGCCGCCCTCAATGCGGTGTTAGATAGCCGACAACCTATTGCAGCGCTCAACGCTCAGCAATCCAAACCAACCCCAACACCAACGCAGGACAAAACAGGCGTTGCTGCTTTGTCTGCCGAGGATATATACGCGGCTGACCAACTGGGTATTAGCCACAAAGATTACGCAGCACTGAAAGAGGAAGACCAGTAATGGCGATTATTACTCCCGCATTATTAACCAGCCTACAAACGGGCTTTAAAAAGAACTTCCAAGATGGCCTTGGTGAAGCACAACCGCAATATACCGAAATAGCAACGGTGATCAGCTCCAACACTAAGTCAAATACATATGGTTGGCTCGGTAAGTTCCCTGCACTTAAAAAGTGGGTTGGAGAGCGTCAGCTTGAATCCATGAAAGCCCACGGCTACACGATTGTGAATGAAGATTTTGAAGGCACAGTCAGTGTTGACCGCAACGACATTGAAGATGATGAGCTAGGCGTATATGCGCCACTTATGCAAGAAATGGGACGCTCAGCGGGCATTCACCCGGATGAAGTTTGCTGGCCGCTGCTTAGAGCGGGTTTTACCACGCTTTGCTATGACGGCCAAAATTATTTTGATACTGACCACCCTGTTTACGAAAAAGCAGACGGTACTGGCGCAGTTGAAAGCGTTGCCAACATGGCTGAAGACGGCACTTATACAGGGCCAATTTGGTATGTGATTGATGGCTCGAAAGTCATTAAGCCAATCATATTCCAAGAACGGAAGAAGCCCGTTTTTGTCAGTATGACCAAAGTCGATGACGAAGCCGTGTTCACCAAAAAGCTATTCCGTTACGGCGTAGATTGTCGTGATGCCGCTGGCTTTAGTTTCTGGCAATTGGCCTTTGCGAACAAACGCGCCCTGAATGCCGACAACCTGTGGGACGCAATTAAAAAGATGCGTACTTTTAAAGCTGACGGTGGCCGCAAGCTTGGTATTCGCCCGACTAAATTGGTTGTGCCACCAGAGCTTGAAGATGTCGCAACCAAACTGCTTGAGCGCGAAATCGAAAACAACACATCTAATGAACTCAAAGGCCGCTTGAAGCTCTGCGTAGCGGACTACTTAGACGCCTAATTCACCCGTAAGTTAATTGCTCTGGTGAGTTACACACCAGAGCTTCTAGAGAGAACCTATGAAATGGAAAAGACTCAGATTGCTAGCGCCATTGGTTTGGCTTTTATCAAGATCCATAACTCACAACCCACGGGCTATAGGCGAGCGAGGATCACTTTGCAAAGTGGTGAAAACAACATCCCCGCAGAAAAAATCTCTATTGAACAACTGGAGAATTTGGAAAAAGATCCACGCCTTGCGGTGTCGCGCATTGCTCAAGCGAGTGAAGATACAACAACGACACCAAACATGGAGCCAGGAAGTATTTGTACCAGTGTAGAGGGCGTTGAAATTGACCTTGCAGGTGTTGATCCAGATCTGCACCCATTCATTGGTGTAATGGCCATTGAGCAGTTCACTAAAAAGCCTTCGGTCGAGCAGCTAACCATTTCAATCAGTGATGATGAAAATGGTGAGCCAGTCACTGGTGAACTAAAGCCAACTGCTGCTCAGCGTGATGCTGCATGGCAGGTTTACCAATCTGCCCTAAAGAACGTGGAGCAATAAGCCATGACCTACGCTGCCGCTGAAGACATGCAAAACCGCTTTAATCACCAAGATCTGGTGCTGCTGACAGAGCGCTCGCACAGCGCACCTGGCGAAGTGGATATGGCTGTGCTCACTCAAGCATTGGAAGATGCAACAGCTGAGATAAACGCTTATCTCTCTGGCCGTTACATGCTGCCACTTAACATTGTACCCACGGCATTAGTACGCATTTGTTGTGATATTGCCCGCTACTTTTTAAGCGGCGATAACGCGCCAGAGCATATTCACCAACGCTACATGGATGCAGTGAAGTTTTTAAAAGCGGTGAATGCAGGCGCAGTGTCGTTGGGTATCGATAGTCAAGGTGATAAAGCGGAGACTAACGACACCGCCGTGATGGAATCAGCAGGCAGCGTATTTGCTCGCAACAAAGCCAAGGGATTCATCTGATGTTTGAAATTAAAGATGACTTTTTAGCAGCGGGCCAACTGTTAGAAACTGCCCTAAGTGCTGTACCTGGCATACGCCACGTTAAGGCACTCGACGATCTAGCCGAGATAGACAAAACCAATCATACCCCGAGCTTGTTTTATCTCTACTACGGCGAGCAGCTAGCAGAAACCGCGCACGCTGGAGCAAACACCCAGTTAAAACAAACTTGGCTTGTCATCTTAGCTGAGCGAAAAGGCAGCAAAACCGCAGGCAAAAACATTGCCGCTACCATTCGTGCCATTGCCGGAAAGATGACTGGCGATGCTGGCCCTTGGCAGCGCGTTAACACCCCAATCAAACCAAGATACACAAGCGGCCATGCGTTTTACCCGCTGGCCTTTACCTGTCAAATGAGAATGAGAGGAAACCGATAATGAGTGACGGTTACTTAATTGCTGGCAATGTATTTGTTCAGCGCCTTAATGCCAATGGCCAGCCTGATGGCGGCGTGATTGGCCCAATCAATACCACAAAATTAGCCATTAAAACTGAGGCTGAATCCAAAGTACGAACATCGAATAAAAAGGCGGACTATGGCCAAGCGTTAGACGATGTACGCATTGCTAAACCCACCACCGTCAGCTGGGCATTTGATGACCAACCAGCAGAGCTGGTTGCATTAGCTTTGATGGGTGAAGTTGCAACCATTAACGATGCCAGTGGGCAGTTGACGGACAAGCCCGTCACTTTACCTGCGGATCATAAGTGGGTGGAGCTTGGCCATAAAAACTTTGCTGAAGTTGGAATGGACGTAAAGCAAGGGGCAACCCCGTTGACGCTGCACACTGATTATGAAGTCAATTTTGCGCTGGGGCTGATCCGAGCATTACCAGGTGGTGCTGTAGAAAGTGGCGGCGCAGTGACATTTACTGGCCAATACAACGCCCGCAGTGGCAAACGCATCAAAGGTGGATTGAAATCGCAATCACGACTGCGCCTATTTGGTGAGGGTGAGAACCTAGCCAACGGTAAACAGGTGGAGTTTGATATTTACGACGTTTCAATGTCACCCACCTCAGAGCTGGACTTGGCAAGTACTGAATACGTTGGTGCTGAGCTGGAGGGTACGGCCAAGGTCAAGGCCGGAAAAGATGCCCCATTTGTTGTAGACGAAATAAGCGCATAACCCTCACTTTTCCCGTTGGGGCCTCGGCCCCTTTTTACTATTTCAAACTGAGTAAATGGCATGGCAGATAAAACACTCCAGCTCGCATTAAGAATAGTGGCTGAAGCCACTGGCAAACAAAACCTTGAACAGTTAGTTGCTGAGCTGCGCCGTATTGAGCAAAGCGCAGATGATGCTGCACCTGCCACAGACCAACTCGGCCAGAATTTAGATGAGGCGGCCCAAGCTGCAAAGCAAACGAGTAAGCAATCAACTGAACTTGCCGATGACTTAGTGTCGTCAACTACCGCAAGCACTAAGCTTGGTGAGTCTCTTCAAGGCGTTTCAGATAAAGCGAAAACCACGGCGAGCAATACGCAAGTACTGAGCGGCGACTTAAACCAGGTCGGCACAGCTATAACGAATGCGAGCCAAAAAGCAGGCGTGCTTGCGGATGTAATAGACGACCTTGGCAATCAACAAGAACTTATCCGTGCCTTTGAGCGCTCCAAGCGAGAGCTTGAAGAGCAAGAGATTGCCACGGCTGCTGCCGCGCACGCACTCGACCAATTACAAAAACAAGCACAAGACACCAGTAAGCCATTTGTTGAACTTGCCCGAGGCATTGACCTTGCAGAGCGAGACTTGCAGCAAATGCGGGCTGAGCTGACGCAGCAAACTACCAAACACAATGCACTGCAACAAGAGCTAAAAAGAACGGGTCTCGATACCAACAACCTAAGCATTGCTAAACGTAACTTGGCTGGACGCTTTAACCAGGCAGGTAAAGCCGTTGATGGATTTACACAAGACCTAAAACATGGCAGTGCTGCCCAACAGGCCCATGCAGAAAGTCTGGGTAACGTCGCTAGCCAAATCGCGGCGGTTGCTGCTGCCTATGTTGGGTTAGACCAGGTTGGCCAAGCCGTTCGCTCGGTCTTCGAGACTGGCGATAAATTTGAAAAGCTCCAGGTGCAAATGAATGGTCTCATGGGCAGCATTGCCCAAGGTGAAAAGGCCAGCGCCTGGATAACTGAATTTACTAAAAATACACCGCTTCAGCTCGGTGAAGTATCACAAGCATTTGTGAAGCTCAAGGCATTCGGCCTCGACCCAATGGATGGCACGCTGCAATCTATTACAGACAGCGCTTTAAAGCTCGGTGGTAGTTATCAGGAAGTTGAAGGGATAAGCCTCGCACTTGGCCAAGCCTGGGCTAAACAGAAACTGCAAGGTGAAGAGATTTTGCAGCTAGTTGAACGTGGTATTCCTGTATGGGATATGCTGCAAACGGTCACGGGTAAGAACGTCCAGGAACTACAAAAGTTAAGTAGCGCAGGCCAGCTAGGCCGTGACGTTATCAAGCAGCTGATTGACGAAATGGGCAGAACCAGCACAGGCAGTGCAGCGGCACAAATGGCACTATTTAGCGGCCAGGTCTCTAACGCAAAAGACAACTTGGAGCAGTTTTATAACCTCATTGCTAAGTCTGGTGCAATGGATTGGCTCAAGGGCCAGATTGGCGAACTAAACAAAGAGTTCGCAGCAATGGCAGCTGATGGCCGATTGCAAGAATGGGCGCAGTCAATCAGCGACACCATTGTGGCAACCGGCACAGCGATAAAAGACACCATAAGCACCTTATATGAATACCGCGAAGAAATAGGATTTGTAGCCAAAGCGTGGCTGGCCCTTAAAATCGGCTCGTACTTTAGCAGTGTTGTGGCAGGTGCTGTGAGTGCCACCCGGGCATTTGTTACCTATAGAGCAGCCGTAACCGCAGCGACGACGGCCACCAATGCTGCGACCGTTGCTGCAAACCGCTGGCGCAATGTGGCTGGTGTGATTGCCCGAGGCGGTGTGTATTTAGCGCTAACCAATGAGGTTATTAACCTGATTGGTGAGTATCAAAATTTAAAAGTTGCTGAAGCAGGCGTCGCGGAAAGTCAGCGCAATGCCGAGTTACAAGCTGCCAAGTTAAAAGGCGAGCTTGAGTTAATAAGCTCAACCACAGGCATTCTTGTTACCAGTTTAGAAGAAGTGGAAGCCGCCGTGGCTGCTGGCACGCTGGTCATGAATGAAACCACCGGAGCCTATGAAAACGCAGCACGGAAAGCCGAAGCACTCGCTGAAGCCACACGCATTGCCGCTGAAGAAGAGCGTAAGCGCCAAGAATTACTTAGGCTCACAATTCCAGAGGCATTACGTGTAATAGAAACTTTAGAGCACCAGGCGCAAAACCTAAATGGTGTGCGCGCTGGTGTTGATGGTTTTATCCAATCCATTGAGTCTGCACGAACTGCACTCGCTGGCGCAGGGGCTGAGTATAGCCAGCAGTTAGTTTTACTGGATTCATTAAAAGCTAAGTTCGAAAGCCACAACGAATCATTAGCGCGCCAAGCATATCTCGCAGGTGATGTAAAAAAAGCCTATAAAGAACTAGGTATCACCAGTGCTGATGCGCTCACTCAAACGGCTACTAAATTACAAGGAGCGTTTGAACTACTCCAACAAAGCAACGAACCAGTTGCGATGCAACAACAAGCATTTTTGAAGTGGGCCAAAGCAGCCGTTGAAGCTGCCAACGCCACAGACCAAACTGTGCCTGCGTCCGTGCAAGCCGCAGCGGCCGCACTAGGTTTAACCGCAGAGCTGGACAAACTGGTTAATGCAGCAAATAAGCTGAAGCCTGCAACAGATGAAAATAGTACCGCTACAGCAAAGTTTGCCAGTGTGTTAGCCAGCACCCGCGCTGCAATGGAAAACAATAAAAAAATCCTAGACAGCTCTACAGCCTCAGCGGAGCAAAAAGCCAAAGCACAGGCGGCACTAAACCGTCAGACTGGATTGGTGGTCGAACAGGAAACCGATTTGGCGCGGGTGCGAGAGCTAGAAACTAAAAATCTACAAGGGCTAAATGTTGAGCAACGCAAACTTGAGCAAGAGCTTGAACAAGTCAATCAACAATACAAGGTAGGCGCATTAACCGCTGAAGACTACCAACACAAAAAGGAACGGATAAGTAATATTTTATCTGTGGTGAATGACCTACTCGGCGATTTTAAAGATGCACAGGACAATGCAACGGATGCAACCAAGCGAGGAACCCGCGCAACTGAAGATGCTACAAAGGCCAATGAGCGGTCTCTAAAAAGCCTGCGTCAACAAAAAGAAGAGTTAGAGCGTGTAAGCCAAAGTGCAAATCGTGCTGCAACCAGCATGAGTAACTACCAAAACCGCAACCGCCCAACGGTTGAGCAGATAGTGGACTATCAGGAAAAGTACGAAACTGGGCGCGGTGCGGCATACCGCTTTGAAAGTGCTGAAGTCATCGCTGAGCGCGCCCGTCGCGAGCGCGAGAAAATGCAGCAGCAACAGTACGCGCAGTTTGAGCGTGCAATTAACGCGTCTACATCAACGTCAGAGCTATCCAAAATCTATGACCGGATATTTAAACAGCTCGTTTATATCGATGGCGAACAAAAGCGCGCATTACGAGATTTAATTGACCGCCAGCGTGAATCGCTCAAACAAGTTGCCAGTGCCAAACGTAATCCCACACGCTCAAACACAATCACACCGCGTGAAAACACTGAGTATTACAGCCCAAGCCCTGTGCCGACTAGGCCAAACAATAGCCCACCGCTGAGTGATGCTGTTAATGGCAAACTTGATAAATTGCTAACCCTACTGACAGGCCAGCAATCCGGTAAGCGCATTGTGCTGGAACTCAAATTACCCAGTGGCAACACCGCCGAACTATACACCACCATTCGAGACCAGCTTTTAGACGAACTTGAACAATTGAGTAACGCCCAATGATAGTAATTAACGCCATAGAACTACCACACGCAGTGTGGACAGATGAGCACGATTATCAAGCCGTTGCTGAGCAAACGGAACTCGCCATTAACGGCGCGCCCCATATTGAAAAAACGCTGCTACCTGGTCGGCCTATCACGATTGAAAGTGTGCTGGAGGCAGCGAATAGCTACATCGCGCTATTTGACCATAGCCGAACCACGCTAACCGCGTTTGATATATCGATCCGTGGCACGGTATACACCGTGGTTTGGGACCACAGCCAAAAGCCTGTCACGGGCAGCGCCGTCAGTTATTACTCGGATGCAGCACCTGATTTTTTTGAAAACATAACGCTTAGATTAAAAGTGGTATAAAGATGCTAAGAAGTCATTTAAAGATATTCAAACCCCAGCGGCTCGGCAGCGCACCCAATGCAGGTGGCCACCGCACCAACAACGCGGTGATAAGCGGTAAGTTGAACGATGTGTTTAGCTCAATCAGCGACGTAGACCATGCGCGCAGCGCCTTTGATCTTGTAAAACTTTACCCCGCTGTTGCAACTGATGACGCAACAAAATTATCTAAGGCCCATGTATTTATTGCCGACCAACCAGAAGATCCTTTGGTTCACACACTGTTGGTTGAGTCTCCAAATTTACGAGACGATTCACTGCTTGAAGATATGTTGGAGCTTATGACTGCCAGCACGACCAAGTACCACGGATTGAGCCACTTAACATCGCCATATCAAAGCGGTGAGCTACATCTAAGAGTGCGGGACTTGCAGCGCTCCTTAGCGCCAAGTGTTACCCGCACTCAGTCTAAACAAGGGCTTAGACCACAGCTGGACAGCGATAGCGATGTAACGGGCTATCGATACAAAACGATTGAGTCATTTGGCAACCTCAGTGAGTTTAGTATTGATATCCCAGACTTATTGCTTGATTACACGAGAGTTGTTGTGCGCGAGCATTCGTGGTTTTCTCTTTGGAAGCAGCACACCATCAACGGCACGGTGGTATCAGGGGAAGCGTACGAAGGAAGATATTTGCCTAGCGGATACTTTCTTTGGATCTACTACTTATCAAAGCTGGATTTTAGGTTTCATTCATTTGCCTCAAGTCAAAACATCACATTAGGTGCGACAGAAACCATTGTTAAAGGGACGGTTAAGCTAAAAAAATCCGGCTCTAGCCAAATAATCACGGATGATGGTAGTGGTCGATTTATTCATTCTGGCTATATTATCGCGACGATTGATTATGATACAGGCGTAATTACTGAGTTAGAGCCAATCGATTATAGCGGGACGGTAAGCGAAGAGCTGGGCGCGTTAATTCAGTTAAAACCACTTTCACTGCGAGAAATCGAATTTGCGTTACCGTCTCAATCATTTGCTCGCAATAGTATTTATATTCGTGCAACGTCTGAGGCTGGCACTGAATATAGTGCATCTAGCGATGACAATGGCAACATCACAGGTACTAATATATCTGGCTCGGTAAGTAGTAATGGCACGGTTTCACTGGTGTTTGCGGTAGATATGGTGCAGGAATCTATCACCTATGATTATGATGAACTCACCATTATCAATGTGCCTAGCCCACCTGGCGGCATTGACCGCAGCAAGCTCCCAGAAGGCGGCTATGTGCCAATATTTCATGAGTTTAATCTTGTGTGCGTGCAAGACCGTAACCGAACCCAACACGCAACACTGAGTAATGGCCAAGAGTTAACGGTAACCGTTGACGCTAACTGGGTAGATATTGTTGATAATGAGGGGCTATCGCTCTATAGCGCCAATGATGACAATTACAGCTATGACAAGGCCACAGGCAAAGTCACAATCAAAGAAGGTATTAGCAACTTTTCTGGCCCGTTCATCATAACAGTAGTGCTCAGTGAGCTGGTTTTGGTGGATGCAATCGACGGCGACACGCTCAAAATACTCTCGCCACTGAAAAGAACATATGACGTTGGCGCAACCGTTTCTAGCGCCTATGTGCTCGGCGACTTACAAGCGCTGACCAAAGATGAACGGACACTCTCAGCCTGGCAAAATAACTTTGGTGATTTTGGCTCTCCGGCATCGAGTGCAATCAACACCACACAATACCCAATTGAGCTGAGCAACCTCGGCACCATTGCCCAGCGCTGGGCCATTGTATTTACCAGCACTACTGCGTTTTATGTTGTGGGCGAGCATGTAGGCACCATTTATAACGGCGACATTACCAGCGACTGCACGCCCATTAATGCCAATGCAGGCTCACCATTTTTTGTTCTACGCAAAGAAGCATTAGGGTCTGGATTGAATCCGGGCGAAGCATTCCTATTTGAAACCACCACAGCAGGCAAACCAATTATGGTCACGCGTTCGGTTAGCCCCGGACACACCGAAATTAAATACGACAAATCCACGCTTGGATTTAGAGGGAGTAAAGACTAATGGCATTTCAAATGTATAAGTGGGACGATGTAGGTGCACCTGCACTGTCGGCAAGTAAAGGTTCGCTAGCAAACCTACTATTAAAATGCTTGGTTAATGGCTACGACGGTAAACCTAGTGCTGGTTGGCAATTGCACGAACATAGCGACAACTTCAGTAACCTAATCATTAGCCCTGCAAGCAACAAGTGGTATTATTTAATCTATGATGATGGCCGAAACACCTATTTACGAGACTCAGCCGCCTTGCTTGGTGCTATTGATGCGTGGACAGATATAGAAACACCTGTGTCATCACATAGTTATGCTGATTGGCATATACGTATTCCTGAAAAAAGTTATTCCAACCAAAGTATCGATAAACGTTCTAATAAATGGGTGCTGCTGGCCAATACGGAAACTGCCTACCTCCTGCAAGCAGACCTAAACAACAGTTACTCAATGGTTTCTGTAATAGGGAAACTAAATTGCGCGACTTTTGATGATCTCTATATTTGCTTGGCAGCCAACCCCAATTGGCTAGACCATGACGAATTGCAGTTTTTATCTAATAGGGGTTCAGGTGTCACACCGCTTGTTGTAAAAACAAAAATCCCAATCAAAACAAACCCAAACACGATGACTAATGATGTACTTACGTCAGTATGGCCAAGTTCTATCCAACTTAACCTTGGAAGACAAGTTCTTTGGAATGTATGGACAAACATTGGGTTGTACTCGGGTAATGAGGTCATTGGCACATTTCCGGATTTGGAATTTGCCGTACATTCATCTAGGGAGCAGTCATCTGTATTTCAGATAGAAGGCGGCTATCTATACTTTAATAATTCTCGGTGGCCGATACTATGAGCATAGTAATACCGCATCAAACTAAGCACAGTCTGTTATTAGATACAAACTTCAGTGTTCTAGAAGTCAGAGGAAGTGTTGAAGGTAGTAGCCCTGAAGGTGCTCGACAACTGATACAGTTTATCACCCGCTCAACTATGACGAAGACTGGGCAAACTATGGCTACTAACAACTCGTTTGATTTTGTTTGTCAGTCACCAGAGCCTTTGATTGTGCTGGGTATCGATCTGTCCAATACCTACGCCGCAGTGGTTGTTGATAATGTAGAGCCTGCCGTTCGAGAGCCATCAATTGATAGTAATTGAATTTTATAGGCCAAGGTCGAGAAGTATCAGCCCAATTATATTGGATTTTAATGGTACGACTCCACCCCCTGTTGAAGATAAAGAGGTTGCTGCATTTTGGGATATAGGGTACTCGAACAATCTAAATTTTGAGGTGCTGGCTGCACTGCAATACGGCAATTCTGGCTCAAATGAAACCGTTCTTTCTTTGGGTTGGGCTAACGCTGACACCCTGCATATTGATGTGAACCAACGCTGGTATGCTCAACCGGTGACGAGTGAGAGCCAAACATCAATTAATTGGTTTAATAAAATGCCAACCATCATGTATGAATACGTCCAAAAATGGAGCACTGGTGCAATTGAGCAATTTGAAACAATTCAAATATGGCGGGAAGCATCGCAACATGAAACCGCACTTCGCATCCATTACGGGCCGAGTGAACGCGCATATATTTGCTACCGAGTAAAGCATCCTCAAAAAGGCCGTGTAATTGTGCGATTTGATAACGCGCTGAATGCTAGCCCGCAGATAGGCAAAGTTAAACTCAGAGTGTCTCCCTATGAAAAGGTTTGCTATTGGGGCTTACCTGGTGGGCCAGTTCGCTCAGATGATGACATTCCCCCCATTGATTCAAAAATTCCAATAGAGCCACAGATACAGAGATATTACATCATGCAACCTTCAATCAGCTGCAATCGACTAAGTGATGATTTAAAAATTCTAATCAACAATATCACCTGCACATGGCAACGTGGCCAGTTTGCTGCAACGGGCAACATCAAGTTTTGCAGCAGAATTGATATGGAGCGTGCGATTGGCCAACAGTTAAAGCTAGTCATTAATGGCTACGAGTTTGTGGTGATTTGCGAGCAACCCAGTACAAGCAATCGATTTAGTTCTAATAGTTACAGCGCATCGATACGTTCTCGATTCGCAGAGCTGGCTGCACCGTATCAGCGGGAGCGTAATTACGTAAACACCGTAGATAAGACGCTCGCAGGTATCATGGCTGACATTTTAGAAAACACAGGCTGGACGTTAGACAACAAAATGATTGATTATCCAATCCCTGAGGGGGCGTTTTCGTATCGAGGATTGACGCCAGCGGCTGCACTACTAAAAGTAGCCAGCAGTATTGGCGCGATATTGGACATTAACGACACAACCAGAACCGTCTCAGTTGTGCCTGAGTGGCCAGTTAACCCGTGGAGCACAGAGCAAGCAACGCCTGATGTCATTCTCAATGATGCCCTAATACTAGAGCACAATACACGAGACTCCATTCAGCCTGAGCACAACGTTGTTTTTGTAAGAGGTGAGCAGCAAGGCGTAGCATGTAAAATCAAGCGCCAAGGCACTCCTGCAACAGATTACGCTCGCGACATTGTGGATAATCTGATCACCGATGTGCAGGCTGCACGCCAACGTGGCACATGCGAACTTGCCAGGAGTGGTAACAAACGAACCGCAACCATTCGCACCAAGCTAAAGCAAGACCTGCCACCAATCAGACCAGGCATGTTATTAGGTGTAAGGTTCGAAGACAAGCTATACAAAGCAACCGTGGACTCACTGGCTATCTCCGCCAGTATCAGTAACCAAGGCGCGATTATGGTAAATCAAACAATTCAGGCGGTACGCAATGTCTAACACACTAAACAGACTCGGTTCAGTACTCTCCGGCACACAGCGCAGTATAGTTAAGGTATTAACCGTGAATAATGATGGTACAACTACTGTAGAGCACAGCGACGGCACAACCAGCCGCGTACTGGGTGACAGTGTTCAGTCAGGTTCAGTGTATATAGAGAATGATCGCATTACAGGGCAAGCGCCGGACTTGCCGTATAGTGAGGTAGAGGTTTGAGATAATTAATTCTATAAACTTTATTGTGAGAAGAAGCGCCAATCGTTTAAAGTTCATTAACTAGAAATAAGGAGCTGCTGGGAATAAAAATGAATGATGATAACCTTATGATACGAGTACTAGAGTGGGCAACAAAGCAAACAGAGTTCAATTTCCAAGAGCTATGTGAGCATGTTCGACTAAATGATACTGAGAAAAAGCAATTAGTTCTGCTGATAGACCATAAATCTGTGTTATTCCATAATCACACCTCATTCTACACTTCATACAACAACCCTAATGTAAAAATATTCGCAAGTGCAGAAGATCACTTTAGGTATTTGGAATATGTAGAGCTTAAAGAAGCTAGACAATCCTCAAAAGATGCCAATAGAAAAGCTATGGCGGCTATCTGCATATCAATAGCTTCTATGATACTTTCAGCGGGCATCAGTATCTATGCCATAAAGTCAGAAATCAACATACCGCACAAAGCTTATGAATTATTCAGTGAAGAACACAACAAGGCGCTGAAGGAGCTTAAATTAGTAAGAAGTAATCAACTAGAACTAAACTCGATTATAAAATCACAAGCGATTTGTAAAATCGAGAACGACCCTACCTACTAAAACAATAACAGGGCTGTTTTAGCATTTGAAAGAGGCTTTAAAATACTAAAAACGTAATAATTCTCAGTTTTCGCGCAATTCAAGCTAGGTTTTCGCGCGCGGCATCANAGTAAATATCAATATGGCTTACCGCTGTATCGGCAGGAAAGCCTGTTCAAACAATATGGTATCGCACTGAGCAGGCAGACCATGGCGGATTGGGTGATCCGCTGCGCCAGTTTATTTAAGCCGCTCTATGACAGGCTGCACGAAGTGTTGCTACAGCAACCGGTGCTGCACGGCGATGAAACCATGGTTAAAGTGGTGAAAGAAGACAAACAGACCAGTTACATGTGGCTGTATTGCAGCGGCACGGATTCGCCTG
>NZ_NSDG01000083.1 GCF_002289345.1 Pseudoalteromonas sp. HM-SA03 | reverse complement strand
CGTTTTCTTGGTTCGTTCTTTTTCGTCGTTTAAAAAGAATGAACGAGAAGCGCATGGATGCGCTTTGATATTAGCCAAGGAGGGAATGCTTGATTAGGGATTGTAAATCGCTGACACTCACCACTAATTATTATAGTCATGGGTGTCACTTGTTTTCTGTGCTTGTTTTCTGTGCACCTTACAAGAAAAACGAGAAATATAAATGCTGAAGATAATTTAATTAGTATTCTGAAAGACAAAAGGATTGAGGCACGCAATCACCATTGTCTTTTTAGCCCAAAAATAAAAAAGATGAAATTGACGCCCCAATTAAAGAATGCTTTTAAAACAGTATGTTTTACTGAAACTCCACTAGACCAAATTAACAAATTGGCTGTCGAAGATTTCCCTAGAAGAATACGATTACAACCATATGGGCTAGTTTTTTGGCGGGAAAATATGATTGAAGTCGGGACAAACCCTGCTATCTATCTCAACGCTGAAGGAACGACATTGCGTGAGTATCTCTTGAGCGAGTTTGATCGCCAGTTTAAAGGAGTCGATGCATTACATAAGCTGAGAAGGAATGAGCAATACTATAAGGAGATCGTACATTACTACTCTTTGGTCAATATTATGCACGAAAAACATGATTTCTCATGGGAACGAGAGTGGCGGCATTCCGGAGATTTTAAGTTCAAGTATTCCAATATAGTTGCTGTCGTGGCCAAGCACCCTGACGAATTTCTGAAGCGCTGCGAAAGTGAATTGCCTGATAAAAGTATTAAGTTCATAAGGCGTATTCCCATTATCTGTTCATCGTGGTCATATGAAGATGTCGTCGAGGAAATGGCGATCAAAATATGGAATAAAAATGCTTAACACATATGAACCTTACCCGANGCATAACGATTCTTTTTAGCTGCTTTTAAGCAGCTAATTTGTATTGGCAACGCTTAAACCTGTTCAACTTCCTTATGTCAGTTAGCCGTTAAAATCGTTTACGGCAAACACATATAGGGGCGTTACGCCATAATCTCCTATTGCGTTCCAATCGCTACCTAAATCAGTAGATACAACTTATTGTTTATAGCCCCTTCAAAACGGCATGATTAAATATCAGCAACGACAATTAAACCCACTATCGCATTGAGTTTTGGCAAACCACTACATTTCACTCAAATACTGGATCATCCGTCCTGAGCGTTTCTCTTCTTTAAAATCACAACTGGTTAAACGATATTGAACGAAGTTATCTGTTAAGCAGCGGGTGTCGTGGATATCGCCGGGTAGAAACACTCGGCAATCGCCGGCTTTGAGTGTGTCTGTTCCTCGGGATACAAGGTGGGTTTCGCCGCTTGCTGTGGTGATGGGTTTGTAAGTTGTCATTTCCATTTCGCCGGATTGCACGGCATAAAATACCCACCCTGCGCCGTGATCATGGGGCGGGCGGTACGTGCCCTTTTCTTCGGCATGGACTAGCAGCATAAAACCATGGTCAGGGTCTTGGTAGAGTGTTTTTGATGCCAGTCTTTCACGCATAATGCTCGCAAGCCAAGGCTCATGCGGTGGAGACTGAGTAAGTTCGCTTAACAACTCACGTACTGTCACTGTGGTGCTTGAATTTAACCCGCTCCAGTTGGCTTTTATGTCATTGACGATTTTATCTAAGCTTTTTTGCATTGCCTCTACCTCTTATCGTTTGTTCACTGTCATTCGGTTAAGTGGAGCATACAACTTCAAGTTCACTTTAAGTCAGGGAATAGAATTGCTCGAATAATAGCGGTGTCGCTTAAAACTGATAACTTAACGAAAGTTTGATGGTGCGACCAAAAATGGGTCTAGCATAAAAGATAGCCTCTTGGTGGCTTAAATCATCCCTAGGATTGCCCTCAGTTAGCCCCATAGCATTGGTGAGGTTTTTAACCTCAAGCTGTGCGCTGAGCTGTTCATTAACGGCCAACTCGGTAAATAAATCCCATGTTTGATAGGCCGGTAAGGCAAACCGATTGGCGATATCCGAATAGCGTTTACCAACATACGACCAGGTGATAGCCGCAGTAATTGGTCCTGCTTTGTATTCCGGCGTTAGTCGTAGTTGTAACTCCGGCGTGCGTGTTATTTGATTGCCATTAAATTCGCTTTGTGGCAATTGCTTAGGAATGCCATAAAACCCAGCGTCTTGCCACACACCTATCGCTCTAAACTGCAAGGCCAGACTATATTGATAGTCAAATTCGAACTCCAACCCTCGTGTTTGGGTATTGATTGAAACGGCTTGTTGAGTCGTAGCCGCACCGCGATACACCGTGAGCGGGAGCGGATCAAACTTGGTTTCAAATAACGCGCCACTAAACTGCCAATCAGCGGTTTGATAACGCAGTCCAACTTCACCTAACGCCAAGCGAATAGGTTGGCCAAAGTCTTGTTGTACGCGCTCCTCTTCACTTTTGGCCCACCCGCGGCCATTGCCGTAATTAATGAGCCGTGGCATTTCAAAGGCGTCGGAATAACGTGCAAATATCGCCATAGCGTCGCCGATTTGGTAATTTGCGCCAATACTGAGCGCATTTTGCGTAAAGGAATCACGTAAAGTGGTAGCCGGGAGGTAGTGAGAATAAGTGGCCTTTGACGAGTCTGTGTACGACTTTACCCCTTCAAGTAGCGTGCTGGTGAGATTCAGATGTTCATTACGAAGTGCCAAATCAACTCTAAGGTTTTCAGTGAGCTGCCAGTCAATATTGGCATACAGCGAATGTGATTGAGACAAGCCGCTACCGCTTAAATAAACGGGACCGGCGTAAGATAAAAAGCCTTGCTCGGTAAAATTGGCAATCACATTTTCTTGCCCATCAACCAGTACGATGTCCAGTCGCTCTGGTTGATGCTTTACATCCGTTAGTAACGCGCCGAGCCATTTATCTAGTGGTAACTCATCGAAATCACTTCGTGCGTAAATATGGCCGAGGGTCAGTGACCACTGCGCGTCGAGATAGTCCACACTAAAATGATTTACCAGCTGCTGTTGCTTGTAACGTGAATATAAAGGATAGCTAGCGGTCACGAGACCATTACCATTAAGCGTTGCAGGGTTGGCAACTAAGGTGTTATCTGAATAACGTAAGTATCGAGGTCGCAATGCGCTATTTGCAAAATGGCGTTTAAATTCGGTGATGTCTGCGTGTTGCAATCGGCTTGTGGCGTCGACTATGGTTTGGTTACCCAAATTCATTAAGGTATACAAGTCATTGTTTAAGCTTGAAAATCGCGTACGATTACTCAGGTTAACGTGTTCAAAAAGCGCCGTGTTAAACAGTAAAGTGTAGCTGTTTAGGCGTGTTTGCTGAGCGTCTTCTAGGTCACGCTGCACGCGTCCTTCCGGAGTGAAGAAGGAGAGCGACCTTAAGTCGTCGCTCAGTAGCGTTCCATCGTCATAAGGCAGGCTCGCCAGCTCTCGAATTTCGCCGCTATTTTGCATCACTAAAGGCGCGTAAAAGCTGGTTTTATCATTTAAATGTTTGTAGCTAAAATCAAGCTCAAATGCGTCGGTTAACCAGCTCACGCGCGCACTCACTTGGCCCCCTAAGTCGCTTTGATAACCCGGCTCCCGAATACCGTCGGAAGTACGATAAAACCCGCCTACCGTATAAAACCATTCATCATTCAACGCTCCGCTAAACACGCCATCAAAACGAGTGTAGTCATAGCTCAATCCCTGACTCACTTTCACTAAATTAAAAGGATTTTCTGAGCCTCGCCTGCCGATATAGNGGCCCGTTCACTGTAAAAATACCGCTACTGCCGCCACGCACCGCTTCAATGGCTTGATGGGTTAAGTCTGGACGTAAAAAAAAGTCCCCCCAAATACCGTCATAGGTCACGGGCAACCCATCTTCCATCAGGCTGATAAATCTAAACCCCTCGCCGCCTCTAAGTCCCCTTGGCGCAACATTATTGTTCGTTTCGCCACCCGAGTCTTCAATCCAAAAGCCGGTGATATTTTTAAGCGCTTCTGCACTGGAATACGGTGTTTGTTTTTCAAGTTGTAAGCTTGCAAGCTGAGTGATTGAAATAGACGAGTTTAAAATGCTACGGTTTTTGCCGCTTACACCCGTTACGATAATGCGCTCAAAGTGTTGTGCAGACTCAAGTTTTTTAGGAGTCACAAAAATACGCTGCTGCTCTGGGTCTAGGGAAAAGTCGTAGGCGGCTTGTTGAAAACTGGTGAGCAAGACTTGTTCGAGGGTGTAGCGGCCAGTTATCTGCTCAACGCTAATGTTATCTGGAATTTCGGCTGCACTTAACTGCCAGCCACTTTGCGCAGCAATATCGAGTAAACGCTGCTGCAAAGTCGCTTTAGGCAAGTTAAATTGATGATCCGTGGTAGCAAATGCAACGCCACCAAACCATATTAACCACGCTAACAGCGGGATTAATAGCTTGAATAACATAGTTTAAATCAATGTCTTTATTATTGTATAAACTTTGTACCACTTATATTGTGACTTTGCTATGACACTTTTAGCTAATTTGCGATTAGGGTGTATTCCTCGCCTTTTTGCATCACAGTAATTGGATAAATCTTTTCTAAACTATTGAGCCAATCGCCTATTTCAGTGGTTAAAAAGGTGCCATTGTAGGTCAGTTTTGCTAGGCGCTGATCGCTTAACTTCACTTTGATTTCGCTATATCGCGACACATCATTAAGCACATTGCCTAATTCTGCGTTTTGATACACTAAGTAGCCTTTTTGCCACGCCATGGTCAACGTTTCACCTTGGGCTTTACTACGAGTAACTTCGCCTTGCTGTGTAACTTCTACCGCTTGCCCTTGGGTCAATTTGATTGCTTGTTGCTGAGTCACAGCCACACGGCCCTCAAGCACATCGACTCTAATTGAAGCCGGATTGGCGCGAACATTAAACACTGTGCCTAGCGCCTCAACTTGGCTGTTTTGGTAGCGCACAATAAACGGTCGCTGCTTGTCCTTACTCACACTAAACAGCGCCTCACCTTGGTATAACAGTAGTTCTCTTGAAGTGTTGCTGTAGCGTACAGCCAACTGGCTATTGGCCCCTAAATCAACCTGACTATTATCATCAAGGGTAATGGTGCGATGCTCATTGACCTTGGTTTGGAAGAACTCGCTGTACACTGTATCGACTGGTGCTGGCTTAGCACTGGCAACNGCTTGTTGTAGTGGCTGCTCTGGTGCCATAAAAGTTACCAAGCCAACCAGCAGCAAAGTCGCGGCAATCGCAAGATACCAAGGGTGAGCGCGGCGTTTGAATGGTGGCTTGATGTCAGTTGCAGCCGTGGCGTTTTCTGCATCCAGCTGTGCAAGCTGCTGAGTAACATAGTCATCGTCAAGTTGGGCTGAAAGCGTCCAAAGCTCCAACATTTTGTTGAACACATCACTGTGTAGCGAATTTTCAGCTAACCACACATTAAGCGGCTGTGGATATTGAGTGCTGTCATGAGGTGAGATCTGCTGCTCGTCTAAGACTAATAACCAATCAGCGGCTTGCTCTTCAATTATTGCTAAATCGTCAGATAATGGAGTCATGTTTATATCCTTAACACTCATGATCAAAGCTCATGCTGTAACTGCTGGTAGCAATGACGAACTGCACGTAATACATATTTTCTTACCATACTTGGGGATATCTGTAAGGTCAAAGCTATCTCCTCATAGCTTTGACCACGAATTTTATACAATAAAAAAGCCAGCCTACATTTGTCGGGTAAGCTTGCGAGAGACTTTTCCATTTCTTTAAGTAGCTCTTGGTTGTGGTGGTTTTGTTCAGGGTTAGCGCTTGCGTAAGGTTGTGGCATTTGATCGCTATCGTGCTCACGGTCATCAAACGGGCTACGCGCTTTACGCCGCAGCTTATCAATGGCCAAATTGGTTGCAATTTTATACAAGTACGCGGCGATATAGTTGCTGACATTATCCTGCTCAAGTCCAAGCAATTTCACAAACGCCTCTTGGGCAACGTCTTCCGCCTCACGTTTGTCTAACCCTTTGCCCATAATGTGGCGGATCAGCTTTTGCTGTTGTTTCAAAAACAGCTGCTCTACTTGCTGACGACGTGCAAGGTCGTCGTTTGCAGCTACCTTAGTGGTATCGACTGCTTTACGCTTAAAAGATAATAACGGTGGCATGAATACGCATCCTACTCTTCCATTTGTGTTAGCGTGCAGCGAACCCATAAATTAATAGGTTCGCTGGCGTTGCTTAAACCAATTTGCTTAATTAACCGTTGCGACTCGGCTTACCTTGCCCGAATCACTCACCGTTCTGAGTTGTACTTTAGATGACGCGGTCAATGTCACAGGCCCTTCATAGCGATGCCATGTTACGCCTTGGTCAATCGAATACTCCGTAGCCATGCCAACAAACCGGGTATTGACGATTAACTTACCGCCTTCAATCGCGCCTCCAGGTAATGGAATACGATAATTTACCCCTACCTGCTGTGGTATTTGAGCATTAATATCTACCACTTGGTAATAGTCCAATAGTGGTAGAGCGTATTGCCCTAAAGTGTTGGTAAAGGTGTGCCAAGCCTCGGTAGTCGCTGCGCCTTGCGCTGGCATATCTTGCACCCATGCACGCTCAGCGGCACCCAGTAATTTCGGGAAAGTCATATAATCAAGAATTTCTGGTGACTTTTGGTTTTCGCCAAATAGTTGCGCCTGAATACCTTGAACATTTTGTTTACCCGCTTCGCTCAGTAACACCCATTTTGGGTCCCACGGCACTGGATTGCCTAGCTTGTCACGTTCAGCATTGGCGTAAATATTAAACGGACGATATTCAAACGCCTTTTTGGTATCTGTGTAACCTGCCCAGTGATAGCCTATTTCATCAGGATGTTTGTTATACGCAAGGTCAAGATACAAGTTTGTCGCATGGGCCAGCACGACTTTGTGACCTTGGTTCGCAAATTTGTAGGCCTGATGCTCATTGCCCCAACCCCACACGTTATTCCAAAACACGGGGAATATCTCACCGTAACTAACATTACCCGTACCATTGTGCGACAACACATCGCCCCAAGTTGCCATATCAAAACCATGCTGATTGACTATCTGCTTCCAGCGTAAAAAGAAGTAGTCAAACAGCTCTGCATCGGTTTTGCCCGCTGTAGCTGGGTTTTGATCGACCGCTGGAGATTGCGCCCACCATTCATTCGGACCTAAATGTGGCAGCTCGTCACCACCGCCATGCAGCCGAGTCAATGTCGCATCGGGCACGGCATCATAAATGGCGCGAGTTTCTTTCACCACATGGTTGAGGAAAGTAAAGGTGCTCTCAAGCGCTGGGTTAATAAAGTTGTCGGTATAAAATTGTGGGGTGTAATACTGCGACTGGTCGAGCGGATCAATCAACCTGAAACGATTTGCTTCAACTGGGTCGCTATCTTTATATTTGTTGTAGCGATATTCCATCGCTTTGATTGCTGCGCGCGCATGGGCTGGAAAATCATATTCGATGATCACATCGATATGACGATCAGCAGCATACTGAAGAATTTCTTTAAAATCATTCACCGTGTAGTAGCCCCAGCCTTTACCGAGAAAATTTTGCTGAGCAATTTCAAAGCCCTGATAACTAGGTGCGGTGCCTAAGTTTGCTGCGGTTTCATCCGTGGGTTTATTTTCAATCCCATCTCCTGGTGCAAAACCATTGGCAGCTCCCATAAAAGTATGCAGCATCGTGCTTTCGCTCAGGTCATATCCCCGCTTTGCTCCAAACTCCGTGAGTTCAGGAATACCCGGTATTTCTAGTCGCCAACCTTCATCGTTGGCAAGGTTAATTTCAAATTTGTTTAACTTGTAAAATGCCATCAAGTCCAACAACTTAAATACCGTTTCTTTGCTTTGAAAATTACGCGACACATCCAGCATCATGCCTCGATATTCAAACCGTGGTGCATCCAAAATGGTGCTAGCGGGTAGTACGGCACTGTCGGACAAAGTGGCTGAGTTTTTAGCCGTTTTATACACAGTTGTGGGGATCATTTGACGAAGTGTTTGAATACCATAAAACACCCCTTGGGCGTCACTTCCGGTAATGGTGATCCCCGAAAATGCATCGACCTCAAGCTTATAACCACTTGAGTCCGGCTGATTGTCTTGATTGGTATCGAGATTTGGGTCTAGCTGCAACTTGATAAGGTTCGGGCCATTTTGCACAGTGCTATTAATCGCAAATGTGCCGCTCAGAATATCGCGCAGCGCAGTTTGTAAGAAAGTGGCTTCTTTCGCCAATGAAGCTGGCGCTGAAATACTGGTTAATTGGCTCATCAAAGTTAAGAATTCATCATTCGGTGTGACCACTGAATGGGGCTGCGGAACCAAGCGATTTTTTAGCGGCAATGTCATGTGCGTCGCGCTGTTTTCGGCGAATCGGATGGCGGACGTTTGCACCGGCATATTATCGTTAACCGCTTGCTTTGTTTGTTTTGGATCGCTAGGGTCCATCATCACGTCCACCAGCACAGCTTGAGGCGCTTGATTATTGTAGCTAATGTGAAAGCCCGACGGTGAGTCGTTTTTCAGCATTTGCCAATACTGTGCAACGATTTCAATAGTACGAGATTCACCCGGTTGAATGGGGGCAAAACCCGCTGTGGGCTTAAGTACAAAGTAATCACCACTTTTTGCGTCATCGGCATTTTCTAAACTTATATTCTGTGCGGCGATATGCTGGCGCGCATACTGACCATTTGGATCTGAGTCTGGTAGTACGCTTGCAGGCGGCCTTACCGAGCTAAAATAAAGCGCCCAGCCAGACTCACCCAATGGCTCAAGACCATTATTAGTAATCGTCAGACTGCCAAGAAAGATATTCTCTCCAATGCCATGATCCACAACTTGCCAGCGTAATGCTAAGTTATCTGGGTGAGGATGTGCGACGCTGTAGTGGCTCGCAGTCAACAAGGCTAAGCCTGACAGTGAGGCAGTAATTATCTGTTTTTTTGCAAACATGTTGGCTCCTAAAATATTGTTATTGTTCGGATAGAGCGCGTACTGCTGCCACTCTATCTATGTAAACGTTTGAGCCGAGGAAGTTGGGAATGGAATCATAAATAATGCCCTAATTACGTATTTAGTATTAGGGCTGGTGTGATTAATATACCGCTATTTCATCGATATACAGGGGAAGTTTGGGGATTTGAATATCGTCAGATTGCTTACTATTAATGGCCACCACCTTTAAAAAGCGTACACTTACAGGAGCAAACGACAACACCGACATGGGCCCACGCGGATTATTAACCTCAGCTAACGTTTGCCACTGCTGTTTATCACTTGAACCCAGCACTTGAATATGTGTTGGCGGGTGCAGTTGTCTGTGTCGCCCGCTGTCAAAGCCCAGCTTAACCTGCTGCACTTGCGTTGACGCATCTAAGTCAATAACCGCCTCAAGATCGGTATCGTAAAAAATCGCATAATCATCAACGCTGTAAAATTGATCATAAGCAAATTGACCATCCTGCAGCTTAATCGCAGAGCCTTCGGCGGCTAGCGAGGCTAGCGTTATTTCTTTTCCAAGCGCTAAATGAGGTGAAAGCGTTAAACGCGCATCGCCTACCAATTGCCCCAAATCGCTTACATAACTGCGGGCGCGAAGCTGCGTTTCGTCAGTTATCACTAGTGGCTTTTGATATTGCTGCGATTGTAGCGTTGGCTCGCTGCCGTCTAAGGTATAGTAAATAGCCGTGTCGGCAATTTCAGAGGTGATGGTGGCGACGAGCTGCTGCCCATTAATCTCACTGGAAATAATAGGCTTATGGCTACTATAAGCGGTATTGAGGTGCATCTGCTGGTAGCGTTTTAAAAGCGCGGGTAAACGATATTGGCTGTAATCAGACCACGACTTTTGTGTTTTATCCGACCACAATGTTTCGGCCAGCGCACTCAAGCGCGGAAACAGCATATACTCGGCATGACGAGGTGTTTTTATATATTCAGTCCAAAGTGCCCCTTGCGCACCAATAATAAAGGCTTGCTGCTCAGCGCTTAAGTGGCTGGGCTGTGGCTCATATTGATAAACGTTTTTTAGACTTGAAAGCCCGTGGATGGCTTTGGGCTCGTCAAGATTGCGCGATTGATAGGCATCAAAATAAATATATTGATAAGGACTCATGATCACCTGATGGCCCATTTTTGCAGCTTGGATGCCTCCTTCCGTGCCCCGCCAAGACATGATCACGGCGTCATCCGCTACCCCTCCTTCTAATATTTCATCCCAACCAATTACCGTTTTGCCAAGATTTTGGACGATTTTAGCGACCCGTTTAATAAAATAGCTTTGCACTTGCTCAGGTGTGGTTAACTGATGCTGTTGCATCAACTTTTTCACCTCGGGGCTTTCTAACCACTGCTTTTTTATCACCTCATCGCCACCAATGTGGATATATTGGCTCGGAAATAGCTCGGCAACCTCTTTGTATACAACAGCAAGAAACGCAAACACGTCTTCACGGGGACATAACACATCTTCAAAAATACCAAACTGCGGCTGTACCTTTACTGCGCGCTGGTGGCAAGATAACTCGGGATATGCGGCAAGCATCGCACTGCTGTGCCCTGGAATATCGATTTCAGGGATCACTTCAATATGTCGCGCCTGCGCGTACTTAATCACTTCCTTAATTTGCGCCTTGGTATAAAAGCCCGATACCGTTTTATTATCAAACAGTGGTTGATAATCATAGGTATGGCCAACCACGGTACGAGGCCGTGTTGCCCCAATCTCGGTTAGTTTAGGATACGCCTCAATGGCGATTCGCCAGCCTTGATCATCGGTTAGGTGCCACTGAAAGACATTGAATTTATGCATCGCCAGCCAATCGATATAACGCTTCACGAACGCCACATCGAAAAAGTGCCGACTTACATCTAAATGCATGCCACGGTATGAGAATCGGGGCTGATCTTTTATTTCTACCGCAGGTATTGCCCAATTCGCCTGATTGATGGGCATACGCGACTCTATCTCAGCAGGGAGTAATTGTCGCAGTGACTGCATCCCCCAAAATAATCCGGTCGCAGTATTCGCTTGTATTTCAACCCCTTCAGGCGTCACGCTCAGCGCATATCCCTCTTGAGATAGCGGTATATCGACAATCTTAAAGGCAATACTATTTTTAGTTGTGCTATCAGCCTGAGACACTGGCAACTGATAGCCCGTAGGCGAGCGTAAAAAGGTCGCTAATTGCTGCGCAACGCTTTGAGCTTGCTGCTGGTTAAAGGTAATTTTACTGTCATGGGTAAGGTTAAAGTGACCATTACCAACACTAGCACTCAGTGGTTTTGGGGTGATCTGTAGCGCTGCACAAAGTGGTGTGAGCAACAAAGAAAACAGTAATAAACTGCTTTGCAAAAATGTATAAAAGACACTCTGGTTCATAAATAACTTCCTGAGAAAAGCCCGCTTTTAGCGGGCTTGAGTGAACTAATGAGCACTGGGCAGTGTGCAAATTAGCAAGGGAAATACAGGGTCTAATGACCTTTGCTATTTAATTTTTGTTCCCCTGAGTGAGTTTTGGTCGCGACGCTCGACTTGCTACATAGTGGGCTGAGCAAAAAGTTAAGCAACGATGAACTAAGCGCACTCAGGTGAACCCGATTAGGCCCTAAAAATTCAGCGTCAGCGAGGCGCTGATGGTGCGTCCTAAGATCGGCCGAGCATAGTAATAGTCGTATCCTGCTTGAACATCGTTAATGGCCCGCGGGTTTCCTTCGGTTAACCCGAGCTCATCACTAATATTTGTCGCTTTCACATGCAGCGCAACCGCGTCGGTAAAGCGATAATTCACCCCCATATCGATTGTGGTGTAGGCAGGGAGCTCAAACTTATTCTCCCCATCTGAGTAACGCTCTCCTAAATGGTGAATAGTTAAATAGATATCACCATCGTCAAAGTAGTAGGTTGGCGTTAACCTAAGCTGCACTTTGGGTGTGCGCTTCACTTGCTTGCCTTCCCAATGTGCAAATGCTCCGGTAAATCCTTCCATTTTTGGGTCTTGCAACACGCCTGTCAGCTCAAACTGTAAATTGTCATGCGCCTGCCACACTGTTTCAAACTCAAGACCATCGGTGACTGTATCTATGGTTTGATTCGCCACCTCACCATCGCTGCCGGTAAAATTACGTTCCACTAAGTCATTAAATTTAGTTCTAAACAAGGTCAGTGATGCGCCAATTGAATCGCCAGCATAGCGAGTACCCAATTCGCTAAAGGTTAAATTAACGCTGTCATTAAAGTCGGCATCAACCCCCGAGTGAATATTCTGACCAAAGCTCATTAACCTTGGCATTTCGAAGGCGTCGGCATAACGACCAAATACTGACACATCACCCGAGAAGGTATAATTGAATCCCACCGTCCATGCGGTTTCGGTTTCGCTACGAGTTTTTGACAGAAATTTGTTTGACGGCATATCGACGTAATTATTGGCAAGATTGTTATCTATGTCATTACCAGCGCTGTCAAAAGCGCCCGCAACAGGCTGTGCAAATGTGGTTGCGGAGGCGGTGCTATCTAGCTCCAACCACTCAATCCGAACACCACCGTCAATACGAAGGTTATCGGTTGCTTGATATTGTTCATTGATAAATAAAGAGTTGGAAGTACTGGTACCAAAAGCGGTTGCCTGTCCCCAACCAGGAGCATAACCTGTTGAACCGTGGTCAGTTAATTGACCAACCACTTGTTGATTGCTGTTAACTGCAACAATGTCGAGTAATCGAGCATTGTCTTTTACTTCCGTTAAAAACTGCGATTCCCATTTATCAACTGGCAAGGAATCCGCATCTACATAGGCAAATAACCACCCGATGGTCAGCGTGTGTTGATCACCTTCATAGGTAAAATTGAGCTTATTAACAAACTGCTCAGCATCGTAGCGCGAGTAAAGCGGGTAGCTTGTGGTGACTAAGCCGTTTCCGTTTAAATTGCTAACATCTGTCAGTATTTCACCACTATCGACGTATCGATACCGTGCGGCAACGGCGCCATCATTGGCAAACTGGTCCAGCATATTTTGCACATCTTGCTGCCCAAGCCGGGTATTGGCATTGACGAGCGTCGAGTTATCGAAGTTAAGCAAAATATACATGTCGTTTTCAAACTGTGAGTAACGGCCAGCTGTATTCAGCAGCCAACGGTCGCTTAACTCCCAATCTAAGTGATAGCCTAGCGTACTAAACTTGGTATGCTGCCCATCTTTAAGGTCTCGTGTTTTATAGCTGCCATCAGGCTGCAAATAGTTTAAAAAGCGCTGACCATTACCAATCAAGGTGCCATGCTGTGGGTCAACACCAGCAATGCCTTTAGGGTCACTTTGATCTCTAAGCGGAATAGGCACAAAGAAAGTGGTATGGTCATTGAGGTGCTTGGCAGACAGCGTGAGTTGGCCTTTATCGAACTCACGCACTAAATTGAGTCGAAGTTGGCCGCCGTGATCTGCGGTAAACTCTGTGTCTCTCACACCATCAGAACGACGATAAGAGCCACCGATCGACATTTTCCAGTTGTCACTAATAGGCGTGCCATAAAAAAACTCGCCGCGATACATGCCGTAATCGGCAGCTGTTAAGCGGATCGTTGCTTCTTCAATGTCATCCGGTTTACGGGTAATAAAGTTTACTAACGCCGCAGGGCCATTGGTGGTCAGTAGACCTGAGGTGCCCCCACGAACCGCTTCCATATGTTCAATCGTAATATCTTGACGCTGATAAAAATCAACCCAAACGCCGTCGTACACCACAGGTAGCCCGTCTTCTTCAACGCCAATGTAACGGAAGCCTTCACCGCCACGTAGTCCTCTAGGCGCAACATTATTGTTGGTTTCACCACCTGAATCTTCAACCCAAAAGCCTGGCACACTTTCCAGTAGATCCGCCGTACCTAGTGGTGCTTCTCGCGCCAACTGTTCAGCATTTAATGTGGTAATTGAGACCGATGATTCCAACTTAGTTTGGCCGCGCCCACCGCTGCCAGTCACGACAATTCGCTCAAGGTCGAGTAGTTTCTTTTTTTCTGTAGTTTCTTGCGCCTCTTTTGCTTGCGCAACCGCAGTGTGCGAACCCAATAACGCGCCACTGATAGCAAGCGCAATAAGATGTTTGTTATAACGAGATGTATTATTGCTCATGGTATTCCCTTCATTCTTGTTGTTGGCAGAGCAAGCGAGTGAAGCTCTGTAAATCTATAAACGAACGAAGGGAAAGTTTTAGGAATATTTTTATTAAACTTAGCTCAATTTAAGTCTCTGAATGTCTTTTTGCGGTGGTAATCCAAATAATCGACTGTACTCACGGCTGAACTGCGACGGGCTCTCATAACCCACCACACCACTGGCTTGGTTGGCATCTAAACCATTAATCAACATTTGCTCTCGCGCTTCTTGTAAACGCAGGGTTTTAAGATACTGTAATGGGCTTGTGCCTGTGGTACTTTTGAAATGCTGCCGAAAAGAAGAGGCACTCATGTGCACTCGCTCTGCCAGTTCATTGATTTCAATTGGTCGCATAAAGTTGGTTTTAAGCCAGCTCACTGCTTTTACAATTTGACTGCTTGCAGACCCCTCAAAAGCCAACCGAGTTAAGGTCTCAGCATGCGGCCCTTGTAGCAATCTAATGACGATTTCCTTTTCAATAAGCGGCGCTAAGCTATCTCGCAAATTTGCGTCGTACTCAAGAGAAAATAATCGAGACAATGCGTCGGTTAAGCCTGCATCAATATGATGTATTGAGATAGATTTGGTGACTGATTGCTTTGAGGGCTTGCTTAAGTTGAGCTCTGCCGCAATTTGCAAAATAAGGTTGTAATCGAGTTTAACAAGCATACCAACAAAGGGGTGATGGCGAGAGGCTTCGGTCACATGAGAAATGAGCGGTAAATCAAACGTCGTCAGCATAGCTTGGCCTGCGGAACAAAACAAAATTTCGTTATCTATCGAGATTTGCTTTGTACCTTGAAGCACCACCGCCAAACTCAACGTATAAATACAATGTAATGGCTCTGTTGGGGCACTGCGAATATGCATGGAGAGCTTTTGTACTTGGCTCTCATGATCTCCGGACTTTTTACAGCACAGCAGTACACGCTGTGCCAGTGGTTTCACGAGTTCACGATAATCCTCAACCATTTAACTCCCCCTTAGTGCTTACACATGCTTAGCTAAAAATGGAATAATTTGCCCCACGGCTAACGCAACGGCTTCTGGATGATCATAAAGATCGTAATGAGACCACTCTGATAATTCAACCAATTGCCTGTCTGCCGAAGCAAATGACTTCCCGTATATTGCCTTACCATCACGGTAAGCGCCAAACGCACCTATCTTCTGGCCAACAATGGCCATCATAGGCTGTGTCATCAACGTTTCAGCAAATGCAAACGCGTCCCAACTTAAAATTTTGTTCGCGTGCGAAAACAACATCCGCGTTGCGCCGCCCTCAGCTTGGCCTCGCTTTGTTTTGTAATACTCAGTCGCTTCAAAAACATCACGCTCCGTTAAGCCGTTTTGTTTAGCAAACTCTAGGCTTGGCGGTAGCAGCTCATTTACTAGCCCTTCAGCCCCCAATGCTTCCGCGGTACGCTGCTGTGATATCGCCTCAAGCGTTTCTAAAGGATTAAATTCAGAGAAATCTTCACGGAATAAACGACCAAGGTTAACGGGCGTCACGCCGATCGTGGCTTTTATCCTTTTCTCTGTAAGCGCTGAATTAAATACATAACCACCGCCGCCACAGATCCCAAGTGAAGCAATGCGATTTGCATCTACGAAATCTAAGGTAACAAGATAATCTATTGCATGGCTAATATCTTCAACTCGCTGATGCGGATCTTCCTTGTATCGCGGTAGTCCTCCCGAACGACCCTGAAAGCTGGCATCGTAAGCAATAACCACATAGCCAGCATCGGCAAGTGCTCGTCCGTAGATAGCACTCGACGTTTGCTCTTTGCAGCTACCAAACGGATGTACTGACACTATCGCAGGGTATTTATTCAAGGGATTAAAGTCATCTGGGGTTAGCATCAGTGCGGCGATATCCCAAGCCATATCTCTATTTCTAAAAGTAATTTCTTGCTGATCCATTGTTATCTCCAATTCCAAGTAACGAGTGGTAATTCCCCTTTTACAGCCAAACCTAAAGCGTACGTTTGAAAAACGCTGTTAACACGCTTACTGCTTCATTGACTTGCGCTTCGCCATCGTACAATTCCATGTGGTTTGCGCCGTTAACAACATGCATGGCTTTGTCTGTTGAAGCCGCTCTTGCTATCAGGTCATCGCTCATCCATTTGCTACCAGCAACACTGCCAACTACCGCAAGCAGAGGTTGGGTAAGGAAGGCTTCAGACTTAAAAAAAGCATCGTATGTAATGATTTGAGTCAGGCTTCGCGCGGTTGCAAAACCTGGCGCAGTAGGGTGTGCGGCTCGCGCTGTATGATAGTATTCCCACGCTTGGCGAAGTTCTTCGTTAGGGGCATCCTCTTCTCTAAGGGGTGCTAGAGGGATTGTTGCGGTTTCATCGCTATTTGCATCAGCAGAGCGAGCGTCAGACCCCGCCTGAATATAAGGCATAGCAAGTGCATCAGCTAGGCTATTATCCCAACCATTTCTAAACATTTGTCCAATATTTACCATACTGACCATACCAACCGCTTTAATTCTTTGGTCATTGATTGCTGCATTCGCCGAATAGCCCGCACCAGCACAAATCCCCATGACACCAACTCGATCGTTATCAACAAATGGCAGGGTCGTAAGGTAATCAATCACTGCACTGATATCTTCGGTACGCACATGTGGGTTTTCTAATTGACGAGGCTCACCCGTACTTTCCCCTTGATATGAAGCATCGTAAGCGATGGTAACGAACCCTTGCTCCGCCAATCTAGATGCATAGGTGCCAGCAGTTTGTTCCTTTACGCCACCACCGGGATGAGAAACAACAATGGCAGGATAAGTCTTCAACTCGTCAAACTCTGTAGGTAAATTGAGTAAACCTGAAAGCGTGATAGCTAAACCATTTGTGTTTGGAAAAGTAACTTTGTTCATGTGAAACCCTCAAAAATGAATGTGATTAATGCGCTGATATACGTTGCCAAGCACACTGCGCTTTGTTGCTATCTAGTATAGGTAAGCGTAATTATGAATGTTTGCCTAAAATGATGAGGTGTTTGTCTATTTCAACGAAAAGTACTTATTTACATACCGCATAAACGATAAAGATTTGAGTTACTAGAATGTACCTAGTTTTGACCTAATCGGCGCCGTTCTATGCTCATATGGGTACTGAGAATCGGGGTGATCTCTGACTCTGGGGCGGGAGCAAAAAGGTGGTTGCCTTGGATAAGGTGACAGCCATTGAGATTAAGAGACTTAGCTTGCAAGGCGGTTTCAACACCTACCGCTACACATTCTACATCCAAGCTCTTTGCCATCTGTACAATCAATTTTGCAATATCATTTTGTGAGACAACCGACTGCGGGGTCGCAAGGAAAGCCGGTGGAATTTTAATGGTTTCAAACGTAAGTTTTTGCAAGTACAGCATGCTGGTATGCCCAACACCAAAATGATCAATCGAGATCCGCATACCGGTTTGCTCTAATTCCGCCATCACTTCCGGTGCTTTATCAAGTAGCTCTATCAGATCAACTTCTTTGATTTCTATTTCAATTTGCCGAGATGGCAACTGATGTTGCGCAGCCTGCTCCATAAAGTTTTTTATTACTGTTTTATTGGTGAGTTCAGCAAGCGAAAAATTAAAGCTAACCACGAGATTATCGTACTCGTAAAACCATGTTTTCATCGCCTGAAAGGCCTGTGCTCTGAGCTGTTGCCCAATTTCTACCATCAGATCGCCATCACATGCCGCTTCAAAAAAGTCTTCAGGTACCAACAATTGTTCATCTTGCTGCCACCTTGCTAGCACTTCAAGTTTTTTAATCTTGCGGGTATGCGCATCGACAATAGGCTGGTAATAAGGAATAAACTCTCGATTATCTAATCCCTGAATGATCCGACTCTCTTGCACTAAACGCTGCTCCGACTCGTGATCTAGGCGTGCGTTATAAAATTGAAATTCCGTTTGTGTGGCTTTTTTAGCTCGATACATTGCGGTATCAGCATGCTTTAACAAAGCTTCCGTGTTGTCACCATCATCAGGGTAAATTGCAACGCCAGCACTCACCGTGGCTTTTAGGCTAACTTGGCGCAAACAATATTGTCCATTAACGCTACTCAATACTTTACTCACCACCTTACGTACATATTTTTTATCTTGGATCCCGTCAATGAGTAACACAAATTCATCGCCCCCCATTCTGGCAACGGTGTCGCATCCTCGAATTTGCTGAGTTAATCGACTCGCAATTTCTTTGAGTAATAAGTCGCCATAATCGTGCCCCAGTGAGTCGTTGATTTTTTTGAATTTGTTGACGTCAATAAATACCAAAGCAAACTGGTGACTCATGCGCTTGGCTCGTTTACAAGCCTGCACTAAACGGTCATGCAGCAATAAGCGATTGGGTAACCCAGTTAATGCATCGTGATGAGCAAGGTGATTCATTTTTTTCGCCATCAATCTCGACTCTGTCACATCTTGAAAGACCATTACTGTGCCAAGGTAGCTGCCATCTTTAGCTATAATAGGAGAGAAGGAATCTTGGATAGCAAAGGTAAGACCAAGATGATTGGTGATGGAAGTGAGTTCAGGTAAACAAATGGTATGGCCTTGCTTTAGGCAAAGTTCAGGGAATTGATTCACCGAAGCTTTGGTTTCTTCGTGATACATAGACATCACATCATCAAATCGCCGCCCGACCACTTCTTCATTTAACATCGCGAGAATAGCTTCTGTGACTGGATTAATATAAGTGATCACGCCATTTACGTCTGTACATATCACGCCATCGCCAATAGAGCTAAGCGTCACTTCGAGCAATTCTTTTTCTTCTTCTAGTGCCTGAGCGAGGCGATTTTCTCTGTTGCTAGTATTAAAATAACAGAGATATCCTGTAACGGTATCCGCGACTTTAATTGGTAAAGTAACAGGACTAATAACTTTGCCACTGTGTTTGGTCGTGCAATTACCATAGCTTTGCGTTACGAGCGCTTCGAACATGCTTGTTGCATCACTCTTGCCCTCGCTATGGATGTTACCGCTCACCGCGATTAAATTTTCAAGTTTTAACCCTATTACTGAGCTGCCAACACCCAGTATGGATTGCATTTGCTCATTGGCTTGTAGGATAACGCCGTCGCTGTCTAACATCATTTGTGGCACGGCAGAGCCATCATCAACCATAATTTTTTTAGTATCTTGAGCTTGCCACCAAAGCAGTGCTACAAACAAAAAAACTAAAGTGCTGATGGCAATAAAAGTAACAGGCAACAATAAGAATAGGCCCAATTTATCGGCCATAAGCATGGTTAAGGAGAGTAAAGTACCAACAACTAAGAATATCCGTCTCATTGCCTAATCAAACCTAAGTATGGTGATGATGCATTTAGCGGTGTTTTGTACAATGATTACCTTTGCCACCTGCACTTCTATGCTAAACCTAAACCCATTAGATAAGTCTATTGGCTGATCACGCAATAAGTAGGTATCAAACACAAAGAGATGTTTGCATCAGTGTTTAATAACTATTGTTCACAATAGCAACGAATTCAAGTTTTTATCTGTTCTGAAAACGAAAGATTATTGCAGCAAAACCTCAGTATTTACGTGTGCTGTAAAGGGGCTTTACAACACATCATTTGGTTATTTAAGCTGAGGTTAACTAATTATTTTTAAACTCAAGTTATTTAGACCACACCGCAAATTCATTGCCGCTCGGCTCAATAAAGTGAAAGCGACGACCGCCAGGAAATTCAAATATAGCCTTGCTTATCTCTCCGCCCGCTTGCTCTACTTTGCTTTGCACGGCTTCCAATTCATCGCTGTATAACACTNCTCCACCTTGCGCTTGTTTAGAAGACACATCGGCTCGGAAAAAGCCGCCATCAAGGCCTGAATTTGCAAACGCAATATAATCTGGCCCGTAAGATTCAAATTGCCAATCAAACACCTGCTCGAAGAAAGCTTGTGTTGCTACTAAGTCTTTTGCTGCTAATTCTACATAGTTTATATGGTTGTTCATTTTTTATTCCTTTTAAAATCTGTGCTTCATTTATGCTGTTATCGCCTAGGGCCTGTTGACCTTTGCTGTTTGATTTTTGTTCTTCTGAGTGTGTTTTGGTCGCGACGCTCGACTTGCCGCCTAGTAATCTAGGCAAAAGTTGAGCAACAATGAACAAAGCGCACTCAGATGAACCCAAAGGGCAGCGCTTGATTGGCATTTCTTCTGTGTTGCCCCACAAGGATGTGGGGTAAGGTGACTTTGCAGGAGCACAAAGTCTTTATCGCCAGACTTACATAGAATGACTATGCTACGCTGGCTCTGCCTTGTATAAATACCAATCAAACTGCTGCAAAAATAAACTTGAAAGATCAACAGGCCCTAATAGAAAGCATTTTGTAGTCGCTTCTAAATCAGTGTTAAAGTGTAGGCAATTTTATTCAGCGTTTATTATTGATTGTGCAATTATTATCTCTACTCACTACTTTAGGAACTATCACATTCATGAGTTTCATCACTTCAGCTCACGCAACAGCAGCACAAGTGCCACTGACCACTTCGCAAATGCTTGGACAAAAGCTTATGCTCGATTTCCGCTATTACTGCGGTGAAAGCAAAAGGCCAAGTGGAGATTGTAGAGCAGCGATGACAACTTTACCGCCTGAGCTGTCCGAATTAATTAGTAAATACGACATCGGTGGCGCTATTTTGTTCGCCGAAAATGTGCAAAACACCGCGCAAATCGTCAGTCTAACCAATGCTTTGCAAAGTGCGGCACAACAAAGTAAAAGTCAACTTCCTTTATTTGTTGCCATCGATCAAGAAGGTGGTCGTGTTGCGCGAATAAATCGTGAACAAGCAACGTCGTTTACCGGCAATATGAGCATTGGAGCAACCTATCCAAAACAGGGTGATACTTACGCAACCAAAGTGGCAAGCGCAATTGGAAAAGAGCTAAATAGCTTAGGGATCAACGTAAACTTCGCCCCAACGGTAGATGTGAACAGCAACCCGAACAATCCGGTGATCAATGTGCGTTCATTCTCGGAAAATCCAAAAGTGGTCGCCAAATTAGGTCTTGCGCAGGTAAAAGCATTTGAGGCCGCAGGCGTTCTCTCTGCGCTAAAGCATTTTCCTGGCCACGGTGATACACATGTTGATAGCCACACGGGACTACCTCGTGTTGATCACGACCGCGACAAAATTAACCAGCAAGATTTATTGCCCTTTGCCGAGATAATCAAAGCATCGCCTCCTGGCATGATAATGACAGCCCATATTCAATATCCGGCGCTCGACAACAGTAAAGTCGTTAACTCTCAAGGTGAGAGCATGATAAGGCCCGCGACTATGTCTTATCAGATCATGACACAACTACTAAGACACGAGTTGGGATACCAAGGCGTGACCGTCACCGATGCGTTAGATATGGCTGGGATCAGCGACTTTTTTAATCCAGTCGATGCAACCATTGAAACGTTTAACGCTGGCGTGGATATCGCGCTAATGCCTATTGCTATTCGCAATCGTGCAGATATCAAACGCTTTGAGCAATATATGGCAGAGCTAACCGCAGCGCTTGATACCAATAAACTAAACCAAGAACAACTTAGCAGTTCTATGGCCCGTATCGCTAAGCTCAAGACAAAGCTGCCACAATCGAGCGCTTCTTTGGCCATTGCCAATTCAACACTGGGTAATCCAAGCCATCGTCGCTTAGAAGCTGAGCTTGCACTAGCGGCTATCACCGAAGTAAAAAACGATGGTGTATTACCGCTCAGAGATAACGCACAAGTTGTTCACCTTATCATGCCTGATAGACAAAAATGTTTTGCGCTCGAGCAAGCATTGCAAACATACAGCAAAAACTCGCTTACACTTTCTTGTACAAGCTTACAAGCCTACGACCCAAACATTGCACATGATGCAATTAAACAGGCCGACGTGATAATCGCCGCACATGCATCGCCACCGCAAAGTGCGGTAGAGATTGGCGGTATGGACGATGTGAAAAAGTTACGAGAGCATGGGGTGGCGCGTAATGTACAACCTGAAGCGCTGAAAGCATTACTGCAATACGGTCAGGAACTGGGTAAAAAGCAGCTATTTATCAGCCTAAGAGCACCATACGAAATTAGTACCTTTGGCCCGCTTAGTAACGCAGTATTAGCAAGTTATGCTTATAATGTAGACGTAAATCATGATAAAAAAATAGCTGGGCCTGCCTACACGGCGCTGGCCAAAGTGATTTTAGGAATAGCAAAAGCGGAAGGTTCACTGCCTGTTACAGTAAACCACTAATTGGAGGAATCTATGGATCCCAGTGCTTCTTTAAGTGCACCACATGCAATAAGAAAAATGATCAAGGATGGTGATTATACGGGCCCTACTAAAGGGTTCGTGCCTGGGTTCACACAATGTAACGTGATTATTTTGCCACAAAGCGAAGCATATTCATTCTTTCGCTTTTGTGAGAGTAATCAATCTGTTTGCAAGCTGATTATTCCGCCCAGCGAGCCGGGTAATTTTAACTTTGACACTTTGGGGAAAGATATAGACATCCGCTACCACCTCCCCAAGTATCAGATTTTAAAGTATGGCCAGCTCGCCCAAGAATGCCATAACATAGAAGAGCACTGGCGCGACGATTTAGTTACCTTTGCTTTTGCCAGTTATCTTTCTTTTGATAACTTACTCGCGCAGTATGGAATAAACCCACCATCGGCGAACCCAACCACGCCTTTACCACTTTACATCAGTAACTTGCCTTGCAACTCAGTGGATAAGTACGAGGCGAATCAAATATTGGCGATGCGCCCATTAACCAAGCAAAATCTTATTAGTGCCATTCAAGCGGCAACACTGAGCCGACTTCCCTATGCGTTGCCACTTCATTTTGGTGAACCTAATGAGGTTGGGATCAAAGATCTTAGCAAGCCCAATTTTGGCGAGCCATTGATTTGTAAAGAGGGGCAGCTTCCGGTTTTTTGGGGTTCCAGCCTGACAGCTCAGTTAGCCATAGCAAAAGCGGCACCTGAGTTTTGTATTATGAATAGTCCACACCATTTATTGGTGACAGATAGACAAGATTTAGAGCTTGCAGTAACGAAGTAGGAAATAAGCATGTTATTAAATTGCGACTTGGGTGAAAGCTTTGGCGCTTGGAAAATGGGGTTAGACGAACACGTAATGCCACATATCGACATGGCCAATGTCGCTTGTGGTTTTCACGCAGGAGATCCTGATGTACTCGCGCAAACACTAAAGCTGATCAACACGCATCAAGTGACGCTTGGCGCGCATCCAAGCTATCCAGATCGCCAAGGGTTTGGCCGCCGCTCAATGCAACTCTCTGAGCAAGAGATCATCAACGCCTTACATTACCAAATTGCCGCAATTGAAGGGATGGCAAAGGTGCAAGGCTTGACGCTAAGTTATGTAAAACCACACGGTGCACTTTATAACGATATGATGAAGTCACAAAGGATATTAAGCTGTGTTATCAAGGCCATTTCACACTACCCAAGTGAGCTTAAGTTGATGGTGCTAGCCACTGCGCAACAAGCAAGTCACCAACAACTCGCCGACGACTATAACGTATCACTGATTTTTGAAGCCTTTGCCGATAGGCTTTACACCGATGAAGGCTTACTGACTCCCCGTTCTGAAGCGGGCGCAGTGCATGACAAACCAGCGCTACTTGCGCAAGTTAAGCAATTACATCAGCAAGGTAGTGTTACAACTGCAAGTGGGAAGTCACTTGCCTTACGCGCCGACACCTTATGCGTTCACGGTGACAATGAGGCGAGCATTGCCTTAATTGAAGAAATAAGAAACGTGATAAATCAATAATTTGTGATAGTCTGGCGGTACATGTTTAATAAGTGAAGTTAACTCAGCGAAAGGACTTTACATGCAGCTCACCACAGAAAGACTTACCTTAAGACCTATACTTAATACAGATTGGCCGCTATGGTTAGAACTTCATCAACAACCAGATGTCATGCGTTTTGTCGGTGAGATCACCGATGAAGCTACGCTGCGTGAAAAGTTTAACCGTGGTTTAAGCGCCGGACTTGGGCAGTGGCACAAAGAAGATAACACTTGGCTCACCTTAGTGATTGAAGAAACGGCCACGGCGACCCCTATTGGACTACACGGATTTTTAAGTATGTGGACGCCGTTTCAACAGGCTGAGTTAGGTTTTATGCTTTCCCCCGAGTTTCAAGGAAAGGGTTACGCCTTTGAAGCTTCTAGAGCCGTCATTGATTTTGCCTTGTACCAATGTAATTACCACAAGCTCATCGCCACCGTTACCCAAGGAAATCATGCCTCTCACCATTTACTCAAGAAACTAGGATTTGAGCTTGAAGGCACGCTAAAACATAACTTCCAAATTAACGGCAAGTGGGTAAATGACGAGAAGTTTGGATTATTGAGGATATGATCCGTACAGCAAGAACAAAACTTGTTGCACTCACTTCAGAGCATGCAGAGAAGCTTGTCACTTATCACCTAGAGAACCAAGCTACTACTCAATGGATTATTGGTTGGCTCACACAGAGCAAGCCGAACATGCCGCACAGTCCGATACCGCTTATCACTTTATTGCGTTATTGCGTTATTGCGTTATTGCCAGAACGGTCTCAGATAGCTGGGCTATGTAGCTTCACCCAAGTTGCACGAGGTCCGTTTCAAGCTTGTTATTTAGGCTATTCCATAGCATCACAATTTGCGGGCCAAGGCTATATGACCGAGATCTTAAAAGCTGCAATCTTACATATGTTCGATCAGCGAAACATGCATAGGATCATGGCAAATTATATGCCCAGCAACGTGGCAAGCGCACGAGTGTTGCAAAAACTAGGCTTTGAACAAGAAGGCTATGCTAAGCAATATCTACGCATTGCTGGAAAATGGGAAGATCATGTTTTAACAGCCAAGCTAAGAGCAGAATAAACCCCGCGTTGACTATTTTTACATTCATTAACATCAACCTCTGTACTTAAAGACCCTAAAAAGGGTAAGTTTTTAGTAAGTATATTGTAACAATCAGAGAAAATAATAATGAATAAAAAAATATTTCAACTCTCTTTAATCAGCTTAGGATTAGTACACCTGAGTGCTTGTGACCTTTTTGGCGGTGATGATAAGAATACTCCACCAGAAATCGTAACCGCAATCGAAGCAAGCATTGGGGAGCGGAGCTTCCTAAGTGGTGGGGTGACAATTTCAGACAGTGATGGATCAATTTCGTCTCGCACTATAAAACAAACTTCAGGACCAGACGTCATCGATCTTACCTTGGGCGATTCTAGCCTTTCTTTTACTGCACCAGAAGTCACTGAAGATACCAAAGTAGCCTTCTTGATAACTGCTACTGATGATGACGGTGATAAGACAGAAAAAGAAGTTTCTGTCACCATCAAACAAATAAATAGAGCCCCTCTAATTACAGGTTCAGAACACAGCCTTGAATATAACAACACCTTAGAATTTACTCTGGATGTAAAAGATGAAGATGGCGATGCACTGGAGGTCACTTTTGAGCCGGCACTTTCGGGTGTTGTTGAATTAATTAATGCAACAACGCAGACATACAGCTATACCCCAACTCATAACAACATAACTAAAGAAATTTTGCACTTCGGTGTGAGCGATGGCGACCTCACAAACTCTGCAGAAGTTCAGATAGAAATTATCGATACATCAGCACCACGACTAATGACAAGTTTGCCAGAGTCCTCAGCGACTCGGGTTAGCTTAACAGGTGAGATCCAGTTGCACTTTGACGACAATATGTCCGCGTCTTGGTCAAGTGAAATTGGTACTTCAGAGTGTAATGGTGCAATTCATCTAAGAGAATCTGGTAATCAAACTTGCGTAGAATTTTCAGTAGGACAAACACAGCAAGAAGATGGATACGCTTTTTCTATAACACCAATGGAGTCCCTTAAAGCAGGCACTGAATATGAATTAACCATCTCAGAAACGGTGACCAACTTTTATGGAACTGCCATCGCCCAAGCTGAAAAGCTTACTTTTGTCACTGGACAGAAAGATTTACTTATCACCGAGATTTCATCGTCTAGGTATATCGATGATAACCGCTGGGTAGAAATCTACAACGGTACAGACGAAACTATCGATTTGAGTAATTATCAACTTGTTGCCGAAAGCATCGAGTTGGAAAACTACAATGATGGCGGCACTAAAGTCTTTCCGTTGAAGTCACAGCTACTTGAACCGGGCGAATATATCGTGGTGCAAAATGAACATGGACCTCAAACATGGCAGCGCAGCGTTACAAGCTCTAATCAGTTGATGCTAGTCGGCGATGGACAGTTTGCGCCAGCATGGTATATATCTGGGTATGTCGAATTACAAAACAAGCAAGGTGAAACGGTTGATTTTGTCCGTTTTGGTGAAAGTGATAAAGCACCAGCAACGCCTTCAGAATGGCAAGAAAGTGCCGAGTTATTACCAGTTTCAAATCAACTAGGTCAAAGCCTTGTTAGAACAAGCCTATTAACAGATACCAATTCGATTAGCGATTGGCAATCTGCCGCCTTTTTTACACCTGGCGGCAATAATGATGTGCTCTGTGATAAAGATGAGGACTTAGATGGAATCCCTGATTGTTCAGAGCAGCCTGGTGGCACATTCGCAGGCTTACCTTTATACGAATGGGGTGCACGAGCTGGCGTCAGAGATATTTTCATAGAAGTTGACTATATGGAAAGTAATGATGCAGGTATTACGCCTCACAAACCCGCGCTAGACAAAGTAAAAGCGGCGTTTGCAGCTCAAGATATAGCAGTGCACTTTGACGTAGGTAACTTGTATCACCAAACAGAAGGCTTATCACCTGAACAACATGATTTGGGTGGCGGCGAGCAGATCCCCTTTGTACAAACCACAACCTTTGCAAGTTCAGAGCAAGCGCCGAGTATTCTTGATCACAAAGCCAAGCATTTTGACCTTAAACGCCGGCCAATTTTTCACTATATGCTGATGGCAAACAGTCAAGAAGCAGACGGCAGTGGCGGATCTTCTGGCTTAGCTGAATTATTTGGCAACGACCTTATTATCTCGCTGGGGAATTGGGGACTGAACTTAGAGTCTGAGCTCATGACCAATGTGACCTACAACTACCAAGCAGGAACGATTATGCACGAACTGGGGCATAATCTCGGTTTGTATCACGGCGGCAATGAAAATACTAACTTTAAGCCAAATCACTTTAGCGTGATGAATTATTTGTATCAACTCAGTGGCTTATCAACCATTGGCAATAACGAAGGCGATCGATACTTACGTCGCTGGTTCCGTAAAAACGAAAACTGCTTTCCGGAAGGCACTGCAATTTTAAACGGCCCGACAGATGATATTACGAACTTTGTTATTGACTACTCTCATGGTAAAAACCTGCCATTAGACGAAGCCAAGTTGGACGAATCAAAAGGCCTTAATAATCCCAACTCAGAAGCCATTGATTTCAACTGTAATGGCAGCACTTCTGATATTTTAGTGGACTTTAACCTCAATGATGACAGCGAAAACGCATCCATTTTGACTGACTACGATGAATGGTCAAGCTTAATACTGAATTTTACACGCTTCTGGAGTGGTGCGAACAGCGGTCATTCGCATCAAACGACTGAAATGCGTCCTAAACGGTCCATCATGCATACCGACATTCAATTAGTGCATGAGGAAACGGCACCACCGAAAGCGGTATTTGAACAAATTAAACATTGGTCAAACTATCAACAATAGATATAACGCACGAATAGGCCCGAGTTTGGGCCTATTTTTTACATTAATCACTATTACGCTCAGAAGGCAGATCACTCATGTATTCCACAAACTCAATTTCGTATCCGGCTGGATCAATAAAGTAAACGTTTTTTCGGTGCGGATGCTGCGCTCCGACTTTATCGACTACATAACCTGCTTCGGTTAACCTATTGACGACACGCTCGACACTTTGAACCACATAGGCAAAATGTGCCAAGCCGACTTGGTGACCTTCGAGTGCTCTGTTTTGACCCTCACCGTGATCGCTAAACGCTATATAATGATAGTCATCACCAAAATGCAGCCAAGTTCGTGCTTTGCCGTACCATTCGCCTTGCCCTTTGCTTCTAACTTTCCAGTGAGGAAATGCGGCGCGATAAAAGTGAAGCACCTCTTCTAGGTCGCTAACTACCAAATTTACGTGTTCTAAGTACATATCATCCTCTTCATTATAAATTTCGCCAACTGGTGGCAACAATAAAACCGCAAGCTAAGTTGAGGTAAAGCACTTTTTTATGGATTTTTAATTTGTTCACCGCAAAGAGTTGATTAAGCTGCAATATGGCGCATAGTGGAAATGATAATTAGAAACAGGATGAGTCATGAAATACTTTCTAGCAGGCGTCGCTATTGCAAGCTCAGCTTGCGCTGTGCAAGCCGCATCGCTTGAGCCAACCGATATATTTAATCTTGAATATGCTAATCAAATTGACATCACCAATGACGGTGACAAAGTCTTCTTCGTGCGCAACCGCATGGATATCAAAAGTGATAGAAAAGTCGGTAATATTTGGTCTGTAGACCTTGCTACCAATGCAATGCAGCCAGTTACCTCTGGATTGCACATGGATTATTCTCCTGTGCTGTCGCCTAGTAATGATCGCATCGCTTTTGTTTCTACTCGCGACGGTAGCAGCCAAATTTATGTGAAATGGTTAGCAACCGGTGCCATTGCCAAGATCAGCAATTTAACCCATGGACCATCAGGACTACATTGGTCACCAGATGGTAAAAGCTTATACTTTAGCCAGTTTGTTCCCAGCCAAAAGGCACCACCGGTATCTGTTGCAGGGAAACCTAAAGGGGCAGAATGGGCAAAACCCCCCGTATTTATCGATGAGGTATATTATCGCGCCGACGGTGCTGGTTATACCGAACCGGGCTTTAATCATATTTTCAAAATTGACGCCAACGGTGGCAACGCAAAACAGTTAACCTCTGGCAACTTTGATCATGGCGGCGAACTGAGTTTTGCTGATGACGCAAAGGCGCTGTATTTTTCGGCTAATCGCCACAAGGATAACCAATTAAACCCAACCAACAGCGAAGTCTATAAGCTAGACCTAAACTCGCTTGAAATCACAGCGGTAACTGACCGAGTTGGCCCAGATAATCACCCAGAGGTGTCACCTAATGGCCGCTATCTGGCTTACCTTGGTTATGATGATAAAAAAACCAATTACGAGAATAGCCTACTCTATGTCAAAGATCTCAAATCAGGCGAAACCAAAACCTATGCAGCCGATTTAGATAGAAGCCTTGCCTCTGTCACTTGGGCCGCCAACAGCCGTGGCGTCTATGTAAGTTACGNAAAACCACACTTGGCTATCAGCCGTTAAAAGGGCGTTTTGAGCTGATAACGGATGCCATTGGTAGTGTTAGTTTTGGTCGCCCCTATTCAGGTGGTGACTATGCCATCAGTGACCGTGGATTAGTGGCTTTTACACTCGCAGATACCCAGCGCCCTGCCGATGTCGCAATTGTAAAACGCGGCGAGCCAAGACCAATTACAAAGCTGAACGAAGATGCCCTTGGCGATAAAACACTGGCAAAAGTTGAAGAAGTTTGGCTAAAGTCGACACATGATCAACTGCCAATTCAAGCTTGGGTCGCCTACCCTCCTGGGTTCGATAAATCTAAAAAGTATCCGCTAGTACTTGAGATCCACGGTGGCCCAGTTGCAAACTATGGCCCACACTTTAGCGCCGAGGTACAGCTTTTTGCTGCCCAAGGCAGCGTAGTGCTTTACATGAATCCACGAGGCAGCGACTCCTACGGCAAAGAGTTTGCTCAAACTATCCACCATAACTACCCAAGTCATGACTTTGATGACCTAATGACAGGTGTAGATCACCTGATTGGCGAAGGCTATATAGACAAAGACCGCTTGTTTGTTACGGGCGGTTCAGGTGGCGGCGTGCTCACCGCGTGGACTGTCGGTCACACGGATAGATTCGCAGCAGCAGTCGTAGCAAAACCGGTGATCAACTGGTATAGCTTTGTATTAACAGCAGATTTCTATCCATTTTTTGCGGACTACTGGTTCCCAGGAAAACCATGGGAGCACATGGAACATTATATGAAACGCTCGCCTATTAGCTATGTGGGTAATGTAAAAACCCCAACCATGCTACTGACAGGTGAAGCGGATTATCGTACACCAATCTCAGAAACTGAGCAGTATTATCAAGCGCTTAAGCTGCAAGGTGTAGAAACAGCTATGGTCAGAATTCCAGATGCCTCACACGGAATAACCAAAAGGCCATCTAACCTGCTAAACAAAGTAGCTTATATTCAGTGGTGGTTCGACAAGCACGACCCGAAGAAATAAACAGGATCCCAACCAAGCCGGGGCAGTCTTACCCCGGTTTAATTACTCGTTATCATTAAAGAAAATCCACAAAAATAGGGAATGCAATATGGATTATGTCTCTCTCAATCGTGCGGCATGGGAAGAACGAGCCAAGGCACATTTTGACTCTGAGTTTTATGACGTCAATCGCTTTTTACAAGGTACCTCTTCGCTCAATCACATAGAATGTGAGCTACTTGGTAATGTATCAGGCAAGAGTCTGCTTCACCTACAATGTCACTTCGGCTTAGATAGCCTATCATTCGCAAGGTTGGGGGCTAAGGTAACTGGCGTTGACTTTTCAACAGAAGCCATTACGCGAGCAAATACGTTGGCTCAACAAACTGGGCTCGATGCCAGTTTTATCTGTCAGGATATCGCGCAATTTGGGCTTGAAAATACCACACAATTCGACATTGTCTTTGCATCCTATGGCACCATTTGCTGGTTACAAGATTTATCTCAGTGGGCTGCCACTATTGCCCGTGCATTAAAGCCCGGCGGTCAGTTTTGTTTTGTGGAGTTTCACCCAAGTATTGACCTTCATTTGGGCTACCCTTACTTCCCACAAACTCAGCCGGATATTAGCGAAGAATCAACCTATACCGAGAACCACCAAGATAGCAAACAAACCATTGCGACTTGGCCACACTCAATCGCCGAAGTGATGCAGTCCTTAATGCAAGCTGGTCTTACAATTACCCACTTCGATGAGCACCCTTTTAGTCCATATAACTGCTTTGAAGGTTTAGAGGCAGTGTCTGGACACGGTTTTCAGTTATTGAGCGAAGGGAATCAGGTACCATTGCTATTTTCAATAATGGCGAATAAAGCGGGGGCTACATTTTAAAAAGCCAAAACCTAAATGCGCGCAACAAGCAGAGTTATGATAAATAAATGTTTACACTTAAAGAAATAAATGTAAAATCAGTGCGTGAATTGACCAATATATAAGGAAATAATATGAAGGTAATTACATTACTGTTTTTTGTTTTACTTTTTAACTCCAACAGCAGCAGCGCAAGTTCAAATGAGGCATCAACTAGTTCAAGAGACTTCTACGAGTCTGTCATTTGTGATAACTGTGGTTATAGTGAGGCAAGAAGTATCGCATCAAGATCTAAATACGTCCCCACCATGCAATGCTTCGTCGGTAGTTCTGGTGGACCAGAAGATGAAGCTTGCTATTCAGCTGCCAACAAATTAGTGGTTTATGACATCGCACAAGAACGAGCATACGGCTTTTATATTAGGCATAAAAATCAAGGCGGTATATCCCTAGATCTAACTATTGAAATCGCCGATATGCAACAGATCCCCGCTGATGTGATAACGCTTCATAAAACTATCGTCAATGGCTACAAAGTGATGACGAATGTCACTCGTAGTTTAAGGCAGGACTTTAGTTTTGATTCTTTAGTTGCTGGCTCTACCCAGTCAAACCTACCATTCAACAGTATAGCTACATCGGCCAATACGTTAGCCACCGACTGTAGTAATAGCCCAGAGATGAAGGCATGGGATTTAGCTCATAATCTTTCAGCAAGAGGTAAATTAGGAATTGAAGCTAATGATAAGGCGGATCGTGATAGCAATTATAAAGGCTCATTCCAAGATATAAGGATAACAGGTGCCAACTTTCAAGCCGCTATCTATTCTATTGGGATCGGTGGTACTGTGGAGTATTTTGATACAACTAAGCAAATTGTTACCGACTTTACCGTTCACTCAAAATACTTTGGTGCAGGTACACGAAATCAAGTCGTATTCGATTTAAAAATGCTTGATGGCACCGTGGATGCTGAGGTCAATGCTCGAAGAACTGTAATTGGAGGTGAAAGGTTGTTCGATATTCAGAAGAGTGGCGGTAGCGTCGGAATAATGAAGGCCAGTCAAATATCTAAGTGTTTAGCCGACGCGATAGATAAAACATTTCCTAAAACGGTAAGTGGCTCTGGTAGTACTGGCGGCGGTGGCGGCGGTGGAAGTAGTTCAAGCCCAAATTGGGGAAATATTCCGCTGAGTCAAGGCCATGGTAATACCGGTGGTGGCGGCGGTGGTGATAGTTGTACACACACTTACTACGACCTACATGGAGAGCCGATGTTTTCATTTTCAGGCCCCTGCCCGTAGCCTTGCTCTTTATAGCTCTAAGGGGGTTTGCGTATCAATCCCCCCTTTAGCAAGATATCAGGCATCAAGTGCCATTGCTATTTTCAATATTAGCGAATAAAGCGGAGTAGGACTCATTACTCCGCTGTATATTTTTTCATACCCAATACAATTACGAGACTATTAAGCACTATCTTTGCGCACCTAGCTAGCTACCAAAATTCAATATGATCTTACAAGCTTTCTGTTTTAAGCCAATTATTGCAAAAGACTAAATTAAAGTTTTACTTCAAAAATATTCTTGCTATAGAAGATAAACATAACACTTTGATAAGTTAGATTTTTTATCGATTTATTTTTCCGAACATACCAATTTGTTTTTCTGGATTTTCTCTTTTTAATTTGTGAACTAAAGTTTAACACGCAGTTTGAGACACACTTTAATTACGAGGGAAAACCCCATGAATAGAAAATCTAGAACGATGTTGTCTGCCGTCGCGCTCGCAGTAACAACAACGCTATCAGCCCCGAGCTTTGCTGCAATGAGCGAAGCGAAAACCAACCAATTTTGGTGGCCAGAACAACTAAACCTAAGCCCATTAAGACAACACAGCCCAGAATCCAACCCTTATGGCGCAAGCTTTGACTATGCCGCTGAATTTAGCAAACTAGATCTTAAGCAAGTCAAAAAAGACATTGAGCAAACACTCACTGATTCGCAAGACTGGTGGCCTGCTGATTGGGGACATTATGGTCCATTTATGATCCGTATGGCATGGCATAGCGCTGGGGTCTATCGTGTACACGATGGCCGTGGTGGCTCGGCAGGTGGCCAACAACGTTTCGATCCGTTAAACAGCTGGCCTGATAACGCGAACTTAGACAAAGCAAGACGATTATTGTGGCCGATTAAACAAAAATACGGCCGTAGCCTATCGTGGGCAGACTTAATGGTCTTAGCAGGCAACGTTGCGCTTGAGTCAATGGGCTTTAAGACCTTTGGTTTCGCAGGTGGCCGTCAAGATGATTGGGAACCTGATTTAGTCTATTGGGGGCCAGAAGATGCTTTCTTAAAAGACGAGCGTCGTGACAAAAAAGGCAAGCTAAAGGGTCCATTGGCAGCCGTTGAAATGGGACTTATTTATGTCAATCCTGAAGGTCCACACGGTAAACCAGACCCATTACTTGCCGCAAAAGATATTCGCATGTCATTTGGTCGCATGGCCATGAACGACGAAGAAGTGGTCGCACTGATCGCGGGTGGTCACACCTTTGGTAAAGCACATGGCGCGAAAAAGCCATCTGATTGTGTGGGTAAAGAACCAGCCGCTGCAGAGATTGAAGCACAAGGTCTAGGTTGGAAAAATAAATGCGGTTCGGGTAAAGGTGCAGACACCACAACAAGTGGTTTAGAAGGGGCTTGGACGGTCACACCAACTCAATGGTCAACCAATTATCTCGACAACCTAATGAATTTCAATTGGGTAATGACAAAAAGCCCAGCAGGCGCGACCCAATGGATCCCTGACAACAAAGCTGCGGCAAACCTAGTGCCAGACGCCCACATTGAAGGTAAACGCCACGCACCAATAATGTTCACCACGGATTTGGCATTAAAATTTGACCCTGAATATCGTAAGGTCATTGAACGCTTCCGCAAAGATCCAAAGCAATATGAGTTGGCGTTCGCGAAGGCTTGGTTCAAATTGACCCACCGTGATATGGGTCCAAGAGCCCGTTATGTGGGTTCAGAAGTACCAAGCGAAGTGCTGACTTGGCAAGATCCAATTCCAAAAGCGGATTACAAGATGATTGATAATAAGGACATAAGCGCCCTGAAAAAATCAATCTTGAACTCAGGTCTAACAAAGCAAGAACTGATCAGAACGGCATGGTCGGCAGCATCTAGCCACCGTGTTACTGATATGCGTGGTGGTGCAAACGGTGGCCGTTTACGCCTCGAGCCTCAGGTAAGTTGGGAGATAAACAACCCTGACGAGGTAAACAAAGTACTAGCTACATTGACGGAGATTCAAACCCGCTTTAATAAACGCGCTGGCAAAAAAGCGGTCTCTATAGCCGACTTGATTGTGTTAGGTGGTTCTGCGGCAGTTGAAAAAGCCGCAAACGACGCAGGCTACAAAGTAAATGTAGCGTTTAAACCGGGCCGTACCGATGCCTCACAAGCACAAACAGATGTCTTATCATTTAGCTATCTGGAGCCAAAAGCTGACGCGTTCCGTAACTATTACAGTGATGAAGCATTTATGTCACCAACTGAAATGTTAGTAGACAAAGCCAATATGTTGGACCTATCTGTACCTGAAATGACGGTACTATTAGGCGGACTACGTAGCTTAGACGCAAACTACAAAGGTTCAGAGCACGGTGTATTTACTGACAAACCAGGTCAGTTGAGCAACGACTTCTTTGTTAACCTGCTAGATATGTCGACTAAATGGTCAAAGGTAGAGGGGCAAGAAGGCTTATACGAAGGCCGTGACCGTAAAACTGGAGAGATAAAATGGACGGCAACCCCGGTTGATTTAATCTTTGGTTCTAACTCTGAGCTTCGCGCAATTACCGAAGTCTATGCATCGGACGATGCCAAACAGAAGTTTGTAGACGATTTTATCGCCGCTTGGGTGAAGGTAATGCAACTAGACCGCTTTGACTTAAAATAAACCAATTAAGTAGCGCAAGCAGGGCCTAATTTAGGCCCTGCTTTTTGGTTGTATTGCTTGGTTCTGCTTTGGTAATTTGGCAAAGCAAAGCCGAGATACGAACTTATCCGTCACCACATCGCTTTGCGCTTTATCGCTACTGTTATAGAGATGCAAGTGATTATCTTCGACAAAATAAAACCCCAATTGGTTTAATCATGCCGCCCACCGCAACCCCGATGCTAAATCACACTTTATATAAACACTTAACTCTCGATATTGCATTTGCTGATCACCGCCCCACAGCAACTGATAAGGCACATTTACGCGCTGTAAAGCCCCTTGCCAAAATCGTGATAAGCGTTGATTTTTATCTTCACAGAGTACCTTTCCATGTGGATTCCACAGACTTAAGATAGCGCCCCGTGTATCAAAGCGGATTGGTTGTATTGGTTGAAAATACACTTGTAAATAAAGCTGCCACAGGTTCGGTTCAATTTTCATGTTTTACTGTTTGTTTGATTGTATTTACCAGCTACCAAGATGGGCTCATGGCTGCAGGTTTGGCTGCTCCACGTAATCGACCTATACATCTTATCAATAACTAAAAAATTATCACTTAACCAATACAGCAACTCGCTTTTGCTCGTTCTCCGTAAAGGTTTGTTTGAGTAGTGACTCGACTTTTTCTGTTGCGATTTGGCTATCACCGAGCTCGGCTAAAATATTTTGCTTTTGCAGCATAAAACTTTGTAGTTTTTGCTGCCAATACTTTTGTTGCTTCTGGACTTCAAGTATACGCGTTGCGGCTTTATCGCCATATTCAGCACTTAATTCGTTATAGTGTTTTTGCTGCCAATTTGCGTTTAGGGTGTGTAACTGGGCTGAGGTTTGAAATAACGCTTGTTCGCGCTTTGGGAGTTCACTGATATGCGTTTCAATTAATTGCTGCTTTTGCGATTCCGATATAGATGCGTCTGACAAAATTTGCCAGCGACTCAAAGCTTGCGTATCCCACGCATTATCATCTTCAAACCAAACTGCAATCACTTCATCCGTAAAAAATTGCCGCTGCAGTGCGTGTAGTAGCTCAACACGTTCTAGTAGATTAAGATGCGTATCCACATCAATTAGGGCCTGCTTAAATTGCACGTAGAGACCTGCAACTTCGTGAAGGCATTGTGGTAATAATTCCAGATAAGCTTGCCACTGCTCGGCTTGGTTATGGTTTTGTAGCTCAAAAAGCCAATCGTCGATTTGGTGCTTATGCTGTTTATTAATGATCTCACAATGGACGCTTGCAGATGCACTCCTTGTGGGTTGTGGGACCTTATGCGCATCATTTTTCAGCTCAGATAACTCCGCGAACCGGGGAACATGACGCGGCGTCTCTTGCTGTTCACTCTCGATATAAAACAGCGACAGCATAGTCAAAATGATTAGCAAAAGGCCCCACTTTTTCATAGCGCCAAACCTTTTAAACGGCGAATATGCTGACGATAAACGGTTAATGGGTCAGTTTCGAACAAGTGATGAATACCAATGGTGTGGTTTACCTGATCTAAATGGTTCATTTTGAATTGGTTATTGATCACCTGACCTAAATTACTAGAACAAGCTGATACTAGGCCGTCGTTGGCTTCATCAAAGACTTGAGAGAACAGTGCAAGTGCGTTGTCAGCGGGGTCAAATACGTTGGTCCATGCTTTGCTGCCACTCCATGAAAAATAATGCACGCCATTGCTCGCTAGACTTTGCGTTTCGCCACAATAATGACTTGGCACACCCTCTGGGTATTTTTGGTTAAATGCTGATGTGCCAGCCGTGGTCAAAGCACCTAGTGCTTCGAGTGCGTCTTTTGGTGCGGTGGCTTTACCAGATAACAAATCAATCAACCCCGCAAGGCCGTTAGCAAGCGACGCTAAAAACTGCTCCGAAAATGAGCCACTGTCTACTCCACCGCGAACAACATCAGCAAAACGGCTACCCCAGTTTACGCCACCAATACTAGTCGCTGAGGCCACCCACTCAGGTTTAACTGAGGCGACATAGCGAATAGTTTGCGCGCCTTGGCTGTGGCCAATCAAATTAACTTTGTCTTTACCCGTTAATGCTCGAACCAACGCAACTTGCTCTAGTAGTTGCTCACCACGCAATTCTGAATTATGGGCTGATGATACTTCTGCAACATAAACCTGCCCACCTTCGTCATGGATCACTTGTGGTACGCGATAAAAATAATCCATCCCGAGCAGATTATCAAAACCAAATAGACCGTGAACTAAGACCACGGGATACTCTAATTCCTCACCGCTGTGGGCGGGAGAGGTAACGACCGATAGCAACCCTAGCAGGGCGCTGAGAATTAGCCTTTTCATGTACTTGCTCCAATTATTACATTTTTATAACAAATAAACTTTAGATTACAATGGTCAGAGGTCAAGCCAGAATAATGTAAAAAATGAAATTTTAATGAATATTACGTAAACAACAGTAAATAATGGCAGTGTAAGCTAGTACCTAGGCCCAGAGGTTAGTACACACAGGGTTCCCCAAAAGAAGCCAAAATACGGCTCCTTTTGCGAATTTCTAAAAATTAGATTCAATCGAGGGTAAGGTCTACAAGCAGTCAGCGTGAGGATAAGTTGTGAGTTCACCTAAATGCACTTGGTAACTATTGCCGGTAATTGCTGTGGTACCGTAATGTCCGGCATCAGAACCAATAGTAAACGCTTCTGAAGCTGGGATCCCCGCTTTGATAAAGGCTTCAGCATCTGTTTTGGCATTACCATAAGCACGAACGACATCAATGCCCTGCGCCTTTAAGCGATTAATCTCCGCAGTTTTATATTCTGCTGTTTTAAACAAACTGGTTTCATTACTGAGTGATGTGCGTAGAAAGCCTTGCGGTAAGCCCATCCAATTTAACCAACCGCGCGTCCCTTTAGCATACCAATACACTCTGGCTGTCAAAAATACGGGTTGATAGCCCAAATCAAGATAGTGGCGAACTAAATCATAGGCACCATCTTTGGGGTCGGCATGATCTATTCCGGTATAGTCGCCAATTTGCTCGGCATCGGATTCGGTCAATGTGCCATCGATGTCAAACAGGACCGCTTGAGTGCCTGGCTCAACAACCGTGACATAACCTTGTGCACCGGTGCCATCAGCTGGTACGCCTGCGTATATACGATACTGACCTACCGATAACTCGGGCAAGGTGATAAACGCCTTGCCATCGCCATTGGTGGTTTGCTCACCAAGATACTGCCAATTTGTGTCCGACTCAGCACGGTAGTAAAACTCCACCGACTCGAATTCCAAGTCTTTATGAGTGATGCTACCGTAGTCAAATTTAGCAGTGATCTGAGTGACAGCCCCGACAACGGTTACTTGATCATGCACCATATGGTAACTTGGTAGCCAAGATAAGTATTTGTTAAACGAGCTAGAAAAGCTACGCTTGGCCATATTAGGCGCAGCATACTGGGTTTCTAGTGCGGTAATACTTGGGCAAGTAGGGGTTGCCAGCGAAGAAAAAGAAGCGAATAACGCTGCTGTTAAAATAGAATGTCTCATGCACGACTCCGTGTTTATTATTGTCATAACGAATACGTCACCCAAGCAAATAATCGACTTACGTAGGTAACAAAGAGCAAGGCACAACTGGGTTGGCCTTGTTATAAAACGCTAGAGCATAAACTCGAAATGCGTCAAACTTGTTAACCTAAATATTTTATTTAACATTCCATAGATGTTCTACCATCTCTTGTGTACTAACTTCCATGCAACCTTGGCGGTTAACCCCAGCCCAAAGCGGGCTAAAATCTCCACTTCCTTGCTTTTCAGCAGCGGCGCGTAATGGTGTCAAAGCAGCTGATGCATATGGAAAAGTGGGTACATCATCATTAATAAAGCTGAGATCTATCATTAGTCGATTTTCGATCCCACGCGCAGGGCGACCAGAGAACACATTGGTCACGGCGGATGGCTCAGCCAGTGACTTAAGTGCACTTCGATGTACCAAAGAGGTGCTAGCCTCATCACATAGTAAGAAGCAAGTGCCGATTTGTGTTCCACAGGCACCCAATTCGTGCATCATAGTGACATCATGATGAGAAGCAATACCACCTGCAGCGACTACAGGAACCGATAGCGCATCAGCGAGGATAGTGACCAATTGTCGAGTATGCAGTTGAGACTCAAGTTTTGTCTCGGTGAAGGTTGCCCTGTGCCCACCCGCTTCAATCCCTTGCGCTATCACAATGTCTGCACCATTTTCAGCTAACCATATCCCCTCTTCCAAGGTCGTTGCGGAAGACAAAATAGTCGTCCCCCACGATTTTACGAACTCGACCAGTTCAGTATCAGGAAGCCCAAAATGAAAACTGATCACGGGAGGTTTATAAGGCGCAATGGCCTCAGCCATTTCCCTATCAAATGGGCGTCTTAAGATCCCCATTTCATCAGTAGGTGTTAACTCAAGCTCATCGTAATATGAAGCCAGCTTTTTCTTCCACTTATCTTGCTGATAAGGGTCAGGCTCCGGCATCTCATGGCAAAAAAAGTTAAGGTTATATGGGCCTGAAGCATATGCTTTAAAATGCTCAATTTCTACAACGACCTGCTCTTTACTCAGCATCCCGCAAGGGATTGAACCGAGTATTCCGGCATTTGTCGCTGCGACCGCTAAGCGCCAATTTTGCACACCTGCCATTGGCGCTTGGATCATAGGAATGGAGATATTAAGTAATCTGGTAAGCTGCATCACAAGGTCCTTGTTTTAGGCAAAACGACATAAAGCCGAAGGTGCTTTCCAGTGTGGGGAAGAAGCGCTTAACGGTCAATGATTGTGCGGCTAATAAAGCAAACTTTCTCTTGCCAAAACAACCATATTTAAAATAGTGTTTCTATAACAATACAAGGACGCCGTGATGAATATCTCTCTAAGAGCCATTGATAAACAAAACTACGAAGCCATTTGCGATTTAGATGTCAGCCCTGAGCAGCAAGATTTGGTAGCCTGCAACATGTTTTCCATCGTGGAATCAAAATTTAATGATGGCTATACCACACGCGCAATTTATCAAGATGATGAAGCTGTTGGGATGCTAATGTGGGTACAAGAGAGTATAGAGCGCATCTCCATTTGGCGCTTTATGGTTGATCAGCAATTTCAGCAACAAGGGATTGGGCGTAAAGCGCTCACCCTCGCACTCGAAGAAATCAAGCAGACACCAAACCTTGCCACCATAGAAATCTGTTATGTACCAAGTAACCCCGTTGCCAAACCATTTTACGCAAGTTTTGGCTTTCAAGAAATTGGAATCAATGAAGACGATGGTGAGATGCTAGCGGTGATCAAGCTACCTCTATAATAAGTTGTAATTTATGGTAATTTGCGCAAATCAAACATTAGGTTAAACTCACTTAAAAATGTAAGTTGGCCAATTAAAGGAATTACCATGCACGAGCATACTAAACGCATTTGTGATTTTCTCACCGAAATCCAACTACCTTTTCGATTTCATGAAGTCGAAGACAATACATTTTTACCTGGTCTAAAAACGGTAAAGGGAATACTTTATATCGATAATGAGAAATTGCGATATCCAGGTGATATATTGCACGAAGCTGGTCATATTGCCGTATGTGAGCCAGTATTCCGCGACCAACTTCATGAAGACGTGTATAAAAATGGCCTAAAAAATGGCCGAGAGAAACAAGCCATGCAAGGTGAAGAAATGGCCGCCATTGCTTGGTCGGTTGCTGCTATTCAATATATTGGATTGCCTCTAGAGGTCGTATTACATAAGGATGGTTATAAAGGCGCTAGCGCTAGCTTCGTAATTGCTTTTAAGGAAGGAAACGGATTCGGCTACCCATTACTCAGTGCGTGGGATATGACTTGCCCAAAGCAAGGTTTTCCTAAAATGCAGAAATGGATCCGCGAACTTCGTTGGATTAATGAGTTAAGTTAATCGATTCCCTATCTACACCTTAAGCTCCCTAGCAGCTCGAAATAAAAAAAGCCCGACTACAAAGTCGAGCTTGGGGAGGCGTGGCGCTTTGGATTGCCACTTGCTTACTGATTAAATTCTTTCTCAGACAGTTTGCCACCTCCGTCGCTGTCGAGCTTATCAAAGATTGAAGCAAGAGATTCTGACAGTGACGCTTCACTTTTAGAAATAAAACCATCTTTGTCTAAGTCAAAATCGTTAAATTCTGCTGCCATTGCTGAGCCGGCAAAAAGTACTGTGGCGGCTGTAATTGCTGTTGCTAACTTTTTCATTGTGACCTCCTAGCCTTTAAAGTTAGAGAATTCAGAAGCACTTAGCTGACCATTTTTGTCCGCATCTAGCTTCTCGAACTGGCCAAGTAGTGTTGATGATACTGATGCTTCTTGCTGGCTGATCTGCCCGTCTTTATCCTTGTCTACATCTTGAAATGACAAGGTTGCTGCCAGTGCCATCGTGCTCACCAATACACCTATGGTCGTTGCACATACCGTTCTAAGTTTCATAGCCATTCTCCTCACTATGCCCGTCTCTCATTGCGGCTCTAGTCGCAAATTAACCTTTAAAGTTAGAGAACTCAGTTTCGTTTAGTTCTCCGTCAGCGTTTACATCTAAGTCTTTAAACTGCTCGATAAGCGCTGTATTTACTTTTGCTTCGCTCATGCTAATAGCACTGTTGCCATCTGTGTCATAGCTTGCGAAATCTTCACCAGCAATAGTATTTGCTGAAGCCAATGTTAGACCTGTGATTGATAGTGCGATAAGTACATTTTTCATCATTCTGCTCCTAAAATTTCCTAAATATGACTTGCTTTTGGACGGCTTGATTAGCCTTGATAATTTGCGAATTCAGACTCGCTTAACTCACCGTCGGCATTGCTGTCTAGTTGCGTAAATTGCTCTGCAAGCGATTGATTTACTTTTGCCTCAGTCATGCTGATGGTGCCGTTACCGTCAGTATCATATTTAGTGAAATCTTCACCAGCTAATGCAGAAGCTGAAGCGAATGCTAAACCTGCAATTGAAAGTGCTGCTAATACGTTTTTCATGATAGTCCAATCCTTCTGTCGTTTTCGTAATGGTGTTAAAGGCAGTGGGCGCTATGCCCACCTAGCAATTAGCCTTCGTAATTCGCGTATTCAGACTTGCTTAGTTCGCCATCGGCGTTCGCGTCTAAGTTTGCAAACTGCTCAGTTAATGAAGTGCTTACGCTTGCTTCAGTTACACTGATTGAACCGTTGCCATCAGTATCTAGTTTTTCGAAATCGCCACCAGCAAATGCTGATGCTGAAACCATTGATAAAACTGCGATAGATAGTGCTGCTAGTACGTTTTTCATAATCTAATCCTTCAATTGTGTCATTTTGTTCTGATGAGCTAGGCATGCGGCCCAGCTCTTTAACTCATTATTAAATTCAGTGCCAAATTAGCTTTCGTAATTTGCGTATTCAGACTTACTTAGCTCACCATCTGCGTTAGTGTCTAGATCTGCAAACTGCTCAGTTAATGAAGCGCTCACACTTGCTTCTGCTACACTGATTGAACCGTTGCCATCAGTATCTAGTTTTTCGAAATCGCCACCAGCTAGTGCTGATGCTGAAACCATTGATAAACCTGCGATTGATAGTGCTGCTAATACGTTTTTCATAATCTTTTCCTTAAATTGGGGTATATTTTTAACTCTGCTATTATGTCGTCGGCTTGTGATCAGCCTTCAAAGTTATCAAACTCAGACTGGCTTAATTGGCCGTCTTGGTCGGCGTCAAGGTCTTTAAACTGCGCCATCAAATTTGGATTTGCTTTTGATTCGCCTAGTGAGATGTAACCATCTCCATCAACATCGTATTTATCAAACTCAGAGTTTGCGTGAGCACCTACTGATGCGAAAGAAAGTACAGTTGCTGATAGTGCGATTGCTAAAGTTTTCATAATCAGTTCCTCTCATATTTCTAAACTTGTCGTTTCTGCTTCTCTACGTTGGTTTGTGTTGAAGCGAATGTTTTTTGCTTTCGAGATAACTATTCCAACTTTGATGCCAAAGTTTAAAAAAATATAAAAATCAATAAGTTAAATACAAAGGTGGATTTTCATTAAGGATGGATTCAGTGAGATTGTTGCCATTTAGCAACAGGAAATGTTGAGATCAAATTAAAACTTATTTATTTTCAATAAGTTAAACTGTCGCATAAAAGCAACACCATAAAAAATTAGGATTTGAGTGCAGCCCAAAGCGGTTAAGTTTCATGCGACAATCATTCACATTCGGTCTTGAGCAGAACCGCCAGAAAAAATTTTTATAAAAATATCGAAAATTTTTCCTTATCTTTCCTAAAAAATCAGAAAACAAATAAAAAGAATTAAAAATCAACACATTAAAATAGGTTTTCGTCCCAAAGCAATTGCTATAAAAGTGACGAAATGAGCAGGAAACTGACGAAAAACAGAAGTATTTTAAAAAAAGTCGCAGAGAAAAAAGAGAGGTGTTGCTAAAAAGCAACACACGAGGGCCTGTTGAGCTTGCTGTTTGATTTTTGTTCTCCTGAGTGTGTTTTGGTCGCGACGCTCGACTTGTCGCCTAGTAATCTAGGCAAAAGTTGAGCAACAATGAACAAAGCGCACTCAGGTGAACTCAAAGGGCAGCGCTTGATTAGCATTTCTTCTGTGTTGCCCCACAAAGATGTGGGGTAAGGTGACTTTGCAGAAGCACAAAGTCTTTATCGCCTGACTCACATAGAGTAACTATGCTACGCAGACTCTGCTTTGTATAAATACCAATCAAACTGCTGCAAAAACAAACTTGAAAGATAAACAGGCCCTAAATTTGTGTTAGATTACGACACGGTACCCAGCCTTGCAGTTCAGACTTTTTACTTGAACACCATACCCAACCATTGAGTTGGTTGTGCCCCAACAGGTGTTCACCTTGAACTACCGATAGTTCCTGAGCGGTATAGTCCATCAATGCAACACCTTGTTTGGGATTGACTAAGCGAAACACTTGAGCAGGTACCCAACCAGACACTTGCTCCTCAGTTTCACAGAAAAACCAATTGTCCCACCCCTCCTCGCCTTCATATTCTTCACCAACGGTCAATCTCGCACCTTGTTTAAACGTGATGGGGGTTGGAAACTCATTGATATGTTCCTTGATTACTTCGTATTCGATATCTAACTGCTTATTTTCCAAGTTTTAACTCCATATAGACAGACAGCGGATCCGATTTGTGATCACCGAATTCTTTTCTTTCGATAAAACCAAACTGCGCATATAACCTGAGGGCTTCTGGTTGCTTAACTCCGGTTTCTAACCGTATCAGTGGATATTGACGATTATCTGCAAAAGCGATTAACTCGGACAAGATTGCTTTTGATAAACCAAGACCGCGATGATTTGGCTTTACATACAGTCTTTTCAACTCACCATAGAGACAATCATGATGCTTTTCGACGATTGCACCACAAGCAATTACCTCGTCATGCTGGATAATACCAATGAAATGCGCAGTAGGTGAACATAACTCTTGCAATGCCGTTAGCTGGTTGCTTTCAGCGGGGTATAGCGAATTCATCAGCGCATCGATTTCTGCTATTAATGTGCCAAGTGATGGAAAGCTCGCATCAAGAGCAACGATTTGCATTTATCATTTCCTTGATTTTCGGTATTAATTAACTAGAGTCGAGGATTAAGTTGAACACTCAAGTGCGACTATTACAAGAAGTGCTTAGAGTTTGCTTCTCACTCAGTTAGCCCAATGTACGTCAGCCATTAGACTGACGTTTTAGCTCTTCTAGCATACGCTCATCGCCCATCAAGTTTTTGAGGATGGCTTTAACCTTAGGGTCCGATGCATTTTCATAGAGAGACAGCAAATCTTGTGCGATCCTTTGCTGCTGCTTTGGATCGGCGCCTGATTGAAAGTACTGTGACATCAACCCTTCTGCTGCGAGACTTTTCACGTAATCATTAGGCTCTTGCTCTAGCATTTTCACAAACGACTGTGACAAACGCTCATCAACGATAGGTGTACGCGACACGAGTTCAAGCGCCTGTAACCTCAACTTTTCATCACTCATGTTATGCGTCATATTGAGGATAGATTCTACTGCTTGATAATCATATTGCTCTAATTCATTGCGATTTAGCATAAACATGTTCATTTGCAGCTGACTCATAGCAGCTAAACGCTCCGCCGCCGGTAAACTGTTATTTAGAATTTTCTGTTTTAAATCGTTGCTGATTTGACTTGCGTACTCAGGATCAGTTTTGATCCGCATTTCGTAGTCTTCGGGTAAGTCTTCATAAAAGCCATAAATTGGGTTTTCTGCTTTCATCTCGTCGATTTTCTGCTGTTCACGCTTTTCTATCAAAGAGAAGATTAAAGACTCAAACTCATCCGGTGCCTGCTCAGAGAGTAAATCTGACTTTTCCATCGACAACGCCTGTAACCTCGTTTCAAGTTTATTGATCCGAGCCATTAACTGAGCAACTTGTTCAGACTCGTCAGTTGAAATCTGAGTGCCCTGCGTATACTGAGTTGCATTATAGTGGGGCTGTTGAGTAGAGCTCTGATACACGTGCGTTGCCACAGGAGAGGTTGCTAATTTGGTTTGAATGACATTAAACCCAGAAAAAGCCAATGCAAGAACTGAGCATGAAAGCGCTATATTGAGTTTAAGATTAGACATGAACGAGGTACCCTTATAAAAAGTAGCAATGTAATAGATATGCAAGACAAATACTGTAAATGATTATACTGTAAATTGATACAGCAAGAGGCAATTACGCGGATAATTATTACACTTTGCTTAAGGTGAAAAAATGAGCCCCCAAACAGCTTGCCATGATTGCCAACAAGGAATGACCGTGAATAATATACTGCAAACCGTCCACTATAAACCTATCACATTACTTTTACTTGGCATTGCAACGGTTACGTCATTGCTTGGCAGCAGCCCACTTTGGCAAAGTCACCAAGCCTTATTTCAATGGATTTTACCATCAGCCGCACTACTTATTGTGCTGCGATTAGGGTGGCATGTTCGCCAAACAAGCTTGGCAGCTAGCCCCAGTACGTTGCACAAAGACATAAAACTCTGCTGGATTGCTCTGCTCTTATGCACTTGCGGAGATATCATCAACTTCAATCTGTTTGGGCTTTATCATCGTCAAGATCAAACCATAAAACATGACTACTTGATCGACTCTATTTGGTTTTTTGCCCTTGGTTATGGGCTTTTACTCGGACTGCTAATTCGATTTTTACGACGAGAATTTGCATTAACATTAGCAACCGCGACCGTATTGGTTGTAGTGTCTATTACGTTATCGTCGCTTAGCTATAAAATGATGTACCTACCCGCCATAAGCCAATACTCTTTGCTGTTGAGCGCAAGTTATAGCTTATTAGTGGCCTTGCTCGGTATTTTTGGTTTTTGGCTTATTATTCAAAATCTTAAACTCAACGAAAAAACCAACTACGCAGTTGCCAGCGGCTTTATCCTAGCCATGCTAGCAGACGCTGTTATCGGTCAATTTTGGCTGTTCGCAAACCAAGGGGATGGCTACTTTCCTATTGCAAGGCACGTTAATTGGGTCATCTATATTGGCTCGCAAACGCTACTATTATTGTTTCCTGTTGCCATGATAAAAACTAATGTTGTTACATCTAAGACCTAGACAATAAAAAGGCCGAACGATGTCGGCCTTAACTTTGTGCGCAGTGTGCTGCGCTATATCGATAAGCGGCTTATCTTTTGACAATCGCATTGTGGTAAACGTTTTGTACGTCATCCACATCTTCAAGCATATTGATTAGCTTTTCGAATGTCTCGATTGCTTCTGGATCTTCGATTTCTACGTGAGTTTGCGGCACCCAAGTGATTTCGTCTACCTCAAACGTGATCCCCTCAAACGCTTCTGTCAGTGCAGTTTTCGCTTTGAAGTATTCAGTGTGAGGGGCGAAAACAGAAACTTGGCCGTCTTCAACTTCTACGTCAGTAACATCAACATCAGCCATCATTAGCGCTTCCAAAACTGACTCGTCATCATCACCTGCAAATCCTAAGATTGCGAAGTGATCAAACATATGCGCCACACAACCTGGGTTACCTAAGTTTGAACCAGTTTTGGTAAACGGTAAGCGAACATCTTTGATAGTACGGTTCATGTTGTCTGTTAAACAGTCAACGATAATCATGCTGTTTCCTGGACCGTAACCCTCGTAACGCGCTGGCGTGTAATCTTCACCCGCACCACCTGCCGCTTTTTCGATTGCTTTATCAATAACGTGTGCAGGAACTTGATCTTTCTTTGCCTTGTCGATTAAACGACGTAGTGACAAGTTCGTTTCAGGATCTGCGCCGCCATTTTTAGCAACAACGTAAATCTCTTTTCCGTATTTTGAGTTTACTTTTGTTTTTGCCGCCGCCGTTTTTGCCATGGCGTTTTTGCGGACTTCAAATGCTCTGCCCATCTTAATGCTCGTTTTTATAAAAATTGGTGAAGATTTTACCAAGACATTTGAGTTACGGCTATACCCTTATTATCCGTGATGATAATTTGCTTTAAGCAACAAAATTATATACTTGTTTTGCAGCTATTTTGTGGCGGACCTAAGCAACTTTACTATAGTTAATATTGTTAAAATTTACCGCGACGGGTAGCTTATATATGATCACGTTTGGCTTGGGAAAAGCAAAAAAGCAAGATGGACAAAATACAGCTTTATTTCAACACTTTAAGGCAACAACTCCTTACTTGGAAGTAGATTATCAAACCGATATTTTCCAGGTTAGTCCGGCCTTTAACCGTTTACTCGGATACCCAGTTACCCACGAGCTGAAGTCACTCGCTTTTATATGTCACACCTCAGAAGATGCCGCCGTACTTAAGCGTGGGCTCGCTCAACTTGAGCACCAAGCACATGCAAAGGTTGAGCTCTCTCTCAATACAGCGAATGACAACAAACCGAAGAAGTTATTACTAGAGCTATCACGTACTCAAGAAGGCAGAATTTTAGTTATTGCGACTGACATCGGTCATTACCTCACCAACATTGCCAACATGAGTGCAAATTTACAAGCTTTATCAGCGTCCTTTGCGATTATTGAGTTCGACATGCACGGTAAAGTGCTGAGCGCGAATGACAACTTTTTGTCCGTTATGGGATACAGCTTAGAAGAAATACAAGACAAGCATCACAGTCTGTTTGTTAAGGATGACTACGCAGCCAGTGAGGAATATCAAGCATTTTGGCAACGCTTGAATAATGGCGAATTTTTTGAAGGTGAATTCGCAAGGCAAACAAAATCGGGTAAAACGATATGGATCCAAGCCACCTATAACCCTATTTTTGATGAACACAATAGACCTATTAAAGTCGTAAAATATGCCTCAGATATCACCGCACAAAAATCAAAAGCCGCTGACTTTCAAGGGCAAGTTGATGCCATCAAACAAACTCAAGCCGTTATTGAGTTTGACCCTTACGGCAATGTAAAGACTGCAAACAGGCTATTTTTAAATGCGGTTGGTTACACATTAAGTGAAATACAAGGTCAACACCATCGACTCTTTGTGGCACAAGAAGAAGCTGAGAGCAGCGAATATCAAGACTTTTGGCACGCTTTACGACAAGGAAAACATCAATCAGGTGAGTTTAAACGTCTAACAAAATCAGGAAACACTCTGTGGATCCAAGCAACGTATACCCCCATCTATGACGAAAATGGCCAGTTGGACAAAATCGTCAAATATGCCTCCGATATTACTCAAGCAAAACTGGCGTCTTTCGACTTTGCCGGACAACTCAAAGCCATCAATCGCTCGCAAGCTGTTATCGAGTTTGATTTGCAAGGTAATATTTTAAAAGCAAATGAAAACTTCCTGTCTGTTATGGGCTACAAGAAAGAAGAAATCATTGCCAAGCATCACAGCATGTTCGTCGACAGCTTTTACGCGCAAAGCAGTGAATACAAAGCATTCTGGCAACGTTTAAAACAAGGCCAATTTGAATCCGGGGAGTTTCACCGTTTAGGCAAAGGTGGCAAAGCAATCTGGATTAGTGCCACCTACAACCCAATTTTAGACGATAAAGGCAAGCCAATAAAAGTTGTTAAGTTCGCAACGGACATTACCGAGCAAAAAGCCACTGCTGCTGATTTTGATGGTCAGCTTCAAGCCATTCGTAAATCTCAAGCCGTCATTGAGTTTGCAATGGATGGTACTATTTTATGGGCCAACGAGTCATTCCTAGATACGATGGGATACTCACTTGACGAAATCAAAGGTAAGCATCACCGTATTTTTGCTACACACGAACAAGCCACTAGCTCTGAATACCAGAAATTTTGGCAAAAGCTCAACCGAGGTGAGTTCGACTCAGGACAATACTTAAGACTGGCAAAACAAGGTCGAGAGGTATGGATCCAAGCGTCTTATAATCCTATCCTCGATCAACAAAGCCGCCCCTTTAAAGTCGTTAAATATGCAACGGATATCACAGAACAAAAACAAGCGGTTGAACATATTAAAAATGCTATCTTGGCAATGGAGCAAGGCGATTTAAGACATAGGATCACCCACCACTTAGGTGGCGAGTTCTCGGTGCTACAACAAGCGATGAACGGCTTATTCGACAAATTAAGCGATTTAGTTAACACCATAAACAATGGTGCAGAGCAAGTGTTTGATGTAGCTAAACAAATCGCGAATAACAACGAAGAGCTCAATAGTCGCATTGAAAATCAAGCGGCGAGCTTAGAAGAAACCGCCGCCACTATGGAAGAGCTTACCGCTACGGTTAAAAAGAATGCGGGTAGCGCAAGCTATGCCGCAGAGAAAGCGACTATTGTTAGAGAAAAAGCACACTCAGGTAAAGCATCGATTGATGATGCCATTACCGCAGTGGGTAAAATCGAATCTTACAGCACGAAAATCTCTGACATTATCAGTGTCATTGACGAAATCGCTTTCCAAACCAACCTCTTAGCACTCAATGCTTCCGTTGAAGCAGCCCGGGCTGGTGAGGCTGGACGCGGATTTGCCGTGGTTGCCGGAGAGGTGAGAAACCTTGCTCAACGTAGCGCATCAGCGGCACGTGAAATCAAAGCATTGATCAAAAATAGCGTTGATGCTGTGGCGCAAGGCAGCAAACTTGTATACGAGTCTGGCACGACGTTCGATGAGCTAATGCAATCAATTGCCGAGGTGAGCAAAATGGTGGCAGACATAGATAACGCGGGGAAAGAGCAAGCTGAAGGGATAGCTGCGGTTTCTACCACCATCGCACAAATGGATAATATTACTCAGCAGAACGTTACTCTGGTTGAAACAACATCTCGTTCAGGTAGAAATATGGAAAATCAAGCCAAACTACTTACCGATCAAGTTGCATTTTTTCAACTAGATGAATAGTTAAGGGCGCACTACCTACACAACCACATACAAGTAATTTATCTGAATATACCCGCTGTACCTTTAATGCATCGGGTATGTTATGCTCGTCCCGCTGGCTAATCTCCCTGTTGTTTATCGTTTTACCCATTTGGACTGTTTTATTAGACAAAAGGAAAAGNTAAGTCCAGTTACACCAAGCGATTACCAGGAATTACTGGCTGTTTGGGAAGACTCTGTGCGAGCCACTCATGATTTTATCACTGAGGCGGATATCGCTTATTTTAAACCTATTATTATTGAACAGGCGTTTCCAAACGTTACGCTGCACAGTGTAAAATATAGCGACACGAAAATTGTCGGTTTTATCGGTGTACATGACCAAAAAAATCGAGATGTTGTTTGTGCTCGCGAAAAGCAGAGGACAAGGTGTCGGTACTGAGCTGCTTCGCTTTACGCTTGAAACACAAAATGTGCAGTTTGTCGATGTCAATGAGCAAAACCCTGAAGCCGTCGGCTTTTATGAAGCTAAAGGTTTTGAAGTGTATGAGCGCTCACCAACTGACGATATGGGCAAGCCTTTCCAATCTTACTAATGCGGCTTATAGAATCTTATTAATTCATATTTTAAGCTCAATATTAGACTCTAATCGTATTGAGCTTAACTTACCTCGAAATAAACTACTTTATTAACTTTTACCGTGAAAAACTGTTGGTACGTCAAGTAACGTCAGCATTTCTCCCTCTGGTAAACACTCTTGATTAATATACTGCATGAGTTTGGGGTCACTCTCACAAAATAATATATCAAGTGCCAACCTATTTTTGCCATAAATACCGCGATGTATCATATTGGCTGAGAAAGCGAGAAGATCACCCGCTTTCAGTGGAATAGTTTTACCTTCTGACAGGCTTTCATGATTATGATGCCCTGATTGCTCTAACCTCACATTTAACTCTTGAACTGTGTCCCAACGCTTGTGGGTGCCCGGTATCAATTCTATTCCGGGCTCATCTTCCAGTGCTAACCGAAAGTGAACCACTTCAGGCCCCGACAACAACGCTTGTTTTTGCTCTTCGATGGTTAAATGGTATTGCGGATCTCGGTGCCAGTAATTGAGTTGAGTGGTGTTCACAGGGTTAAAAAATAGCTGAGTATTCATAAACCTAAACTCACGCGAAAATATAGATGCAGCTAGAGACACCAGAGAAGTAGACGCGATGAATTGAAAAAGGACAAGCCTTTGCTGTTCGCCTAGGTACTTTGGTGCAGTAAGGTAGGCAGAATTTACTGCTCTGTTTTGATAAAAGTCATTATTGTCAGCCCGCCACGCATGATGAAATGCTAAAACGACTTGCTTTATTTTGTTAAGTTCGCCGGACGGTATAAAATTGTGTTTTATAACGTGGCCGCACTCGTCAAAATCATGGGCTGATTTTACCATCACATATAGACCTCTGACATTGCCGGAAAAATTCCAGTAAATAAATTAACACCATGCGGCCTTATAAAAGCTAATAGACATTCAGCCCAATCAGAGTGCATATTTATCACCTTTTATCAGTGACTTAAAAATAGTCGTTCTTTTTCATACCAATTCGCTCAGACAAGCGCACCTTTAGGCCATTCAAAGCGAACTGGTATTCTTTACCCGAACTTCAGGTCATTTACTTTTACAGTCATAGAGCATCTAAAATAACTTCAGCTTTACTGACCTCAAATTGCTTAGGTTGTTCTACATTGAGTGTTGTCACGACGCCATCTTCAATAATCATAGCATAACGCTGCGAACGTACACCGCCAAATGAACCGGTATCCATTTCAAGTCCTAACGCTTTGGTAAAGCTTGCATCGCCGTCTCCAAGCATCATAATTGCTTCTGCGTTTTGTGCATCACCCCAAGCTTTCATTACGAAAGCATCGTTTACCGATACACATGCAATGATATCAATACCTTTTTGAGCAAATTTATCTGCATTCACGACAAAACCGGGTAAATGAGACGCTGAGCAAGTTGGTGTAAAGGCACCAGGAACCGCAAACAGTACGACTTTCTTACCAGCGAACAACGCTGTCACTTCGTGATTAACCATGCCGTCTGAGGTAAGTTCGCTCAACTCGGTTTGTGGTAATTTTTGTCCAACTTCAATCATTGTTTAAATCCTTCATCTAAGGGCTAATTGCCTTGAGTTTGTTATATAACCTGAGCTTGGGATAGCTAATTTCTTATCCAAACCTGTGGTTATGATAGTCGAGAAATTGTGACTCATGACTACATTTCGATTCGTTTTATATCTACTTGTGGGATTTCGTAACCGGTAAATAGCAGCCACTGTTTTTCTGCTATATATACAAGCCCGCGACTTCGGCTAAAGCTACGTTCTGGAACTCGGATAATATCTTTATGCGCTTTACTGGCAAAGTCAAAATAACTAATGCGGAAGTCTCCACGACGAACATACAAATAGTAAAGTCCCGTATCAGACACTGACCAGCTTGCGCTCGAAGCCAAGTGTGCATTTTCAAATAACAGCGTGTTGACCCCAGTTGCTAAATCGATACGCCACATTTCTTGTGGCCCGCTTTTATATACATACAACCCCCCTTCATGTTCAAGTGCGGTGGTGCCAGTAGTCACCCTCACTGGGGCGCGTTTTGAATCAAGAAAGATGCGAAATATATTGTTGTCATCAGAAATATAAATCGAGTTACCGTCTTGAGACCAGCTGGGTTTACCGTGATACTTTAGCCCAGTTTCTAGCTGCGTTACTTGTTTAGTGGCCATATCCAAAAGTTGAAGTTGGCTTCCTTGGTGTGACTTTGTAGTAAAAATTACTTTTGTGCCATCAGGTGACCATGCAGGGTGCATTGCTTGTAACCCAAGATCTGTCAGTTGTATTCGTTGATCGCCTTTCAAATTAGACACCCAAATTTCATCAAATCCTGATTGGTTAGACACAAAGAGTAAACGCTCCGACACAGGTGAATAACTGGGATAACGGAAGCTAGTTTGTGATTGTAGTAATGGAAAGGGTGAACTGGTGACTTGCGCGTTAAGGTCAAGTTTCATAATAGAAGTATTAATGTTCCAGTCATGAAAATATAAATGCCCTGATTGACTAAAACTTGGGTAACTTAACCCATCAAACGGCAATGTCCCCAATACTTTACCTTCAAGTGAAAGTTTATACGCGCTGCGTGTGCCATGTTCAATCATGGATACAACCAAATAATCATCATTGGGATGCCAACTTAGGCCACGTAGGTCATCACGCCCACCTAATATTTTAACTTCCTTCCCTGTATCCAAGTTTTTCAAATAGAGATTTTCAAGTCCGTTCGGCAAGTTGCGACTAATCGCGATTTGCTTGGCATCGGGAGAAAGCGCAATACTTTCAAGCCCACTCCCTTCACAATCTAACTCACAACCTAATTCAGTCACTGTTTTATCGTTTAAATTTAGCAAGGTTACTTTTGGAGGATCTGTGAGGCCTTGCTTTGCGATAAATCCAAGAAGGTTTTTTTCATTAGAATAGCTTAAGGTAGTGGTCGTATCTGCAATACAATTTGCTATATTTGATTGTGTTTTGGTCACTATATCCAGTGACTTAATCGTACATGCTTCTGAGCGCTTCTCTATATAAAATAGTGTGCGATTATCTCTCCCCCACACTGATACCGAGACATTTCCAGGGCCATCTACTAATACTTTAGAGGGTTCATCAGGGTGTTTTAGATTTTTTAAATATAACCCTGCATGGCTGCCAAACTTTCGCCAAGCAAATGCTAGGTACTGCTCATTTGGGGAAACACTAGGAAAAAGCTCACGTCCAGGGTAATCAGTCACGCCTTCGAGTTGATGGCTTGACTGTTCAACTAAGAAGTATATAAAAACGCTAAGTAGAATGAATAATGTAGCGACTACCCCTGCCACTTTGAGCTTGAAAGGTAAATTTCGCTCGCTAGGCTTACTGGGAGTAGCTTTTATATCGATGAAGTTTGGCTGTGCTTTTAGTCTATATCCAGACTTTCTTATGGTTTCGATCACCTCAAAATCAGCAGTACCACTTTCTTCTTCGTTGCTTGTAAGTAGAGTTTTAAAAGTTTTGCGAAGATGCCAAATTGCATTAGTTAGTGCTTTCTCTCCAACAAATAGGTTCCCCCCCCAAACCTGCTCAATTATTTCTTCTCGAGTAACCACGTTTGGGTAAGCAAGCGCCAATACTGTCAACACTTCGATAAATTTAGGCTGAACACAACACACCTGCCCGGAACAGGACAAAATATGCCCAACCGGATCAATATTGACATCTAATAACTGATAAGTCGCACTGTGCTGCATTTTTATAACCATGAGTAAATATGTTGTAAATCATACCTAAATTATCGGCCAAAAGACAAAAGTAACGCGACAAACATCATGGCAACAATCTAACACTTCAAAAAAACAAGGTATAACAAATTGAATTATATACTTATTTTACAATAGATATTAAATAGAGTTAAAAACGTCAAAGAATAGATGTCCAATTCGTTGCATGAATTATAGTGACATTCACAATAGCTAAAATGAGGTGCAGTGCTTTTTGCTTAGTCAAAACCACAAACTATGTACTTCTTTCAACAAGCCCTAATTATCTAAGAAATAAACAACAATCAGAAATTAAAAGAGGGACGCCCGTGTCACCTAATAACAATATTAAATTACTCGCCCTATCTATCGCGCTCGCCTGCTGTAATACGGCAATGGCTGAAGAGCAACAAATCGATCGTCAACAAGTTGAACAAAGTAGTTCGGTAGTTAAAACGCAAGGTGAAGATAAAGCACTAGAAAAAATCGTCATCACAGGTTCTCGCATCAAACGTGATAGCTTTTCGGTGCCGACTCCTATCGCCACTATGGGGGCTGAGTCTCTCAATGATGCAGGCTTCGGCTCACTTTCAGATATTCTTTTTGAAGAAATGCCTCAGGTCAGTGAAGGAACTGGCAATGGTAACTCGCAAAGCAGTGTTCAAAATACCGGACTTTCAACTATCGACTTACGTGAGCTAGGGGTTAGTCGAACACTAACGTTAATTGATGGCCGAAGAGTGGTATCAAACAGCTATTCGGGCAACTATGTGAGCCTATCAACCATCCCTAAAGGTATGGTTGAGCGAGTTGAAATCATTACCGGTGGTGCATCAGCGGCTTATGGCTCTGATGCAGTTGCAGGTGTTGTGAATATTATTACTCAGCAAGATCAAGAAGGGGCTACATTTAGTGCCCGAGGTGGTGAAAGTACCAAAGGCGGCGCTCGTGAATATACCGTAAATGCTGATTACGGTACGACTTACGATAATGGTAAAGGCTACTTATTTGTCAGTGCCACTTACGACGAAGAAAAGGGACTAAGCTACTGGGATAGAAAGCGTGCTCAGCAGCAAGATAGCTGGGACTACGATACCGACCGTATGTGCAACGTGATGCTCACTGCCAACTACGACCCTGATACAAAAAGTGCCTATCACTGCATGAGAGATATTGATAAATCCCAGTGGACAAGTTTAAGCGACTCAATTCCCGGTGGTGTATTTGATGAATCAAGCAGTGCCAAACCTAACTCCGGCTTTTGGTACGACGGCACCACCTTACGTGACGATTGGCAAGAAGAACTTCACGGTATCGATTTCAACCAATTTACAATGTTAAAGGTGCCTGACAAAGATCTCTCAGCGGCAGTTAAAACAGAGTACGAATTTGATTCTGATATAGAAGCATACTTCCAACTGCAATATAGCCGTAATACCTCGCGGAATGTTAAATCGCCAGAAAGTGAGGATGAGTGCGATGCGATTGTGACCTATGACCCAAACAGTAATCAATTTGGCTCCGACTGCATGGGCCGTATCCCTTATGATAATCCATATATGCCAGAAGCAATTCGAGCAGAGGCAAGCTCAAAAGGCGTAAAATGGGATAGGCTGTTTACTGAAGTTGGTAATATCGTCAACAGTAATGAAAGAACAACAATCAGAACTTGGGGTGGTCTCCGCGGTTATATTTGGGATGACTGGGAGTGGGATGTTTCTGTAGGTTACGGCAAATTTAAGCAAGAACAAACCCGCAGTAACGAAATCTACGTTGCGCGAGTTAAACAGGCGCTAAATGCTGAGCGCCTTGCTGATGGCACGATTCAGTGTAAAGATGAGCAAGCACGTAGCCAAGGCTGTGTGCCAATTAATTTATTTGGTGAAGGCTCAATCACGCCAGAAGCGGCGAATTATATTCGTGCCAACCCTTCCATTACGACCGATATAGACCAAGTGACGGTATCTGGCTTTGTTACAGGTGATTTATTTGAACTCCCGGCTGGCCCCGTTGGCTCGGCATTTGGTTTTGAATATAGAAAAGATACACAGAGCGTATCAACCAACGTGCCAAATGGTGGTGTAACGTTTAACTATGTGCCCACATTTGAAGGCGATGTAAGTGTTCGTGAAATCTTCGGTGAATTATCGTTACCGCTATTAAAAGATGCGCCAATGGCAAAATCGCTTAGCGCCGAGGTCTCTGCTCGTATCGCAGATTACAGTTGGGCAAATACGGGGTTAATCCAAAGCTATAAAGCGGGCTTTATTTATGAGCCAATCGAAGGTTACTCCATTCGTGCAAACTGGGCTCGAGCGATGAGAGCACCGACAATCACCGAACTTATGTCACCACCTCGCGGCGACTATGATAGTTTTGATGATATCTGTGATGGTGTTACCGCGACGTCAACAGGTGCAGGCCACGATAATTGNAAAAAAAAGCCGCTATTGCCACTGAAGGTACTTTTAAAGATGAAAATAACGGCTACTCACCCAACTCAGGAAATAGCGAGTTGTTTGAGGAAACCGCTGATACCATCACCATTGGTTTATCTTTAGCGCCTGCCTTTGCACCGGATTTTAGAATTGCGCTAGATTACTACGATATTCAAATTGATGATGCGGTAAGCTCACTTGCTAACGAAGACATCATTAAGTTCTGTTACGCATCATCTATGGAATTCGGTGACAATAACGAGTTTTGTCGTGATATTAAACGCGATGAAGAAGGGCAGATTTATGAAGTCAATCAACGTGTCATCAACACGGATGAGATCCGCACTAAAGGTTACGATATCGCACTAGAATATGTGTATGACGCTAGCGATTACGGTAGCTTTAAGGTAAAAGCCGATTGGACGCACGTTATTGAATACTCAATTACCAGTACGGGACCTGACGGGCAATACGAAGACCTTTATGAAGGCTATTTAAACGAAGATATTTTCGAAGACAAAGGCGCTATTTCACTGACTTGGTATAAAAACAATTGGCGTGTACGCTGGAGCACAAAATATAAAGGTGCAGTGGAAGCCAGCCGTTCGAGATACGAAGACTGGCAAGCTGCAATCGCCAAAAATAACGAACGCTGTACAGCTGGTGAGACAAGCTGTATCGCAGCTCCAGAGCCGCTCTGGCAAGGTGCGCTGCCATCAGTTACGACTCATGGCTTAACGGTAAACTACAGCATGGAGTTAGGCGATAACCGCACTCTCTCTGTTTATGGTGGTGTGAATAACCTATTTGATGAAAAAGGTCCGTTTATCGTCGGCGGCTCAGGTAACTTTGATAGTGCCTATGGCTCAGGTGTTGGCCGTTTTGCGTTTATTGGGGCGAAATACCAGTTTTAGACTTCTGCATCAATCCGAGGGGCTAGCCCTGAGTAGCCCTGAACTTTCCAAATCAAAAAAGCCCCGCGTCAAGCGGGGCCAAAAATCACTATTTCGCTGATACAGACTCAGCAAAAGTAACGTTAACTCTGAAGCTGTGGTAAGCAGTGCTACAGTTCACCGCTTGGCAACGAAACAGTGTACAGCAATTCAAAAAAGGAATTAGATTAATGCGGTCCGCTGTTATCAGCAGGCGTTTGCCAATTGCTCTGCCATACGTAGTTGCCATGGATATAAAGTAGTTTATCAGCCTGAATAAGCCCTCGATCTGCTTCGGTATACCCGAGTGCTTTGTCACTCGCTATCGGTGTTGATACCTCAGCACGGCTACTCCCGCGATAAGTGAGTGTTGAATCCACACCGTGTATAATTTCAAATGCGGCAAGCTCGTTTTGACTATACCAGTTATAGCTGTTTTCGTTCACTTGTTCTGTATTCCAATAAACGATTGGCAAAGTGAACCGGGTTACCGAGGCATTATCTTTTAGTATGGCCAAAGCGCGATAATCATATTCCAGCGGTGTAAACCCCCCTGCAAATGTATGATCTTTTAATAGCTTAGGCTCAGCAGGATTTGCCACATCAAACAAACTCACTTTGGTACCGGGCTGCACGTTTCCATCAGAGTCTCTAAGGTGCTGACCTACCCCAAGCAACAAGCCATCACCAACAGGGTGAAGATAAGAAGAGAAACCAGGGATCTCTAAACTTCCTACCATTTTAGGTTGTGATATTTTAGATAAATCTAAAACATAGAGAGGATCTATTTGTCTAAAGGTCACAATGTAGGCCGTATCGTTAAAGTATCTAACCGCATAAACGTCTTCATCAACAAGCCCCGTATCCGGATTTATTTTGCCAATAGGTGTTGGGTTTTGGCTATTTGGCAGCGTAGCCACAGTGTTGAGTTTTGTGCCTTCTGGTTTAAGTACATATAACTTATGGCTATTACCAATCTCAGTATCATACTGGCTCGTTACTACGCGCAGAACGCCATCTTTTTCATCAAATCGAGTCGCAGTCATCGTATCGCTGACACGAGCAAGTTGACCTTCCACCTCACCGGTTGCTTGGTATGTTACCCCTTCATCCGTTAACAATAACTTATGTAATACTATGCCTGATGGATCCCAGATTGATGTATTGACATCACCATCACTACCCTTAAACGAGTAATTGTAAAGATACACAGCTGTTGCAGACATATAAAACCCAAAAGCGCGCGTACTGACGCAAGTTGTTTTCACCTCGTCAGGATTGCGAATGTCAATCTCAGTCACTGTTGTTAAGCCATTAAATCCATCTTGCGCGGTAGCATCTGCTGGCAAATAACAGCCATCTGCCGCGACCAGAGGCGCTACACTTCCTTGCTTTAAATTTCTAAATTGAGGCAATAAATCGTTAATGTTAGTGTCCATTAAGCGATTGTAGCTTGCTACTCTGTCAGTGCTATTAAAACCACTGTAGCGTAAAGTATGGTCAGCGATAACATAAAGTTTGTCACCAATTAGTCTGCTGCCAACTAATGAACCATCAATTTGAAAGCGCTTTTCGACCTCAGCCTGTGCGGGTAGAGACACGTTACTAAAAGCGAGTTCAATCACACCTTGATAATTGACCTCAGGTTGAATCTCTTGCGATGACATATCATCCTGAAAATCATACTCATAATCCATTAATACGCTGATAAGTTGATTGTTTTTAAGGTAAAGATTTTGGCTTGCAAACTCTGAATCTGATACCGCTAATTCATTAACCTGTGTAGGAACACCCGTTGTCTCTGTATCTAAGATCCTGACGAAAGTTTTGCTGTCTGTATCCGTGTATGCAACACTGGTCGAGCCGCCGATAAATAAGTAACGGCCATCGAATTTAATACGGTCGCTTTCTGATATTCCTTCAACCAGTTGATTAGTGCCTGAGTAAGGTACATCATCTGCGGTTACAGATGGGTTTTCCAAATCATCGCCATTATTCAACCCACCGCTGGCAACGAAAATACCGTTTTTGATAAACTGACTAAACTGAGTTGATGAAGCTGACTTCAACGGTGCAGAACTGTTATTAAGCGCATTAAGTTCTGGTAATTTATCTTCATCATTGTCGTTACTACCACCACATGCGCAAAGGCTAGCGGCAAGCGGAAGACTGAGCCAAATTTTGCATCTCATGATATGTTTCCTTGTAAGTTAGGTGTCAACGTAAGCCTAAACTTTCACACTAAAATTTCTGTTATCTTCGCAACTTGTTTTGTTATTTAATGTTACCCTTTCTGGTAATTTGTACAGTGACTGGTAAATTACACTGGTAGTAATAATGCGCTTTGATTGACACCTCAAAAAAGCCAGTGCAAAGCCCAAATTCAGAATTGGAGTTCCAAGTTGAATAAGTTCTTAATGGCCTTAACCTTGCTGGTTGCCACTCAGGTAAGTGCCACGGCGGTGTCATGTGACGCCAATGACAGCGAGTGTACGCCAGTAGATGAATGGCGATTTGGCATTGCGCTTGGCGGCGGCGTGATCTCCAACCCACTCCATGACGGTGAAAATATTCCCTTGATTGTTGTGCCCTATATTAGTTATTACGGTGAACACCTCTTTCTTGATAATGGAACTTTGGGCTATACCTTTCACTACACTGATAAATTTGATCTTAGCTTGATCGGCACATTTAACACCGAGCAGGCCTATTTCGAGAAGTTTCACCCAAGTAATATATTCGTGCAAAAAATGGGGTTTGATGCCAGCAATGAACTACCTGGCGGCGAATTTGCCGCAGAACAAACGGCCATCTCCTTAGACAATATCGAGTCGCGAAAATGGGCTATAGATGGCGGCGTTTTAGCCCACTGGATAATGAGCGATAGCGTAAAAATCAGTGCTTCATGGCTCACCGATATCACCAACACTTATCAAGGTTACAATGCCGATGTTGGGGTTAGCTATCGTTTTAGGTTCAATAATTTACCTAACACTTATGTGTTTATTAAAGCGGGGCTAAAATGGAAAAGTCGACAACTGGTGGACTATTACTACGGCATAGACAAAGCGGATACACCGAATAGTGAGCTATGGTATAAAGGCAGTTCAAGCTTCCAGCCTTATGTTAGCTTTGCCTATTCTTATCCCGTAAGTGAGTCTTGGACCTTCAAATTTAACGCTAAATATCAGCAACTTGATAGCACAATGACAGATAGCCCGATAGTCGAGGATAGCTATACCGCGACGGTTTTTGTCGGGGGAAAATATGAATTTTAGGCTGTACTTAATCACAATTATAATTTTCAGCGCACCAAGTAAAGCTTTAACCAAACCCAACAATGGCATTAAATTAGAAATAAAACCTATTACATGTATGGTGAAACAAGCAGGACAACGCTGCGAAATGACGGCAAAAATTGCTTGGCAGGCACCGACCAAAATGAACTTATGTTTGTTTCAAGAAAAACAAAAATTACAATGCTGGGAGCAGGCCAAGGAGGCAAAATCAACACAAATTATCCACCTCTCAAAGTCCATGCTCTTTACCCTAAAAGATGCTAAAAATAACGTTGTTGCAAAACAAAATATTGAAGTACACACAAGCGTCAACCAACAATATAGACGCAAACTCAGAAGCGATTGGAGTGTGTTTTAATGGCCAAGGTATTACTTGTCGAAGATGATGTAAAACTAGCGGAGTTAACCGCAAAGTTCTTAATCCATAATGGCTTTGAAGTCGTTCAATTACACAATGGCATTAACGCCATTAAAGCGATTGAAGCCGAAAAACCCGACATTCTCATTTTAGATATTATGCTACCCGGACTTGATGGTTTCTCTATTTGCAAAGCTGCGCGCGGTGAGTTTAAAGGGCCGGTTTTATTCCTTACCGCCAAAGATAGCGACTTCGATCATGTAAAAGGGCTTGAAATCGGTGCTGATGATTACATCATCAAGCCTGTTGAGCCGTATGTACTACTTGCCCGCTTGAATGCGCTATTAAGACGTACACAAAATGATGAAGCTCAATCTGACTCCATTACCTTAGGCGAATTACAAATAGACAAATCAGACCGTAAGGTCTATTTGGCTGGAGATGAGGTTGAGCTCACAAGCTATGAATTTGATTTACTGAAGATACTGGCTGGTCATGCAGGCGAAACGCTAAGTCGAGACTATATCTATAAACATGTTGTTGGCCGCGAATACGACGGATTAGATAGAAGCGTTGACGTACGTATTAGCCGGTTGCGTAAAAAGCTTGGCGACAATCTAGAGCAACCCGCAAGACTCATTACCGTGTGGGGCAAGGGCTACCTCTGTTCTAAGTCTGCTTGGGGCTAGTGTATTTGTGCTAAAACTATTACTCAGCCTCTATTTAGCTGTGTTTACCAGTATTGTCGTCATCAACCAACTGAGTGAAGCTATTTGGTCTCATTGGGTACACTCCGCACCTGATGAGTTGCGACACGCAAAGGCGGTCGCTAATACGCTCAAAGCGAGTATTTCCTCACACAACTTACCCCAAGAGTCAGAAACTGTCAAAATACTCAATATGGACGATGTCGCTTGGCTACCAGAGCAAGCCACTACGTTAATGCAAGGGGGGATTTTGACGAGTTTTGACGATGAAGGCAGTGCATGGCTCACTTTCAAAGTACCTGACTCAATGTTGCTGCTGCAATTAGGACCGTTAGCACCAGCCGCTTCAGCTGCCAATAAACAGTGGATCATCAAATTGCTTTCTTATGCCGTGCTCGCGTTTTTACTTATGCTGTGGATAAGGCCCTTGTGGCTCGATTTATTGCAACTGAGATATATCACCGAAAATCTCACTCAAGGTCAGCTACCCAATGCGGCCCGGCATTCCCGGTTTTCTGCTATTTCAAATTTAACCGAGCAGATCCGCGATTTGGCATCTCAAGTCGCAAGGCTAATTGAAAATCAAAAACTACTCGTTAATGCGGTTTCTCACGACCTGCGAACCCCACTTGCCAGACTCAAATTTGCTTTAGCCATGTTACCAGAGCAAAGCCGTGAGCAAGCAAATGATATGGCGGACGATGTGGTCGAAATGGAAGCCATGATTGATGAAATGCTGGCCTACGCACGGCTTGAATTTGAAGTAGATAAACTTGAGGTAACACCACTGGATCTTTGCGCGCTTGTCGACGACCAGATAAACAAACTCCGTAAGCTCACCGATAAACAAATAACTCTTAATAAAAAGAGCACACAGGTTATCGTCTCAGGTAACGCTCACTACCTCTCTCGAGCCATTCAAAATATTGTGCAAAACGCCGATAAATACGGTCGCTCAAATATCGAAATTAGCCTTGAATGTGACAAAAGCAACGCTTATCTTCATATTGAGGATGATGGCGATGGGATCCCTAAATCTCAGTGGGAATCGGTTTTTGTTCCCTTCTCCCGCTTAGATGAAAGTCGCAGTAAAGATAACGGTGGTTATGGCCTCGGGTTGGCTATCGTGCGTAAAATCGCCACTTGGCATCGCGGCAGTTGCTATGTTGGGTTTTCCGAACTTGGCGGCGCTAAGTTCACTCTGACTTTACCCCGCGCTTCATCTTGAAACTCTGATCACACGCACACCTGCTGACCTATGTGCGTGTATTCAAGGCATATAGAAGTTGACGGACGCTACCCTAAGAGATCACAACGGCTAAAGAGCAAGTAACTATCCCGAATTTTGGGTGATTAAGCGCGAGTGCGAGCTGGGATCAGAGCGACTAATAATAGCATTCCTGCTATTAGCCCATACGGCAACCCAATCTCAATTTCATAAATAACAGTACCAATAACCGGGCCAACTACAATACCCAGTCCTTGCGCTGCTGATATCGTTCCAGCCGCCGCACCTTGTTCATCAGCCTCCACCGAGTTTGCAGCCAAAGCAGAGACAGACGGATATATCCACCCCATACCAAAACCAGCGATACCATAGCACACCCAGAGTGTGATAGGCGTTAATGCAAAAATCGCAGACACAAATCCAGCGGCAGCGATGACTCCGCCGAATTGAATTAGCCGCGCAGGCTGCCATTCAAGCTTCTGGAGTGCTACTTGCGCGATAATCAGTGCCACACCAACAGTCGCAAGTGCAATCCCTGCAGCACGTGCAGTGTCAGCAGGGTCAAGCTGAAGCCTATCAAGGACAAAAAAGCCAACTGTGATCTGCGCAACAGCCACACAAAAAGCTGCTATAAAAGCCACGGTAACAGGTCGACGTAGCCTTACATCCGTTAAACGAACGCGATTGTTGCTGGGTTTTGCATGTCGTTCGTACCTTGGCAGTACCCGCCAAAGAACAATCAAGGCAATAAGGGGCAACATTGCGGAAATATACAAAGGCATGCTTAAGCTAAAAGGCCCAAGTAATCCAACAAATCCAGGGCCAATCACCATACCAGCCGCACTTGATGCACCAATCCCCGCCATCGCTGCCGCACGTTTTTTAGGCACAACATGATCCGCGACTAAAGCGGCGCAGGTTGCGGGTACCGCAGCATAAAACATCCCAGCGAATCCACGTCCAACTACTATGCCTGCAAATGCAAGCACGGGCACTATTGCGGTCTGCATCGCAAAGTCGATAAAGATTGCTAATGATGCATAGCTAATGACAAAACCTGTAAGCCCAAACAGTATCACTGGGCGTCGGCCTTTTCGGTCACTAAGACTTCCCCAGAACCGTGCCATAATAACCCAAGCAATTCCAGCAACGGTCATCGCCGTGCCAATTTGCCATGCTTTGAGCCCGATCACATGGGCAATAGGACCCGCTAACGCAGTAAACCCCATCACCGCCATTGTACAAACAAATGTCTCAAACATCAGCGGCTTCAGACTAAATGCATCAACCGCCTCTGGCATCCCCTCATTGTTGACTAAATTGGTCATTTGGTTTCCTTTTTATGATGGCAATACAAATTCCTTTTACACAAATTGCATAGCCTGTGTATTCCAAAGATATGTATAGTGTCCCCTCTGCGCTAACAGGCGATGGTGACAACCCGACTCCACTACTTTACCTTGCTCAAGTACAATAATGTTATCAGCACCCTCTATACTAGAAAGCCGATGTGCAATGGTCACCACGGTACGATTTTGCAACAGGTTATTCATGGCGATGATTACCTGTGATTGAGTAATAGGATCAAGTGAGGCTGTGGCTTCATCAAGCAGTACAATAGGTGCATCTTTTAATAGTGCTCGGGCAATTGCAATACGCTGTCTTTGACCGCCAGATAGCAATAACCCCCCATCGCCTACTCGGGTGTTTATGCCATTTGGTAACTTGTCGATAAACTCTAAGCAGTTAGCCGTTTTACACGCCTCTATCACTTCTTCATCGCTGGCATCAAGCCGACCAATACGAATGTTTTCAACAATACTGGCATCGATTAACTGGATATCTTGAAACACCATACCAACTAACTGATGCACGCCCTTTGAGCCAATGTTTTTAAGATCTAAGCCACCGATTTTCACACAACCTAAATTAGGGTCAAAAAAGCGTGCGCATAAATTTAATAATGTTGACTTGCCACTACCAGATGCACCAACAATGGCCATTGTAGTGCCTTGCGGCACACAAAAACTCACGTCATCTATAACCTTTTTAACCCCTTGTTCAAACGATACTCGTTCAAACTCTATGTCAAAATTGCTTGGTAATTGGGGGTTATCTGGCTCTGCCAACACAGGCTCGTTTAAAATAAGCTCAAGCTTGCGTTCAGACTGCACAGCCATACGTAAAACCGTGAGATATTCGCCAACTTCTTGCAGGGGCTCAAGTAGTTTTATTAGCAGCAAAGCAAATAGAATAGCGGTAAAATCTATGCCTGAAAAACGGTGCTCTGGTAAGGTTATGGCTAGCATCATCACAAACATACTGAGCGCCATATTTAGCACGATGCGATAGGTTAATACGGGACCGGCTCCCCACATTTCCACTTGTAGGCTATGCTGCTTTGTTTTCTCTAACTGCTTGGCAAGATGGGACAACCATGTTTGTGCTTGGTCATATAACTTGAGGGTTTTTAGTGCTTCAATATAATCGGTAATAGTACTGGCACTTTGACGATATGATTGTTGCTTAGCTGTAGCGACTTGCACGAACTTTCGTTTTGACATCTGCATCACCCACAGTGCTAAAGGCAACAGAATCAATACACTAAGGGCATAAATAGGAGTAATAAATAACATTACCACTAGACCAATCACAGGTGTCACCAAAGCAGAAATCAATTCCGGAGCTATATGGGAAAAAATACTCTCAATTTTTTTTATATCCTCAGTGAGCACTTCTAGAAATTCACTGCTGTGAGTGCGTCGCACACGCCCAAGAGGCAGTTTTCGTACATGATTAATCAATTTAATACGATACGCATGAACAACTTGGTAACTGCCAACAAAGCTTTGATATTGGCCTATATATGCACACAGCAGTTGCATAACAAAGCAACCACCTAGCGCCATCAAATAACCCATTGGTGTTGAAAGCCAAGGCTCTATTTTTGACGTGGTTAAAAACGGCTGTTGTAGCCAGTGGAAACATAACAGCAGCGGTGCAATTGCTACACTACGTTCTAACACTCGAAAAACAACGCCCGTATAAAAGCGCCACTTGCCAGCGCTTGCATGCCCTATCACACGGGCAATACTCAATAATGCTTGTCTGTCCATTTAAGCCTCATAGTTTATAGGTTGGAAATCTGACGAGCCTTTTACCAAACGTTGTTGCTCTCCTTCGCTGTGTTGCAGCAACCAACTGCGGCGATAATAGTCGCAACTCGATAACAACTCGTCATGAGTTCCCTGTGAGACAATTTTCCCCTCTTTCAAGACAAGGATCTGACCGATACTTTCAAGGCCAAGATACTTGTGGGTGATCACCAAGAAAGTGGTGTTTGGATAATACGTTTGAATAGCCTGATAGAATTTGGATTGTGTTACATTGTCCATTGCCGCCGCAGCTTCATCTAAAATCACCAAAGGGGGAGCGGCCACCAAAGCACGTGCAATAGCAATACGTTGTTTTTCTCCCCCAGACAAATTTTGTCCACGCACTTGTACCTGTGTTTCGAGACCATCAGGTAATTGGCTTATCCAGTGCTTTATTTGAGCAGCCATAATGGCACGCTCTAGTCCATCGGAGCTAATATGGCTGCGACCAAACAAAATATTATCTCGTAACGTGCCCTCAAATAAGTAGCATTCTTGCGTTACCACGCTCATAAACTGCGATCGGACACTATCACTTAGTAAATTCACATCCTGCCCGAATAGTTGCACTTTACCTGATGAGGGAGACAATAAACCACATGCCAACATAGCAAGCGTGGATTTACCATTACCAGATGCACCAACTATAACATTCAACGAATTAGGTACTATCTTAAAGTGCACGCCTGCCAAAACCTGATGAGATTGGTAAGCAAAATCCACGTGATGAAACTGCATCAGCGGCAACCTTTTATCAACTTTAACAGGTGTGCTAGCTGAATTAGAAAAGCGCGCCATGTAGATAGGCGTGATCCGTTTAACGCCAGCGAGTAACTCGTTTGCTTCCATAAAAAAACGACTCACTTTGATGATTGGGTTAAGCATGCCAACAGCCAATAATATACTTAAAATAACCTGCTCAGTAGTGACACTTTGCGTACTATGTAAACTAATCGCTGCAGGTAACAGGCAAACAAAAGATGCACCAAGTAATGCAGTGTATAATGTCCAGCCTGGTACTGTTTGAGCGGTGAGTTCAAATACCAACTTTTGGTATTTATCCAACTTTCGATTTAAAACGGCAAATCGTTCACTGTCTAAATTATATAGCTTCATCAACGGCATATTTTTAACGTAGTCACTTAGTGTCGTGGTCAAATCCTCTGACACAAGGCTAAACCGCTCGTACTGACCTGCTGTTTTATGCATAAATAAACCACTAACAAAAAATGCTAGCGGCACAACAACAACCGCACTGAGTGCAAGCCGCCAATCTATAAATGCGATCACCGTAAAGACGACACAAGGTGTAAGGATTGCGTTAAACAACTCAACACTTTGATGGGCAATAAAGTTTTCAATATGCTCAACATCTTGCAATATATTTTGTTTTAAAACGGCGGGGTTTTGAGCACTGAGCCATAGCAACGACATATTTGCCAATTGGGTTGCGAGTGTCATTCTAACTTTAGTGAGCGCCTTAAAAGAGACTTGGTGGCTGAAGTAATAGGCGCCCATAGCACACCCAGATTTCAATAAAATCGCGCCACAAATCCCTGCAGCAATCCATAACAATTGTTCAATCGAAGCCGATAAAGGATTAAGTAAGGCTTGAATAGAAAGAAATAACAAATACACAGGCACGATTTCAAGCAAAGTGACAAGCACCATTAGGCTAAAAGCTATCAACATTTTGCCTTTATAAGGTGCACAGATAGCAAAAATAATTGACCAGGGACTGCAATGTCCCTCGGTTTCATGCGATTCAACACGCATATACCTACTCCTTTAAATGCGGTTAAAAATCTGTCGTATAAACTAACCCTAAGCGGTATTAAAATCGTGCAACAACGCAAATATGCTCTTGCCGACCCCTAGCTTGTCAAGATATCAGATTTATATCAACCAAACGTGCAACTTGAACAGCAGAGTCAACCATTAAAGACTAGAACAAATCCCTTGCTTGTACCTCTGGTTTACATCGCCACCTTTTACCACACTGTGACTTATCTAGTCACAATAAAAAATAGTGACTAGCCTACTGCAGCAACCCTGACAACGCTCCCCATATCCGCTCGATAACCCCCAGATCGGAAATAAGTATAAGCTCTCTGATCTGCACGCAAATTTCCCCGAAAAAATTACCGATAGGGGCATACAACAACTTTTTGGGCAAGAAAACTTCATGACAAATAACACTTGCAGTTGCCATGGTCCAACGTATTGTGTCCACATGTCCAAGTATTGAGCATGTCTTGTTCGCGAGTGATACACCAAGCGATCCCCCGTATACATCCCTTTCTCAGTTAAACAGCAACTTCCACCTAGTGTCAGACCAAAGTACCGATGTTGCACAGATCTACAATTGGTTTAACGAACTTGGTTGCGATATTCAACCTCTTGATTTATAACATGGAAAGACAAACTCCATGACAGCTTTGTGCGCAGCTTTGTTGAGCTTTACTTCAAGCAAGGGATGGATTCGGGTGGTCACCACCAATACACCAACAACAGTGCGTGTTACCGCATTTTTAAAGCACGCCCCAACGCCTCTAAACGGTTAATCATTTTGCCTCATGCAGGGGGCAGTACAAGCTACTTTCGTCACTGGGCTAATATCGCCGACTCAGATTTAGAAGTCGTGGTTGTACAATACCCAGGTCGTGAAAACCGCATGGCTGAGCCTTTGATTTCAGACATGGATCGTTTGGTCGGCAACTTGGCCACAGATCTTAAAGCAATACTCAACAAGCCTTATATCTTGTTTGGACATAGTATGGGCGGTGGTATCGCTTGCGAACTTGCCATGCGCATTCAGGCCTATCGCTATCCGCCTCCAACTCAACTGGTGGTGTCTGCTGTTGAAGGGCCTAGTTGCCACCATGCGACCGAAGTACACAAAGCCCCGAAGTCATGCTTAATGAGCTTAAACGTCTTAATGGTACGAAGGTTGATCTCAATGCCCTTCCAGAGCTGCTAGAAATGATGTTGCCGTTGCTGCGCAATGATCACCAGTTAATCGAGACTTATAAACCAAACCTCAATGCACCAAAATTGCAGTACCCAATCACCGTGATGCTCGGGTCAACTGATTCCGAGCTCACCTATGAAGAAGCCTAAGCCTGGCAACAAATGAGTAGTCAGCCCATCAACATTGAGGTCTACGAAGGTGGCCGTTTCTACTTAGCCAATCATGTTGAGGCTATTTTGACACATTTGGGCACGCTGTTCCCAGTGCAAAAAACATGGTTGTGTGCACCTTAATCTGCAAATGTACTCGCCGGTTGGGGAGCAAGTTTGTTCAAACAAGGAGCTACCCCACTGATCCTTCTTCCAGCACTGATAAAAATTATCTCTTTTGGGGATTACAAACCCGATGTGGGTAGTGCTGGGTTTTTAAGCATTGCAAAATGTACCTATTAAACCAACTCAATTATTCGCAAGGAAACGCTAATGCGTCGCTTCATATTGCTATTTTGTGCATGTTTATCAACATTATCGTCTCTCAGCGTTAATGCTCAGTTTCCTGTCGTAGTGAAAGATGACCGCGACAAACTTGTTACTATTAACACTTCACCCAAAAAGGTCGCCGCGGTCTCCGTATTTGGTGCTGATTTACTCAGTGCTCTAGATATGCAAGCTGTAGCGATCTCAACACTCAATCATCAGATGTCACCCTACCTCGGTGAGCAAACTAAACATATGCTAGATCTTGGTGAAATTCATGAGACGAACTTGGAAGTATTGACTGCGCTACAACCCGATCTCACCATCGGACTGCGTACCTACACAGAACCATTTGAAGCCAAATTTGAGGAGATCAGTCCCTTTTTAGCTTATGACTTGGTCACCAAATCCGACTCAGATCGGGCAATAATCTCTGCGGCTAAAGCGCTGGGCAAGGAAGCGGAAGGTGCTGAATTAAACCGAGTATTTGCAGATCAGCTCAAGCATTTTGCAGCTACACCTCTAAAAGCACAATCTGTGGTATTTTTGTGGCATTGGTCAGATGTACCTTATGCATTTTACGACCATCATTTTACCGTTGAAATGATGGCAACTCTCAAAGGTAAAAATAGCGTCGGCACCTCTCCACAGCCGGGCTTAAAAAAACTTGATTCCGCCCCGATCTCAATGGAGTCTTTGCTAAAGCTTAACCCTGATGTAATTATTTCCTTCAAAGGCGAACCAGGGCCCTTTAAATCACACCCAGTTTGGAAGCAGCTCAAAGCCGTTACCAATGGCCGCGCTTACCGAGTTGCAGACCATTACGTGATGCCTCACGGCCCAATTGCAAGAAAGCTCATCTTACAAGAATTAGCGCACCTATTGCACCCTGAGCAATTTGCCCCCCCAAGCGATCTGGCCAATAAAGCACGGGCCACACCAATGCAATTTGGTCATTTATAGCAGGTAATGTAAGCACGCTATGATTTACTTAGAAAGACTTCGCGTCACTACAACGCCCACTGGCTTATTTCTAATCGGTGTGTGTATGTTACTACTCAGCCTACTGCTGTCTTTAACAATCGGCGACTATCAGCTCACATTACAGGAAGTTTGGTCAGTACTTATTAACCCATCAAAGTCACAGGCTAGTTTTGTCGTTTGGGAGCTGAGACTACCTCGCCTAACATTGGCCATCATTGCAGGTACAACACTTGGCATAGCAGGAGCCATTATTCAGGCAGTAACACAAAATGAGCTCGCATCCCCAAGCCTCGTTGGCGTCTCCTCTGGTGCCGCATTGGCTATTGTACTGGTTCTCACTTTTACCGGTTTAAGTACCTACTTCCAATTTATAGCGGGTATATTTGGCGGTGCTTTGGCGATGTCAGCCACACTTTGGCTTTCTTGGAAGCAAAAACTAGAGCCTGTGAATCTTATTCTATCTGGTTTATGCGTTTCTCTGTTTTGCGCCGCCGCAACAACTTTGCTACTAATCTCGGTAAGCACTGACACTAGAGGGTTGTTTTATTGGTTGCTTGGCAGCGTTGCAAATCGCACTTGGCAGCATGTGTCGTTATTGGCTCCTATCGCATTGCTCGGTGTTATTTTATGTACACTGTTAGCCCGCCCGCTCACCATTTTACAACTCGATACCGATGTCGTAAAAAGTATTGGGGGAAATGTAAAGCGCTGGCGTATTCAAACGCTCACTGTTGCCGTAGTGCTAACTTCTGCCACTGTGGCTGTTACAGGTCCCATCGCTTTTGTTGGGCTGGTTGCCCCTCACCTGTGCCGCACTTTACTGCCCAAGCACCTGGCTTATGAGTACCGCTATGTCTTATTTGGCAGCGCACTAAGCGGCGCTGTGCTTGTCAGTCTTTCCGACTTATTGGCAAATTATCAGGAGATCCCTGTAGGTATACTATGCGTGCTGTTTGGCGGACCAAGCTTAGTTTGGCTCATCCAATCTCGCTATCAGCAGGCGTCTATATGAATCGAACAATGACTATATCCGCTTGCCGAGAAACTAGACCTTGGCCTTTTTATGGTCTATTAACCTCACTCATCGCGCTACTCATTTGCTTATTTTTTACCGCGCTATGTATGGGCTCTGTACCACTGTCGATGCAATCTGTGTGGCAGATACTGATTTCCTCAATACCGCAAAATAGTGATTCACACATCCTTTGGCAGCTGCGTTTACCTCGCTCATTGTTAGCCATGTTGGTTGGGATCCATTTTGCGCTGGCAGGACTAATTTTACAGGCCGTGATCCGCAATCCTCTTGCCGACCCAAGTATCTTAGGGGTCAATGGTGGCGCGAGTTTAGCCATCGTACTTTGTTTACTTGTGGTGGATTATATTCAACTTCATGTATTCGGCTTCAGTGATTTCATTTTTAACTTTGCTTGGCTTCCCGTTGTAGCATTGCTCGGTGGGGTGTTGGCCACAGCTTTAGTGTTGAAACTTAGTTGGCGACAACAGCTACAGCCGAATCAATTGGCACTTAACGGGGTCGCAATAGGCGCGGTGCTAAATGCTCTAGTTATGTGGGCCATTTTGGCATGGGGAGGAAATCGCACAGAAACCAGTTTGATTTGGTTAGCAGGTAGTCTGTATGGCAGAGACTTTAGCCACGTGTTTTTGCTTCTTCCTTGGACATTTATCGGCGTACTTGGTTGCTTCGCATTATTAAAGTACTTGTCGATACTGCAATTAGATAGCGATGCCGCACGAACTTTAGGGCTAAACGTCACTAGGTGGCGTTTAATCAGCTTATTGATAGCGGTGGCATTGGCGGCCAGCGCCACCGCTATCTCGGGCCCACTCGGATTCGTTGGTTTAATTGTACCCCATTTCGCCAAAGTGCTTCTTAACCGATTCGGCTTGGGTACCAGCCTCCCCCACCTGATGGCAGTCTGCATGTTAGCTGGGGCCTCGTTAACGCTGGCGGCAGATATTGCAAGCCGAACGCTCATCTCTCCTTTGGAGATCCCCACAGGCACGCTAACCACCTTGATGGGCATTCCCATCTTGCTGTTATTGATCCGCCGCCAAAATTAGGATTTATCATGTTAAATGCAGATCAAATAACCTTACATTACCAACATAGACCTGTGCTAAAAGACTTGTCTGTCTCCATCGCACGTCATCAGATCACCGCAATTGTCGGTCCTAATGGCAGTGGTAAGTCCACCTTACTTAAACTACTTGGCGGACTCATTCAACCGCAGCAAGGGACTATCTCTTTGGATCAACAACCGCTTCACCAATGGTCCCCTAAAACGCTAGCAAAGAAACTCGCATTACTTGGCCAAAGTCCACAAGCTCCAAGTGGTATGCTCGTTAAACAGCTTGTTGGCCATGGTCGGTTTCCCTATTTAGGGATGTTCAACACACTATCGCAACAAGATCAGGATGCCATTACTTGGGCGCTCAAAAAGACCAAACTTGAAGCGTTGCAACATACGCCGCTACAACATTTATCTGGTGGTGAGCGTCAAAGAGCATGGTTAGCGATGGCCTTAGCACAGCAATCTGAAATTTTACTCTTAGACGAACCTACGACTTACCTAGACTTAGGCCATCAGTTTCAGCTTTTAGACTTACTTAAGCAGCTACAAATTCATGAACACAAAACCATTGTGATGGTGCTACACGATATCAATCAAGCCAGTCAATTCAGTGACCGAATTATCGCTCTTAAAAATGGCTCAATAATAGCTGATGGCACACCGCAACAAGTCGTCACAGAGCAAATCATTAAACGGCTGTTCAACATTGATGTTTCAATTGTGCCTCAATGCTATGGCCAGATAACTAAGCCGCTGTGCTTGCCACTTGGGACACAAGATCAACTAACCTCAAACTCAGCGGCACCACTGCGCAGTACCGCAATCTAAAATCAATAACAGAAGCTAGTGAAATGGAATTAGAAATTCGTGACATATCAAAAATGTATGCAAACGGTGTTCACGCACTAAAAGATATCAATTTAACCATAAGCAAGAGCATGTTCGGCCTACTTGGTCCCAACGGGGCTGGTAAAAGCAGTATTATGCGTACCATTGCCACTCTACAAACGCCCGACAGTGGCAAAATATATTTTGATGGACAAGATATCTTCACAAACCCTACTGAGTTCCGTTGCCAGCCGGGCTACTTGCCTCAAGATTTTGGAGTTTATGCTAATGCATCCGCCACCGATATGCTGGACCATTTCGCCCGCTTGGAGGGTATTTACAATGCCAAGGAACGAAAAATGAATTGTTGGAGCTGGTTAACCTCACAGAGCATTGTCATAAGGCGGTAGATACATACTCAAGTGGCATGCGCCAGCGTTTTGGTATAGCGCAAGTTTTATTGACCAACCCTAAGGTCATCATTGTTGATGAACCAACCGCGGGACTAGACCCTGCAGAGCGCAACCGCTTTTATAGTATTTTGCACCAACTCACTGACAGTGCCATCGTGATCCTCTCCACACATAGTGTAGGAGACGTCACCAACCTTTGTGCTGATATGGGGATCCTCAACCGAGGAACGCTACTAGCACGCGGCAAGCCCGATGAGCTCGTCGCCTCAATAGAGCACCAGATTTGGCACAAATCAGTATCAAGAAATGAGTTGAAATATAGACTACGCTTCGTAGCCACTTGGGGTTGTTTAATAGCCATGATAGCCATGGGCTACCGAGAAATATTAGGCGGTGAATGGGATACTCTCATGCAAAGTGGCAGAGTTGCACGCAGCATCATGCCTCAGTTTAGGGCTTGAATACACCTCTCACTCATGAGCAACAAAGTCAGCTCAGTTTTGCGGCTTCAGCCAAATATCAAGGCTATAGTAATCGCGCAACTGATTACATTGGCAAAGTGACAAAAAATGCCAGCTATATTGATGCAAATTTTTGGCCCTCCATTGGGTTCGAGAAAAACGCCTTAGCATTAACGCACCAACCATACGCCAAAAGTAAATCGCAGCTTGTTGTTTATAAGGTGTCACAGCTCATATCGGCACAACAGTTGTACCTTAAGCTGTTGCAAGCCGTAAAGCAGCCTAAACATGAAAAACAACTAGATATATTATTTCAGCAAATGACGCTACATGACGCAAAAGTGCAAAATCTATCTCTGTAAACCCCCATTACAAACGATTAGGGCTGCCACATAAGCGCCCTAATTACTATCGGCCTTGTTCGCTACCTTTAAAAAAAACCGCACAGAGGGGTAATGGCCGTTTTCGGGTAGTGGCTTTCCTTGCTTATTCAGACAATAACGGGCAATAAAAACAGGGCCGACCAAATGGTCAACGCTGACGAGAAGTAAGCCTAAAAACCCATTTCTAGCGCAGCATAACTCAATGCCCAACTACTCTACTATTCGTTGTTACTAGGAGCTAATTTACTATGTTTCGTTATAAGCTGACGTCTACGGCCAACCCTCTCTTCTCCACCTCTAAACTCAACTATTATATTTCACGTACCTTGTTAGCAATGAGTTTAGGTGTTTCCTCTTCAGCAGTATTTGCAGATGATCAAGCCAAACATATCGACTTGGAACGAATCGAAGTCACTTCTGAAAAGCGTACCGTGAATATTATGGAAGTTGCTTCTAGCGTAACGGCTATTTTTGGACAAGAACTTGCCGACTCTGAAGCCTATTCCATCACAGATCTTGGACAAGCAATCCCGAGCGTTCACGTTTATAGTTGGGGTGGCCGAAGAGACAGCAATGTATTTATTCGTGGCATAGGCCCAGGTTTATTCACCGAACCCACCATAGGTTTTTACGTCGATGGCGTGAATTATAGTAGCAATAGTATTTTTGATTTGGACCTTGTGGATATAGAGCGTGTTGAGGTCCTAAGGGGACCTCAAGGCACACTATATGGCGGCAATTCTCTAGCAGGTGTTATTAATATCATCACCAAGCAACCAGACGAAATGCCGGAATTCAAAGGCATCTTTTCTGCCGATAACTTTGGCTCAAAGCGAGTTAGATTAGGTGTGAATACCCCCTTAACTGCAGACAATCTATTTCTCGGCTTATCAGCTTCGGCGTACAATACCGATGGGCATCTTGAAAATACCTACTTAGATAAGGATTTTGGTGCTCGTGACGATCTGAGTGCGAGAGCTAAACTTAGATGGGTCGCGTCAGACAATCTTGAAGCCAATTTTGTGGTGGATTATGAACGTTTTCGTGGCGATTCGTATGCGATGGGACAACTTGAGCGTATCAAAGCCAACCCAAATCAAATAGAACATGATTTTGAAGGAATTGATGATCGCGATGCACTTGGGGCTTCGGTTACACTGGATTATAGCGGTGACAATGTAAACTTCATCTCGATCACAAGTTGGCGTGACTGGGATAATCTAAACACCGCGGATCAAGATACAGGCAATGACGCAGGATATCAGTTCCATAGTCACTCTCAAGAAGATTTTGATCAGCTCTCCCATGAAATGCGTTGGAGCTCTAAAAATACTGAAGGCTACCATTGGCTAGTCGGGTTCTACGGCTACCAATCAGACACCCTGAATACGACACGAAATGATCTAAACTACTCCGCTATGTACCCAGGTAGTGGACCCATGGTTGATCGTTCGGTTATCGGGAAAGATGACCAAGCTTGGGCGGTATTTGGTCAGGTTGACTACGCAATCACTCAGGACATTACCGTCATTGCAGGTTTGCGCTACCNAAAAGCCGATATTAACATCGACGCTCAATCCTCTGGAGTAACCTCAAAATACGGCGGCAAAGAAGAGTTCAGCGAAGTTCTGCCCAAATTAGCCCTCTCTTATCAAACAACCAATAATGACCTTGTTTACGCATCTTGGAGTAAAGGTTACCGAGCAGGGGGGTTTGACACATTATATCCCAACTTAAGCAAGCCTAGCTTTGAGCCTGAATACAGTAATAACTATGAAATCGCCTATAAAGCACTGGCACTAAAAAACCAACTGAGCTTTTCAATCACTGCATTTTACGTCTCGTTGGACGACCAACAAGTGCAACAGATGTTAGAAAACACCACCATTATCACAGATAACGCTGGCGAAAGTACCAGCCGAGGTATTGAATTTGAGTCGCGCTACCAGCCCCACCCGGATTGGACCATTGGCTTCTCAAGTAGTTATGTTGACGCCACTTATAGTGAGTATGAAAGTGTGAACTTTGCAACAGGTGCAATAGAAGACTATTCCGATAATCGTTTACCAAATACACCTAAGATCAGTGCCAACCTGTCCATTAGCAATCGTACAGAACTCAACAGCGACTTCACCTTATTCACACAGTTAGAAAACATTTATATGGGCGATCACTACTTTGATGCAGGTAACCAAATGAAGCAATCTGCATATCACCTTTTAAATGCCAAAGTAGGACTTGAAAGCGAAAGCTGGTACGCGCACTTATGGGTGAAGAATGCGCTTGATGAATATTACTCAAAAGTTGAATTTAACTTTGGTTTCGGTGTCACGGCAGAAGCAGGAAACCCGAGAACCATAGGCCTCACTGTAGGTACTAATTTCTAAACCAATGACGAGTGGAAAGTGGCGCACGCACTAAGCGCCACCGTGACGTTGTATAAATAATATCAATGCGTTGATACGCTTATTAAGGGAGTTACCATGCAAGCTCAATCCGTGTTATTGCTCGGTGGTACAGGTCAAGTAGGCTTAAAAGCAGCTGAGTATTTACTTGAGCATACACAAGCCGCACTTACGTTTGCTTCACGTAGAAAAGCCTCATTACCCAGTGCAATTTCGCAACATCAAGACCGAATAAATACTGTACAACTTGATGTCCAAAACACCGACGATTTAAAAACTCAGTTAAAGAATACTGATCTGGTCGTCGCCGGTGTTGGCCCCTCAGGCATTATTGGCGATCAAATAGTATTGGCCTGTAAAGAGTTAGGCGTACCAATTATTGATGCTGGTGGCTATGATCCTGTGTACGCGTCTCTTCACGAGCATGAAAATAAGTATAATAGTTTAGAAGAGCAATACGTTGGCCGAGACGCTTGGAGCTACAATTCGGCATGGGACATTATAAATGGGTTAGGAGACTTTGGTCACAAGCGTGGCTTTTGTTACTTGGAAAACCAGCAAGTTAAACGCGAAAAGTTCTCAAAGGCTGGTGCTAAAGCACACCTTCCTGCTCCCATAGGCACCGCATCTACTATGTTGATTTACGCAGAAGAAATCGTACAACTCGCTAACGAACACGGCATACAAACAGCTAAAGTCTACGGTGCTAATCTAGGGCCCCGCGCTATGTTTGTTTGCATGATTGCCAAGATATTCAAGATGTACAAAAACCATAAAACTATGCTCGTGCGGCACGGTGATGATGTAAAGCCTCAGCTAAAGATATGCGTAAACTCGACCCAATTTACGCCGTTGATGCCTAAATAAAATGTCCTGACAACTGCATACATCATAATCAAGTCATTCTAGAAGATACCTACCAGGCTACAGGCTTTATCATCGGCATAGCAGCTAAGCAATTATTAAACAACCAAATCACCAAAACAGGTCCAATGATGCTACATGAAGCTGTTGATGCCAATCATTTTATAAAAGATCTCGAACAAGCAGGTGTCGTTGCTGGGCTTATTCTTTCTAAATCAGACAAAAACACCAAGGAGAATATACTGAAATTTGGAAGTCCATCACCAAAGATATGAGTATGTTTAGCTCAGGTTATGGCCTAATCCTGAATCCTTTAATATGTTCGAAAACAAGGGGGATGTGATTTTAGAGTACTGGCTCACTTGGCTTAGAAACTACGCCAAACTTGGCCTATTTACACTGAGCGAATCAAAGGTTGACTCCTCGACGATTTGCATATCTATCACCGACTGTGCGTATGCAGCTATGTTTAAAGAACTTGGTTGCCCTGAGCTTGCCGAGATGGAGGAAGAAGCACTCACCTTTTTAGCCAGTCAGAGTAATTTGAATATAACTTGGGACTGTAAAGGTGAAGGTGCTGTAGACATCACTTTGAATAAAGCACTAACGCTTCAGGCCGTAGGATAACAAAAAAGGCGACGAAAAATAGATTTATGTGTTGCGCAAAAAGCCCGCAGAGCATACTCTCAAAAGTGATTAACCATAGACAATACTGGGAGCCAGGTTCAGTCTCGCCTCTTTAGGCAACACCCCAAATTGTTTTCTAAAAGCCACGCTAAAATGGCTCACATTGCTATAGCCCAGCGAGATGGCTGTTTCCGTTACGTTATTGTCTTTTAATAGGTTCATTGCTTTGTGCATTCTTTCTTCTTGAAAACAGCCATAAACCGTATTGTTAAATAATACCTTAAAGCCTTTTTTTAGCTTACACTGGTTCAATCCAACCACCTTAGCCACATCTGAAATGGTAGGAGGACAACTAAGATCGGATAATAAAAAATCTCTAGCTGCCATAAGTTGCTTTTTCTCCCGAAGCGGGAGTTGGTTGCTCACGTCTACTGATTTCAGTGCAGTAAGATGCCAATATAGATAGTCCAACGTAGCAGAATGCAGCAGCAGAGGGTTGGTTTCTTGATCTGTTATCAACTTATGAATACGATTCGCACATGTGCTGACTTTTCTACTGGGGCCACTTTGCTTCACAAAGAATGACATACTTTTCCCTAGATCTACACCACTGAGCTCTTCACCAGCAAGCTCATTAAGCACTTCGGGTTTTATCATGATCTCCAAGTTACTAAAATCATTACTATGGTAAGCACAGAAATTCTCCCCACCCGAAAAACCAATATTGAAGTCTCCGCACTCACATTGTAAAAGCGTATTACCAACCGTCGCTTCAAACTTCCCCGCAAGAACACTGTTAATATGAATATATTGGTCATCGCCAGGAAATACATGTTTAGTATCAGCAGCCCCTAAATCTTGCGCTGAGGATAGGCCCACAGAAAGCCCTGGCATCAACTGCACAAAATTTTGCCCAACCACATTATCAATCTGCTGCTGTTTATTCGCTGTACTTATTTCAATGTCACTACACATAGTTATTTTTAACCTCCCTTCCAATCCCCGTATCACTCAGGCATCTGTAGCTAATACTTCCTTTAAAGAAACATGTAAGTTACCGAGAACAGCCTGATGTTTCACCATATCAACAAGTCAGATGAGAATGACTTTCACTATTAGTTATTCAATCGTATATTGCTATCTATTACATCACCCATTATTAACCGCATCATAAAAACAAAAAGTTAACAAATGAAAAACGATAAAAATAAACTCTGAGTTATGTTCCCCAAGAAGTTAACACTAATAAAAATCATTCTCAATAAGATATTCCAAAAAAATACAATTTTCGACTGGGGATTTGCACAAGGAAAGAGTTAGAACATTCCTTATTTATATTAGAGAATTAGGGATAGCGTCGCTTTCGTATCCTGCCACAGTCAAGGTACCAAATCTGAGGTGTTATACCAATTTCCGCAGTTTGGCGCCAAAACAGACCGCTCTAAATGAGTTAGTTATCCATAGTCAGCGCTATCCAGACTAAAAGACTGTGTGCACCTGTATAATAAGCGGTAATTGGACAACCTCGGGGATTGGACTGCCAACCTTAATAAACAAGTTGTGTATCTAAGCCAAGGTGGGATGCTGTGCATTGTTTTAGTACTGGCCTGCACCGACGCTAACACCTGAGTGTTGACGAGAGCCACTATTTTGTTTCAAAAGTAGTATTAGTAACATTGCGGTATCTGTCAGTTATCACTCTTAATCTTATCCAATTTATATAAACAAACTAAAATCCCGGCGCATTTAAAATCATGCGGACTTGTAATATTCTTAGATGAATTTTTTGGCTATTTACCTCGATGCTCCGATAAAGTATAACAGGCTAAATGTAGGGCGCTTTTAACAAAAATTAGCAAGAAAAATAACGGCCTTTGAACTCGTATACAAATGTAAAATGGTGACTTTGTTCGATACTTTTGTGATCATAGACCTCGTTGCCTGTAACGAGATGCAAAATCAGATCTTACTTGACCATTGATAATAATAAAAAGGTATTAAAAATGAATATAAAATCTTTGTGCTTGAGCACGACCATCTTGCTTAGTACCATCACGTTAGCAAAAGAACCCCCCATGGATATGCAAACATTACTGGGAGAATACATTTCTTGGGCTCAACAAACTGAGTCTCAAGGTAGAAAAGTAGGGATACCGCTTGACGCCAGAGGCATCACATTGGCAAAAGAAATCGGGATTAAGCACCCAGAAAAAGTTCGCATCATTTACCTTGATACCGTCCCATTTCCTATCGAGAACAAAGCACTAAAGGCTATGGGTGAGTCTCTGGGCTTTATTGGCGAAGGGATAGTAAACAACGCTCAGGTATTCGGATACTCAATTTACGTTCGCCATGGATTTAAGTTAAATAGGCCAAAACTTGCGCACGAACTGGTTCACGTCCTGCAAATCGAGCGCGCTAATTTTGCAGATGTACTTCGCCAACACATCTCGGATATGCAAAAGTACGGATACGAAAACGCACCTCTCGAAGCAGAAGCATTCGAAGCTAATATTAAGTACGCGATTCAAGAGTAAACACTTCCCTAAATTAGCAAAAGGCGTCATGCAGAAAGTTGTACTCGCCTTTTATTCCCCTCTCCTCACTCTTACTTTATAAAGTATTACAAGGTACAATTTTTTCTCAATCTCCATTGCAACTAACAAGGAAAGTTAATGCCTTTATTAGAACAAAGGTCTCTCCATCATATTGATCCACGTCTAGCTGGCATTGAGATGCAGTTAAAAGAGGCCTATTACAATTTAGATAAAACCACATCCAGCTTTGATAGCGACCTTGACAATAAATCGAAGTCGTTTAAGCGCTATAAATGGTGGGCGATTGGTATTGCAATCCCCTTACTATTTCTTGCGCCTTTTCTCTTAATCTCAATTATTCCTATCTACTTTTTGTTAAAACATTCTCTTAAGTCTTTCACTAAGGGTGTGTTAACTAGAGCTTATATGGTGGCGCCAATTGCTTCGGCGCTTAACTTAGAATATTCGGTAGGTGGTAATTTACTTATCTGCGAGGAAGCAATCAGTGCAGGTATATTAGCCAAAGGAGGACGAGCTGTGGCTGAGGATGGATTTAACGGCGAAGTAAATGGCATTCCCTTTTACTTTACTGAAGTGCATATACGCACGCATCACCAGAATAATGACAGTAAACGTTTGTTTAATGGTGCAGTTATAAAGCTGATTATGCCTGAACCTGTAGATACTCCAATCGTGGTGTTACAAGATGCAGGGCTTTGGAACATGCTGATAAATCGACGTCAATCTTTAAAAGGGTTACAGCGAGTTAAATTTGAACAAGAAAACTTTGAAAAAGAGTACCTAGTCTATGCTAAAGACGAACAAACCTGCCGCAAAGTACTCACGCCAGAATATATGGCGCAATTGTCGCAAGTCAAAACATTCTTCTCCTCCGACAACCTACCTAAAGGACTAAAAATTCCAAAAGTAAAAGCACAAATGTTTATCGAAGGTAGCGATATACTGATCTCTCTTGACTATGGTGCTAACTTATTTAGCCCAAAAAAACTGCAAAATGAATATGATCCCAGCTGGGCTGAAGATATCGCAAAACAATTTTTACTGATTGAAAATCTAGCAAAAAGCCTGGTGCGCTAGCGGCAGGCATGTTTTTTTGTAGTTAAAAATACGATAACCCGACGCTAAATACAGCGACACCCACCAAAAATTGAGCGTGGATACAGCGGTATTTAATACTGGTAATAACAACCGCTGTAGCAATCTTAACAATCAAGGAACGGAACTATTTAGTTATTTAGTTATTTAGTTATTGTTTTACATTAGTTTACACGTGGCTTTGTAACTCCCCCAAAAAATGAAACAGTTTATAAGTAGAATTTTCCATTAACTAAAATAGGAAAATTTAC